>WRDM01000006.1 GCA_009783465.1 Phycisphaerae bacterium | reverse complement strand
CGCATCTAAATTCTCTGTTTTTTCGCGAAAAGGCTGTAGGCTGTAGACTGTAGGCTGTAGTCGCGGCAGTTTTTGCGACAAATTTTTCGACACGGCATGTCGCGCCTACAGCCTACAGTCTACAGCCTACAGCCTAAAAACGGGACTTTTTAGATGCGATGGCCCTGTTCGTCGCCTCGCCTTCTCTTGCCTCCGCCGCCGCGTGCGGATACCATAACCGCAAAACAGGAGTCCCCTATGCGTACCCACGTTACGGATCGTTATTACCGCACGTTCACGTATCAGGCCGTCGACCGCGTGCCGGATATTGAGTTCGGTTATTGGCCTCAGACCATCCGCCGGTGGATCAAGGAGGGTATGCCGCTGGAGTTGACCGACGACGAACAGAACCAGATGTTCCTGGGAAAACTCGACGATTTCTTGGGCTTTGACCGGCTGTACGCCGACGGCATCGGCACGAGGAATTTTCTCAACCCCGCCTTCGAGGAAGTCGTCCTCGAACAACGTGAGCACTCGACGATCGTGCGGGACAACCAGGGCTGCACGGCCGAGCGGTTTCTGCACAGCCAGGACGAAAGCTCGATCCCGCACTTCATCAAATTCGCCGTGGAAACGCCCGACGACTGGCGGGCGCTCAAGGAGCGGCTGGTCATCAACGACCCCGTGCGAACCTTCTCCGCCAAGGAGATCGAACGCCTCCGCCACTCGGCGGAGTTCGGCAAAATGATCTCCTGTCACTGCCCAGGCCCGTACGGCTGGCTGCGCGGATTCATTGGCTTCGAAAATCTTTCCGTCGCGTTCTATGAATATCCCGAGATGATTCACGACATGGTGGAGCACCTGACCGAGATGGCCGTGCAGCAGATCCGCCAGATTCCGCTGGACGTGCCCATCGACTACAGCAACTGGTGGGAGGACATGGCCAGCAAGAACGGGCCTTTCGTCGGGCCGAAAATGTTCCGCGAATTCCTTCAGCCGTGCTACCACGCGATCGGGCAGGAGCTGAAGAAGCACGGCTGCTGCCTCGGCATGGTGGACTGCGACGGCAACCCGCACGACATCGTGGGCAACTGGATGGAGGAAGGCGTAAACATCATGTTCCCGCTGGAGGTGGCGGCCGGCTGCGACCCGTTCGCGTGGCGGAAGGAGTTCGGCAAGGAGATGCGGATTCGCGGCGCGATCGCCAAGACGCCGCTGGTCGAGGGCGGCAAGGCCATCGACCGCGAACTGGACCGCATCAAACCGCTGCTGGAACAGGGCGGCTTCATCCCGCACCTGGACCACCTCGTCCCGCCGGACATCAGCTACAAAAACTACCGCGAGTATCTTGACAAAAAACGCAAGCTGATCGGGAAGTAATCGTAGCACGGGCATCCCGCCCGTGAGTCGCATGGGCGTCTCGCCCATGCAAAGCGGCCTTGGAATGAACATCTTGGAGTCCATGTGGGCGGCAGTGGTTTCGCGTCACGAAACTCCTGCCAACCGCAGCCACGGGCGAGACACCCGTGGGACACATGGGCGAGACGCCCATGCTACGAGGAGTCACGCATGCGCACCAACATCAGTGATCGGTACTACCGCACGCTCACGTACCAGGCCGTCGACCGCGTGCCGGACATTGAGTTCGGCTATTGGCCGCAGACCATCCGGAGATGGCTCAAGGAGGGCATGGCGCTGGAGCTGACACCCGACGAGCAGAACGCGATGTTCCTGCAAAAGCTCGACGATTTCCTGGGCCTGGACCGCATCGAGACCGAGCACCTCTGGCTGAACGTCAACCTGAATCCCGCCTTTGAGGAAATCGTCCTCGAGCAGCGCGAACACTCAACGATCGTGCGCGACGCCATGGGCTGCACGGCCGAACGCTTCCTCCACAGCCAGGAGGAAAGCTCGATCCCGCATTACATCAAATTCGCCGTGGAAACGCCCGACGACTGGAAGGCGCTCAAGGAGCGGCTGGTCATCGACGACCCCGCGCGGACCGTCACGCCCGCGACGATCGAGAAAATCCGGCAGGCCGCGTCGTTCGGCAAGATGATCACCTGCTGGCCTCCGGGCCCGTACGGCTGGCTGAGGCACTACATCGGCTTCGAAAATCTCTCCATCGCGTTTTACGAGTATCCGCAGATGATCCACGAGATGGTCGAGCACATCACCGAGATGTCGCTACACCAGCTCCGCCAGATCCCCCTCGACGTGCCGCTGGACTACAGCCTCTGGTGGGAAGACATGGCCTGCAAGAACGGCCCGTTCGTCGGCCCGACGATGTTCCGCGAATTCCTTCAGCCGTGCTATCGCGCGGTCATGCGAGAATTGAGAAAACACGGCGCGTGCATCAGCATGGTCGACTGCGACGGCAACCCGCACGACATCGTGGCGAATTGGCTGGAAGAAGGCGTGAACATCATGTTCCCGCTGGAGGTGGCCGCCGGCTGCGACCCGTTCGCATGGCGGAAGGAATTCGGCAACGAGATGCGGATCCGCGGCGCGATCGACAAACCGCCGCTGGTCGAGGGCGGCGCCGCCATCGACCGCGAACTGGAACGCATCAAACCCCTGCTGGACCAGGGCGGCTTCATCCCACACGTGGACCACGTGATCCCGCCAAACATCAGCTACAAAAATTTCCGCGACTACCTCGACAAGAAACGGAAGCTGATCGGGAAATAATTCAACGCAGAGGGCAACATGGCGCGAATCGCATTGGCTCTGACATGGGGTTTGGCGTTGTGGACATGGAGCGGCTGCAACCCGGCGGCTGGCGGCGTAACCCTGTCGCCGGGCGACGTGCCTCCGTTAGGAAGCCGTTCCGGCCCGGCAATGGCCAAAGAGACCACGACGGCGATTAACCGCACCTCCTGCCTCGTTCAGCCGGGCGAGGTCGTGCTGATTCTCGGCGACAGCATCACCGCCGACAGCCGTTACGCGCAGATCATGCAAAACGTGTTCGACCGGCGATGGCAGCGTCAGGGGGCCCGACGCGTCGTGGCGCAGGGCAACTCCGGCTGGACGGTCCGCGATCACCTGGCCACGCTCGACAAACACGTCGTCGCGTGGCGACCGAACTGGGTACTCATCAACCTCGGCACCAACGACATGGGCCGCTTCACGGTCGACGAATTCATCGAACTGTATTACACACTCATCACCCGCATCCGCCGCGACACCGGTGCCCGCATCGGCCTGATCGTGCCGCTCTACGTCGACCACCCCCAACCGGAAAAACACAAACTGTTCGAACGGGCCATCAAATACCTCGCCGAGGACCAGGACTGCCTGCTGATTCCGACGCAGGACCTGTACAACGCCGTGCGGGACGTCCCACCGAAAACCGTCCACTTTGGCGGCGATGCCGTGCACGTGAACGAACTGGGCTACCAGATCTACGCCGCCGCCTGCCTCAACGCGCTGGGCGAATTCCACGACGCCGACGAAAACCACCCCAAAAAACCGCCGACCACAGAGTGGAGCATCACCGTCCGCGCCACGCAGGTGTCCGCGATGGACCCCAAAAAAATCGCCGCCAATAAAAACGTGAAATTCACGCTGCCCCTGCCGCCGGGAAAAATGAACGTCACCGTCGTGCCGCTGGAACGGTTGCACATCAAGGTGCCCCGCACCAAAACACCGATCACGATCGACGGAAATCTTGACGACTGGAAAGACATCCCCGTCACGATCGAACTGGACAACCCGAAAACGCAACAGGTGTCCGGTATTATTCACAACAGCAGAAGTTCGGGCAGCCGCCCACCCCCGAGACATCCAAGGCCATGGGATCCGGAGACGGTGGATAGGCAGTATCATTGGTCTCCGCTCCCGTTGACCATGACCAACGCCAAGGCAAGAATGGCGTGGGACAACGAGGGGCTGTATGTGGCTGTAGAGGTCGTCACGCCGGCGTTGCTGCGGAGCAAAACCACGAACGTGTGGGACGGCGATTGCATCGAGTTCCACCTCGACCTCCGCCAAACCGAGGCGGGCAAACCCGAACCCGTCCAGGTCTACGGCGAGAAAAATGCCGGCCAAGTCGTAATCGGCCCAGGCCCAGGCAACGCAGGCCCCGCCGCCGTCTCCGCCGGCAGCGGTGACGACCGGTTTGCGAAAACCCTCGAAGCCGCCTACTGCCTCACCGCCGCCGGCTACGTGATCGAGTTCAAACTGCCCGCGTCACAGTTCCCCACCAAAACGCTCGCCGCCAAAGGCCGTTTTCGCATCGACCTGACCGTCTCCGACATCGAACGTTCCGTCGAACTCCCCGACCGCCTGCAACTCCGCCTGACCGGCTCGCCGCTGAGCTTCTTCAGCTCGCTGGAATGGGCGGTTGTGGAACTGGAGCCATGATTCCAGACGTCGATAATTTCCTGAAAAACTTTGTTACATATCGGGATGCTATGCCGTAAACTCATGGTCAGAAAACCCGCCAAGGCTAGTGCGTGTGAGAACGCATCCTCAAACTGGTGGGTTACTTTTTTGCACACAGACTTCTACGGAGGATCTCCGTGACAACAAGCAACACCGTGTTAATCACTGGCGCCGCCCGGCGGTTGGGTAAGGCAATTGCGCTGGGCGTGGCGCGTCGTGGGTGGGATGTTGTGTTGCATTACGGCGCCGCCGAGGCCGACGCGCGGGCGACGGCGGCGGAGATTCGTCAGCTTGGGCGGCGGTGCGAGGTGGTGCGGGCCGACCTGGGTGACGCGGCGGAGGTTCGCGAGTTGATCGGCCGGGCGCGGGAGGCGATGGGGCCGTTGTCGCTGCTGGTGAACAACGCGGCCATTTTCGAGCGCGGCGAATTCCTTCAGACCGAGGAGGATTTTTTCGACCGCCACTTCGACGTCAACTTCCGCGCGCCGTTTCTCCTCTCACGCGATTTCGCCCGCCAGTGCGACGGGCCCGGCCACATCATCAACCTCGTCGACGCCGCCCACACGCACACCGGCGGAGCGTACTTCGCGTACACGCTGACGAAAAAACTGCTCGCGGAGTTCACCCAGATGGCCGCCCGGTCACTCGGGCCTCGCATCCGCGTTAACGGCATCTGCCCAGGCCCGGTGCTGCCCCCGCCCGGCGGAACCGACGCAGGGCTGCAACACGTCGCCGACAAAACCCCGCTCCGGCGAACCGGCGACGTCGCAGACATCGCCGCCGCCGCCGAGTTCCTCCTCGACAACACCTACGTCACCGGCCTGCTGCTCTACGTCGACGGCGGACAACACATCGCCTGACGCGGGATGGGCTTTCCCTTCTCGTGGCACGAGTGAGAAACTCGTTCGAGGGTAACAAGCCAGTAGCCAATAGCCAGTAGCCAACAGGTATGGAACGACAAGAGCGAAAAGGCAATGAAAGCGGGGATCGATACGCGAAAAACGCAAATCAGGATCGTGTAATTTACAGCAAACCCAGCCATACCTGATGGCTACTGGCTATTGGCTACTGGCTTGCTTCCCTCGAACGAATATTTCGTCTACGCCATGAGAAGGGAAGCCCCTCGCTACTGCTGCCGGAACTCCCGCATGCCTGGCGGTTCGCGGAAATTGGTCTCGAACGACTCGTTCTCCTGCGCGCACTGCACACGCAGCGGGACGACCAGGCTGTCGTAGATCCGCAGCCGCCACTCGTCGGGCAGGCTTCGCCAGAGCTTGGCGCGGTCCTGAATGTCCAGCCGCATGCTGTACACCTCGGGCGAGATCAACAGGTTGCGGGCGACCACCATCGCGAAGACGTCGAACGGCGCCAGCCGGATGCGGTCGTTCGTGTCGAGATTCGTCGCCGTGTGCACGTCGAGGGCCCATTGCAGAAACTCCTGCGAGCGGTCCAGGCTGGCCTGATCGTACGAAACCGCCTGCAACATCAGCCACGTCACCAGCCCGGCGGTGATCTGCGCGGTGCCCTCGGACGTGATCGGCCTGCCGCCGTCGGCGGACATTCGCTCCCGCAGCAGGTCGCCGAGGTCCTTGTCCCACACCCCGTCGCCGCCAAGTTTGTAGTTGTCCTTCATCTCCTCGTACAGCCGCGTCGCCTCGCGAGGCCGGTCGAGCATGTACAGCAGTCGCATGGCCGACACCATGTAATTCAAATGTCCGGCCCGGAACACGCTGTCTTCGTACGCCTGGTTTTCAATCGCGATCACTTCGCGGATGACGTGATCCATCAGTTTGTTCAACGGCTCGATGAACCGCGCGTCGGCGGTGTACAGCACCACCGGCGACTCCGGCCTCAACGGGCCTGGCTGAAGGATCTGCACCGTCGCGATCACGCGCCCGCGCGCGTCGAACTCGGCGGGCACCGTCACCCATTGTTGATCCTCCAGCAGCGTCACGCGGCCGAACCAGGTGAGATCCTTGAGCGCGTTGAACATGACGCGGTCGCTGTTGAGCGTCGTGACGCCGGCCCGTTCGTCCCGCTTGCGGGCGCTGTATTCCTCGGCGGCGGCGACTTTGCCGGCGATCTCCTCCACGTTCCGCCCGGTGGACGCGTGGAAGCCGTACGTCATCCAATACAGCGCGTGCGTCTGGACGCTCCGCCAGTCGAGAGGCCCGTAGACCTGCATCATCTCGTGCATCCACGACGGGTCCATTTTGTAGGCGTTCCAGAGCACCTGCGCCCGCAGGAAGGCCAGCGCCTTGGCCCGCCCATCGGCATACCTGGCGTCATTGATGACGGCAGACACCCGCTGGGCGCGCTCGGTCTTGAGCTGCGGGCGCTGGAGGCGGACCGACTGGATCGACTGGTCCAGGCTGTAGCGAGAGTAAGCCGACAGGAACGACCGCGGCAGCATGTCGGGGCTTCGCATGGCCAGTTCGGCCTTCCAGTCCTCCTCGCGTTTGCCCGTGTCGTTGGCGATGAGCACGTGGACGCCCACGTCCTTCAACGCCTTCGCCAGCGCCGCCACGTCGGCGTCCTTGAGCAGTTCTTCGAGAGGCCCCGGCTGAACGAGCCAATCGCCCGGCTGGACGAGCTTGTTCTCTGACGGCTTGATGATCCGCGCCTTCGCGATCGGCTCGAATGCGTCGACCACAACGGACGTCTCGCCCAGCGGCGGCGCGGCCAGCAGATACTGCATCTCGCCCGCCCAGCGACTCTTGTACTCCTTGTGCATGTCGTCGAGCTGCCCGCCCATCTTCATCCAGAAAATCCACCCCAGTTCCTTGTGCAGCTCCAGCGACTGCGGATTGAACCGAATGCCGTTGTCCCGCAGCAGCCGAACGCCGCTGGTGACCCACTCCCACCGTTCGTCCGCCGTGTGCGTGCCCACGGAAATGTTGAACGCGTTGTTCCACGCGTGATACGCCCACACGCCAGTCTGGCGGGGCATGAGCTTGCAGATCATCTCCGCCAGCTGCCGGCTTTCGTGATACTTCCCTTCCTGCTTGAGTTCCTCGGCCCGCATCCAGAGATAGTTCACCACGATCGCCCGCAGCCCGCCGGGCATGGTTTCCAGCAGCACCAGCTCGGGATGATTCTCCTGAACGACGTTGTCGGGCATCACCATCTGGTGTGCCTCCGTCACCTCGTTGAGCGAACCCTGCATGGCAAAACCGCACCCCAGCAGCACAAGAGCCGCGGCGAGGAATACGAGTTGTCGAAGTCTGGTTGGGCTTATGGACATTTATTCTCCAAACCAGCCACAAGCCACTAGCCACACGCCACAAGGTATTCGTCGTTCGGTTGCTATATCAGCCGATCCTGATGTTGTCACAGGCATCGTTATTTCCGCTATCATTGTCTTTTTCGCCCTGTGCGTTCCTTACCTTGTGGCTTGTGGCTGGTGGCTGGTTGGCTGCCGTTACACCTGCACTCTCGCCAGCTCCCGCTTCGTGAAAATCGCACAGCCGATCGCCAGCACGATCAGCGTCGACAGCGGGGCTTGCAATGTTTTCATCGCCTGCCAGAACGTGTCCAGGCCGGGACGCATCGCCATGTTTCGCCAGCCGCCCGTGAACGTCGCCACCTCCACGCCGTTGACGATGTCCTGGGCCGGCGACAAATCACTGAGATTCGGCAGCACCAGCGACAACAGCCAGACGATGCCCTTCATGCCGTAGTTGGCGCCTTCGGAAGGCATGAAGCCCACCGCGTCGGTGATGTAGCCCATCATGAGCGCGAACAGCACCAGCGCGCCCGACGTCAGCACCGCCACCGGGAACGACAAAAACGTCGCCGTCAGCACGCCCACCGCCGCGATGAACGCCAACTGCACCAATATCGTGACCAGCGCCCAGGCCAGGTTCGGCCCGAACGACCCCACCGGGTACAGCAGCGAAATGTCACCCGGCGCGATCGTGATCGACGTGACAGGCCCGCCGCCCTCGCCCGTATTGACGTTAATGAACACCGCGACGACCGCGCCCTCGTTGTCCACGCACCGGCCTGACGCGAGCACACGCACGTTCCGGCTGGGCACGTCATTCTGCGGAATCCGTTCATACACCCGCTGACTGTTCTCGGTATTCAACGGCCCGATGTCCCACAGGCTCCTGACGGTCTGCCCGCTGGGCACCGACGAGCCGGCCGTGAGCTTGTAACTCAGCTCCATCATCGGCTCCATCGCGATCTCCACGCGGTCGCCTTCCCTGAGGCGGCCAAGCCCCTGGCTGAAAAACGCCGACTCCGTCACCTCGACCTCAAGCCGGCTGTAATTCAACTCCACCGCCACCGCCACGTAGTCGCCGCGCTTGAGATTGGCCAGGCCCTTGTCGGCGAACGAATCCTTCTCCACCTCAACCCGCAGCCGGGTGCCGCCGACGCTCACCACGCGCGACGGGGCCTCCTGGATGTTCACCGTCATGTCCGGCTTGAACTCCGCGAGCACATGCGCGGGGGCCTCCAGCAGCAATTGACGTTTGCCCGTGTCGGCGGTATTCACCATCGCCAGCGCGGAACGGACCACGCCCTTGTCGACCACCTCCTGCACGCGCGACAGCGCCCCGTTGACATTCACGGGCCTGCCCGGCAGCAGTTCGGAGGCCAGCGAGTCGGAAATCTCCAGGAACAGCGTGCGTTCTTCGGCGGCGAGCTTGTCCACCGTCGCCGACGCCGTGCGGGTCATCCCTGCAACCTGGACGTCGCGGAAAACATACGCCCTGCCCCCGCCAGGCCGGAAGGACTGCTTCGAGTCCTGCGCCATCTTCGCGAGTTCCTGCTTGACGAGGTTGAACGCCTCCTCGCGGTTTCCGCCCGCGCGAGGCAGATAGCCGGCAATCACGTCCTCCAGCGCGTGCTCCCTGCGGAGCCGCTCGATCTCGCCTTCGATGGTGGCAAGGACGTACTCGTCGTCGCGAGAGAAATCGGGCGCGATCTGCCGACGGGCGGTGAACACTTCCGTCTCGACGGCGCGGCGGTCGGTGGGGCTCAGGGCCGGCTGGCTGCGGAGGTATTGCGCTCCCGCGTACACGCCGGCGCCGGCGATCGCCAGCAGCACCACGTTCAACAGGACGACGCCCAGCCAGCGTCCCACAACATACTGCCACCGGGCCACGGGCTTGGCGGCGAGGATGAAAATCTGTTTCTGCCGCACGTCGGCGCAGAGAAAGGTCGTGCCGAGGAAAATCGTGATGACGGCCAGGATGACGCCCGTAAGTCCGAGGCTGTAGGAGAGAAACGTGCGGATGCGGTCGGCCAGCGGAGCGGCGCCGTTGTTGACCATCATCGGCGCCGCCAGCAGCAGGACGGCCAACAGAATCATCGCCGCCAGCCCGACCTTGGAGCGGAGGCTTTGGATGAACGTCGCTCTCGTGACGGCCCAGACGTTGGTCATTGGCCCTTCTCCTGGTCACGCGACAGCAGCGAATCAATCACGGACCGGTCGGCATCCTTCTGCGGCGCGGGCGCCGGCTTGGCGGGCGCCTTGGCGGACGGCGAAGCCGCCGGCAACGTGGCGCGGGCATCTTGCCCGCGTGAATCTCCCGTAGCAGGCTTGCTCGTGGATACGATAGATACCTCCGCTGGCGCGGTGTCGGCGTTTTCCAACTGCCGCAACACATCCCGCTCAATCGACGACGACTCCGTCGCCGCCGACACGTGCACCGGCTCGGTTTTCGGCGCGTCGGAATCCGCCGACTGGACCAGCTCGTCGATCACCGACCGCGATCCGCCGCCGACACGCAAAAATTCCGCCACCGCCCCGCCGGCCATCGCGCCGCCCGTCGACACCTTCTGCGCCTGCGCCTCGCGAACGATCCGCAGGAACAGATCTTCCAGCCGGTCACGAGGCGGCTTGACGCCGCGGACGGCCTTGCCCTGCTTGGCCAACACCGCTTCGATCTGCGCCATCGTCGCCTCGTCGATCGTGTCGACGGTGAGTTCCATCGCGTCGGTCTTGGCCAGCAGTTCGTCGACCCGCCCCAGCGCCCGCTTCCGCCCGCCGTAGAGGATGCACACCTGGTCGCACACGTCTTCGACGTCGCCGAGCAGGTGGCTCGACAGCACGATCGTCTTGCCGCGAAGGGCCAGCGTCTGAATCAAATCCTTGAACTGCCGCGTGCCGATCGGATCCATGCCGCTGGTCGGCTCGTCGAGAATCAGCAGGTCGGGATCGTTGATCAGCGCCTGCGCCAGCCCGATCCGCCGCTGCATGCCCTTGGAATACTCGCCCACGCGGCGGTACGCCACGCTCGAAAGCCCGACCATTTCCAGCAGCATCTCGATGCGGCGGCGGCGGTCGGCTCGCGGCAGATGAAACAGCCGTCCGTAATAATCCAGCGTCTCGCGGGCGTCCAGGAACGGATAGAGGTACGATTCCTCCGGCAGAAAGCCGATGCGGTTTTTGACGGCCACGTCCGTGGGCAGCTTGCCGAACACGCTGATGCGTCCGCGCGTGGGAAACAGCAGGCCGAGCATCATCTTGATGGTCGTGCTCTTTCCCGACCCGTTGGGACCGAGCAGGCCAAACACTTGCCTCGGCTCGACGGTCAGGTCCAGCGCATTGACGGCGGTGACCTTCTCGCGCAGCCAGAAGTCGCGGAAAGTTTTCGTCACGTTCAAAGCTTCGATAACGGCGGGCATCGGTTTTCCTCGTTGCGTTTTTTACCACAGAGGCACAGAGAACTCAGAGAGTGACACAGAGAATCTCTGCGTCCTCTGTGTCTCTGTGGCAAAAAAAGACTTTCGACTATCGGCCGTCTCACGGCGCCGGCGGTAATTCCGTTTTGGCTTTGCGGGCGGCTTCGCCCTTGAGCCAGTCCGCGTGCGCCTTGTTGTACGCCTTAATATGGTCGGGGTTCGGGCCAAGCTGGATCACCGTGCGGGGGCCGTCCGCGAACGGTATGAATCGCCGCAGCACCATCGGCGACCCCTGCACCTGGTCCCACGTTTCGCGCCACAGACGGTCCATCAGCATCTCGGGCGATTTCTCGTACTCCGGCAGCAGTTGCGTCAGGCGGTCCTCCCTGGCCTTCATGGCCAGGATGTAATCCATCGACTCCGCGCGGGCCTTGGCGAGGATTTCGCTGGCCTTGCCCTTCACGCGGCCGGAGGTCAGTTCGTCGCCGACGCGTTCCAGCGCGATCAACGCCTTGGACTCGAGTTCGTCGGCCTCGGCCCGCAGTTCGGCGGCGCGGGCGGAACCCTTCTCGATCCTGTCTTCCTTCGCCGCCAGGGCCAGCTTGCGATTGGCCTCCTCGCGAAGCCACTGATACTGCCCAATAAGATTGGTGTCGCTGCCGACCTCGGGCACGTCGTCCTGCCAGGGCACACCGACCAACCTGGCGTACTCCTCGCCGGCGGTCTGATTGAGCACCTCGCGGGCCTGACGAATCGCGTCGTTCTTGCGGGTCTGGAAATTCTTCCGCGCCTGGTCGGCGGCCACGTACGCCGGCTGGGCCTGCACAGGCCACTCAACGTCCATCAACAACGTGTTGAGCACCACCACCTGCGACGCCCCCGCGCCACCGAGCATCGCGTCCAATTCCCGCTGGGCCGACACGCGAACCACTTCCTCGAAATGGTTCTTGTACGTCTTGAGATGCTGCGCGGTCCGCTCCGCCGCCGACCGAATGGCCGCCCGGCAGACGGCCATGCGAACCACTTCCTCCAGCGCCTTATCGCGATCGCGTTCAGCCAGGATATCGCTGCTCTTGACCTGCGCGATCTGGGCGAGGTACGTCACGGGGTCCGTCACGCGGTAGCGGCAGTCGATGCGGGCATGAATCAGGTTGCGGTCGCCCGTGAAGAGCGCGCCGTCGAGCACGGGCTGCAGGCCCTTCGACATCGTCGTGCGTTGCGAGACGTCCTTGCCGACGTCGGCGGCACTTTCGAGCATCCAGAAATCCTTGATCTGCAACTGCCGCTCACGGACGTCGACCAGTTCGATGTCGCCCACCGGATACGGCCAGGTGTACGTCAGTCCGCCGCCGGCCGGGCTGGTGCCCGTCACGCGGCCGAAGACTTTCTTCACGCCCACCTGCCCGCTGTCGACGAACGAAAACCCGCTCACCGCGAACGCGATCAGCACGCCAATCATGAGCACCGACAGCACGCGGAAACTCAGCCGCAACGCGTCGGCCAAACTCCGGCTGGCCACGTCCATGTTCGACGTATCCAAAGGCCCGTCGTCCACAACCCCGTGCCCGTGGGCACAACATCCTACGCCAGGTTCGTGGTCGTGATCGTGCCCATGATTACATGCCGGGCCGTGCTCGTGGTTATCGTGATCGTGTTTGTGATTATGGTCAGCCATCATCTATCTCCTCAGCCAATAGCCAGTAGCCAATAGCCATCAGGTATGGCAGGATTTGGCGTATACAGCATCACACTGGTTCCGGGCAAATCCTCGTTTGCATTTTTCGCATCTCATTCCACATGTCGCACCGCATCGTCAAGCCAACACATCTCATTTTTGCCGTGGCCACCAACGTTCCTTACCTATTGGCTATTGGCTACTGGCTTCTTCCTCACTTCGCCGCCGCCGTCCCCCCGCCGCTCATGGGTCTCTCGCGAGGGATGCCGAGGCTTTCCATGCTCGGCGGCAGCGGGACGAGGGTGGGGTTGGTCAAGTCCAGCAGGATTTCCGTGTTGCGGGTGAATCCGTTCTGGATGGTCTCCAGCAGGCGCAGGTACATGCTGAGTTTTTCGTGCTTGCTGAAGGCTTCATAGGATGTTGCGGCGTCACGGACGCCCTCGGTTTTGATGATGGCCGCGTCACGCTTGGCGAAGGCGAGGATCGTGTCGCTGGCGGCGCGGGCGCGCCCGACGATCGCCGTCGCGGTCGCCTCGCCGGCGGTCCGGTACGTCTGGGCCTCCTGCTCGCGCTCCTTGATCTGCGACTCGATGACCGTCTCGCTCACGCGGGCCGACAGCCCCAACTGCTTGATGCCCAACTGCGTGATCTCGATACCGCGTTTCTTGGCGAAAACGGTCAGTTCCTTGCGAATCTCCACCTCGATGTCCTCGAGCTTCATGCGGGCCGGGTCGGTGTTGACCAGGTCGCTCAACGCGCGGCGGGCAATCACGTCGGCCTTGGTCGATCGCAGGCGGTCCTGGAGACTCTTCTCGGCGTTGGTCTCGGTCTTGACGTCCCGGTAGAACAAGGCCGGGTCGTCGATCCGCCACGCACAGAACATCATGACGAGCACGTTCTGTTTGTCGGCGGTGGCGACCTCCTGGAGGGCGTCCTCGAAGACCATCTGGCGGCTGTCGTAGCGGACGACCTTCTGGATCGGCCAGGGGGCCTTGAAATGCAGCCCGGCGGCATCGTCGCGGTTGCCCCAGATCGGCTCGCCGATGGAATTGAACGTCGCCAGCAACACGATGTCGCGCTTCTCGTCCACCGCGAACATCACCGTGTTGGCCAACAACACCGCCACCAACAGCACCGCCATCACGAAAATTACCTTGTGCTTTTTCATATCAATCATTTCCTCGTTATCAGGCTGTTCAAACCGTAGCACGGGCATCTTGCCCGTGAGTCGCATGGGCGTCTCGCCCATGCAACCGTAACGACAGGCAACACGTCCACACCACACGCCGACTCAACGTCACATCTGTGTGGGCGTCAACAATCCACCGTACAAAACATCCAGCCAACCTCACCACGGGCGAGACGCCCGTGGAACGCATGGGCGGGACGCCCATGCTACGTTCTCGTTACCGATCTTCCAGCGCGCCCTGCATGGCCCCGGCGCCGCGACTTTGGTCGTACCAAACTTCATAGAAATGTCGCGGGGCCGCGATGATCTTTTTGGTGATGTCCGGAAGCGTCTGGTCCATGACGTCCATCCAGCGGTCGAAGACGTACAGCTGCGGGGCGGCCTCGAAGGCGGCCAACTCGCGGTCGAACGTCTCCGCTCGCGCCCGTTCGGCCATCACGCGCGACCACCGGTCGGCGCGGGCCTCGGCCAACAGACGCGCCGGCTCGCCCTGCGCCTTGGCGAACAATTCATTCGCCTGCCGACTGGCGTCGTCGAGGGCCTTGGCCAAATCCACCGAGGCCGGGTCGGCCTTGAGGGCCTGCAACGTCGCGATGTACTGGCGGTACTCCTCGCGAAGCAGCCGCTTGTCCGCCAGCGCGTCGCCGGCGTCGGCGATGTCCACCGACTCGCCCGCCGCCTGCTCCTCCGCCACACGCGCCACCGTGTACGCCTTGCCCGAAAGCTCGTCCCGTTCAATCTCCTCACGCAGCGTGGCCAGGTCATCCAAGGCCCGCTTGAGATACGTGTCGACCTGCTTGGCCAGATTCGCCTCACGCGACAGCGACAGCGATTCGAGGTTCTGATAGCGGTCGATCGCGAACGCCAGCCTCAACGCCGCCGACGGCGTGCCCGCCACCTGCGCCAAAATGAGATTCGCCTGCTTCTGCGCCTCGTACCGCTGCACGTCGCGGCCTCGCTCGGCGGCGAGCACCTTCTCGAACGCCTCCGCCGCCGACGCGGGCGGGTGAACCGACTGGAAATCCACGTTCACGATCGCCACGCCCAGGTCCAGTCCGGCGGGCCCGACGCGGCCGCGAATGCGTTCCATCAACGCCACCGCCGCCGCCTGCCGACCCGTCGTCATGATCGCCTGAGGCCGGCCCGGATGCGTGCCGTCCTCCTCCAGCAACGTGGCACTGGCAAGGTAGCGGACCATCTCCTGGTATGCCACCGACTCGAGCAGCGCCCGCGCGTCGTCGTACGTGTACGAATACTTGAACGGATCGTCGATGACGTACTGCACGCACGTCACCAGCTTGATGACGTTGACGGCGGCGGGATTGTCCCGCGACGCCGGCACGGCCACCAGGAAATCATTCTCCGCCTGCGTGCCGTGTTCGGTGGTCCAGAGCTGCACTTCCTTCCGCCCGGTGGCGGGGCTGGTGATGTAGTTCTTCTCGATGTCCTCGCTGGTCCGGGCCGCGCCGGTGCCAAGGAGGATTTCGTGAATGGCGCTGGTGTCGATGATTTCGGCGGTCGCGAGCGGCCAGGGAAGCTTGACGCGAAGCCCCGATTTGAGCGTCTCGGGCTTGGCCTTGCCCATGACGAAGACGACGGCCTGGTCGCCCTCCGGCACGATCACCACGCTCGTCAGGAGCACCATGATCAGCACCGCCGCCAGCATCAGCGGCGCCAACGCCCGCGACAACAACTGGTAAAACCACGTCTTGGAGACCTCAAAACCGAACTGGTAATTCAACGCCTCCGCCATGCCGTGCCCGACCCGGCCTGGCTCGGCGAGCAGATTCAACAGCCGGCTGTCGTACGCGAGCCTGGCCTCCTGCCCGCGAACGCGAGGCCGATAAATGTCCAGCACGAAGTTGAAGATCATTTCCACGGCAACAATCATCGCCGCCGCCGGCAACGCCAACGCGAAATATCGATCGAACGCATAATACTTGCCGTACGCCAACATCAGCGCCACCGCCAGCACCAGGCTGCCCAGCACACACACCAGCAGGTAACTTCCGGTGGCCCGCAGCGGCCGATAGGTTTGTTGACTGCCCAGCCCGGTGGCATAGCGGGAGAACAAAAAGGCCGCGAAACCCACGCCCACCGTCGCGAAAATGAAGATCGTCAGTTGCGACGCCATCGCCTGCGAAATCGGCAGCTCGCCGTCGGCCCCGCTGAGCCAGGCCGAGCGAATCATCATCAGCCCCGCGCCCACGAGGTACAACGCCAGCGCCAGCGAGAAAATCGGCACGACCCACCGCAGGACGAACGCCACGCGGCTCGCGGCCGGGCGGAGCGAAATGTCGTTGGCCTCGAAGATCGACCCCGCGGCGGCCTGGCGGGAAATCTGCTCCAGTTCGAGCGTCTCCTGGCAGGCCAACTGGCGGACATAGAACAGCACGGCGCTCATCAGCCACAGCGGGCTGCCGCTGATCATCAGCCAGCCCAGCGACATCGCCGAAAGCGAATCCGTCAGCTTCCAGATCACCAGCAGCACGCCGCTAAGGGCCAGTTGCACGACGAAGCCGGCAATGGCGATATGCTTGCCGCGACGCTGACTGACGACGTCGAGGGGATCACTGGCGGGTTGTTGTGTTTGCAGAGGATGTTCACTCATGATGGCTCACCGCGGCGTGCGAGGGCCCGTGCACGGCCATGGGCAGGGCCTGACGCGTTTTGTTTGATCGAACCCATCCAAAATGCTGGCGCGTGTGCGGCAGCGCCAGGATCAACAGGGCGACTCCGGCAAGAACCGCTCCCACGAAAAGATATCCGGTCGTGTTGGCGCCAAGGTCGGGCCGAAGCGTGATGAGGTACAACCCCAGCACGCCGTACGCCAATTGCGCCACGAAACGCAGGCCGACCAGTCCGAACCCCCACCGTCGGCCTCGCGCGAAGAAACCCCATAACAGCCACAAGCCCACGCCCGCCAGCAGCAGCGGCAGACCCGTCGTCGCCGCCGACAACCCGGCGCGAAACAGCGTCGACAGCACGCACACGCCCGCGACGACCAGCACGGCCGCCTCGACCCTGCCCGCCCAGGCCAGCACGCCCATCGCCCCCGACAGCGACGAACCGCCCTCCTGATTCGACAATTCGCGTGTCTGGAACAACGCGATCCCCGCCGCCAGCACGCCCGCGATGTACACCGCCGCGTACAACACGTACCAACCGACCACCGACAGCGGAATGCTCACCTTCGGATCGGCCATCGCATCCACGGCGAAGAAATACGTCAGATTCGGCAGCGCGAACGTCAACGCGTGAACCGCCGGCACGCTCTGGGCCAACACCTGGAACTTCGGATGCATGCCGCCCAGAACAAACACCGCGCCGCACGTCAGCAGCGTCATCAACATGCCCATGCGCGTGCTCGCCGCCACCGCGACCGCCGTCAACACCATCACGGCCAGGAAAATCAACCCCACCGCCGTCACAAGCTTGCCCGTAATCACCGGCGACTCGGGGCGAAATGGATTGGGCACCACGTCGTACCCCGGCACCACGGCCACCCACCCCTTGCCAACAAACAGCACCACCATAAACGCCGCCGTGAAAAACGCCAGCCCCGACCAGACGGCCGTGGACGTCATGTGCCATCCGAACACCAGGTTGCCCGCGATGGCGACGGCCGTCGTCAACAGCAGCGCCGACACCCCCATCACGATCACCGGCCAATCGAACGAATCCGACGCCGCCGACATCACCTTGTGACGGATCGTCAGCAGGAAAACGATCGAACACAGATAAAACCCGATCGCGACGGCCCCGGCCACGCCAGCGAACTTGCCCAGCACAAACGTCGACCGGGCCACCGGCTTGGCAATCACCGTCAGCGCGGTGCGTTCCTCGATCTCCCTGGCCAGCACGCTGGACGCGCTGAAGGCCGCCAGCAGCAGCCCCGCCGCCCCGAGATTCGCCAGCCCCAGCACCTCCAGGAACAACTGGTCGGTGGCGTGATAGTCCGTCGAAACCGTCCACCCCGCCAGCGGCAGCGTCAACGCGAGCACCGCGAATACAACCAGGATCACGACGACGTAGATCGGCTGGCGGATCGTCTGGATGAACGTGTTATGCGTGATGGACAGGAATCGAATCATTACGCACCCAAGCCACAAGCCACTAGCCACAAGCCACCAGGTATGGCAAGGCCAGTCGCAAACAGCGTTACACTGATTTCTCTAGTCACTTCGGTTACTTTTATTTCTTTGTAATCGCGGGAAATAACAGACTGGCCTTCCCGGTCTCGCGCCGGAGTGCCGGCACACAGCCCCGAAGGGGCGTCATCTACAGCCCAGGGTGAGCGGTACTCCGCGAACCCTGGGACAGGCTGCTCTATACCATCCAAGCCCCGAAGGGGCGTCGTATCGTAGTGCGAACGCCTGAACGCGTGGAACAACAAGACGCCCCTCCGGGGCTTCATTTCGTTGGGGCCGCTACCCCAGGGCTCGCCGGGTACGGCTCGCCCTGGGCTATATACAACGCCGCTTCGCGGCTGTGTACCGGCACTCCGGCACGAGACCGGGAAGGCCAATCTGTTGTTATTCACGTCAACCATGCGACCGTCTCATCGAACAAACACTTCCATTCACCAACCACGAGCAACGAAGTAACGAGTTAACGAATCAACGCTCTCACTTCGCCACCGACGTGCCTTACCTTGTGGCTAGTGGCTTGTGGCTGCCGCTTCCACCGCCACCACTTCCACTCTCGCCCTGGGCGCCGGCGCCGTTTCGGCCTGGCCCTGCGCCAGGTCTTCCTCGTCGCCGAAGCGGACCAAGCGGGCGGAGTTGAAGATCACGAACGTTGCCGCCAGCATGTGCAGCACCGCGCCGACGATCGGAATTTTCATCAATCCGCTCGCGGCGGCCACCTGGCCAAGCACAATGAACACCACGCCGAAAATCAGATTCTGGTGAATCACCTTCATCGTCCGGCGGGAGAGCTTGATCAAAAACGGCAGACGGCGGAGGTCGTTGTTCATCAGGGCAATCGCGGCGGAATTGATGGCCACGTCACTGCCGGCGGCGCCCATCGCGATGGACAGATCGCCCGCCGCCAAGGCCGGCGCGTCGTTCACGCCGTCGCCCACCACCGCCACCTTGTGGCCGCGACGCTTCATCGCCGCCACCAGCTCGAGCTTGTCCGCGGGCAAGACCTCGGCCTGCACCTCGGTGCAGCCCATCTCCCGCGCGACGCGGCGGGCAACGCTCCAGCGGTCGCCTGTCACCATCACCAGATCCTTCATGCCGACCCCGCGCAGCTCGTCCAGCGCGTGACGGGCTTCGCCGCGCGTGCGGTCCTCCAGGCCGATCCAGCCCAAGAGCATCCCGTCGCGCACGACGTACAGCGTCGAGACGCCTTCGGGCTCGGCGAATCGCGGGTCGTTCATCGGCGACATGTCCACGCCCTGCTCCGCCAGCCACGTCGCCCGACCGACCATCACCGTCGAGCCGTCCACGCTGGCCCGCACGCCTCGGCCTGAAATTTCCTCGAAATCCTTCGGTTTCCCCAGCGAAATGCGGGCCTTCTCCGCCACCGCCACCACCGCCCTGGCCACCGGGTGCTTGGACATCTGCTCCGCACTGGCCGCCGCCGACAACAAATCCGCCCCGTCCACGCCGGGGGCGGGCTTCATCTGCGTCACGCTCAACTGCCCCGTCGTCAACGTGCCGGTCTTGTCGAACACGAACCCCGTCAAATTCTTCGCCGTCTCCAACGCGGAGACGTCCTTGATATAAATGCCCAGCCGGGCCGCGCAACTCAGCGCCGCCACGATCGCCGTCGGCACCGCCAGAATCAACGCGCACGGACAGGCCAGCACCAGCATCGTCACCGCGCGGTTCATGCCGTCGGCCTCCCGCGTGAAAAACAACACCGCGCCCGCCAGCATCAAAATCGTCGGCGTATACCAGGCCGCGTAACGGTCGATCATCCGCATGACCGGGATTTTGCTCGACTGGGCCTGGAGAATGAGATTCTTCACCTTGCCCAGCGTGGTGTCCTCGCCGGCCCGCGTGACGCGGACGTCGATCGCGCCGGCCTGGTTGTTCGTGCCGCTGAACACCTCGTCGCCGACGGCCTTGTCCACCGGCAGCGACTCGCCCGTGATATTCGCCTGATTGATCGAACTGGCCCCGCTGACAATCACGCCGTCGGCGGGCACGTTGTCGCCAGGCCGCACGCGAACGATGTCGTTGGCCTTCAGCTCGCGCGGATCGACCAACTCTTCCTTGTCGTCCCGGACGCGGTGGGCCTTCTTGGGCGTCAGACGGATGAGGCTCTCGATGCTCGCGCGGGCGCCAAGGGCCGTGCGCGTCTCGATCAGGTTGGCCAACAGCAGGAAAAACGCCACCGCGCCGGCGGTCTGGTAGTCGCCCGTCGCGACGGCAGCGATCACCGCCAGCGCGACCAGTTCGTCCATGTGCATGTGCCCCTTGGCCAAATGCTTGAACGCGTGCCCGACAATGGGCGCGCCCAGCAGGACGGTGCCCGCCAGGGCCAGCACGTCGCTGTAGAAGTTGCTGCCGTCGGCGTCGGTGTACTCGGGGAAGACAAACCACAACGCGATGTAGGAGAGCACCACCAGCACGCCGCCAAGCAAAATGGCAATAATAAACGCGCTGGCCCGATGCGTCTGGGCCTCCACCGAGTCCTTTATAATGTCATGAGCCATCGATTGCTCCGTAGAGAGGCACACCAAATTCCGCGACCTGCCCACGCCGCCACGCCTGCCCGCCAAACCTCACGGACGACGCAGGACGGACACAGCGGGACGCAAAGCGGCGCGGATACACAACATACGACGGGATCATCCTCAAAGTTCGACACGCGATGATCTCTTTTTACGAAAATTTCGTACGAGAGTTATACGAACGACCGGCGAGCGGTTCAAGAGTCTTTTCTCCAGAGCCCGGGGCCATCGCATAATGTTCCCGTTTTTCGCGAGATTCGACGGCATGTGTCCACGCAAATGATACAATGCCCCCATGATGACAAAAAACGCCATCCCGGCCGCGACCGGCAAGGCCCCTCGGCGGAAGATGACGTTTACACGTCAACTGGCCCGGCTGGGCGTGCTGCTGGCCGGGGCGTATCTTTTTGGAGTGATCGTGGCTACAGGGTGCATCAATCGGATCATGTATCATCCGCCGCGACCGGCGAGTTACTCCGACGGCGAGGGGATTCTCAAACTCACCACCGCCGACGGCACGAAAATCGCCGCCATGCACCTGCAAAACCCCGCCGCCCGCTACACGATCCTCTACAGCCACGGCAACGGCGAGGACATGGGGCAGATGGAGCCCTACTACCGCATGTTCGACTCGGCCGGGTACAACGTGCTGGCGTACGACTACCACGGCTACGGCACGAGCGAAGGCTCGCCCAGCGAGGAGGCCACCTACGCCGACATCGACGCCGCGTACGACTACCTCGTGACGCAAGCGGGCGTGGAACCCAGCCGGATCCTCGTGCTGGGACGATCCCTCGGCAGTGGGCCCGCCACCGACCTGGCCATGCGAAAACCCGTCGGCGGATTGATCCTCGAAAGCAGTTTCACCTCCGCCTTCCGCGTGGCGACGCGCTGGCCGATCTTCCCCCGCGACCGCTACCGAAACCTCGAAAAACTGCCCAACGTGCACTGCCCCGTGCTGTTCATCCATGGCCGACAGGACAACCTGCTGCCCTTCTGGCACGCCGAAAAAAACTTCCACGCCGCCAACGAACCCAAACAGTTCTACTGGGTCGAATCCGCCGGCCACAACAACCTCATGCTCGTCGCGGGAACGAAATATTTCGACACGCTGAAGGAATTCGTAAGCCTGATCGAGTCACGGCAGGAATAAGGATCTGCGAGGGCGGGGCGGTTGACTTTTCTGTCCACAAAAGAAACCCTTGCATCGCCTCGCCGTTGCGAGTACGGTTGGCGCATGGATGTACGAACGATAATGTTGATTGCGTGGCTTTGTGTGACGATGGGTTTCACCGCCGCCTGCCGGGGATCTCGGGAGGGCACGACCAACGTCCTGGGGTCGACGTCCATTCAGCCCTTCGCGGAGATGCTTTCGCAGGAATTCAACGCCCAGACAACAGGCCGAAATGTCGAGGTCCAGGGCGGCGGCTCGAAGGCGGGGCTTGAGGGCGTCAATAACGGCATCGCCGACATCGGCATGTGCTCGCGCGACCTCAAAGAAGACGATCCCAGCGAAGCCAGTTGCGACCCCGTCATCATCGCCTACGACGGATTGGCCATCGTCGTCCACCCGAGCAATCCCGTCCTCAAGCACGGACTAACCCGCTGGCAGATCGCCCTGATTTTTTCCGGAGACATCACCAACTGGAAAGCCGTCGGCGGCGAGGACCGCACCATTCACGTCATCACCCGCGAAGAAGGCAGCGGCACCCGCGAAGCCTTCGCCAAACTCGTCATGAACGAGGGCATCAAGGACATCAAGCAACACCCCGAACACGCCAGCGACTACGGCCACGCCCCCGCCCAGTTGAGGCTGATTCAATTCAAAGGCCGCATCTACACCAAGGCCGTCACGCAGGAATCCAACGGCGCGGTGAAGGAACTCGTGCGGAACGACCGGGCGACCATCGGGTATATGTCGCTGGGGCTGGTGACGCACGATTCAGGCCTGGCCGCCCTGGACGTCGACGGAATCACCCCGACCCTGGAGGCCGTCCGCGACGGATCGTACCCGCTCAAACGTCCGTTCATCTTTGCCTTCCGCAATGGCGCGAATGTGCCGAAAATCGCCCGCGAATTCACCGAATACGTCCTCTCCGACGCCGGACAGCAACTGCTTGAACGAGAAGGACTTGTCAGCCTGTCTCCCACACAGCAACAGCCACTCCCCTGGGCAACGACGACGCCGGCGGAGGCGGGTGAGCCGACGGAAAATTAACCGCTTTTTTCGTTTTTCCCCGAGTTCCCTATGTCATCCGAGGCCGACTTTTTGCACAATATGTTAAGAACTCATTGGCCATCCATGAAGAATTTATTTAGATGACCTCACAACAGACAAGCGAGCCCGACGCACCGCCCGCCGAGCCTGGTTTGCCGCCCGACCAGGCCCAACCAGGCATCACGGAAATCACGACACCCGCCCCCGCCGCGCCCAGTTGGACCGGCGGATTGGCCGCCTGGGGACGATTCAAAGAACGCGCCCTCCGAGCCATGCTCATGCTGATGGCCCTGACGGCCATCGCCAGCCTGGCCGTCATCACGGGGTTTATCTTCAAGGAAGGCCTGCCGATCATCTCCAAGGTCGGCGCGGGCTCGTTTCTGTTTTCGGGCGACTGGTATCCCACCGAATCGCCGCCGCATTTCGGCATTCTGCCGATGATCGTCGGCTCGCTGATGGTCACGGTCGTCGCGATGCTCATCGGCGGTTTCCTCGGCCTGGGCTGTGCCATCGTCCTGACGCAGTTTTGTCCGCCCCGCGTGGTCGCCGTGCTCAAACCGAGTATCGAGCTGCTGGCGGGCATTCCGTCGGTAGTGTACGGCTTCATCGGCGTGGTGATTTTGGTGCCGTTTATCCGCGACGTATTCGGCGGGTGGGGGTTGAGCGTGCTGGCGTCGGGGGTGGTGCTGGGCGTGATGGTGCTGCCGACCGTCACAAGCATCAGCGTCGACGCCCTGCGGTCGGTGCCCAAATCCTACCGCGACGGCTCGATCGCCCTGGGGGCCACCACCTGGCAGACCACGCACATGGTCATCATCAAAGCCGCCCGCAGCGGCGTGGTGGCGGCCATCATCCTCGGCATGGGCAGGGCCGTCGGCGAAACGATGGCCGTCATCATGGTCGCGGGCAACACCATCGACATCCCGCAAAGCATCCTCGACCCCGTACGAACCCTCACCAGCAACATCGCCCTGGAAATGGGCTACGCCGCCGGCGACCACCGGCAAGCCCTCTTCGCCACCGGCGTGGTTCTGTTTGTCATCATCATGATCCTCAACAGCATCGCCCTGACCGTCTCGCGACGCCGTAGCCGAAAGGCGGGTGTGTGATGATACTGAAAGTCAAACCCGCCCACACCCAGGCGATGGCGGTGACCTTTCTCTGGTCGCTGGCCCTGGTGACGCTGGGCGTGCTGATGTTCGTCATCGCCTACATCCTCTACCACGGACTGCCCCTGATCACGTGGGAATTCCTCACGAAAAGCCCCGCCAACATGGGACGCGACGGGGGCATCTTTCCCATGATCGTCGGCACGGTGTTCGTGGCCGGCCTGGCCGTCGTTATCGCCGCGCCCGTCGGCGTCGCCACGGCCGTCTATCTCACCGAGTACACGCGCGAAAGCCGATTCACCCACGCCATCCGGTTCGGCGCCGACTGCCTGGCGGGCATTCCGTCGATCATTTTCGGCCTGTTTGGCTGGGTCTTTTTCGTCGACGTATGCGGCCTGGGGATCAGCGTCCTCAGCGGCGCGTTGACCTTGGCGATCATGGTCTTGCCGACCATTATCCGCACCAGCGAGGAGGCCATCCGGGCGGTGCCGGCGAGTTATCGCGACGTGAGTTTCGGCCTGGGCGCGACGCGGTGGCAGATGGTCACGCGGGTCGTGCTTCGCGGGGCGTTGCCGGGCATCGGCACGGGCGTCGTGCTCTCGATCGGACGCAGCATTTCCGAAACCGCCGCCGTCATGCTGACGGCAGGCTCGGTGCTGAATATGCCCGAATCCATGTTCGATTCCTCGCGCACGCTGGCGCTGCATTTTTACATCCTCAGCCGCGAGGGCATCAGCATGGACAAAGCCTACGCGACCGCCACCGTCCTGGTCCTGACGATCCTGGCCATCAACCTGCTGGCGTACTGGCTGATGCAGCGATTCAGCGTCAAGAGCCGGTGAGAAACCGATGACAACCATACTACACAACCCCAACAACACCAAAGCCAAGGCCCTCGCCCCCAAGGTCGCCGTGCGCGACTTCAGCGCGTTTCTTGGCGAGTACCCGGCCTTGCGGCGGATCAACCTGGACATTTTCCCCAACGAGCGGCTGGCTATTATCGGGCCCGCCGGCAGCGGCAAGAGCACCCTGCTGCGGTGTCTTAACCGCCTGACCGACCTGGAGTCGAGTTTCCGCCGCGAGGGAACGATCCTGCTGGACGGGCACGACATTTACGGCCCGACCGTCAGCGTGCCCGCCCTGCGGCGGACCGTCGGCATGGTATACGCCGTGCCAACCCCCCTGCCGTGGACGATCCGCGAGAACATCACCTTCGGCCCCCGTATGGACGGCGTGCGGTCCAAAAGCAAACTGGAGCAACTCGTGCAGGAGTCGCTCGAGGCCGCCTGCCTCTGGACGGAAGTCAAAGACCGCCTCGACGAGTTGGCCACCAATCTCTCCGGCGGGCAGCAGCAGCGGCTCTGCATCGCGCGCGTGCTCGCGCTCGAGCCGAACATCCTCCTCCTCGACGAACCGTGCAGCGGGCTGGACCCGATCTCCACCGCCTCCATCGAGGAAGCCTTGGCCGAACTCAAAAGCAAATACGCCATCGTGCTCGTGACCAACAACACCAAACAGGCCGCCCGAGCCAGCGACCGCACCGCGTTCTTCCTCATGGGCGAACTGATCGAAGCAGGCCCGACGGCCAAACTGTTCACCAACCCCGAACACGGCCGAACGGGACAGTATATTACGGGACATTTTGGATAGCAGAGAACGGCAGCCACTAGCCACAAGGTAAGGAACGGCTCTGGCTAATAAGACAGTGACAGCGGAAACAACGATGCCTCCAGGCAAAACAGGGATCGACTGAGTGAAAACAAACCCCGCCATACCTGGTGGCTTGTGGCTAGTGGCTTTTTTGACAGACGGCGGCACTTATGGAAACGACCACGGCAACGCAAGAGAAGATCCGCAGCGAACACCTTGACCTGCATTACGACAAGTTTCACGCGCTCAAGGATGTGAGCGTGTCGATTCCGTCGCGGTCGATCACGGCGATTATAGGCCCCAGCGGGTGCGGCAAGAGCACGCTGCTGCGGTGCTTCAACCGCATGAACGATCTGACGCCCTACTGCCGCGTGAAGGGGAATATTCTCCTCGACGGCCAGGACATCTACGACGGCATCCCGCTGACGAGCCTCCGCCGACGCGTGGGCATGGTGTTTCAAAGGCCCAACCCCTTTCCGCTGTCGGTGTACGATAACGTCGTCTACGGCATGCGAGTGCACGGCGTCACGAAAAAGGCCGATCTCGACGCCGCCGTCGAACGCTCGCTCAAAGCCAGCGCCCTCTGGGACACCCTCAAGGACCGCCTCGCCTCGCCCGCATTGGGACTCTCCGCCGAACAGCAGCAGCGGCTGTGCATCTCGCGGCTGGTGGCCGTCGAACCCGAAGTCCTGCTCATGGACGAACCCTGCTCCGCCCTGGACCCCATCGCCACCGAGCACATCGAAGAACTCATGCGCGAGTTGGCCAGCCAGTACACCATCGTGATCGTCACGCACAACATGCATCAGGCCGCCCGGATTTCGCAGCACACCGCCTTCATGCTCCTGGGGGTTTTGGTAGAATTCGCAGCCACGAACAAAATCTTCACAAGTCCAGAGGACAAAAGAACCGAAGATTATGTAACGGGACGCTACGGTTAAACGCCGCGGCTTCGTTGACTCGTGGATTCGTTAACTCGTTGACTGGTGGTTTCGCCAAGAAACCAGTCAACGAGTTAACGAGTTAACGAAGCCACGAAACTACTCCCTCGAACGTGATATGATTGCACCGTGAGCAAGCGAAGAACGGCTCCCGTTACAAGGACGTGCCATGACCATCCATCCCCGACAATTTGACAAGGAACTTGGCGACCTCAAGAGCAAACTGCTGATGATGGCGGCGGCGGCGGCCAAAATGACCGACCAGGTCATCACCGCCCTGGTCGAACGCGACGAATCCATCGCCAAGGACGTGCCCAACGACGAACAGGACGTCAATCGCATGCAACTGGAGATTGACGAGATCGTCCTGGCGCTGCTGGCGACGTATCAGCCTGTCGCCTCCGACCTGCGGTTCCTCATGGCCTGCACGCGAATCACCGGCGAACTCGAACGCATCGGCGATTTGGCCATCAATATCTCCCAGAACACACGCACCCTGCTACAGCATCCGCCCGTCAAGCCGCTGATCGACATCCCCAAAATGGCCAGCACCGCCCGCGACATGCTCGACAAGGCCATGCAGGCCCTGGTGAAGTCCGACCCGCTGCTGGCCCAAACCGTCATCATGATGGACGACATCGTCGACCGCCTGTGCGACCAGGTGAAAGACCACCTGCTGACGATCATGAAACAAAACTCCGATACGATCGTCGAGCGGGCGCTGGCCCTCATCCTCATCGCCCGCCACCTCGAACGCATCGCCGACCACGCGACAAACATCGCCGAAGACGTCATCTACATGTGCCAGGGCAAAGACGTCCGACACCCAGGCATCAGCCGGGAACGATGACGTTCGTTGACTCGTGAATTCGTTGACTCGTTACCTCGTGGATCTGCACACGAATTCACGAGTCAACGAGTTAGAGCGGTTCACGATTTGCTGTCGCTGTTGGCCGTCGCCGAGGACGAGCCAGGCCAGGAGGCCGAAGCAGCCGATGCCGTCGCATCGGCGATGCAGGCCGACGCCGCCTGGCGACGCCGCAGGCAGGCCAGCAGCCACAGCAAATCGTGAACCGCTCTAACGAAAATGACTCCCTCGAACCACAGGCCACATTCACCCACGCGCCGCAAAACCCTGCGACCTCGTTTTCTCCGTATCCTCTGTGCCTCTGTGGTAAAAAAAACGTCCCCGTGCTACCATGTCCCCATGATCGGAAACGCGATTGGTCATGGGTTTGTCGTCGCACGGGATTTTTGCGCCCGCATGCTGCTGCGCGTGGGCATCACGCCGAATATGCTTTCCCTGGCAGGCCTGGTGATTATCGCAGGCATCGGCGTCTGCTACGCGCTGGGCGCAGGAGCAGCCAGGCCGGCGTGGAACTGGACGCCGCTTGCTGAGGCCAACATCTACCTCCTGCTGGCCGCGGCGTTGATGTTCCTGTCGGCCGCCTGCGACATGCTCGACGGCGCGGTCGCACGCATCGGCAACCTCACCAGCCGATTTGGCGCGTTCCTC
Organism: Phycisphaerae bacterium; assembly: GCA_009783465.1. Classification (GTDB taxonomy): domain Bacteria; phylum Planctomycetota; class Phycisphaerae; order SM23-33; family SM23-33; genus WRDM01. The sequence continues at coordinate 66,484 of WRDM01000006.1, read as the reverse complement.
GACAGCACCCTCGACCGATTCGCCGATTTCGTCGTCTTCACCGGAATCGCCGTCTACTACGCCTGGGCCGCCCCCGCGAACATCAGCTTCATCCTGATGGCCGCCCTGGCCATGTTCAACGGATACATGATCGCCTACACCCGGGCACGCGCCGAGGACATCATCCCCGAATGCACCGTGGGCTACTGGCAACGTGGCGAACGCATCGCCGCCATCCTCATCGCAACCTTCGCACACAACATCCCCGCCCTGCTCGTCCAGCAAGCCTTCCTCCCCCTGCTGACCGTCCTGCGACGCGTCTTCTACACCAAGGCCGTCATCGACGGAAAACAACCCATCACCGACCCGCGAAAAGGAAACTTCTGGCTGCGAATCCAACTCTGGAAATACCCACGCGCCACCTGGGCATACGACATCGTCACCGGCCTGAACATCGCCTGGCTGATCTTCGCCCCCATCCCGACGACAGACCCCATCCGCCAATGGGCAGGGCTGTGACGTCACGCTACTTCGTCACCGTGACAAATGCGTCGCTCTGGAACGCCCTCACGCGGCGGCGCATCGTGTCGGCGTCTTCGTATTTCACGTATCGCCCGACGTGCACGACGTATCGCGGCTGGCCGTCGAGAATCGCCACGGTCCGGGCGGGCAGCGAGGCGTCCTTGCCTGTCAGCGATGCCGCGGCGCGGTCGGCGTTGTCGCGCGTGGCAAACGCGCCCGCCTGAACCGTCCACGCGTTGGCGTTAACCCGGCCTGCCGCCGCCCGCGCCGGCTCACCGCCCGGAAACTCGTACATCACCTTCTGAAAACGCACGTCCGCGTCCCGCCACTTGCCCTGCCGCTGCAACACGCATCCGAGGCGATACAACGCCTCCGCCCCCATCACCGGATCCTTGCCGACGGCGTCGATCGCCAGCCGGTACATCCGCTCGGCCAGGTCAATGTCGTCCGTGTCATGCGAAAGGTGCCCCAGCGTCAGGCCCGCTTTGCCGCGGAGGTCGGACGTGTTGCTTTTGGCGATGGCCTGCTGAAGGTCGCTCTTGGCCTGCTGGCAGAGGTCGCGATCGAGATATTCCAAGTCGCCGCCGCTGCGGGCCTTGGCCTGATTGTATCGGGCGGCCCCACGAAGATAATACGCTTCCCCCGCGCCACCGGAGCGGCTGTGCAAGGCCAGGAACGCATCCGCCTGGCGGACCGTGCCCGCGTAATCGCCGGCGGAGTAGGCCGCATTCGCGCCGGCCAATTGCTGGCCAGCCTCTTCCGACATCCCGCATCCGCCAAGCATTCCGCAGAAAACAACCGCCAAGACAAGCACCGCTGCACGCATAATCGTATGCCCTCAACCGCCCGACGGGCGACAAGAGAGAGCATACCGAATTGCCAAACCTTTCACAACGGCTTGCCGGTTTACGCTGGTGAACGTTTCTCACGGCAAAACGTTGTGTTTACACGTCTTCGCGAAGACCGAGCGGGATTACACGGATTGAAGGATTACAGAATTGCCGTACTGGAACGGTAATCCTCTAATCCGTCAATCCGCGCAATCCCGCTCGGTCTTCGCGAAAATGGACAGATCTACCTTCCTCGACTGGAACGCCTTACAACGCAAACCGGCAAGCCGTATCCACGTCGCACTCACAGACTCTGTTGTGTGACCGTCGGCTGCCTGGATGTGCGGTGCAGCCGGACCAGCACCGGCGTGACGATCGCGGTGTACACGCCCCCCGCGCCGATGGCGACATAAATCAGCCGCTCCAGCCACGGCACGGCCCCGAAAATCGCGTGGAGCAGATTCCACTGAAACAGCCCGATCAGCCCCAGCGTGACCGCACCGATGATCACCAGCACCATCGCGATCACGTCGATCGCGAACAGGCTCCGCACCGCGCCGCTGGCCCGCTCCCGGGTCCGCTCCAGCCCGTGTTCGACGCGTCGCCCCGCATTGCGAACCTCCCCCTCAATGCGCCGTCCCGCATTACGGGCATCCTCTTCCATACGCCGCCCCGGATTGCGAATATCGTCGTCCATACCGACACCCTCCTCCGACCCCTCACAGGTTTCCGCTCACTCCATTATACGAGGGCAAAACCCCATCGGAGGCTACTCCCACTCAATCGTCGCCGGCGGTTTGGTGGAAATGTCGTACACCACGCGGTTGATGCCGCGGACTTCGTTGATGATGCGGCTGCTGATGGTGGCGAGGATTTCGTAGGGGATTCGCGACCAGTCGGCCGTCATGAAGTCGGTGGTGTCGACGCTGCGGAGGGCGACCGCGTAGTCGTAGGTTCTGCCGTCGCCCATCACGCCGACGCTGCGCACCGGCAGCAGCACCGCGAACGTCTGGGCCGTCTTGCGATACATGTTGTTGGCGGTGATTTCCTCCAGCAGGATCGTGTCGGCCTTGCGGAGCAGGGCCAGTTTGTCGCGGGTCACTTCGCCGAGGCACCGCACCGCCAGGCCGGGGCCGGGGAACGGGTGACGCCAAACAATTTTCTCCGGCAGGCCCAGCAGTTCGCCCACCACACGGACTTCGTCCTTGAACAGGTCGCGGAGCGGCTCGATCAGGTCGAAGCCCAGTTGCTCCGGCAGCCCGCCGACGTTGTGGTGCAGTTTGATATTCGCCGCCTGCCCGGCGAGACTTTGACCCGACTCGATCACGTCGGGATACAACGTGCCCTGGGCCAGGAAACGGGCGTTGGCCACCGTGGCCGCTTCCTGCTTGAAGACGTCGATAAACGTGTGGCCGATAATTTTGCGTTTTTCCTGCGGCTCGGTCACGCCCGCCAATCGCGTCAGAAACAAATCCGTCGCGTCCACGACGCGCAGGTCGATCTTGAAATGTTCGCGGAACGTCGCGTCCACAAACTCACGCTCGTTGGCGCGAAGCAGGCCATGATCGACGAAAATGCACGTCAGGCGGTCGGGAATAGCCTTGTGCAACATGGCCGCCACGACGGAACTGTCCACGCCGCCCGAGAGCCCGCAGATCACGCGGTCGTCAGGCCCGACGCGACGGCGAACGTCCTCGACCACTTCGTCGATGAACGACCCCATCTTCCACAGCCCCGCGCAGCCGCAAATGTCGTACAGGAAATTCGCGAAAATCTCGCCGCCATGCAGCGTGTGCGTGACCTCGGGGTGAAACTGCACGCCGAAAATCGGGCGGGTCTTGTGACGCATCGCCGCCATCGGACACGTGGGCGTGGCTGCGAGGGGCACGAACTGGTCGCCGAGAACCTTCACCTGGTCGGCGTGGCTCATCCAGACGGTCGTCTCCGTCGGAATGTTTTTGAGCAGTTTGTCGTGCTCGGCGACGGTCAGCCGGCAGCGGCCGTACTCGCGCGCGGGGTCGGCAGGCTGCACCTTGCCGCCCAGCAGATCGCACGCGACCTGCATGCCGTAGCAGATGCCCAGGATCGGCAAGCCAAGATCAAAAACCTCCTTGCGGCACCGCGGCGCGCCGGCGTCGTACACGCTCGAAGGCCCGCCGGAAAAAATCAGCCCCTTGGGGTTCAGGGCGAGAATTTCCTCAGCCGACACGTCCGGGCGGGCAAGCACGCTGTACACGCCGTTCTCGCGAACGCGACGCGCGATCAGCTGGGCGTACTGGCTGCCGAAGTCAAGAATAACGATCGTTTCACTCTGGCCGGCGGGCTTGATCATGGCTGAATCCTCTTGGTTGCAAAGAGGGAAAGTGTACCGCGACGAGGGGTTTGTTGCCAAGAGGCGAAAATGAGATTTTTCAGGCGTTCAACTCCGCTTCCATCTCCTTGGCCTTGGGAAGTTTTGTGCCGGTGACCGCGACGATCGCGCCGGGCAGGCCCCAGAACATCGGAATCAGCCTCGCCAGCAACGCCAACACGATCACCGTGCTCGGACTCGACGACGCAAACGCCGTCTGGTACAGCAACTCCGTCACCCCGACCGCGCCCGGCGTGATCGGCACCGCCGCGATAATGAAAATCACCGGCACATACACGAAATACGTATACCACGGGGCGTCCATGTTCAGACTCAACCCGACCAGCGCGATCGCACCAATCACCAGCACATGCGCCCCGAGGGTGAACAGAATGGCCTTGCCCAACGCCGGCAGCCGCTTGCGGTACAGCGTGGCCGCCTCGCCCGCGGCGGCGATGTGATGCGCGATCGGCAGCCGTTGATACAGTTTTTCCAGCCGCAACGCCTTGCGGAATCGCGGACTCAACAGAAATACAAACGCCCCCATCACCAGGACCGACACCGCGCCCAGCACATACGCGGCCAATCGAAGCGTGTCGTCAAACGACTTCATGCCCGCCCACACAATCACAATCAACATCACGCCGCCAAGCACCACCAGTTCGGTCAAGCCCAGCACGCGGTCGACAAATACGCTCACCAGCACGGCCGCCTTGCGCGGCGTGTGCTTGCTGACGTAATACGCCTTGACCAGGTCCCCGCCCACCGAGCCCGGAATGACGTAATTGAAAAACTGCCCCAGAAACGTCAGCCGAACCGCCTCCCACAGGCGAATCGTGATGTCCTGAATTCTCAACAGGAACCACCACCGCACGGCGATGACCAGAATCGAGCCGAGAAAACCCAGGCAGGCCAACACCAGCAGCAGGATGTTCATCTGCCCCAACGCCGACCGCACGCCGCGCCGACGGACGTCCTCCAGCAACGACGGCGGCGACACCGACTCGTCGCCTCGTGCCCGCGCTTCGGACAACGCGTTCTTTTTCACCGTGTCCGTGAAGTCCAGCTCGGCGATCCTCACGATTTTTTGCGACGCCCACCACAGCCGACCTTCCGTCACGACAAGCGATCCGTGCGACTGGGATTCCCCATGCGCGATCGTCAGGGCCGGGTGCTCCTGAATCCGCGAAATGGCATACGTCGCCGTCTTGCCGGCGGCGTCCGTCGCGGCGACGTAATCGTTCCAATGCACGCCCGACAGCACCCACGCCAGCAACCCGCCCGCCAACAGCAGCTTGGCGGACAGCATCGCGATCTTACGGACTTTTTTCTTCATAGAATTCTCGGAGCAACGGCAGACTCTCGGACCTCATACGGTTTATCGGCGTGTTTCGTCGAAATCATTGGGTTTTCTGGAGACCGCCCCACCGAGTTGTTCATGATACCAGAGAATGTCGTTCGCGGACAAAAAATCGCTTTCCGGGATGATTCAAAAGGTGTGGCCAGGGCCATCGCATCTAAAAAGTCCCGTTTTTAGGCTGTAGGCTGTAGGCTGTAGGTGCGACATGCCGTGTCGAAAAAGTTGTCGCAAAAACTGCCGCGACTACAGCCTACAGCCTACAGTCTACAGCCTTTTCGCGAAAAAACGGGGAATTTAGATGCGATAGCCCTGAAGGTGTGGTTGAATTTTCTGCTCGCACGAGAGGAATCGTCGATTTTTGTGAAAACAAAACCAGCAATTCTTCTCGTACAAAAAAATTTGGCCACACCCAAAGGATGCTTGTTCAAGAACAACCCCGTGTTTGCCGAATTTCACTATGTGCCGCGTACGGAGGGACAGGAGATAGAAACGATGTCCGAACTTCAAGAGTTGAGCATTCGACAGATCGACGAGGCGCTGAAGTTGGCCACGCAGAAACAAGTGCCGGCTACCATTACGATTCCGCAAAGCCGGGCGTGGGTGAATTACCCCAGCCGCATGCTGGCCATGACCGACACCCACCTTCTGATCGAGCTGCCGCTGCCCGAGGCAAACATCGCCCCGCACGAATTCACGCCCGCCGAGAAGCTGGGCTTGAGTTTCAAACTCAAGCATTACAAGCATCTCGTCAGCGTCACGGTGGCGGGGATCGTGGATCATCGGCTTGGCGACGTCACGATGAAGGCGATTTCGCTGTGCCTGCCCACGCGGATGCAGCGGCTCCAGCGTCGTGCGTTCCTTCGCGTGGACGTTCCCGCCAACCGCGTCGTGCGGGCGTCGTTCTGGATGGGCGGTCGCAACGCCGAGCCGCAAGGCCCCTCCTCGATGCCGGTCTGGACCGGCCGGATCACCAACCTCAGCGCCGGCGGGTTCCAACTGGTCTGCCCGCCCGATCGCGTTGCCCGGCTTGACGTCGGCGAAAACATCGGCGTGCGAATCGCCTTCGGCAGCGACGACGGCACCGTCTACGCCGACGCCCAGTTCCGCCACGTCGAGGAAAACGACCAAGGCATCGTCATGGGCTTCCAGTTTCTAGGCCTGGCGCAAACGCCCGAAGGCAAAGAAGCCCTCCGCGTCATCAGCAACAAAGTCGCACAATTTCAAAGCCACGAGCGACACCACGCGAGTTGAGGACGATAGATAAATCCGAACGGCGACACCACGCGCCTTGACGTAAAACTGGCTTGCCTCTTTGCGCTGTGGAACGTTGTGTATGGCACGACGTTCTACAGCGCAAAGAGGCAAGCCAGTTTTACGTCAAGGTGTACGCGTAGGTATCTGAAACCGTATCCGAACTACCCGCGCCGCCGGCGAAGCAGCGCCACGCCGCCCAAGACCAACAAACACATCGTCGCCGGCTCAGGAATACTTACGATCGTAATGCTCGCCAAGTTGCCAGCCTGACCTAAATTGTTTCCGAAAAAATCACCTACGCTGTTCACACCAGAGAAATTCGGCGTGATCTCAATCGTCATGATGGCCGATTCCCAGCTATCCCAATCGGGGATGGCGATGCTGTCCGTGTCGCCGTCAAACGTGTCCTTCCAGAAAATGGAGGCATGACCAGGCCGGGCCGTAAACTCGCCGACAATCGTAATCACGCCGTCCGCAAAACGGACGGACGTCGACTGGAAATCGCCCACCATCACCGTGCCAACCCAAAAATCGCTGTTCGCATCCCCAATATACAACGCCGTCGTGCAGGTCACGGTCCAGTCGTCACCATCGCCGGAGAACGAAAACCAGCCGGCCACCCAATCCGCGCCGCCCAGACCGCTTTGCACCGGCTCGCCGGGATGTGAGGCCACAACACTCTCGCCGCCGCACGTAAACGTCGCTGGCACTTCGAACGGGCTGGAAAACCGCAATTCATTCTGCGGCTTCGTCAAATCCACGTTGAGCGGCCCCATCGTATACGTAAACACACCCGCCATCGCGGGGACGGCGAACGCCAACACCAATGACAATGCCACGAATGTACGCATCGGGTTCTCCTTTGAATCCGTCGCAAGACCTCTCCGAACCGTTTACCCTACCGCCGATTCGCAAAAGGTCAAGAAAGAAATGAAGGGTTTTTCCGTTCTTTACCCGTGAGTGACCTGATTTTATGGCCAATATTGATCCGTCGGTTTTTCGTGGAAAACAACCGATTTTCCTTCCTGGCCTCGCGCGGCGGTGCCGGGGCACAGTCCCGGCCCGTTGTGAACGTCCGCCGTGACGAAAATTCCGGATGTGGCCATTCCCGCTTTTATTGCCGTTTCGCCCTTATTTTTCCATACCTGTTGGCTACTGGCTATTGGCTACTGGCTTGGTTCCTCCGCCCGTCGCCAAGATGGCTGCGGCGGCCAGTTGGAGCAGTGACGTGGCCGCGAACAGGATCGCGAACGGGCTGGCGGACACGTCGGCTATCGCGAGCGGGCGCTGTTCGAGGACGACGAGCAGATGGCCGACGATCAGCGGTCCGGCGCCGCCGGCCAAACCGATGCTGGCGTACCAGGCAGCGCTGAACTCCGCGCGGCGGCGCGGCGGGATCAATTGGCCAAATAAATGTTTGCTGCTGCCGACCGCCGTGCCGACCCCAATCGCTCCGCCCGACAACGCAATCGCGACGCCCACGTACAAACTCGCCGCCGCGTACACGCCCGCATCGCCGCGAGGCAGCAACAGCCAGAACATCGGGAACACGCACCCGAGCACCAGCCCGAGCATCTGCGTCCGCCGACCGCCGAGGCGATCGGCCACGCGGCCCCAGAACACGCTCCCCGCGATGCCGCCCACCAGCATGGCCATGTTGATCAACACGATGTCCTGGTCGGGCATGGCGATGGTTTTTTTCAGATAGGCGGGCAGGAATGCCATCGGCGCCGCGCTGATCGTCGCCAGGCTGACGGCCAGCAGAAACCGCCGAAACTCGCGGCGTCCGAGGGCGGCGAGGATTTTCCGCACGTACATTCCCACGCGGACGGTGCGGTGCATCGGCTCGCCGCCGGGCACGAACGCGTGAAGCACCACGCCGACAACCCCCACCACCGCCCCGACGCCGATCAGCAGCGTGAAGTCGCCCAATTCGCTGGACCGGCGAAGGGCCTGGTTGGCGATCACCAGCGCCGTCAGCCCTCCCAGCGACCCCACGAGGCTGGTGGCGGCGGAGTATCGCCCGCGGACCTCGCTGGGCACGAACGTCAGCGACCACGGATAGTACCCCGTCTCGGCGATCGCGCGACAGAGCGTGAACAGCAGGATCACCACGGTGACGTAGGCGACGCCGGCATCGAAGCCGAAACGGTCCATGATCACAGGCGTCGCTAACGCGGCCAGGATCACGAATTTGCGGACGCCGTAGAACAGACAGAAAGTGCGTTTGTAGCCGAAGCGGGCCGTCAGCGGCGCGAGCACGACCGCGATCACGCCGGCGAACGGGAAGAACGACAGCAGCCTGCCGATTTTGTCCATCGGCAAGTCGAGTTTCATGAAGTACAGCATCAGCAGCGACGAACCGAACGTCATGAACGCGAAAAACGCGTTGAATCCGCCGGCGAGAACGGTCAGCCAGGCGGCGCGATGCTCCAGCATGCGGTACTCGGCGGCGTGTTGCGTCATCGGGGTTTCTCGACTTGCCAGTACGTCATCACTCGCATGGGGGGCGGCGTGAGTTGTTCGAACAGGTCGATCGGTCGCGTCACGGCGCGGGGCAGCCCGCGATACGCCCGCGTCGGCAACAGATACGCCGTCCGCGTCGCCGTCACGCGCAGGCCCGCCCGCTCGATCTTGCGTTGCATCGACGTCCGCGTCTCAAAATACAGCCGCCGCGACGGATCCCTGCGGAACGCCTGGATCACCCGGCTTGCCAGCCAACGCGTGGAAAAACAATTCAGCGTGTCAAAGACCATCCGCCCGCCGGGCTTTAAACACCGCGCCAGGGCCGATACGATCGCCTCGGGATTGGCATAATGAAACAGCAGCCGCATGACGAGAATCGCGTCGAACGTCTCGGGCGCGAACGGCGGATCGAACGCGTCGGCCACCACAAACTCCACGCCCGCGTGCTGCCGGGCGACGCTCAGCATCGTCGGGCTGTAATCGGCCGCCGTGACCGTGAACCCCAACGCCTTCGCCGTCTCCAGAAACCGCCCCGTGCCGCAAGGCAGGTCCAGCAGCCGCCCAGGCCCGCGCCCCAGCAGCGACCGCACATTCGCCTCGTCGCGAGCCAGGGCATAGCGGCCCATTTCGGCAATGTACGTCCGCGTCCCGGACCGCTCGGCCCAGGCCTGTCGCTTCCGCATCGCCGCTGAATCCAATGGGGTCATCGCGTCTCCGTCGTAGCACGGGCGTCTCGCCCGTGAGTCGCATGGGCGTCTCGCCCATGCAACGCCAGACACGGGCAAGATGCCCGTGAAACTCACGGGCGAGACGCCCGTGCTACGATTTCATCCATATACGCCACCATGCGTTCGCTAGCACAGGAGGCTTCGAACACCGTCCGCCCGCGTTGGCCCGTCGCGTGCAGTGCGGGAAGATCCGCCAGCGCCCCGGCCAGGGCCGACGCCAACGCGTCAACGTCGCGGGGGCGGATCACCCAGCCGCACGGGCCTTGTGAGAGCAACTCCGCGAACCCGCCCAACGCGGTCGTGACCACCGCCGTCGATGCTGCCAGCGATTCCAGCAGCACCTGCGGCTGATGACAAATGCTGCTGGTAATGTACGGCAGCGCCACCACATCGCACGCGGCAAGAAAATTCAGCGGCTCGCACACGCCCAACTCTCTCACACGGCCTTGTGCCCGCAGACTCGCCAACGCCGCCCGGCCTCGCGACGTGAGTTCGCCCCGGCCGCTGTGCGCCAACGCCAGCACGCCCGCCCCGCGAACCTTCGCGAACGCCTCGACGAGCACATCCACGCCCTTGGCCCGCGAGTAATGGCCCAGATAACCCACCACCGGCTGATCGTCCCAGCCAAGCCGCCGCCGCGCCGCCGACCGTGAAAGCACCGTCGCATCCCGCGACACGCCGCTGACAGGCAGCACATCCACGTGCCCGCAGTGTAACGCTCGCATCTGCCGGACCTGGAACTCGCTGCCGACGACGCAATGCTTGTCCCGCCAATCAATCCGCCGCGCCCAAAGCCGATGCATCCCCGCCCAGTGCACCAACGCCTGCCTCGACAGCCCGATCTCACGCAACACCGACGACGTCTGCAACGGCAGATAAAACAACGCCCGCGCCCGAGCGAGGTCCGCCACGCACGACACCGACGCCCCCAACGCCGGACTGCTCTCCACCAGCAGCGTGACGTCCGCCAACGCGCTGAGACGGCCAACCGCGCGGTAATATCGCGGCAGCCCGGCCACGCCGAACAGTCCCGGCCGATACATCTCCACCGTCGCGTCGGAAACGGCGTATTCGCCTTGCGGCAGCAGAAGCGTCACGTCCCATCCCGCGCAGGTAAACGCACGGGAAAATCCGCACACCAGCGTGCCCACGCCCTCCAATGCGACGCTTCGCGGAAAATAACAGGAAATGAACACACGACGCCGCGTCATCCGACGTCCGCTCCGCAACGAGTTTTCGGAGACCATGCGCTCACGCGAAAACACCTCCTGTCGCCATGGCAACGACAACGGGCAAGGAGCCGCCGCGCGACTCCCGCCCGTTGGTGAACCGTCATAGGCCAACGCTTACGTCAGCCACCACGTCAACTGCGTCAGCGTGTCGACATACCCCACGTAGCCGTACATGCCGCGGAAATGTTCCGCATACGCCGTGCCCAGATACGACAGGCTCGACATGTCATCGTACATCGGACGGTACGCCATCAGCGCGCCCATGTCGAACATGTCGGCCCACAAATCACCGCCGTACAGGTCCGGCATCAGGGTGTAGTAGTAGCCTACCGTCGGCTGATGGTTCAGGCCCAGCGTGTGGCCCAGTTCGTGAGCGATGCAGTTGGCCAGGGCAAAGCTGTACTGCTGCAACCGGCCCGCCACCGTCGAAGCCGTCGCGAACCCGGCGTACATCTGCGAGAACACAATGGCGTTGTCCGCCTTTTCCATGTTCGCCAGATCCACCTGGCAGGCGATGCCCAGAAGCGAACCGCCGAACAGCATCGTATTGGCGTTGCCCACGAAGATCGTCGTGTACTCCGTCTCCGAATCGTACCCCTTCGTCGCCGGATTGATCGTCGTGAAGAACAGGCCGTTCGTGGCCGACTCGTACGCGTCCCAGTCGAACGCCGTGACGATCTGCTGGACGTTCCAGCCCATGCCAAGCACCGAAGCGGGCACCGTCTGGTAGATCTCCAGGAGGTACTCCATGATCCCGGTGATGCCGACGCCGTTGACCACGCCGCCGTTGATGATCTGGCTCTCCAGATTCGCCAGCGTCGGGTCAATCTCACGCAGGTTGAACGCGCCCACGGGGACCGCGTCGAAGCCGTGCGAATCGAGGAATTTGGTGGCCACGCCGCCCGTGAAGTTAATGTACACGAGCTGCTTGGGATCGTTGTAACCAAGCTCGTTGTTGTTCTCGTTCAACTCGTTGCTCACGTACGCGATGCGGGCGCCGCGAGGCAGCACACCGTTCAGTTGGGCGTTCACCAGTTCCGTGTCGCTGGAGGCGTGCGTCATCGACAGCGTGTACATGGTTGACGCGAAACCCGACGGCATGCAGATCGCCAGGTAGTAGTCGCCGGCCACGGGCAGTTCGAACGCGGCGAAGAGCGACTGGCCCGGCATGTCGCTGGCTTCGACCCGGGTGAGCAGCTTGTGGTAGCCGAAGCCGTCGGCATCATAATAGAACAGCGCCATGCTCAGGTAGGCACTGCTGTTGGCCACCAGATTCGCCGAGAAGAACGTCCACGCATCCGCGGAGAAGTGGAGGATACTCACATCGCCCGAGTACGCAAAGGTACTGGAGAAGACAAGCGGCCCGCCGTCCAGAACCGGCTGAATGGTCGGGATTGTGTAGTAGAAATCACCGGGGAGGTCGCCCATGAAGTAGGTGAACACAAAGTCGCCGCCGGCCTTGCTGTCGCCCGACGGGAACGCGCCGCGGAACTCGCCGTCCAGTCGGTTATTGCGGTTATCCCGCACCGTGTCGTCCACCGTCACCTGCATCCACTCGCCGTAATTCGACCATTGCGTGCCCATGGAGATGGTCACGGCGTAGCGGCTGTTGTCGTACGATATCGTGTGCGACAGCGACATCATGTCCGTGGCGCCGATGAACGACGAATTGTTCGCCATCAACACGTGCAGCGACGACGAGTCGAACGTCGACATGTCCAGCGGATGGTTGAAGTAGATGGTCACCGAGTTGTATCGCACGCTGATGTCGACCACCTGCAAGGGGCCGGCCATGCCGGAGACCCACTGGACCACCATGTTGCCCAGCCCGGTGAAGGGCTGATTGTACATCGTGACCTGCGGCAGGTTGCTGGCGGCCACGATACCGTAGTGTTCGGCGGGGTTGAGCGATCCGGTGATGTAACCCTTGACCTGCACCCTGCCGATCGTGCCCATGCCGAACACCATGTCGTCGTTGCTGCCCAGGAACCCGTCGTTCCCCGGCGAGACGCCCGCGCCGATCGACGAACGTTCCATCCGTCCGCCGACCGTGACCTGCTTGATGCTGCCCGACGAAGGCCTGTCCGCATTGCCCGGACTGGTGCTTCGGCTGTCCAACTGGGCCGCATTCCAGAAGCTGTCGCCCGGCTGGTAGCCCGCGCTGCCGGCGTCGAAGCCCGCCAGGATCATGCTGTCGACCATGTCGCGGGCGACCTTCACCGTGTCCAAATTGCCGCCGAAACTCACCAACGCACCGTCCATCGCGCCGACGTCCACCGTCTTGCCGGAGCCCGCCGCGCCGATACGGCCTCGCAGCGTGCCCTTCGTGCTGATGTTGTCCACGTCGCCGCGCGTGGCGATGACGCCCGTCATGTCGCCAGTCGCCGAGATCTTGCCGATCCCGCCAGCGGCGTGAATCTCGCCGCCAACCGCGCCGGCGAAGGAGGCGTTTTTCAGCAGGCCCTTGTGAATGTCCACCACGCCGGCCCAGTCGCCTGTGAAGCCGAACTTGGTGTTGGCGTTGCTGTTGATCTTGTCCAGCGTGCCCACCAGGAGGGTCAACATCGCGTTGACACCGCCGCCCAGTGCCGTCACCGTCTTCACTTCGCCGCGGAAGACGTTGGCGCTGTTGAGCAGGCCCTTGACGTCGAGCTTCTCAATGCCGCCGAACAGCACGTCCGTCTCGAAGAACATGGTGCTGAAGACGTTGCCGTCGTTGACCAGTTGGCCCTTGCCCAGGTCCAGACGCATGCCGCCGACCGTCAGATTCTTGACCGTGTCGACGAGCAGATCCGCGGCCGTGCCGTTGGCAACCGCCAGCGTGCCGACGGCGCCAAACGTGGACGTCGGCGCCAGGCTGAGAAGCCTCCCTTCGTTCAGGCCGCCCGGCAGGTACAGCGTATCGGTGACGCCCGAGGCCAGCGTCAATTTGCCGACCAGGCCGTCAATCTCGATCCGCTCGATATTCACGTTCGCGCCCGCCGTCAGCGAGCCAAGGGCCGCGTTGTCCCGGCTGATGATCGTCAACTCGTTGACGCCGTTGTCGCCCGTGATCGTCAGTTGGCTCGACGACGTCGTATCCCACAGGATCAGCGTGTGGTTGACGCTGTCGTAGTACGCCTTGCCCGCGCCGGTGAGCTTGAAGCTCAAACCGTCGATGGTGCCGATCAAAGGATACGTCTGCTGTTTCGACGTCGAGTTCTGGCCGAACTCCGGCAAGCCGCCCACAGCCGGATCCGCGTATGTCACAATGCTCGCCGTCACGCCGGCGATGCTCTTGTCCGTGAGGAACTTGAGGAAACTCGCGTCGATCGACGTGTGCGCCAACACCGCGCTCGCGCCCAGGTTGGTGTTGAGCTTGTCGTTGATCTTCATCTTCTCGATGCGGCTGACGCCCTTGGCGGGGTTGGCCAGGTCGTCGGGATTCACGCCCGCAGCCACGGTGGAGTTGAAGAACAGGCCGTTGACCGTGACCGACTTGATGGTGCCGGCATGGACCGCGCCGCCGGTCAGCGGGTTGTCGTCGCCCGTGTCGAACACGCCGTCGGGGCCGACGTCGTAGCCCGCCAACACCATCGCGTTGATCATGTTGCCCTTGACGTTGACCGTGCCGATGTTGTACGCCGCCGAGACGATCGCGCCGGCGCTCATCGAGCCGGCCGTCACCTGGTTGATGCTCACGCCCGAGCGAATCGTGCTCGAGAGGTTGCCCTCGACCTGCACGTTACCCACGCCGTAGACGCCGTTGATCAGGGCGGCGATGTTGCCGCCAATAACGACGTTATTGACTTTTTTGCTCTTGACCGACACGGTGCCGATCGTGCCCCCTGCCTCCACCGGGGCCAGCAGATCGCCGCCGGAAATCTCGACCTTCTTCAGGGTGCCGCTGACGAGCACCGACCCGATCAGCGAACCCATCTCGATGTTCAGTTGCTCCAGGTCGCCGTTGAGCACCGACACGTCGCCCAGCAGCGAGCCGTTCTTGAGCGTGATGTTCTTGACGTTCCCGCCCGTGACGGTCAGGTCGCCGAAGATGTTGCCGCCGACGATCATGCCGGTGGTCTTGTCCTGCGTGCCCGTCACCGAAATCTTCTCGACGCTGCGGACCGTGACGTTGCCCGCGATGTCGCCGCCGCTGACCGACAGCGTGCCGATCGTGCCCGACGGCATCTCGATATTGCCAAGGATCGAACCGCCCTTCATCTCCAGCGACTTCAGCGAGCCGCCGAGAAACAGGTCGGCCACCATGTCCTGGGCCGTGTTGAACTTCAGATTCTTCAGCGATCCCAGCGCATGCACGCTGCCGAACGGCGTCGGCGTGCCGCCGATGTCCAGCATCCCGCCAAGCCCGCCGGCCAGTTGCAGATTCTCCAGGTCGCCGTTGACGCTGATGTCGCCATACAGCGTGCCGTCCACCTGGATCGTCTTGACGTTGCCGCCCACGTTGATGTTGGCGAACAGGTCCGCCGGAATGTTCTGCTTGGTCACCGGGTCTTTGCCGCCCGACTGCACGCGGATCATGCCCACGTTGCCCCAGATGTTGAACGTCTGCGTGTAGCCGTACAAACTCGGATCCAGCCCCAGCGACGTCTTGGTGGTGAACGTGCCCAGGCTGCCGCCGACCGTCAGGTTGCCGACATACCCGCCGTCGACCTGGAGCGTCTCGATGTCGCCCGCCTTGCCGCCGCTGGTCGTCACGATGTCGCCGCGGACCTGGCCGCTCACGACGATCTTCCCGATGCGCCCGGCCGACAGGAGCAGGCTGTTCTCGTCCATGTCGCCGCCGATGGTGACGTTCTTCAGGTGGCCGTCGGCACCCTGGATCACCAGCGCCGAATTCATGAACTGGCCCTTGATCGACACCGTGTCGACCGTGCCGGCCACCGCGATATAGTTGTTGCGGAAATCCCTGCCGACGGTGAGCTTGCCCAGCCCGCCCATCAACGTGGACGTGTTGCCGATGAACATGCCCGTCGCGTTGATCGAGTCAATCTTACCCGGCGTCGAGAAGAAGTTGCCCGAGAAGTCGCGCGCGGTCAGCGACACGATCCCGTCGGGCGATTCGAACGTCGTGTTGCGGATATCCGCCACCGGACCGACGCCGACGATCGGGCCGATGCGCCCGGAACCGCCGTAAATGAAGCAGTCGATCAGGCCGTCGCCGCCCGCTTCGATCCTGCCGATCGACAGCACGTTGGCGCCAGGCGGATAATCGCCGGAAATGTACACATTCCAGATACCCCTGGAATCCCTGGAGGTAATGACCGAACCGACAATGGTTCCCGAAATGGTCGTCTGGTAAATGAAGGCGCCCTGGCCGCTGAAATTGACCGTCCCGATCGGGCTGGTCATCATCCACCCGAGATTGGTAAACGTGTCCAGGGCCGTACCGAGCACCCAGCCCGTCAGCGTCGCGCCGTTGGTGCCGACGACTCTGTCGATCCCCGCGCCCGAACCGATAATCACGCCGCGAATCTCGCCGAACACCTTGCCGCCCGACTCGTACCGCGGGCCGCTGATGCTCACCGTGCCGATGCCAGCGGTGGAGAAGATACCCGCGCGGGCCAACTCGCCGCCGCCCGTGTCCGCCACGCCATCGCCAACGGAAATCGACCCGATCCGCCCTCGCGCCCAGACCACGCCCGCAATACCGTCCCACCCGCCGGGCGTCGTCCGCTTGTCGCTGTTGGCGATGATCTGATTGACGCTGCCTTCGATCCGCAGGTCGCCAATGCTCCCGCCGGCGCTGATCACGTTCACGTCGCCGATAATATTCAACCCGTTAATGCGGTTGGCGAACCAGCCGAACCGCACCTCGGCGGCCACGTTGATCGCGGCCGGAGTGCCCGTGCCCATGCCCGAACCGGGAGCGAACTCGTAGCCGGAAATCCACGCGCCCGTCGAACCCGCCTGCGCGCCGATACTGCCGTTGACGGCAATCCGATCCACGCCGCCGCCAAACCGCCCGCTCACCAGCGCGCCCGGCGTGGTGTTGGTGAACGACTGCACAAACGCCGCCGCGCTGACGTAGTAGAAACTGCACTCGCCCGAACCGCTGACCGAAATGGTCGGATTCTCGCCGGTAATCAACAGGTGCGACACGTGCACCACGCCGTCGGCAACCATCGACACCGGGCCGTTGACCTGTAAATCCACAATCACGCCGCCCACGCCGCCGTCCACCTTGATGTAGCGGAACGCGACCGTCGTGGTGAAAAACTGCCACATTCCGTTCGCGTCGCGCACCGGCTGACCGTTCGGGCCCAGAACAGGCGACCGCAGGCCGGTCACCCGAAGCTGCCCGCCGCCGTCGTCGTTGAGCACGACGGTTCGACCGTCGTCGTAAATCGTGTACGGAACCACGCGCAGCCAGCCATCCATGCCCCGCTCGTAAATGTCGCCCACCACGCGGATGGCGCCGATGTTACCGTTGGGACCCGTGGAGAGCGTCGGCGGATCGTTCGCCCCGCCCCAGTTGCCGCCGACGTCGATCAGGTCGATCCGTCCGCCCGGACCAACACCGTCGCTGTTGACGATGATGTTCGTGGCCACGATATCGCCCACTACCTCCATAATGCCGATCGATCCCGTGGTGGCCAGGATGTTGGGGCTGCCGATCCGCATCGTGCCAAATATGCCGCCGCAGTAAATGTTCTGAATGTAGGCGTTGTCGTTGAACATCGTCATCCCGACGATGACGTTCATGTTCATGTTGCCTTCGGTGTGCAGTCGACCGACGTTGCTGTCCGTTTCGAGGTAGCCGGCCGTGATGACGTTGGCGCGCAGCACGCCCAACTCACCGCCGCCCTTGACGTAGATGCTCCCGCCCCGGAGCGTTTCTCCCACGTCGATGACGCCCACCGAACCGCCGTTACGGACACTGATGCCCGTTACCTCGACCGTGTTCGTCTCCTCATCCACCGCCTGGCCGTACATGCCGGCGACGTGAATCGCACCCAACGCCGTCCCGGTCAACCCCGACAGGAACAAGGTGTACGTCAGGGGCGGCCGTATGCGACCGTCATCCGACACCTCAATGTAGTAGATGCCCGCTTCGGGGGCGGTGAACACGATGGGCTTCTGCTCATCGAATGCGGTGGGACTGGCGCCGCTCGTGGTGTGCTTGCCCAGCGTGTCGATCACGTTACCGTGCATGTCCACCAGTCTCACCGTGAAGCCGTACACATCCCACCCGACGAACCCGTTGAACGTGTCGCCCATGGTGATGTCGTAATGACCGACGCAGCCGTTGATCGTGATCGTCTGGCCGCCCATGACGGAGAAGGCGTAGTAGTCCACCGACCCGCGGCCCGTGCCCGTGCCTGTGCCCGTCATCGCCTGTTCGGACCGGCCCCAGATCGTGGCGAAACCGGTGGGCGACGAAACGTACTGTGCCGTCGCCATCGTGTCGTTGGTGTGATCCACCCAGTAACCGAACAGCCAGCCGGAAACGGTCTGCTGCTCGTCAAGCCATTCTTCGTCTCCAATGACTTCCCATTCAAGGACGAACGTGGGGTCCCACGAAGGCGAAGACGCCCAGTACGCGTTGTCCACGAGAATGTTCACCGCCAGGTCGCCGCTGGTGGCGTCGATGAGCCGAATCTGACCGGCCACGTAGATGGATGCGTCCATGGGACGCTTGCCTTCTTCGGCGAGGCCACCGGACTTGAGCAGCAGCGTGTCCATGCTGCCGTACACTTCCATCGTGCCCCACAGGAACCCGATATAGCTCCGCTCCAGCGACCCCGGCACATAGACATTGCCCGCCACCGTGCCCATCACCAGGATGTGGCCCATGTCGCCCGACTCGACGGTGATGCCGCCCTCAATGTAGCCGCCTGGGAACACGCCGATACCGTAGTCGAGATAACGGCCAAAATCGTAGGCCGGTGCCCAATAGTGCCCCATCGTCTCGGCCGTCGGATCCCCTTCCTCCGGCGAGTACGGTGCGTGCATCCCGCCGACCAGCGCGCCGCCGGTGCCCGCGGGCGCATGAATGTTATCCGCCCCCGGCTCATCGAATTGTCCGTTTCGGGGATTATATCCCTGGAGGAACGGCGTCGTCCCGCTGAACCCATCCACCGTCCACAGCGCCCTGGGATCCATGCCGTCGTCCGACAGCGTCGTCACCAGCAGTTGCGTGTTGGGCGTGGCGTTGGGAATGTAGATCGCGTAGATTTCCGTCCAACTGCCCCAGTTGGTGGAGGTGACGTCTTCTTCCAGCGGCGTGCCCGGGTTGATCTTGATGGTTTCGACCGCGGGGCCACCCTTCCAGCCCCTGTTGCCGTCGGCGTCGAACGTAAACACCGTCGAAAACCCGTCGCCCCAGCCGATGTACTCCACGTCGCCATTGGCTTTATAGAGGATGCCGACGACGTCACCGTAGCCGCCTTCGAACGTCGGGTGCCCCGCCACAAAAACGTCGCGGTGGTTGGCGATCAACTCCGCCCGCACGGAGGAATCGGTGTAGTCAACCAAGTCAACGCGGATCACGTCGCCCTGGCTGTTTTGATAGATGAAGAAATCCCCGGCATACAGCGTCGTCAGCATCAGACGCTGCTCAAGATTTTCCAGAACTGGACGAACGATGGTGTTGTAGTTGTGCTCTTCAACGGACATGCGATACTCCCTAATCCTTTGAATCCTGAACATCTCGACGCTACGCGCACACAAAACCCGCGCCATATGCGCGGCTGGACCTCATTATCACGAAATTTTTCCGGGTGTCAAAAAAATCCCGACAATTTCCATGCGGAATAAATTTTTCAGGAACGGCGACCGGCAAACCGACGGCACCGCGAACCCGGAGCCTCTACCTTTTTCCTTTACTAAGTAAAACGCCCGACGCCGGACATTGTTTCGCCCAAGGGAAATCCCCCAGGAAAATCCCCAGGGCGATCGCCTATAACGTGACGCGGGCGCCTCGCCCGCGTGTGGCGAGGGCATCTTGCCCTCGCTAACTGTTCCTCACGACGGATGCCATAAAAACAAGCATTTTCGCAAAACCAACGCGGGTGGGACGCCCGCGAGACACGCGGGCAAGATGCCAGCGTCACGTTGCGCTCACCCCTGCCGATGCGCCAGTCCTCGCAGCGTGCCGCCGTCGCGACGCGGAAAATCGCCGAACAACCCGACGATGTGAATGCCTTTATCTACCGAATGGCGACAAATCATCTCCGAATCGTTCATGTACGGCTGGCCCATGTTCACCGCCGTCAGGCCTCGACAGGCGCTCATCGGCTCGATGTAGTGTTCGCACCGCCCGCAGAAATGAATCGCCCCGCCGCCAAACGCGTCGAAACACCGTTCATCCAAAGGCCTGACGAACTCCACGTACGCCTGCGGCGAGAGATTCATCAGCGAGTCGTTCCGCAGCATGATCGTACCTTTATGCATCAGCCCCCAGTGCGCGGCGTAGGACGTGCGTTGCGGCACAATTTCGTACCACCGCCGCAGGAACGCGATGTACGTCTCCGTGACCAGGTTCAGAAAATCGCGAAGCAGCGGCGGATCCTCGTAAAACGCGTAGAACATGTCGCTGCCCCACACGACCTCCGCGACGTCGATGGGCCCCTGCACGTCGGGATGATACAGCCAGACCCACCGCTCCAGCACGGGATGGCGGCCCAGGATTTCCTTGAGCCGCCGTCCGCACTCGAACGTCCGCGCGCCCAGCCCCGTGTCGAGATCCGGCACGCCGCGGTCCAGCAGCCGGCGGACGGCATCGGCGGTCCCCAACGGCCGGGCGGCCGGCAGCGTGTCCTGCTGGTCCTCCATCAAAAACAGTTCACAGCCGAACAACGTCGGCAAAATCCCCGTGCCGTAATTGCTCCGCACGCTCAACACGTTCCGCCAGCCGTGCTCCAGCACGTCCGACACGCCGCGAAACTGCTGAAGCAGCATCGCGTCGAAATCCTCCAGCGTCTCGTTCACGCGAGGCCGGGGCCACGCCACGCCAGGCTTCGACGGCGCACGCTCCGACGGGAAAAACTCCACCGTCGGGCACCGCCCGTCCAGAAACTCCACCCACGCCCGCAGCCGCTCGGCCTCGGCCGTCTCGTCAATCCGCCGCTGGAGGTCGTCCAGGCAAATATCCAGTACGCTCATGGAAACTCCTTGCTCGCAAACGCCACAAGCCACTAGCCACCAGGGTTTTCGGTGCGTAACGGTACATGTGAACCGTATGTCCGAGAGAGCGGTCCCGATGCTTCGCAGACTCGAAAAGTCGCCCGCCAGCTTTGATCTTCGTGTCCGCGGAGCTTCGGGGCCACTCTCGCTACCGCGAGGTGTGAATTCACTGTCGCGCCTCGCAAGCCCTGGTGGCTAGTGGCTGGTGGCTTTCTGCGTCTTCATGAAAACAGTTCCTTCATCACGCACAGCGCCGCCGGCGCGTCGGTGTCGAAATCGTCCGTCCGTCCCTCGATGGAAATTCGCCGTGCGCTCCCGACGGCCTTGCACGCGGCCACGAACGGCGGATAGTCGTCCTCGGCCACGTCCTTGGGATATCCCCTGGCCACGCCGTTGGCGAAGTGCAGATGCCCGATCCAATCGCCTGCCGCCACGATGGAGGCCGGGGCGTCCGACTCCACGCGCATGTGGTAATAATCTGCCAGCAGTTTCACCCGCGGATGCGCCACCGCCCGCACCAACGCCAGGCCTTCGGCGACGGTGTTGATGAGATTGGTCTCCTTTTTATTCAGCGGTTCCAGCAGCAGCGTGATGTCGTATGGCTCGCAGCCGTCGGCGATGATCCGCAGCACGTCGGTGAACTGCCGGACGCCATCGGCCCACGGCCAGCCGTCGGGAATGGCGCGAAGCCCGCCGTTGCCCAGGACGACCATCGACGCGCCAGCCCTGGCCACCCGGTCCAGCGCCCGCTTGACGTACTCGGTAATCACGCCGGTGTCCACTTCCGGGCCCGTCATGCGAATGCCCGGAAAAAAGATGTTGCACACGTCCACCGTCACGCCGGACCGCTTGACCGATTCGATCGCCGCACGGAAATCCGCCTCCTCCATCCCGGCCAATTCCGTGACGGGACACTCCACATAATCAAACCCCGCCCTCGCGACCTGCTCGACATTATGAACGCTTGTGCACACGCCAAATCGCATAAAAACTCCTAACGGCAGCCAATAGTCTGATCCCAGGGCTCGCCGAGTACGGCTCGCCCTGGGCTACCCAAGGCGCCCCTCCCGAGGCTTACGAATATCCTGCCTGTTTTCATCCTCACAAATTCTTCCCAAAAAACGGATACACGTCCGTACCCACCCACTTGTGGCCGTCGTCGAAGGTGGCGAGGGCGAGGTGCTCTGGGCAGCCGAAAATCCGGTACGCCGTTCGCGCGATGTCCAGTTGCGACGTCACGTTCGTCAGGCCGCTATCGCCATTGAGGGCGTCGCGCAGGCCCGTCTCCACGATGAACGGGCGCGGCGCGATCAGGGCGGCGATGTCGCCCATGTCGAAATGCTGCCACATGCCCGGCACGTAATTGCACGCGCAATTCCAACTGATCACCAGCAGCGCCTCCAACGCGCCGTAGAAATAGCCGCTCGAACCGGTGCACGCGATCCGCTCGTCGGCGGCGGCAAGATACAAGGCCTGCAATCCGCCGCCGGAAAGCCCCGCGCAGCCGATCCGCTTCGCGTCGCAGTCCGGGCGCGCGGCGATGTGGTCGCACAGCTTCACCAGGTCCCACACGCTCATGCCCGCGGCGCTGCGGCCCAGCGGAATGCCCATGTGATTGATGAGATAGCAGGAGCATTTCCATTCCTGATCCTGCTTGAGTTTCTCCGCCCGTTCGTTGAAACCGCGGGCGTCGGGGCAGAACACCATGTAGCCCCGCTTGACGAAATCCTCGCCGTACTGGGCGTTGTAGGTGTCGAAATCTTTGTCCGCGTTGACCGCGTGCCGCACGGCGGCGACACTTTCCTTCATCGTGGCGGTATGGCCGTGCGGGCAGATCATGGCCGGCCGCTTTTCGCCCGGCTTCATGTCCGCCGGCGTGAGCACGTACAGAGGCACGTACACTTTTTCCTCGGTCTGCAACACGCACTTGGTTCGCGTGTAGCCGTCGAGCACTTCACGGTCGAGTTCGAAAAATTTGTTGTCGCAGCCGTCGAACGTGTCAAACCCCAACAGCCGTCGCAGCAGCGCCCGCGAATCGGCCTGCCACGCGAGCAGTTCATCCTTCGTGGAGCCGCCAAACCGCTGCCGACAGCCTTTCTTCACGAACAAATCTTTCATCTGCTCCAGGCTGGTGAGGAACCCGTTGTCGTTGGGAATGTCGGGATGGGTGATCATTATTCCTTGGTCTTTCGTGAAAGAGTCCGTCGCCGTCTTCCGAGGCAACTATCCCAATGAACGCTCAAAATCCGAAGCTCGAAATACGAAATACGAAACAAATCACAAAATTTCAAACACCAAATGTCAAACGCCCACGCCAGGCGTCTTGTCGCGTGGCATAAGCGTTTGGAATTTTCCTCTTTTGAATTTTGGAGTTTGTTTCGGATTTTGTATTTGCCGACTACCGTCGCCGCCGCAGCATCGCCAGGCCGCCCAGGGCCAGCAGCGTCATCGTCGCCGGTTCGGGGATGATGAGGTACTGGTAGGACAACGCCACCTCCTCAGCCGACAGCGGACGGTCGTACGCGGCAAAGTAGCCGTAGTCCAACCCCATCATCTGGTGCTTGGGGTCGATGCCCAGGGGGCCTTGACGGCATACGCCGATATCGCCCACCCCCGCCCAGAGCCATTGGAACGTGTCGTTTTCCTCCGCGTCAAACCCATTCGTCAGGACATGGTGGCCGTTGACGTAGTAATCGACCTGATACGATTCAATCGCCGTCGCGTCGGCGCTCATGATGGGCGTGAATGTCTTGACGAGCTGGAACCACTCGTTCTCCGGCAGATCATTGGAAAGGTCGTCCTTCAGCAGGGTGCTATTGTTGGTCACATTCGTGATCGAATCCCGCCCCTGGCCCCACCAGCCGATATGGAGCAACGAATTTTCCCAGCCGCCCTTGTGGGCCATCCCGATGGCGCCGCCCTCCTTGGCGTAAAAGTCCTCCGTAAAACGATAATACCCCACGAGCGTGTAGCCGACATCGAGGCGAAACGCGTTCTCATGCGTCGCGGGACTGTCGTTGCACGTGACGTAGCCGTATTGCTGGAAGCGTAAATAAGGCCGCCCGTCGTCGCCCACATACACGGGCGCGCCCGCCTCTTCCTCAGAGATAGCCACATTATCGAAGATCGCTCCAGCCACCTGGGAGCCAAAGGGGCCGCCATGGTTTCGGACGCCCGTATTGGGAATGGCGCCGATGCCGTCCCAGTTCGCCACATCATATTCCAGCACCGGATTCAGGCCTGGAAACATATCCGAAACCGACGTGGCCGCGAATGCCGGCGCCGCCAGCGAAATCACCAGACCTGCCACCATCATACGAAGCACGTTCATCGCACTCTCCTTTTATCAGAACACTCCCTGATTCCACACCGCCGCTGCGCATCGCTCCGCCGCGTTTACTTCCGCCGCCGCAGCATCGCCAGGCCGCCCAGGGCCAGCAGCGTCATCGTCGCCGGTTCGGGAATCGGCGCGAAGGCCTGGAATTGCGTGAGGCCGAAGTTGAGGTCCGCGGCCCGGCCGTTGAGCCACCAGTTGGCGGCCATGGCCTCTTCGTCGCCCGCGCCCGGAGGCATCGTCAGCGTCAGTTTCACCGCGTCGACAAACGGCCCGTCGGGCAGCGTGTATCGGCCGTAGCTGACCATCTCCTTGGTAAGATGGATTCGCTGCGTGGCGGTAGAGTTGTTCGCAAACGTCGCGGTGATGTCCACCCACTGCGGGCAGTCACGATCCGCATTCCCCGCCGCCATGCCCAAGCCGATGGAACCGATGGTCTGCGGCTCAAGATAGCTCACCGTCACCGTGTTGGGATCCGTGTTGCCGCGATTCCAGAAAATACCGTTCCCGTCGCCAATGGCGTGAATCCTGCCGTCGATAAGCCCCGCGTATCCGCCCGAGCCGGTTCCCGTCGCCGTGGAGCCAGGCAGGCGGTTGAGGTTCACATCGAGGTCGCCGGCGACCTTGGCTTCGAACCCGTAGGACAGCACGCCGAAGTTGGAGTCGTTGCCGCCCGGATGCATCGTCTGCACGGCCATCAGCAGATACGAATTGTTGGCGAGGATCGGCTTGCCGCCGTTGAACGCCGTCAGGTCGATCACCTGCTCCTTGCCCTGAATGGTGGTCCCGTCTCCCCACAGGGCGGCCAGGTTGATCTCGATATAATTCTCCGGATTGGTGTCGGTGTAGAGATAGATCACGTCAGGCCGCTGCCGGCCAGCGTCGACCAACTGCGTCAACGACAGTGTGTACACCTCGACAGGCCCGTCCCACTGCGCGCCAAAGTATCCAAACAGCGGATTCCCAGGCCGGACGGAACCATACACATGCCCCAGGGTCCCGGCATTGCCCGGCGCGTTGAACGCGCCGATGGGGACGGCGTATCCGCCGAAGTTAAACGCGTTCGCCCTGGCGAGATCCGCATAGAAACTCGCATCCGCGCCGACGACCCAATCCGCCTGCGCCGACGCCATCGGTATCGCCAACACCGCAGCCACGATAACCAAACCCGCGGCACGTTTCATGACAATTCCTTCTTCCTTATTTGTAAAAAAGACCATTCCGTATCTCCTCCACAGTACCCAAAGGGCAATTCTGTCACTTCCGCCGCCGCAGCATCGCCAGACCGCCCAGGGCCAGCAGCGTCATCGTCGCCGGTTCGGGAACCGGCGCGAAGGCCTGGAACTCCGTGATGCCGTAGTATTTGTCGCCGCGGATCACCCAGGCGTCCGCGTCGTCGCCGGGGGGCATGAGCAGCGTGAGTTCCGTCACGCCGACCATCGGGCCGCCGGGCAGCTCATAGCGTCCGTACGCCGACATGCCTTCCTGGATCCAAATCTGCTGCGCCCGCGAGAGGTCGCCGTCAGGAACGATCATCACCCACTTGGGGCAGTCACGGTTGTTGGCGTCGCCCACCAGGGCCAGGCCGATCGAACCGATCGTCTGCGGTTCGCCGTAGGTCACGATCAGCGAGTTCACCGGCGCCTCGCGGTCCCAGTATGTCAGGGTGTCGCTGCCGTACGTGGCAACTCGGCCATCGTTCGTCCGCCAGGGGTTGTTCCAATACGCGCCGACAAATTCCACGTCGATGGCGTCCCGGTTGAAATTCACGTCGGCGGGACCGGCGGCGATGGCTTCGAACCCGTAGGACAGCACGCCGAAATTGGAGTCGTTGCCGCCCGGATGCATCGTCTGCACGGCCATCAGCAGATACGAATTGTTGGCGAGGATCGGCTTGCCGCCGTTGAACGCCGTCAGGTCGATCACCATATCCTTGCCTTGGATGGTCGTCTCATCCCACCATGTGGCGGGCAGATCGATCTCGATATAATTCGCCGGATTGGTGTCGGTGTAGAGGTAGATCACGTCAGGCCGCTGCCGGCCGGCGTCGACCAACTGCGTCAACGACAGTGTGTACACCTCGACAGGCCCGTCCCACTGCGCGCCGAAGAACCCGTGATACGGATTCGACGGTTGAACCGCCCCATACACATGCCCCATGGTCCCGGCATGCCCCAGGGCGTTGAACGCGCCGATGGGGACAGCGTATCCGCCGAAATCCATCGCATTCGCCCTGGCGAGATCCGCGTAGAAATTCACCTCCGCGCCAACCACCCACGCCGCCCGCGCCGACACCGCAGGCAGCGACATCGCCACGGCCAAAACCGATAAACCGATGAGACGATTCATAACCTCTCCTTTGCGTCGTTACCGATGAAAACACAAACCATCCAGTCTACGATTGTAACCGGCTTGGGCATTCTGGCAAGCGGATTTCGTGGGGTAATCGTATGTGCATTCCTCTTCTTCGCACGGGATCACACGAAAAACCGGATCATGTCCATCTGATTACCCTGGGATTTCGTTTTTATCGCATTGACCGGCGGCGGGGTGCCGATATATGATGTGTCGACGATAAAACTTCCGGCGCGATGGGCGCGCCGGGCTTACCGGTTGGAGAGTTATGCGAACGCCCCAGAATCGTTCTGGCCAGACCAGCCTTTCCCAGGCCGCGGTCTCCGTTCGCGACGGCATGATTGCCGAACCCCAACCTTAGGCCCATTGCCATCGCCCCACGAACCGCAACGGCCCTGAGGAAACTCGCGGCCGTTTTTCTTTGCAGCAAAGTCACTAGCCACAAGCCACTAGCCACAAGGTAAGGCACGCACAGAAAAAATCAAAAAGGCAGTGACCGCGGGAACGAACCCGCCAAACAACAGAATCAGGATCGTGTGACGACACAATCGACCCACGAATACCTCGTGGCTTGTGGCTTGTGGCTCGCCTCGAAACCTACAGGACAATCAACAACCATGGACACAAACAACTCCAAAAGAATCTCCGTATACGACACCACCCTTCGCGACGGCAGCCAGGCCGAGGGCGTGAGTTTTACCTTGCAGGACAAACTGCTGATCGCGCGGGCATTGGATGAACTGGGCGTCGATTACATCGAGGGCGGCTATCCGCTGTCCAACCCCAAGGATGAAGCCTTTTTCGTCGAAATCCGCACCCAGCCGCTTCGGCACGCGAAAGTCGCCGCCTTCGGCATGACGCGGCGGAAAGGCGTCGCCGCCTCCGCCGACGAAGGCATGGCCGCCCTGCTCCGTAGCGAGGCGCCCGTCGTCACCATCGTCGGCAAAAGCTGGGACCTGCACGTCAGCGAGGTCCTGCGCGTCAGCGAACAGGAAAATCTCGACATGATCGCCGAGTCGGTCGCCCTGATCGCCGGGGCCGGCCGGGAGGTCGTGTACGACGCCGAACACTTTTTCGACGGGTTCGCCGCCAACGCCAACTACGCGCTGGCGACACTTCGCGCGGCCTTGCAGGCGGGCGCGACCACGCTATCGCTGTGCGACACCAACGGCGGATCGACCACCGAACGGATCGGCGAGACGGTGCAACGCGTCGTCGCCGAACTGCCGGGCGTGACGCTGGGCATCCACACGCACAACGACTGCGGGCTGGCCGTCGCCAACAGCCTGACGGCCGTCCGACACGGCGTGACCCACGTGCAGGGCACTGTCAACGGCATCGGCGAACGCTGCGGCAACGCCGACCTGACGACCGTCATCCCCAACCTTGCCGTCAAGTACGGCTACGACGTCCTCACGCCGGACTCGCTGGCCCGTCTGACGCAGACCAGCCGCTTCATCTACGAAGTGGCCAATCTCAACCTGCGCGAGAATCAGCCGTTCGTCGGGTCGGCCGCCTTCGCCCACAAGGGCGGCATGCACGTCCACGCGGTGCAGCGCGTCGCGCGGTCGTACGAACACATGGACCCTGCCGCCGTCGGCAACGCGCGGCGGATTCTCGTCAGCGAACTGTCGGGCGTCAGCAACATCGCCGCCACAGTGGGCGCGAAATTCGGCATCGCCGACGACAAGCCCGCCCAACGGAAAGTCCTCAACGCCGTCACGAAACTCGAAAACGAAGGCTATCAATTCGAAGCCGCCGAGGCGAGTTTCGAAGTCCTCCTCCGCCGCACGCTCGGTGGGTCGTGGTATCGCACACTGTGGGAGTTAGACCACTACCGCAGCACCACCCTGCGAACCAACGGCAAGCCGGTGACGGAGACCACGGTGAAATTGACCGTCGACGGCGAGTCGTGGCACACCGTGGCCGAGGGCGACGGACCGGTGGACTCGCTGTACAAGGCGTTGTGCACGGCGTTGTGGCCGCACTGGCCCGGCGTGAAGGACGATTTGCATTTGGAGGATTTCAAGGTCCGCGTGGTGAACACCGCCGCCGAGACAGCCGCCAAGGTCCGCGTCGTCATCGACTGGCGCGACGCCGCCACCGGCAAATGCTTCGGCTCCGTCGGCGTGTCGGAAAACATCATCGACGCCTCCTGGCTGGCGATTACGGATGCGGTGGAGTACAAGCTGCTGAACGCGTGAACGGCGGAACGCGTTTCTGCTTATCGTATGATAAAACAGACTGAAGTATAATGGCGATATCGGGAGAGTACACATGACCACCACGCATGACAGGGCGAACGCATGGTACCTTTCGCATGTGGCGTGACTGGCCGCAGGCCCTGCCATGTTGCGTTGTAAAACGTGGTTAACGTGGAAAATCTGGCCTCGGGAAACGTTTGAAACGCAACATGGCAGGGCCCTGCGGCCAGTCACGCCACGTGCGAAAGGTACCATGCGTTCGCCCTGCCTATCCACGTAGAGTTGATCCACGAACGCGGTTCGTAGCCCCGAAGGGACGCCTTGGGTAGCCCAGTATGAGCCGTACTCGGCGAACCCTGGGACAAGGCGTTGCTTTTTCTCCATGATCGTGCCTGACGCCACTGGCCGCAAGTCACACCGTCGCGTGAAGGCGGCATCGAACGACGCGCAGGTTCCCCTGTTCGCGCCGTTCGATGCCGTACAGGCCCGCGTGCGCGACCTCGGCCAGTGGCGTCAGGCACGATTCTATTGGGAAAAACCGCTATTCCCAGGGTTCGCGGCGTACCGCTCACCCTGGGCTACCCAAGACGCCGCTTCGCGGCTGTGTGCCGGCCATTCCATGTGCAAGACCGGGAAGGCCGATCGGTTGTTTTCCACGTCACATTAGAGCCTGTTTTGGTTTTCCCTCGAAGCCGGTTAGGCCTTCCCCGGCCGGCGCGTCGAAATTTTCCCGCGCAAAAAGGCTGGTTCGTTGCGACAATGTAGGGTATGGGCTTTTCCGATCCGTGGGCATTATGGCTGGTGGCGCCGCTGGCGGCGGTGGCGGTGTGGGCGTTGGTCAGGCCTGCGCGGCGGGAGGTGGTTGTCGGCAGTTTGCGGCTGTGGCGTCAGGCGAGGCAGGCGTTGCCGGCGGCGGCCCGGCGACGGCGGCGGCGGGTGAATATCGCGTGGCTGCTGCTGTTGGCGGGCGGATTGGCGGGCGTGCTGGCGTGCACGGGATGGACGCTTGGGCCGGCGAGGCAGGGACGGGCCGTCGCCGTCGTGGTGACGCCGTCGGCGGAGTTGGTCGACGCCATGCCCGCTCTGCGGCAGGCCGCCGACGCGCTGCTGGACCAGCTCGATCCTGACGACCGCGTGTACGTGATCGCGCCGCGATGGTCACTGCCCGACCACGCGGCCACGACGGTCGCATCCCCTGAATCCCAACGTGCCGTCACACCCGCGCGGGCAAAGGAAATCGTCGCCACGCTTCGCCCCGTGCCGATGCCCGCCGCAACCTTACTCGAAGAACTCGTCCCGCCCGACGACGCCGACCACGTGTACATCATCGGCCCCCCGCCGACACCGCGGGATTCCGCCCGCGTCAGCCACATCCCCGTTGACGCCGACAACATGGACTTCGCGACGGCGCCGCGAATTCTCGCCCTGGCCGCCGAACCGCTTCCCGACGACCGGGTGCAATTGTTCGTCCGCGGCACCGACGGCGGAACCCCGCTCACGTGGGCGGACCTTCTTCCCGGATCCGCACGAACGTCGCCGAACTCGCCCACGCACACGCTGATGGCCTTATACGTTTTCGCGCCGCCGAATGCACCGTCAGGCAGCCCGGAGTCGCCGACACGGTTAGAGCGGATCGCCACGCAGGAATGGGCCATCGGGCACGACCAGGTGCTGTTGGAACTTCCCGCGCGCGACGCGTATCTCGTCGCCCTCGCGCCAGTCTTCGTCCTATCGGGCGACAGAACCGATCCACTGAACCCACTGACGGGCATGAGTCCGTTGGCGCAGGCGGGGCTGGCCAGGCGGGAAACCGGGCGGACGAAAATTGTCGTGGTCGGCAGGGATTCGCCGCTGCTGGAGCGGCTGATTCGCGTCAATCCTGGCTGGGAGCATGTCGAAGACCCCACCGACGCGGATGTGGTGATGGCCGCGCAGGCGTCGCCTCCGGCGGCTGCGGGCGGCAAGCCCGTGCTGGCGATTGATCCACCTTCTCCGCCGCCGTCGTGGCAGCGAGGCGAGGAGCGCGGGCCTGTGCTGCTTGGACAGGCCGTCGTCGCGGACGATCCCGTGACGGCGGGGGCAGATTTGGCCCGCGTGGGCGTGCGTCGCGTCAGGCCTTTCGTGCCGGTGGACACCTCGCAAATCCTTGGCCTGCCGCTGGTGCGCGACGACGGCGCGACGCTGATTCTGCGAAGCGCCAACGACTCGCCGACGCGCCGCGTCGATGTCGCCTTCGACATCGACCCGCTCAACACCGACTGGGGCCTCGACGCGAGTTTCGTTGTCCTGCTGTCCAACGCGGTGGACTGGCTGGCCGGCCAGGCACCGACAGGTCAACCCTCGCCGCGCCGACCATCGACAGGCCACGCGACATACGAATTCATCACGCCCACCCAGGCAGGCCCCGCCACCGGCTGGCACGCCGCCTCGCCGACGCTGGAGGCAACACCGCTGCCCTGGCCAGGCCTGTACCGCGACGGGCAGGGCCAATGGCAAGGCGTGTTCATTCCAAACATAGCCGGGCCGGCAGAACAACCCACGACGCAAACCGCCACGCAATCCCCGACAGATATCGCCACCCTGCCCCTCCCCGCGCCCCGCTCGCTGACGGAACCGCTGAACCTCTGGCCGTGGCTTCTCGCCGCCGCAGCCGTCCTCTGGCTGGGCGGGTGGTGGTCGCGACAGTAATTGGCCGATATAATGAAGAGCATAAAGAGAAACGAAGGCGTCTTATGTGCACCGCGTCGGCATTGAATGAAATCACGAGCAAAGTCGTCCAGGCGGCCAGGGAAAGCCTGGGCGACAAACTGCACAAAGTCATCCTGTACGGATCCTACGCGCGCGGCGACCAGGACGATGAATCCGACATCGACATCATGGTCCTGGCGGATATTCCGATGGAGGAGGCATGGCGCGCGCGAAAGCAAATTCGCGCGCTTCTGCCCGATATCGGTTTGGAATACGATGTGCTTTTATCCTTAAAAATAACGTCCACGGAAACATTTTACGGCTTCCTGGATGTGCTGCCGTTTTATCAGAACGTCGTCAGGGATGGGAAGGTGTTGTGTGCGTAACGACGATACCACCAAGACGGGACTCGCGAAATACCGGCTTGAGCAGGCGCGCGAGTGCCTGGACACCGCGGTACGTGAGGTCGAAGGAGGTTCGTACAAATGTGCCGCGAATCGTTCGTATTACTGCATATTTCACGCGATGCGGGCCGTGCTGGCGATAGATGGCTTCGATTCCAAGAAACATTCCGGCATCATTGCCGTGTTTCGGCAGCGATATATCAAAACAGGTATTTTTCCTGCGGAATTTTCCCGCATGATCGATGCTGCCTTTGAAACGCGTGGCGACAGCGACTATGAGGACTTCTTTGTGATCGCAAAAGAGGAAGTCGCTGAACAGATCGAAAACGCCAAAACGTTCCTTTCCGCCGTGGACGCCTACGTCAAGGCCCTGTGACGGTTGCGTCCCCCCGTTTCAGCAAATCAATCTTCCGCCACGCGCCGCGTTCGAAGCGCCAGGTCATCAGTATCCCCAGCACCACGACGTACACGCTGCCCGCGATCCATGGGCCTACGCTGCCCAGTTGCGGGAACGCCCAGACCGTGAACAGGCCGCCGCCCACCACCAGGATCCAACTCGTGCAGATGACGATCAGCATCGGCCCCAACGTGTCGCCCGCGCCGCGAAGGGCGCTGATGTATGTGATCCCCACCGCGTCGAACAATTGAAACAAGGCCGCACAAATCATCACCCCGCCGCCGATCCGCACGATCCGCTCGACCTGCTCGGACGCCAACGCCTCCTGGCCCGGCTCGGTCGGCAGCACGGTGATGAAAAACCGCACCATCTCCTCGCGGAAAATCAAAAACGCAAGCCCGCACAGCCCCATGTATGCCACCGTCAGTTTCAACGCGGTATGCGTGCGTCGCCGGGCAATGTCGGGCCTGCCCGCGCCAAGATACTTGCCCACCAACGCCGTCGCCGCGATGCCGATCCCCAACGCCGGCATGAACGACAGCGGCATCCACCGCATCGCCACGCTGGTGGCCGTCAAATGCTCCCACCCGAACGAACTGACGATCGCGCTCATGATGACCCAAGGCCCGATGTCGTTGAGAAATTGCACGCCTGCCGGCCAACCCGTGCGGAAAATGTCCTTGATGTCGCTCCAGAGAACCCGCGTCGCGGTGCGCGTGCGATACTGCCGATCCATAGGCCCGGAGAGAAACACGCCCAGCAGGATCGCGAAATAGACGACCCAACTGACAACCACCGCGATGGCCGCCCCCTCCAGCCCGCGGGCCGACCAGTGCGGCAGCGTCACCTCCATGCCCAGATGACGCAAGTGCCCCATGATCGCCTCGCTGCCGAAAATCAACGTGTACGCGCCGATAATGTTGACCACGTTCGTGATGATGCTGCCAACCAGCACGACCCGAGGCCGATGAATGCCGTAAAAAAACTGCTCAAGCGGACGGGCGGTCAGCGTGAAGAAAATCGCCAGAACCATGTAACGGAAGTACATCACTTCCATCTCGATCAACTCGGGCGGGTTCCCGAACTCGGGGCCTTGCCTCATCAACTCAAAAATCGGCCTGGCCAGCAACGCCAACGGCGCGATCAGCACGCAGAAGACCAGCGCCAGCCTCAGCCCCGCCCAGGTGTACTGGCTGCACCGGTCCAGCCGGCCCGCGCCGAAATTCTGGGCCACGTACGTGTTGACCACCATCAGCACGCCGACGGCAAAACTCTCAGGAATGAAGGCGGTCATGCCGGCAAGAAACTGCGCGCTGAACGGAATCGCGCCCACGAACGACACCATCAGCGCATCCACAAACCGCATCAACGTGCTGTTGAGCATGCTGACGCTCGCCGGCCAGGAAATGCGAACCACCTCGCCCAGCCCGCCGCGACGATCGTCAAGGGGAAGCGGCGGGGCGTTCGTATGGCCGTTCGTCTCTGTGGGCGTGTCACTCATGGAGTGGCCTACGCTTGCGGTATCGCCAGATGCATCGCAGGGCGTCGAGGCCGTCGCGGAAGCCGATTTTCTTGCCTTCGTCTTTCGAGCGGCCCTGATAGCTGATGGGCACCTCGGCGACGCGGACGCCGAGGGCGGCGAGTTTGGCGGTGATTTCCGGTTCAAAGTCGAACCGGTCGTGCTCGATTCGGACGCGGGCGATCACCTCGCGACGGAATACTTTGTAGCAGGTCTCCATGTCCGTGAGTTTCAGTCCCGTGATGCGGTTGGACAGGAACGTCAGGCCTCGGTTGGCGAGATAATTCGCCCAGCGGATATGTTTGGGCCTGCCGGCGAGGAAGCGGCTGCCGTAGACGACGTCGGCCTGGCCGGCGAGGATCGGCGCGAGCAGTTGCGGGTATTCGTCGGGATTGTATTCGAGGTCGGCATCCTGGATGAGCACGATGTCGCCGGCGGCGGCGGCGAATCCGCTGCGGAGGGCGGCGCCTTTGCCCTGGTTTTTTTCGTGGCGGATGAGTTGGTATTCGGCGGACGCTTTGGCGTCGTCGGGCAGCTCTCGCCACCAGGCATCCAGTTGCTCGCCGGTGCCGTCGGTGGAGGCGTCGTTGACGAGCACGATCTGCCTCGTCACGCCCAGCGGCGACAGCGCCACCGCCTCCACGCGCCGCAGCAACTCGCGCCAGACGTCGCGTTCGTTATACACCGGAATGACGATCGACAGCACGGGCATCAGCGTTTGTTCCGCAGGGTGCGATTGACTTCCATGCGGAAGTAGATGGCCCCGACCAGCAGCAGCAGGCCCATGGGGGCGGAGGCGAGTTTCACGACATTCATCAAAATGACCTGCCAGGTGTCGGGATTGGGGCTGTTTTCCAGCGGATTGTAAAACCACGGAATCGCGCCCATGCCCACCAGCAGCAGCCCGACGGCCGTCAGCAGCGGAATCATGAACTGCTTGAATTGGAGCGAAGCGGCGGCCGCCTGGACGGCCTTGGCGCGGGCGCGCTCGGCGGCATTTTTCGCCGTGACCTCCGGCGAGGACGCCGCGGCGGCCGCCACCACGGCGGGTCGGACCGCTGCGGGCGACGCCGACGTCTGCGGCACGTCGGCGGGCGCGTCGTCTTCCTCCTCGGGCAGGCCATCCAACGCACGGGCCGCCTTGCGCTGCTGCTCGAGGTACGGGTCGACTTCGTTCAAATCCACGCCCGCCGCCATCGCGCTGAGCGGATCGGCGCTTTCGGCATCGGGCATCGCGTCGCCTTCGCCGCCGACGGCAAAAGCGTCATCGCCCTCGGGCGGCGGTGCGTCCGGGGCCTGCTCGTCGGGCGACGTCAATTCGTCATGGGGCGGCTCTTGCGTCATGGGCTTCCTTCTTTCGCTACAATACGGTAGTGGAACCCGCGGTCACATGATAAGGTGCAGCCAATGCGGGCATCCTAGCAAAGTGGCCTGGTTATGGCTATGGAAATTGTAGCCAGGGACTTCCCGTCCTCGTGACGTGAGTGAACGATTCGTCCGAAGGAGACAAGCCAGTAGCCAATAGCCAGTAGCCAACAGGTACGGAACGACAAGGACAAAACGGCAATGAAAGCGGGAATGGATACATGTGTAGCGAAATTTTGGATCGTGTGATTTCCCGCAGACCCATCCATACCTATTGGCTACTGGCTATTGGCTGCTGGCTTGTTTCCCTCGGACGAATCGTTCACTCACGCCACGATACACCACAAGGAGTAAACCCATGAATATCCGCCACGCCGTTCGCGCGGGGTCGTTTTACGAAGCCTCCGCCAGTTCCTGCCGGCTTCATGCGGGCAAACTGCTGACGGCGGCGGAGGTGCCTGCCGACGTGCCCGCCAGGCCGCTGGGCGGGCTGGTGCCGCACGCGGGATGGGTCTTCAGTGGCCGCCTGGCTGCGCTGACGTTCAACGCTCTCTTTCCGCCGGCGTCGCAGCCGTCGCCGCGGACCGTCGTGCTGCTGGGGGCTGACCACGTCGGGCGGGCGCGCGTGGGCGAAGTGTTCGACAGCGGCGTCTGGCTGACCCCACTGGGCGAAGTCGCCGTCGACGCGGAACTCGCCGCCGCCCTGCTCGCCGCCGGCGGGCCGTTGCGAGCCAACCCAAACGCCCACGCGACCGAACATTCCATCGAAGTGCAGTTGCCGCTGCTCCAGATGCTCGATCCGCGGGTGAAAATCGTGCCGATCGCCGTCCCGCCAACGGCGCTGGCGGTGGACATCGGCGAAACCATAGGCCGCGTGCTCGGCGAACGCTTCCCCGACGTGCCCGTGGTCGGCAGCACGGACTTGACGCATCACGGCGGGCACTTCGGTTCGCCGGGCGGGAAAGGCCTGACCGGCGTGCGATGGAGCGAAGCCAACGACCGCCGCCTGCTGGCCCGCATCGACGCCCTCGACGCCGCCGGCGTGATCGGCGAAGCCGCCACCCACCACAACGCCTGCGGCGCCGGCGCGATCGCCGCCACCATCGCCGCCTGCCGCCAGCGCGGCGCCACCGCAGCCCACCTCCTCGAATACACCCACAGCTACGCCGTCATGCACCACCTCTACCCCGCCGACCCGGACGACTCCACCGTCGGCTACGCGAGCGTGATCTTTTCATGATTTCTTTTCGCCGCGAATGACGCGAATTATTCGACTTCAAGAAGACCGAGCGGGATGACGCGGATTGAAGGATTAAAAACAGGACAAACGCATGTACATTCCTCATTTTCGCGCGGGACTCATGTTCAGGCGTGACTGGCCGCAGGCCCTGCCATTTTGCGTTGTAAAACGTGGTAACCGTGGAAAATTTGGCCTCGGGAAACGTTTGAAACGCAACATGGCAGGGCCTGCGGCCAGTCACGCCACGTGCGAAAGGTGCCATGCGTTTGCCCTGTTTTTAATCCTTTAATCCGTGTAATCCTGCTCGGTCTTTTTGCAGTCGAATAATTCCTCCCACCGCCGATCCACCTGCCGACGAATTTCTTCTGTCATGCGGAGTGGCCTGGGCCAGTCGCGGGTCGGGCCCTCGCCGGGGAGTTTGCGTGTGGCGTCGATGCCGAGTTTCGCCCCCGTGCCGACGGCCTCGCCGGCGTGATCGAGGATGTCCAGCGGGCCCTCCGCGTGTTCCAGGTCGCGACGCACGTCCACGTTGGCGCCGACGGCGAACCACACGTCGTTGGGATCGTGCACGTTCACCGACTCGTCCACCACCACGACAATCTTGCTGCACGCCAACTGCCCAGCCCCCCAGATCGCGTGCATCACCTTCCGCGCCTGCCCCGCGTACGCCTTGCGAATCCGCACGAACACGAAATTGTGAAACGCCCCCGCCAGCGGCAGATCGTAATCCAGCACCTCCGGCACGAGCATCCGCAAGGCCGGCAGAAAAATCCGCTCGGTCGCCTTGCCGAAATAGTAATCCTCCATCGGCGGATAGCCCACGACCGTCGTCGGATAGATCGCGTCCCGCCGCCGCGTGATGGCCGTGGCGCGAAACACCGGAAACTCCCCCGCGGCCGAGTAAAACCCCGTGTGGTCGCCGAAAGGCCCCTCGATTGTCGTCTCATCGTGCGCGACCTGGCCCTCGATGACCAGCTCCGCCTGCGCGGGCACCTCCAGCGGCTGCGTCAGACACGGCGCCAACTCGATCGCCCTGCCTTGCAAAAACCCCGCCAGCAGCAGCTCGTCAAGCCCCGGCGGACACGGCGCGGATGCCGCGTACGTGACGGCAGGCTCGCCGCCGAAAACAATCGCCGCCGGCATGGGCAGGCCTCGCGATGTCCACGCCCGCCAATTCTCCGCCCCGTCGTGCGGCGGATGAATGTGCATCGCCGCCCGGCGAGGCCCCAGCAACTGCACGCGGTAAATGCCCATATTGCGGGCGTGTGTATCCGGGTGTTTCGTCATCGTGCAACCGAGCGTGATATACCGCCGCGCGATCTCGCCGGCTGGATGGCCGGCCCCGTCGTCGGGCCAGCACTGAATCACCGGAAGGGCCGACAAATCCACCGCCTCGCCGACGCACACAACCTCCTGACACGGTGGGGGCGACGCCCGCACACGCGGCCCCAGCGACGCCAGCCGGGCCAACTCCGGCAGCTTTCTCACCTTCGCGAAAAACCCCTGCGGCACCTCGGGCCGAACCAACGCGTTCACGCGCGCGGCCAGTTCGTCGAAGTCGTCGCAGCCCAAGGCCATGCACATCCGCCGATAACTGCCCCACACGTTGACGAGCACGGGCAACTCGCACCGCCTGCCGTCGCAATGCACGTTCTCAAACAACAACGCCCGCCCGCCCAGCCGCCCGTTGAGCGGATCGCTCGCCGGCGCGCCAGCCAATCCCTCGGGCGAGGGCTCCTTCATCACGCGCGCGGCCACCTCCGCCAACTCCAGCCGAACATCCACCGCCGCCGCCACCCGAACCAACTGCCCCGCCCGCGCCAACGCCACCACGAATTCCCGAAGATTGTTGTAGGCCATGCGATATCGTAGGCTGTGGGCTGAAGGCTGTAGGCTGTAGGTGCGGCATTGGTTGATGTGAATCCAGCCGTATGGAGACGTTGTAAATCCGAAACACGAAGTTCGAAATCCGAAACAGATCAAGACGATAACCATGTGAAGTGTGCCGTCTTGAGCAATTTGCGAACGACCTGTCGTAGATCGTTTCGCCGCGAATTACGCGAATTCATTAGAGAAATTCGCGTAATTCGCAGCTTAGAAGACACGACACCTCATTCTTGAATTGCTCTTGGCGTTGAAAACAAACAATCAACCTCCCCGACCTCGCGTGGAAGCGGGGGCACACAGCCCCAACGGGGCGTCTTGGGTAGCCCAGGGTGAGCGTACTCGCGAACCCTGGGTTTTTCGGGTGTTTTTTGCATTTCATCGCGGCTGACGCCACTGGCCGAGGCCACGCCGACGCGGAAGTCGGCAGCGAACGACGCGCACAATCCCTTGTTCGCGCGTTCGATGCCGTCCCCAACGCACATTCGACCTCAGCCAGTGGCGTCAGGCCTGATTGAAGGAGAAACCCGCACTCATCGCCCGCCAATGAAACTCTTTTTCGGCACAAATATCCGATGCCCGGTGGCCAGTTCCAACGTCACGCCGTCGTCGGTCCACTCCACCGTCGCCTGACTCAGTTTCGCCGAAATCGTATCGCTGTCCTCCGTAAACGGATATTTCATCCAATGACCGTAGGATGGCGACGATTCACGCCCCACGTAGATCGCGTAGTTCCGGTCCGTGGGCATAAACAAGTACCAGTTACGTCCTTTTCGATGATCGTCACGTTATACGGCCCCCGCCCGTCATACGTGATTTCCGCCGGCTGCTGCCATTGCGCAACGACTTTACCCGACGACATGTTCAGAAAGAGCACGACAAGCACCGTGGGAACATATAACGCCAGCATGAAGCACAGCAGTACCGTGATCATCTTCGCCGTTTTGCTCATCGTTCGTTGTCCTTTCCCGTGCCATCTATGTTACAAATTGTCGAGTATGTGCCCCATCTTGTGCTTTTTCGTGAGCATGTACGCCTTGTTGCCCTCGCAGAGCGGGACTTCCACGGGGACGCGTTCGGTGATGTGCAGGCCGAAGCCCTCCAGGCCGTAAATTTTGCGCGGGTTGTTCGTCATCACGCGCAGGTTTCGCAGGCCCAGGTCGCGGAGAATCTGGTTGCCGATTCCGTAGTCGCGGCGGTCGGCCTCGAAGCCCAGGTGCTCGTTGGCCTGCACCGTGTCCATGCCCTGTTCGGTCTGCAATTTGTACGCCCGCAGTTTGTTCACCAGGCCGATGCCACGCCCCTCCTGCCGCACGTAAATGAGCGCCCCCTTTCCGACGGCGGCGATTTCGCGCAGCGCGTGCTGCAACTGCGGGCCGCAATCGCATCGCAGGCTGCCGAGCACGTCGCCGGTGAGACATTCACTGTGGACACGGATGAGGACGGGCTCCTCGTGCGGCACGGGTTTGCCGGCCGCGTCGAGGCTGCCCACGCCGCCCATACACAGCGCCAGGTGCGGCTCGGGGTCGACGACGCTGGCGTACGCGATCAGCCGGAACATGCCCGCCTCGAGCGGCAGGTCGATTTCGACGGCCCGTTCGATCAGCCGCTCGCTGCGCAGGCGGTGACGGACGATATCCGCCACCGAACACATCTTGAGCTGGTGCGTGGCGCAGTAGCGTTCGAGGTCGTCGCGGCGGGCCATCGTGCCGTCGTCGTTCATGATTTCGCAAATCACCGCCATCGGCTGCAAGCCCGCCAGGCGGCAGAGATCCACGCCGCCCTCGGTCTGCCCGGTGCGGACCAGCACGCCGCCGTCGCGTGCCCGCAGGGGGAACATATGGCCGGGCCTCACGAGATCGGCGGGGCGGGCGTCATCGCGGACGCAGGCCTGGATCGTCCGCGCGCGGTCGGCGGCGCTGATGCCCGTGGAGATGCCCTCCGCCGCGTCGATGCTCACCGTGAAGGCCGTCGTGAACCGCGACGTGTTGTCGGAGACCTGCGGATACAGCGCCAACTGGTCGGCCCGATGGTTGGTCAGCGGCATGCAGATCTGCCCGCGCGCGTGGCGGAGCATGAAGTTGATCATGTCGGGCGTGATCTTCTCGGCCGCGCACACCAGGTCGCCCTCATTCTCGCGCGACTCGTCGTCCACCAGCACGATCATCTTCCCCGCGCGAAGATCCTCCAGTATTTCGTCCATCGTATTCATGCCCATAGCATACCATCCCCGCGGGAAAACCGCAGTAGAACCTGTGGGACATTCAGGGCAAAGGCATGGAACGTGACGCGGGCGTCCCGCCCGCGTCCGGCGGTGAAATGCCTTGGTTTTTGCATGATATCAGCCGTGTGGAACAGTCCGCGAGGGCAAGATGCCCTCGCCACACGCGGGCGGGACGCCCGCGTCACGTTCCATGCGATCGCCCTGCTGCGGAAACACCTCTCCTTGCTTCGCCGCGTGGTTTTCTGTAGGCTACCATCGTGACTCACGACGAAACCACAGACATGCGCGAGAGGCCCATTGGGGTGTTTGATTCGGGCCTGGGCGGCTTGACGGTGGTGCGCGAGCTTTCCCGCGTGCTGCCGGGGGAGGACATTCTCTATTTCGGCGACACGGCCCGCGTGCCCTATGGCGGCAAGAGTCCGCAAACCATCCGCCGATTCGTGCGGGAGATCGTCACGTTTCTGCTGGGCAGGGGGCCGAAAATGCTCGTGGTGGCGTGCAACACCGCGGCCGCGGCGTCGCTGGATCTGGTGCGGGAATTGTCGCCGGTGGAGGTGGTGGACGTGATCGGGCCGGGGGCCGCCGCCGCCGTCGAGGCCGCCCGAGGCCCCGTCGGCGTCATCGCCACCGAGAGCACCATCGCCAGCGAAGCCTACACGGCGGCGATCGAGCGGCTGGCGCCGGGGCGGCGCGTGATCGGCCAAGCCTGCCCGCTGCTCGTGCCCATCGTCGAGGAAGGCTTCAGCGAGTTCGACCCGATCGTGCTGGCCGTGCTGAGTAAATATCTGCGGGATTTGCAGCGGATCCTGCCGCCGCGCGAGTTCGCCGGGCCTGGCGCGGGCGACAACGTGGCCGGCGCGTTGATTCTCGGCTGCACGCACTACCCGCTGCTGGAGGGCGCGATCGCGAGGCTGATGGGGCCCGCGGTGTCGCTGGTCAGTTCCGCGCGGGCCGCCGCCGGAGAGGCCCAGCGTCGCCTCGCCCTGCGCGACCTGCACAGCCAGCGCAGTTACGGCGGGCGGCTGAACTGCTTCACCACCGATAACCCCGACCGCTTCCGCCGACTTGGCGAACGTTTCGGTGGGCGATCCATCGACAGCGTGGAACTGGTCGCCGTCGACGAACAGGACCACCTGACTCGTCACGGCGATGCGAAAACAAACCCATGAAAATCAACCATACATTTTGCGTTGCGACGTGTTTGGCCGCCCTGTTCGCCGCCGGCTGTGAGCGGGACACAACGCACACGTTCCGCGGCGATCTGGCGAAATCGTTCAACAAACCGACGCCGGAGCAGTACCTGGCCATGACGGCCAGCCCGAATCCCGACGAACGTCGCGAGGGGCTGATCGGGTTGGCGAAGAGCCCGCGTGCGAGCGAAGCGTTGGCGTTGTACGCCGCCGTGGCGGGCAATGAGGCCGAGGAGGTTCCCGTCCGGGCCGTCGCGCTCGGCGTGCTCGGACAGTCGCGCGACGCCGCCCATCTGCCGGTCATCGTGACCTG
The DNA here is from genome assembly GCA_009783465.1 of Phycisphaerae bacterium. Taxonomy (GTDB): domain Bacteria; phylum Planctomycetota; class Phycisphaerae; order SM23-33; family SM23-33; genus WRDM01. The sequence goes on along the minus strand of WRDM01000006.1, from coordinate 24,518 downwards.
CCTGGACAACGACTCGCCGCGCATCCGCTGGGAAGCGGCCACCGCGCTGGACAACCTGCCCGGCGAGGCCGCCGTCGGACCGCTGCGCCGCCGCACAATCGCCGACGAGGCTGCCAACGTCCGCGCCGCCTGCGCCACCGCCCTGCGACACTACAACCGCCCCGACGTCCTGACCACCCTCGCGCGGGCACTCAACGACCCACAATTCGCCGTCCGGAACGCCAGCCACAAATCCCTGAAAGAACTCACAACCCTCGACCTCGGCTACGACCCGCAACCCTGGCTGGACCACGCGGCGAAAACCGAGACACCATAAGTAAACCCCGTGCGCCGATCTGGCTTGCCTCTTTGCCGCCGCGGGACACTCCTGCCGGTAAAATGTAGTTCATTCGACTTCGCGAAAACCGAGCGGGATTACACGGATTACAGGATTTAAGGGTTGCCGTATGGAACGAAAAATCCGCATTCATGAAATCCTTTAATCCGTGTAATCCCGCTCGGTTTTCGCGAAGTCGAATGAACTACAATCATCGCCCATGCCCGCCACCGCCGCTATGCCCGCTGCCGCTGCTGCGCCCACCGCTGCCGAATCCGCTACTACGTCCGCCGCCCACGTGGCGGTCGACGCGGTGATGGTCTCGATCGTTTCGGCCTCGGTGGTCGTCGAATCGACCGCCGCGTTCGAACGGCTCGTGCGGGTAGCCGTCCGCCCACCAGTCCCGGCTGTAGATGCCGTCGCCGTAGTAGTTCGGGTTGTCCTCGAAATTATAGTAGGAACGGCTCGACCCGCATCCCGTCAGACAGGCCGCCCCGCCGAAGAACATCCCCGCCGCCGCCAGCGCCAGCATCGACCGTCGCCAGTTTCGCATGATCGCCTCCCTAGCCCCCACATCATGCTACGCGCACGCGACACGAAAAACCGTCGCAGGAACACGGAGCAGGACGAACGGACATTCCTCTTTTTCACACAGGATCTGTATTCAGGCGCCACTGGCCGCAGGCCCTGCCATTTTGCGCTGTAGATCGTTGTGACAAGCGAAACGTTCAGTCGCTCATACCGTCGTACAACGCAACATGGCAGGGCCTGCGGCCAGCGGCGCCTGAATAGGAACGTCATGCGAAAAACCGGAAAGTACACGCGCTTACTCTGCCCCACCACTGCGGATTCAGCGAGGCGTCCTGCCTTCGGGCGTGTCGGCGTCGTCCATGGCGATCACACTCACCGCGAGCATCTCCACAAACATCGCCACCACGAGCAAAAACGATTTGATCCCATTCATCAGCCGTTCCCCCACAAAAAATTCCGACGTATTGTAGGCGCGGACAATAGGGTTCGACAGGACAGTCGCATCTGCAACCAGGGCCATCGCATCTACATTCTTTTGTTTTCGTGCGATTTTCCGCAACGGGCCGTTTTCAGGCTGTTAGACTGTTAGACTGTTAGGGAGAGGCTTATGGAAAATTTGGCCAAATCCTACATAAGCCTGCGCCTAACAGTCTAACAGCCTGAAAGCCTAACAGTCTCTTTGCGAAAAAACGGATGGATTTAGACGCGATCGCCCTGCATTTGCACGCCTGTGGTAAAAACGCCGCATCATCTCGCGGGGAAGCGCCTACAATATCGCGGGCGGGAAAAACCATCGTTGCGTGCGGGCAGGCCGGGGCGGCGATGCCTGAATTTCCACGGGGATTTTGGTGGAAGTCGCCACGAGTCGGCGCGGGAGAATCGCCAGGGCTTTCGCGACGGATCGTGGCACGTTGACGGGGGACTGTCTCGCGCGAGTTTCGGGGAATGGTTTCACGCAGAGCGAAGTCCGTGTCGTTCGGGGACATCAGGGGAAGATTTCACAGGGTTTACTCGTACGCGCCCGAGGTCTATCCGCTTCGGGTCGGGGGAAAGGAATTGGAATGAACGCTCGATCTTTCGTAATGGCAATGATTCTGACGGCCGCCGCCATGGCGGCTTCGCGCGCGGCCGCGGTGCCGATTCCGTACAGCGGCGCGGCGAACGTGATCTGTAACAATCAGACGGGGCTGATCATCTGGGATGTCAAGCAAAACACGGACGGCACGTGGCGGTACGATTATTTCTTCCAGGCCCTCGGCCCGCCGGACGTCCTGCCGATCGAGTTGCCGCTGATCCGGCAATTCTGCATCCAGGTGCTGACGGACTTCACCACCGCCGACGTGCTCAGCCTCTCGCCGTCGTCCGATCTGAAGGATATCGGCCCGGTGGATCCCAACTGCATGGATCCATTTTTCGGGGCGTGCTTCGTCACGGTCATGGACTCCTCGCAGATCCGCGTGATCTTTGACAGCCCGCGGGCGCCAACGTTCGGGCACTTCTGGGTGGACATCATGGCGGACGGCGACGACACGATCCCCGCCTTCGTCCCCGGCGAGTTCGTCCCGATGGGCGACGTCCTGATCCCCACGCCAGGCGTCATCCCCGAACCGCTGACCATGCTCACACTCGCCGGCGCGTTGGCGCCGCTGGCCGTTCGGCTGCGTAAGCGCTTCGCGGCGCGGGAGCAGGCGCACGAAACGCGCGGATAAACGAAAGCCATTTATTTTCGTTGAAAACAACCGATTGGGCCTCCCCAGCCTTGCGCGGAAGAGGCCGGCCCACAGCCCCAACGGGGCGTCTTGGGTAGCCCTGTTGGGGCTGTGGGCCAGCGCGTCCACGCGGGACCGGGGAGGCCATTCCATTTGCCTTCCACGTCGATCATCTATGTAACGTTGCTACCGTCTTTCATTTTCGATTATTTTCTCCATGTCCTCTGTGCCTCTGTGGTAAAAATAGCGGTGCCCTCGCGTTTTGGAGAATCGCCCATGGCCTTTTCCGCGAACATTCGCCGCCACGCCGCACTCGTGATTTCCCTGCTGATTTCGACGGCCTTTGCGTTGCCGGCGTCCACGCAGGATGCCGACGCCGCGGCGGCCACGACTTCGGCGCCGGCGCTCTCGCCGCGGGACGAGGAGCTGGTCGGCCTGCTGACGCGGGAGGTCGCGCAGGCGGTCGAGCAGATGCGGAGCGGCTCGCCGCAGCGTCGCGAGCAGGCCCAACGGACGTTGGCGGAATTCCACCGCCAACTGCTGCCGCCGCTGGAGGCCGCCGCCGCAGGGACACTCGCTCCCGCCGACTTCGCGCGACTCCTGACCCGGTGGGACCACGACATCGCCCAGGCCCGCATCGGCGCGACGCTTGGGCCTGACATGGCCGAAAAGGTCCGCCGACTCCGCGACGCCAGGCCTGACATCGCCACACGATTCTTCAGCGACGATCCCGTCTCGCAGGGCGTCGTCTTCCGCCGGCTGTTGTCCTGGCCGGACCCGCACCGGCTGGTCGAGCCGCTCGCGATCCAGATCCTGCGGGACGCCCAGCAGGACTTCGACCAGGACGTCCTCCACCCGCTGCTGAGTTTTCTGTCGAGAAAAGACAACAGCCACTACCTGACGCCTGCGGTGATGAGCGCGTTGCTGCCCCTTTGCGACGGCCAATCGCTGATGCGACGACACGGCGACCATCCGCACGTGCGCGGCGCAAACGGCACGTGGCAGCTCAACGGATATCGTCAGCAGGTCGCGGCCCTGCTGGTCCAGTCCGACGACGACAATCTGCCGCCGCTCCTGCTGGCGATCCTGCTGGAGTGCCTCTCGCACGGCCAACTGGCCAGCCAATGCTCCCCGCTGGTGGAGGGCCTGGTCCACCACAAGGCCCACGGCGCGATCCCCGTGCTGCTGGAGGCGATCGACGTGCGGGTGGAGGAGATCGAAAAGCGAAAGAAAGAAGCCCAACAGCGGGGAGAGGTCGACGACGGTCGCGTCACTCCCGATCAAATGATTACCAACACCGCGCTCGACATGCTGATTTTCGCCGTCCTCAGGCTGAGCGATCAGTCCCTCGACGACTACCGCGTGAAAACCTCCAGAGGCAGTATGGGTTGGCAGGCCGTCGTCAAACCGAAATTCGAAATCGACCAGGACCGCGTCGACAGCATCGCCAAACTGCGGACGTGGTGGGATACGGACGGCTCCAGGCCGCCGTACGATACCGCCAAACGCGTCGACCCCGCGCCGATACCTCGCGCCAAACCGTACGAAAACCCCAACGGTGGATGACATGAGCAACCGGACAGAACATCGCAACGGGCCCCGTGATTTCGCCAAGGCGCTGTGTGTGGGCGTGCTCCTGCTGGCGGTGGCGGCGGGCGCGGCGGCGCAGGATGAGGCGACAACGACGGCGCCGGCAACATCGGCCGACGACGCGTTGCGGCAGCGGCTGGCGCAATTGGCCGGCGAGGCCGCCTCCGACGACGACGCCGTCCGCGCACAGGCCTGCCAGACGCTGATCCGACTCCAGGACGCGATGGTGGCGTCGCTCGCGCCGCACCTGGCCGACGACGATCCCGAAGTGCGGGCCCGCGTCGGTGCTCTGTTGGCGGAGATGCGGCGGGAGGTCCGCGTCACCCGCACACTCAACGCCATCGGCCCCGAACAGCGGACCCAACTCGCCGCCCTGCAAAAAACGCACGGCCCGCTCTGCCAGGCCATGCTCGGCGCGTCCGAACGCGACAAACTCGCCGCCCTGCACGAGGTCCGACGCCTGTGCGGCGGCAAGGACGCCCAGGCCTTCGAGCCGCTGGCGCTGCTGGGACTTCACAGCCGATTCGCCTCCGTGCAGGCGGCCGCCATCGACGTAATCCAACACGCCCGCTACACCGCCACGCCCATCGTCGAACGCCTGACCGATTTCGCCCTCGCGTCCGAGGCGAAAGGATTCGGCCAATTTGTTCATCTCTCCACGGACACACCCGCCACACCATGGCTGGCCTTGCACACGCTGAAAACGCTGGGGGCCTCCCACACGTCAGCCCGGCTGGCCGTGGCCGCCTACCGCGCGAACCGCTTCCGCGACAATTTCAGCCACCGGGCGTTGTTCCTCGCCGAGGCCGCCGAGGCCGGGGGCGACAAGGCACTCCTCCCCGCCCTGATGACCTTCATGGACGCCAACGCCAGCAAACTCCCCGTGAACGCGTCGGAAGGATTCTACCAGCTCCCCGCCGACTCCGTGCTCTACATGCTCCTGATGTTGTCGGGGCAATCCATCGACGACTACAAACTCCACGCCGAGCGGGCGAGCGACACCTACGGCAAAATCGGCTTCGCCACCCAGGACGAACGCGTCGCCGCCTATGAAAAAATCAACACCTGGTGGGAAAACAACAAAACCAGCCCGGATTTTCAATCGCTCACGCCCACACCCCTTGCCCTGCCGTCCACGGGCAACGACGGGAATATCGAAACGTCGATCATGGAGTTCATTGAATAAGGATTTCGTATGCACGACGGTGAAGGCGGACCGCGAATTCGAAGGAACCAAGCCAATAGCCATCAGCCAGCAGCCAATAGGGGTTTCGAAGTGTGTGGGTAAAGCCGCTCCGTATGTTCGAGAGAGTGGTCTCATGGCTTCGCAGACTCGAAGACTTTTACACCGTCAGTGAGTTCTGAGTGAGGACAGCTCCGCCATACCTACTGGCTACTGGCTGATGGCTACTGGCTCTGGTTCCATCGAACCGGCGGCCCGTATTCACCGTCGCGCACGCGAAACGCTTGTTTCCCCGCCGATTTTCTGTAAAATCTCTCCAATGGATCAGACGTACATTCGAAATTTCAGCATTATCGCCCACATTGACCACGGCAAAAGCACGTTGGCCGACCGGATTTTGTTGTCCACCGGCGCCATCACGCCGCGCGAATTCCACAGCCAGATGCTCGACGACATGGACCTCGAACGCGAACGCGGCATCACGATCAAAGCGTCCGCCGTCACCGTGTTCTACGACTACAAAGGGCAGCAGTACATGCTGAACCTCATCGACACGCCCGGCCACGTGGATTTTCACTACGAAGTCAGCCGGGCGCTGACCGCCTGCGAGGGCGCGCTGCTGGTCGTCGACGCCGCCCAGGGCGTCGAAGCCCAGACCGTCGCCAACGCCCACCTGGCCACCCGGAACAGCCTCAAACTCGTGCCCGTCGTCAACAAAATCGACCTGCCCGCCGCACGACCCGAAGACTGCGCCATGGAAGTCGAAACCCTCCTCCACACGCCCGCGGAGGACTGCATCTTCACGTCGGCGAAAACCGGCGCGGGCATCGACGACATGATGGCCGCCATCATCGATCAGCTGCCGCCGCCGGCGGGCAACCCCGAGGGCGAAACCAAGGCCCTCATTTTCGACAGCAAATACGACGACTACCGCGGCGTGACCGTCTACATTCGCGTCTTCGACGGCCGCATCAAGGTCGGCGACAAAATCCAGATGATGGGCACGCGCGAAACGTTCCTGGTCAGCGAAATCGGCAAATTCAGCCCGCGGATGGAGCTCGTCGACAGCCTCTCCGCCGGCGAGGTGGGCGTCTTTTCGGCGGCCATCAAAAGCATCACCAGCGTCCACGTGGGCGACACGGTGACGCTGGCCAACCGCCCCGCCGCCGAGGCGCTGCCGGGCTATCGCCCGCCGCAGCAGATGGTCTTCTGCGACTTCTATTGCGGCCCGACCACGCAGTTCCCCGAACTCCGCGACGGGCTGATGAAACTCCAGCTCAACGACGCGGCCTTGACTTTCAGCCCCATCAACAGTGAGGCGTTGGGCTTCGGTTTCCGGTGCGGTTTCCTGGGCATGCTGCACATGGAGATCGTGCAGGAGCGGCTCGAACGCGAGCACGAGGTGGAGGTCGTGCAGACCGCCCCGACCGTGCCCTACGAGGTGCTTCTGACGAAAGGCCAGACCGTCGAGGTGGACTCCGCCGGCGACCTGCCCGAGCCGAATTACATCGAGGAACTCCGCGAGCCGTTCGTCAACGTCGACCTCATCGTGCCCACCGACTGCATCGGCAACATCATGCAACTGGCCGAGGAACGCCGGGCCGTCTACAAAAAAACCGAGTACCTCTCCAGCGACCGCGTGATCATCACGTACGAGTTCCCGCTGGCGGAGATCATTTACGATTTCTACGACAAGCTCAAGTCGGCCACGCGGGGCTACGGCACGATGGACTACGAGTTCATCGGCTTCCGCGCGAACGACCTGGTGAAGCTGGACATCCTCGTCAACAACAACAAAGTGGACGCGTTGTCGATCATCGTCCACCGCACCAAGGCCGACAGCCGGGGCCGGGCCATCATCAACAAACTGCGAAAAGAGATTCCGCGTCACCTGTTCGAGGTGCCTCTCCAGGCCGCCATCGGCAGCCGCGTGATCGCCCGCGAGACCATCAAAGCCGTCGGCAAAAACGTGACGGCCAAGTGCTACGGCGGCGACATCTCGCGAAAACGCAAGCTCCTCGAAAAACAAAAAGAGGGCAAAAAGCGTATGAAGATGATCGGCAACGTGGAAATCCCCCAAAAAGCCTTCCTCGCGGTGTTGGAGGTCGGCGAGGAATAAAACCGTTCGCGATATGGCTTTGCCTGTTTGCGTTGTAGAATGTTCCTGTCGGCATGTGCACGTTCATACGACTTCATGAAGACCGAGCGGGATTACACGGATTAACGGATTGATGGATTGCCGTACAGAACGAAAAATCGGCAATCCTTACATCCTCTAATCCGTGTAATCCCGCTCGGTCTTCATGAAGTCGTACTGTCTTCCCGTCACGCAAACGGATCGCCCTCGCCCAGTGACGAGGAGAGTTTGATCAGCGCCGCGCGGAGGGCAGCCAATTCCGATTCGAGGGTGGCCAATCGCGATTCCAACGACGCGCTCGCCGACGCGCCCGCGCTCACCGCTGCGCTCGCCGGCGTGCTCACCGTCTCGCCGGTGCCGGCTGTTTCGGCGGGGTGAATGCCCGGCGCGAGGGTTTGCGTGAATCGTCCCGCCCGGCTGCCGGGCAGCGGCGGCAGTCGCCCGATCAACGGCGGCGTGCGTGCCATCAAGCCCTCGAGCACGTTCTGCACGATCTCCATGCTCTCGAACGGATACATCCGCGACGACCGCCCGCGCAGTTCGCCCAGCGTCTGCGGGCCTCGCAACAGCAGCTCGCACAGCAGCGAAAGTTCGACCGGGCGCGAGTCCAGCGTCTCTGTCAGCGTGTGCTTGTACTTCATCACGCGGCTGCCAAGTGCATCGGAAAAAATGACGCCCCCCTTCTCCCGCAGCCCCTCCAGTGCCGCCACCACGTCCGCCTCGTCGAGCGTCAGCACCGGGTCGCGATTGTTCAACTGATTGCACCCGTTCACCAGCGCGTTGAGCGTCAACGGATACTGATTGGGCGTGGTGAGCTCTTTCTCGATCAACACACCCAGCACACGGGCCTGATTGGCGGTAAGATTGTCCATGGGTGTATCGTATCGCGGCGGCGGGGGAAAATCATCCCCTTCGAAATCCGAAATTTGGTCGAATAATTTCGCAAGCATCGGAAAATCGAATGCTTGCGAATCGGCGGCCGAGCCGCTCACCGTGAAGCTCACAGGGAAACTTCCCGCGTGGGCAGAAGCAGTTGCCTCAGCCGATCCGCACCTTGCCGCCGTGTTGGCGGCGTGGGCAACGTTGCCCGAAACCGTTAAGGCCGACATCGTGGCCATGATTTCGGATGACGGCCTTCTCGCGGTAAGATAACGCCGCGAGTTGCCGATTACAACGACCGGCGAGCCAATCGGCGAGCCACAACCGGGTCGAGCCGCGCCTTTTGTCGAAGCGCGGCTTGCCCCGGCCATTGTATCGGCGTAGCGCTGCCAGCGTGCGCGTTCTCGTTGGGGTTGGGCCGTCGCCGCTACGCCTGGTCGGCGAAACGCCCCGCCGCGAAGCCGGCGTTGGCTCGCGGCGATTGAAACGCCGATTGCTACGTATCGCCGACCGTCTGCGCGTGAAATCGCGCCCAAAGGCCGCGCAGATGCCAACGTTGCCCGCTAAGCGATACAACGACAATGACCACAACGTCACGAAACACTCACCGCCCCCGACCATCTGAAACACCCCGCCGTGAGGCCGGCGTTAGCTTTGGGCGATGAAACGCCGACCACCACGGACCGCCCGTCCGCGCGTAAAACCGCGCCCAAAGGCCGCACAGATGCCACAACCGACCGCTATCCCCAGCGGGCCTTGCAACTGGACGCCCTTTCCATCCATCACTATGCCATGTGCCGTCACGGTCCTGGGTGTCACCTGTATTGCGGAATCGACTGGCGGTGGCTGGCTGGTTTGCGGCCAAGTGGGATGACCAGACCAAGGAAGGCGGCGACGGCAGCAGTTACTGACTTGAATTCGATGGGTTGGCTTCACCGTGACACGGTAGCCTACGGCCGTATTCTCATTTTCCAACGGTGGCTCGCCAGCCCTTGAGCAAACCTTCGCGATCCGTATCGTACGCTGTCTTCAGCGCCTCTTCTTCCGGCTTACCCTGTTTCAACAGCTTGACAAATTCCCCAAACGCCTTGTTGTCTTTGCGGATCATGTATCGCACGATCGAGTGGGCAATGCCGTAGTCGAACGATATGCCTCCCCTCCAATCCTCGCCAAAAACCAGCCGGTAATTTCCCTTGCCAGCCAACGCTTGCTTTTCCGTCGCCTGCCGCCGGGTTCTTGTGGTGCTGTCTCTTACCAACATCTCGCACATGTGTTCGGCGAACCCCTCATTGACCCACGCGGGAATGCAACGTGTCGTGAGGAAACGGGCCATGAACGCATGTGTGCCCTCGTGGACCAGGATGTCGTTGAACGCCACCGCACTTTTGGCCTTGCTCAGTATGATGCACACCCTGCCGTCGTCACTGTACCACGCAAGCCCGCTGGTTTTTTGGAGTCCCTTTAGTTCTTCCTTGTCAAAATCGAGTGTTCGGAGAAACGCGACGTACTGCGGATGCGTCTTGAAGGCGAAGATCGGGCACTTGTCCAACCACACGCCGTCTGGATCGGCATCAAACTGCTCGCACAAATCCGAATACATGTTCTCCGCCATCTGGAGGAAGAGTTTGTCGGCGGCCTTATTGTCGAGCGCACTGAACAAATAAAAATGGGACATCTCCATCTTCTGCAATTTCGGAGCGATCTGCCGGGCCTTCTTTTCCAACTCCGTCGTCCATTCTTTGGCCTGTTGAATCTGTTTTTCCGTGGGCAGTTTGATCGTAATCGCATCGGCGTCCCGGACCAATACTACCTGCGCATCGGCCAACAACGGCAAACCCACCGCCAACATCCCGACGCAAACGTATGACAAAATACGATAACGCATGAGGGGTTCCTGTTCATTTCGCGCCGTTGGCGAGCAACCACTCCTTGATTTCTTCATGGCGTGCCACAGATAAGGGCGTCCGGCCAGTCTTGTCCTTGACGTTGACATCTGCCCCTTGATCTTTCAGCCATTTCATGGCTTCGATTTTCCCGCTTTCGATTGCGCGAAATATCGGTGTCTGGCCAATTCTATCCGTAGCATTGACATCCGCGCCGTGTTTCTTCAACCATATCATATTATCGATATTTCCGTCCCTGGCTGCCGAAAATATAGGTGTCCCGCCCAACAAAATACCGTCCTTGATATTGACATCCGTAGCATTGACCGCCACACCTTGCTCTTCTAACCATTGCATGGCTTCGACACGGCCCCATGAAGCTGCCGCAGTCATCGGTGTCTCTCCTTTATTGTTTTTGACATTGACGATTGCGCCTTGTTCTTTTAGCCATTTCATGGCATCGATGTAACCTGGCCTGGCTGCCGCGAACATCGGTGTTGTGCCATCCTTGGCCTTGGTATTGACTGCAACACCATGTGCTTTCAACCACTTCATGGAATCCAGTTGACCAGTCGCGGCTGCCCAACACATTGGCGTCGTGCCGTCATTGTTCCTGACATTGATAGCCACGCCTTGTGCTTTTAGCCACTCCATGGCATCGATGTTGCACATCCTAGCCACCCAGAATATAGGTGTCGTGCCATCATTACTTTTGACGTTAACACTCGCACCTTGCGCTTTCAACCACTTCATGGCATTGAGCCGGTTTCGATTGGCCGGTCCAAATACAGGTGGCGTAGAATCATACATGATAACCATGTAACCATACCCGGATGCTGAAAGCATGGGTGTCGCACCATAGTTGTCCTTGGCGTTAATGTCCGCGCCTTGTTCTTTCAACCACTTCATGGCATCAACATGGCCATTCTTGGCTGCCGAAAATATTGGAGTTTGACCATGATTATCCTTGGCATTGATGTCTTCTTGTTGCTCCATCAACCACGTCAATACGTCAACACGGCCTTCCTCGGCAGCGAAGTGTGCCAAGGTTTTTGTATTGACGCCTGTGGCAACGACTCGCGATCTTATTTCTTTCACCCACTCTTCGAGCGATTGTGGCTCACTCTCTTGCGCACCATTGTCTAGTAACCATTCTTTTGTTTTTTCATTCCCTGCCACCGATAAGGATCTCTTACCATGTTTGTCCTTGGCATTGATATCCGCACCTTGTTCTTTTAGCCATTTCATGACATCAATGTGACCATTAGAGGCTGCCGAAAACATTGGTGTTCGACCAGAAAAATCTGCGCTATCGACGCAACCACTGATCATGGGGTCCCGTATCTTTAACCATTCCAATACGTCAATACGGCCTTCCTCGGCGGCGAGATGCATCAAGGTCCGCCCAAACCCACCTTGTTGCTTTTTTGCTCCTGCCCAATCCTCAAACATTCGCACTTTGTCGGATACTCGTGCATCATTAGTACGCAGCCACTTTTCAGCGTCCCTGTGTGCCACCACTAAAGGCGTCCAGCCATTTATGTCCTCGACATTGACATCCGCGCCTTGCTCTTTTAACCACTTCATGGCGTCGACATGGCCAGACGAAGCTGCCATAAACATTGGTGTTCGGCCGTCATTGTCCTTTGCATTAACATCCGCGCCTTGCATTTTTAGCCACTGCATGGCAGAATTATGGTTTCTAGAAGTCGTGGCCGCAGCAAATAACGGTGTCTGGCCCGAGTTGTCTGTGGCATTGATGTCCAAACCCTGCTCTTTTAGCCATTTCATATTCTCGACATTACCCCCCATGGCCGCAGCAAACATCGGTGTCCGACCATCATTACTTTTTACGTTGATGTCCGCGCCTTGATCTTTCAGCCACTTCAGGGTGCGGATGTTGCTGTTGATTGCCATGGCTGCCTCAAATACTGGTGTTTGACCAGAATTATCTCGGGCATTGATGTCCGCACCTTGTTCTTTCAGCCATATCAGAGCATCGACCCAACCACTATTGGCAGGCGCAAATATCGGCGTTCTGCCATCCTTGTTTTTAGCATTGACACTCACCCCATGCTCTTGCAGACACTTCATGAAATCCACTTTGCCATTCCCCGCTGCCCAAGACATCGGTGTTCGTCCTCCACGACTTTCCGCATTGACATCCGCGCCTTGTTCAATCAGCCACTTCAGGGCCTCAACACGACCGCTCCCGGCGGCCGTATGCATCAACGACACGCCATTATCATCGGCATTGATTTCCGCACCTTGTTCCTTTAACCATTCCAGTACGTCAACACGGCCTTCTGCAACGGCGCGACTCAAGGCCTGATCCCTATCGCTCTGCTCATTAACCCGCAGGCCTTTTAGCTTTATCCATTCCTCTGGCGAGGACGATTGGCCTGGGGATGGGTTTTCCGCTTTGGGTTTAGCCCCGAAATTCGCACCTTGATCTTTTGGTCTCCCAGGTACATCAACACGGTTTTCTGCGGCAACAAGGTTTGCCGATGTCAAGCCGCTACCGTCCTTCTCACTGGCCTGCTGCCTTTCCGTGTTCACGAATTCTTCGATTGCTGGCGAATTGAATGGAGACGGGTTTGTTATCGTGGCCTTAACCATCACGATTCCTATCACAATCGCCATCACGGACGCAACGAGGATAAGGAAGATAGTGCGTTTATAAAATGGCGGAGGCGACGGAAGTACATCATCAACCGTTATCGGGATTGGCACATCAATCACACCACCGCAATTTTGGCACTTTACCTTTCGACCTACAAGGTGATCGGGGATACTTAGGACACGCCCGTGCAGTCTCTCGACGGATACATGGAGTAGGAATAGTTCCCAACGGTCAGCCGTTTGTAGTAACAGTAATTGCCGCCTGTGTCCGTCCAGGGCGAATCAAGTTCCGTGTCATACACACCGTCCAGGTTTGCGGCATGTACGCGAACCCCGTAACTGAGATTGTACTGTAGGGCGTTACCGCACCAGTTCCAGGCCTTCACCATCCACGCGGTGAACCTCGTCCACGTCTGAGACATATGGTTCCACGACAGGCCTCGGGCTGACCCTGCTGCCTCTACGAAGCCGTCCGCCGGAAACGGGTACAGGCTGTACAGTTTGGTGAAACGTCGGCCTCCACCATCCATCCCGGCAGGTGGACGATAAACCACCGCATGGCTGGGCGTGGTAACAGGCGCAGCCACAGCCGTAGCTTCGTTTGCCTCCACCCCATCACGCAGGGCCGTACGCGGTAGGCCCACGTCGGAATCTTTCGAAGGACGCGACAAAGCCAAGGCATGGGCAACAGCCTTGTAAACCACCGGAGTTGGAAACAATACGTCGCGTTCGTCTGTGTTTTCATCATCAACGGTTCCATGTGAGCGCCTACCCTTCCGCCTGCTTGGCCAACTCGTTCGACCCGGTTGTGTTTCGGTGCGTTGCTGTCGTCGGTGCGTTTTTTCGTCGAGGCTGGATCGTCTCCTGTTGCGCCCGGCCATCTGAAACACCTAGCCGCGAGGCCGGTGTTGGCTTTGGGCGATGAAACGCCGACTGCCACGGATCGCCCGCCGTTCGCGCGTGAAATCACGCCCAAAGGCCACGCAGATGGCAAAACCGTCCGTTATTGCCTTGTATTACGTAGGCATCACGCTGCGTGTGATACCCCAAAAGGCCAGATTGTCCGGTGAGACGCTCGTGTCGTCGGTTCCGCAAGAGTTTCAGGTGAAAAAATTCCGGTTACCTGGCCGTCTCAGGCCAATGAGGCATTGCGACTGGATTGTTGCGTATAACATACTGTAAAATATGATGTTACATAGCAAAGTCTCACAGTCTCGCGTTTTTTCATCCTACGCTTCGTGGCAGGTGTTTCACCCTCGTGGAAGTTGCATACCGATGTAGCTCTTCGACTGGACCACTACGCGCAAGACACGTTAAAACATGAGGTTGCGATACAAAATCTCACATTGTCGTAATTTTTTGTCTTACACTTCCTGCGGATACGCCGGAACGTATGATAGCCGATCTTCTGCCGTCCAATGTGAGGTTTCCGTCTAACAGATTACACGTCGCTACCGATGTATCTGTCGAGGCTTGCGTACGGTGCGATTGGACGGCGCTGCCGGTGGGGCACCGTGGCATGGGCAAGACCGCGAGCGCCAAACAATCATTGGCGGCGGAAAACGATGGGACTTGCCACGGAGGTTGAGACGAGCAAGGCTTCGGTCCATCGAGCGTTGCAGTTGGTGATGGATTGTCCATCGTCACGCAAAAAGCCACTAAATCAGGAGATATCACGTTCCGCCAGAGGCGGATTTCGCCCCGTTTTTCGCCATTTGGTGCTTGCTATTTTTGGACGTGACAGTATCTTCCGCTCCTGTGCGGACAATTTGATTTTGGTCTGTCCAACGTGTTTGCCTGGTAGAAAACTGCGAATTTTGAGAAACGGGACGATGCACTGGATAGGCTTCCGTAGGGAGCCAGCCGGTGAATCTTCCGTTTCGGGCTTTCGCAGGCCTTCTACCGGGGTAGTAGCCGGCGGCTCCTGCTTTTTGTTTCTGGGGCGGCCTCCGGCATATCGCACATGAACACGACGGCTTGAGCCATGAAATTTATCAAGATTTCGCTCGACCTTGCTAAGTCCTTGCGGGTATGGGTGTAGTTGTGGTAGCTGAAACTGGCGAGTTCTCGCGGGTTTTGTGATGTTGTTCACCCAGAGCGAGATGCCCCTGACGTATCCGTTGCCGTCTCGGCGACGGCGAGCAGAGGTGTGTTATGAAGGACGAAAAACAACATAGGGGCCGTTTGTTACTGTTCCCGTTCCGGGCGGGATTGTTCGCCGTATCCGTGGCGACGTTCCTTGTAGCGACATCCCTGCCAACAGTATCAACCTTCGCCCAGGCAAGGCCGGCAACGCCTCCGGGCGCAACCAAAGGAACGCCCGCCCAGCCTGCTTCTGCCGAGGAACGACTTGCCGGGGCGTGGACATTGTTTTATGCAGGCAAGCACGCCGAGGCCATCACGGCGGCGGAGGCTTTGTATAGGGATAAGGACGAACCGATTCGGTTGGAGGCCAGGCACGTTGCGGCCAGGGCGTTATTTGCCGGCGCGGTCGTTGCCGAGGCGACGAGGAAAGATGGCGGCAAGGCAGGGTTCGCCAAGGCCGACCAACTATGGAAGGAGTTAGGTCGTTCGACCAACAACGCCAACTTGGTCAGGCTGTCGATAAGCCAAGCGTTGAACCTGGATTATCGCAAGGATTATGCGGCGGCCTCATCTTTGCTGGAGAAGGCCCTTGAGCGGAATCTTGCCTCGACGGCCACCACCGAGGCGGCGATTGAACTGGCCGGCGTATTGGCCAAACAGGGGAAATTCGACGAGGCTGACAAGACATTGAATTTCGTTGGCCCGTTTCTGGATCGACAAGTCCGAATCGAGATGATGGAGGCCGAGGCAGCACCGTTTCGCCAGGCCGTGCGGGATATGCAGGCCAAGATGCCGTACTTCCGCAACGCCGGAATGAAGGAGTTCGAGCAGGCCGAATCGTTGCGACAACAGAAAAAATACCCCGAAGCCGTCGCCGCGCTGCGATCTATAGTCAAATCATTCCCCACCAGCGATTTCGCCCCGCGAAGCGAATACACCATCGGCCTATGTTTGCTGGCCGGCCAAGGACAAAAGCAGGCCATCGACCATTGGCAGAAATTCATTGCCTCCGCCCCGGCAGGCCCGTGGCGTGGCCCAAGCTATGTCGCAATCATAGATTGTTACCTCGCCGACCTCGATCTCGCCAACGCCACCAAGTATACCACGCTGGCCAAGAGCAATCTCGCCGACGCCTTGGCCGATGAAAAATCCAACCCTTCATGGAAGCCGGCGCAGTTCGATGTTGTGTTACGGGCGGGCATCGTTAGCTATTGCCAGGGCAACACCCGCGCCGCCGCCGAAGCCTTCGCCGACGCCCAAGCCTGCGCGCCCAGCCAGGAAATCGCCGACAATATCGAACCGTTAGTCCTGGCGGCAAAGGCTGGAAAAGACGTAATCCCCGCCGACGTAAAAGGCGGCGGAAGCGGCAGTGGCGGCATCGGAGGTGGCGGCGGGAGAGACACCGGCACGTCGGCACCACCGCGAGCGTCCCCCTCGGCGGTGACGCCAAGCGACCGAGTAGCCCTCGCCCTCTCCATCGGCGTCATCCACCTAGCCACCAACCAACTCGACAACGCCCAAACCCTATTCGACCGCGTCACCGGAACCTCCGCCATCCCCGCCAAAGCAGGCCAAGGCAACACGCCCGGCACCCCAGCCCAACCCGCCCGCCCTGCCATGCAAGGCGCAACACCGGCACAACGGGCCTTTGCGACCTTCGGAAAAGGTGCCGTTCTGCAAGCGTCGGCCAATGGCAGCCCCGTAAAACTAGAGCAAGCGAAAGCGTTCTTTCAGGCCTCAATCAAAGCGTTCGGAGAGGGTAGTTGGCAGTACGAATCGTTCTACAGGGTAGCTTCGATCACTCAGGCCGAGGCCGATTCCAAATTCGTCAAGACCTTCGAGCCTACCGCCAAACTAGGCCAGCCTGCTAAACCGTTGACGCCTGCCGAAAAAGAAGCCGCTGCCAAAACCGAGAAGGAGCACAATGTCGAACTTGCTCAAGCCAGTGCTCAGGCCATCCCCCTCTACAAGACCATTCTTGAAAAATACCCTCACTCGCCCCGATGTGAGGAATCTGTATATCGAATCGTTGTCACCCAATTCGGCCTTGCCGAAGCAGGCATAGATGAAAACGGCAAACCGCTTTCCGTCGCCTCGCAAGAAAAGGCGTGGAAATCCGTAGCTGCACAGTTCCAAACTTTTCTGGAGAAGTACCCTCGCTCACAGTGGGCGGGTGACGCGCTGACAAAATCCATAGATGTCGCTCTTGAGGTACTCGATCTGAACCTTGCGAGGCAGTTTTCCGCTGTCGCACGAAGATGGGCCAAGGAGCACGCAACTCCTGAGGCGAAAATGGTAACGGCGTCCCTGCCTCCTTGGGCCATACCTATCGCACAGCCCGCCCCCAGCCCTTTCAAGGCATCCCTGTATGGTATTTATGTCCGCTGTGGCATCATAGCCTATCTTGATCGTCAACATCAGCAAGCTGTTGAATGTTTTGAGGCGGCCAAGCCCCTGCAGCCAGACCGTAAGTATGTCGTCGCCCAAGGGCAGATACCCACCTATATCGAACTGATTCAGGCTGCGGCGGAAGCCAAAAAGGACCTTACTCCCAAGGAGGTGCTGAATGGAGATGCAACGACACAACTGAAACTCCAATTTGCCGATATCATCACAGAGGCCGGGCTGCACGAGAAAGCAATCGCGTTATACGATAGTGTTTTGAGCGGCAAGAGCCCTCAAGTGACGCCGCTCCAGCGGTCTTGGGCACACTTTCAGAGGGCCAAGACGATTTATGCGATCCCGGACTGCAAGAAAGCGAAGCAAGACTATTTGGCCTGCCAAGAAGCATTTCCCAAAGCGCCTTGGGCGGCTGAGGCTCTATTTTACGCAGGTACGATCACTGACAATTTCGATCAAGATAAGTCCACGGCGAATGAAATATACGCGAAGGTTGTTAAATTCTACCCGCAAAGCGATGAGGCGGAGCGGGCTAGCTACTTCATTGGAGTGAACCTTCAGCATGGCAAGGACTGGGCCAAAGCCAAGGTTGCATACGAGAGCTTCCTCAAACAATTCCCCGACTCGCACTGGGCGGCTTCAGTCAAGGATAAATATCTTCCGCAAGTGGAATACGAACTTAAAGCAGGTAAGAACGTCAGAAGATAAGGAGCGACATGTGAATATTTTCCGTAACAAGGCGTACTGGCAAGTGCTTCAAGGTCTGGCAATATGTGTTTGTTTAGCATTGTGGACCTTGTCGGCAATGGGAGCTAACGAGACAAAGACCATCTCTGTTAATGTTGACCCTGGAGAGTCAGAGACAGAGAACGTTGGCTGTGGTTTCACGCTGGTCGACAAGAACGATACGGAACTGATTATCAATCTTACCACTTCCTCCGGCATTATCGTGAAGTCGGAACTGGTTTCCTCCGCGCCGAATCAAAAATGGACTCAAATATCGGAAACCCAGTGGAAAGCGATTGGCGTAAAACCCACTAAGGAGTTCTGGTGCATCATCAAGGCCCAGGTCGCCAAGGAAGGTGAGCAAGGCGGCGGCGAAATTTGGCGATGGATGTCTGTCTCCGATGTCAAACTGGACGCCGAAGGCCTCATGGAATATCCCACTACAGGCCCAACAGATAATGTCATTAGACTGATTGTGCCGCTAAACGATGACAACGATTTTTCTTGGTCTATACGAGACTTCGGATCCAGTGCCTTCAGTTCCGTGGCTGATACAAAGGCTAGGTTGGGAACGGATGATGATGTTCTAGAGACAGTGTTGAAAATTAACGCGAAAAAATCCGGACAGTTCACATCTGCTGCTGGTTATCTTTGGATATACGACAAGGACGGCAATCGCGACGTTTCTTTCATTACGACAGCTTTCGACCACAGCGTTACGGCAGGAGCATTTAAGAAGTCACTATACATCGAATCCACTGGCGAATCTGGCGTGACGGATGAGTTTACCGTGTGGTTTAAACCTGATGCACCAGCAGGCGGCTATTGGTCTTGCGACACAATACGGTATCTTCTCGTTGGCACGGACATCGATGTGAACTCCAATAACTCTTCTGGGGGTATTGAAAACACGAATATCGTGAATTCCGGTCAAGATTTCCGTGAGAATCACCCTGTCTCTGAGTTAACATTTTACCCGGAATTTAGGTATGGGATGGTCGTGATGACCACCGATGATAGTGAAACCGATGATGACATTGTAGTGTCTGCTGATGACGATTTAAAACCACTGGTGCTCAGATCGCTCAAACTTGGTGCCGACGATAACGATGTGCGACGCAAAGTGATGAATACCCTTAATCCACGCATTATTGTCGAACAAGTGGGCGGAACTGGAAAATTACGTGTTTTTACAAAGAATGAAAATCCACAAGAAAATCCACAATTAGTGTGGAAAGATACTTCAAGCGGGGTGTTGAGTAAGCTCCCGAACGACGATACGTTATGGGAAGCCCTCCGAGGCAACGACGACGTCGAGCTCCAAGTTAGGGGCCTCGAACCAGGCGAGGTAATTCTTGAAATCCGCCTTCAGCTTCAAGGTACTAGCGGACCAGTAATACATCGTGACAGTGTGCGAATTACGGTGATGGGTCTCAAAAACATCAAGGTATACGATCCAAAACTTGCCGGAAACACGAAGGCTGATATAAACTATCACCTAGCCGGAAATGACACAAGGGCGCAGCTACTGATTATGGACGGTACGACGACAGTGGCCACCCTGTTGGCCAAAACGGATACGCCTGTGTGCGGACAATGGGCTACAGTGCAATGGAACGGCACCTGGGATAATGGCCCACATAGCGGCAAATATGCTGATCCAAAGCAATATACTGTTCGCTTGAGGGTATATTATTCAGCTACCGCCACCGTGCCCGTCACTACGCGTGACGTGCCTATTTATGTTGTACGTCTTGGTGTTCAGCAGATTGGTTTTACGGACACTCAGGATTTGATCTACCACAAAAAAGGGCCAACGAGCCAGCCAACGGACCTACAGAATTATGAAGTTGAAGACATTCCATGGACAATAAAGGATATTGATTTTCTGAAAAGTGACGCCAACGCTCGCCCACGGACGGAGCCAAAGAAACAGAAGAATGCCGTTGGCGCGTGCTTCTCGGACGACGATAACAGCGGAACTTGGAATGGAAGCGAATGGTTCCTTGACGTTGACGGTAATAACACTTACAACACGAACCTTCGGCAAGTAAATTTCCCCGGCCAGAAACCCGATCCGAGCGATCCGACGGATAAAAACAAGACCGGCGGGGTAGATACTGAAAATTGGAATCGACCGGTTGTGTACGTCAGAGGCTCCGACTTCCAGCCATGGTTTACATTGGGCGCACACGCAATTTCCGATCTTACTGGGGCCAATGTTGACGTTGGTTATCCTGTGACGACATACCCTATTCGCGTTATAGTGGAGTATCGTGGCGCCAGTATGGTAGGCATTGCGCAGACGAGTACGACGAATATTTTGAATGTCTCTCCACAGGAAGGACCGTATGAGTTAAAAGGTGCGAAGCTGGATAATACGGTCGGACATGCCGTGGAAACGATGACGTTCCGGTTCCAATATAATGCCAAGAAAGAAACGTTTGTTGACACAAACGGCAATGGGAAATTTGATGTAGGGGAACCCCTTGTTGATGCGAACGGCAACGGGAAATTTGATGAAGACTGGCGGGATATTCCAGGGAGCCAAACAACGTCTCATTTGGTTTACCGGCTCGCGGATGCGCCCGAAAAAACTGTATTAGCGAAGGCCCAACAAACGTTTGCCCAACAACAACAAAATGTCCCAGGACACAGTAGGTTATACCTCAAGATAGTGGATTTCACTTGCGTATGGGGGGCCGGAAAAACCTCTGCGGAAGACGTATTTGATTCGTATTGGAAAACCGGAAAATTCTGGACACCATTCCATGCTCCGGGAGGTGGAGACAGGCAACCAAACAATGCAAACGGGTTCTACGGAACAGGTGATCCGACAGAAAGGAATCGCTTAGATATGTGGGGAAATGCCCCCAAGAGTTATTCCTATCAACACAATATGGGGAATGGCAACGGATATACCGTGGACTGGCTTCTCGATCATAATCAGGGACGATGTGGAGCATGGGCACCGTTTCTGATGGCATTCATGGCCACACATGGTCTGGCTTCAGAGCAACAGGTGTTTCCGTTGATGAAATGGCGGTTTGTGGCTGCGAATGGAAACGAGTCCTTTGAGGAGTATGCTGCCGCAGAGGCTCATATGAATGCTGGCCAGCGACCTGGTGGAGCAGCAGCACAAATAGGAGATCAGTGGTATAGGCCCCTAGGCATATTTGTGAATGCGGATGGCCAGGCAAATCCATATAAAGTTGTTAATCAACCTAACAATCCACACTTGCGATCGTTTTGGGGATGTTTCCCTAATTTCAATCTAACGGATCATGTGTTTGTTAAGTATAATGGCCGATTTTATGATCCAAGCTACGATCATGCAAACGGTGTCAGTCATGCGACCATCAACGAAAAGGCTGATGCCGGAGTATCCCATTACTACTACAATGAAAAATTGGTGTTCGGTGCCGGTGGTAGATTTGTTGATCAGACAAATACTTTGCCGGTGGAATGGATATGGTTCGGCGAGAACGGCCCAAATGATTGGCGACAGGGACGTTTGCTGAAGATTGCCAACGATCCCAATGCGGAAGAAATGGAGGAACCATGATTACCAAGCAGTTGGCGATATATACCCTACTTATTGTGTTTTTGATGCATGGTAACGCAATGGCAGATGATAACAATCAGAAGCGGGATATACGGCCGGTGAATCTGTGCGAACAAAAAAACAGCTATGTTATTATTGCTGAACCTAAAACCATACCGGCGTTGGTCCAAGTTCAACTGCCAGAACTTCCGGGTGTCCCGGCTGGTCCAGTAGAGGGTCTCGAAACATTGCCCACATATGCGCCTAGGTTACAGAAATATCCCGCATTAGCCCAGCGGCAGCGAGCGTTGGACGCCTCAAACCAAACCAATAAGCTAAGAGCGTTACGAGCCAACTGGCCTCCTTTGCCGATTTATCAAATGTTTGACCTGTGGATTGACCCAGGAGGTGCATATGATGTGATTGATGCTAATGGGAAGAGGTCCCAAATTCGCATGGGGCCATTGTATCTTCACCCATATAAAAGCCCTACGATGGGAGTAAGGCCACCAGATGACTATGTTCAGCTTCGCGCCGACTTGGCAAAGGCGATGTTGTTCCATATCGAAGGTGCGTACTATTCTATCTATGGAGACTGTCAAGTCGCCAAGCATGTATTGATCGAAGGCGCTTCTGAACCGGGCACATTGGCGGCGTTGCGGTATGCGGGCAATCCGCTCTATGCTTGCAGCGAGGAATTGCCGCCTCCGTTACAGTCGTGTGGCTTTGACAAGGATGGCGTGATTTGGCTGGCGGACGGCGAAGGGCATATTGCGTTATTCCGAACGAAGACCTTGGACTTTCTTCAGAAATGCGTCACGATCGGCGAATCCACTCGCATTCTGATTCCTCGCAATAACCAATCGCAATCGGTGTTTGCATTCGATGAAAAAAAGTCAGTATTTCACGAACATCGTATCGACGCCGAAGGAAAGGCGAGTGCCATGTCGAACGGCTTGGTATTGCCGAAAGAAACCGAGATGATTCTGTTTTCGGACGATTCCCGCGTGATTTTTCTGACGGCCGACAGCACCATCGTGTCAGGACGTGACACGGACGGTAAGAAGGGGAAAACCTATTCGGTTCCATTGAAACTTGGCAAGACAGACAAGGTATGGGAGGGTTTATACTCCGCAAGGGAGGATAAAATTGCCCTTTTGGTTGGACCCATTCCACAATTTTCAAAAGAAAAACCGGAATGGACTAAATTGGAAGAGACTGGGAAAAGTTGGCGTCAGTTACGATTGGTTGTGGTATCGACGTTGCCTGAAACGAAATAGGCCAGCCGATAAAAGAAGGAACAATCCTATGATGGATGACAAACGGTATCGGCAAATGATGGCTGCTATCTATGTGGCCGTTATCGGGACTGTTCTGCCTTCCCTGGCATTTGGCGATGAGCCCGAGCCTGCCGGTGAATCCAGTCGCCAGAATCAGGCATCCCAGGTTCAACCATCCCAAACGGTAGAAGAAACCCAACGCGCTGCGAAAGAAGCCCTGCGCCGTTATGAAGAGGCTCTGCGTACCGGCGATGAGGAAGCCCAGCGTGTTGCATTTGAAGAAGCCCGGCGTATGGATGATGCCGCTCGACGACGTATCGCCGAAGAGCATCGACGGCGGCAGGAAGAGCAACTCCAGCGAAACAAGGAAATTCGTCAACAATTCAGGGCGCAGTCATTATGCTTTGCCGGGACAGATACGGCCTATAGCGTCTTGGAGAAACTATATGCCGCATTCTGCAAGGATCGGGAAAATATTCCGATGCGCTTGGACTATACCGGCGGGGGCGACGATATCGGCGTGCAAGAGTTGATTTCAGGGCGAGCGGAGGCTGCATTGCTCCGGGAAGTACTGACGGAGACGGATAAGGAAGCACTGAAGACGGCTTTTCCAAATCCTGATTTTCAGCCAACGACGGTTGAATTGGGCCGGCTAGCCCTCATCATTGTAACGAATGATGCAAACCCAGTGCGGGGTCTGACATTAAAGCAGTTGGAAGATATCTATCGAGGCACCACAACGAAGTGGTCTGACGTCAACGGCGCAGGCAATGAAATTGTGCGAATTGGTACGGATTATCCACAACTTAGCTGGGGTATGTTCTTGGACGTTGTGCTCAAGAATAAAAGTGTTAAATTGGAGGATTTACCTTTCAGGCCGGAGGGCTATACGAACGAAGAGCATCGCGCCTTTGAGCAGAAACTTCGCGAGAAATACAAGGCAACTGATGGTAAGCCATTTGCAATGTTGGCTTCGGACGATAAGGTTCTTGTCGAAGTGGCCAAGAACAGAGCCGCAATTGGTTACTGCATTCATCCAGCCGGAAAAGCTCTTCCCAAAGGCGTGCGATGGGTTCCCATTATCCCGGAAGGAAGCAAAGAAGCCGTCGCACCGACACAGGAAAATGTCCTACTTGGCAAGTATCCGTTGCAGGTCACTATTCGATGGCTGGTGTCACCCAGGGCTTCAGACACTTGCAAGGAGTTCATCAGGTTTGTATGCAGCGAGGAAGCCACATCTGTGCTTCAGGCGGGTGCAATCTTTCCTGGCCGTGCCGGAATCGACCTTCACATGGCTACCCGCCTTGCTGGGGTGAAATCTGGTAAAGGTGTTCGCCTTTCATCTGTTGGAATTGGCGAAGGCAAGACAATAGTTCCCGACCTGGTCACGGAATATGTAAAGGCAAGGACAGTTGTTTTGTTGAACTACACGGCTGTGGATTCTGATGTTTCGGCGGTTGGTGCGTTTATCAGTGGCAGTGCGGGTGGCACTGGTGGTTCTGGTGTACGGGAACTTCTGCTTCTTAGTGACAAGCCGAGTCCTCGGGCGATGGAGGTTCATGGGGCGAAGTGGAGTTCGCTGGGGGTTGGCGAGGATGGTAAGCCGGACGGGACTGGGCCTGTGGAGTATGTG
>WRDM01000005.1 GCA_009783465.1 Phycisphaerae bacterium | reverse complement strand
GCCGAGGACGAGCCAGGCCAGGAGGCCGAAGCAGCCGATGCATCGCATCGGCGATGCAGGCCGACGCCGCATGGCGATGCCGCAGGCAGGCCAGCAGTCACCACGCAAGCTGGAACCGCTCTAATCCGCGTAATCCCGCTCGGTCTTTTCGAAGGCGAATGAGCGTAAGAACCATGCAACGATGCTGCCGTTTTTTACCGCGATAGCGTGGTGGTGATCGTATCGTGCGTGGCGTTGGTTTGGCCGGCGGCGTGGATGACGTGTTCGAGCAGGTCGCCCGTGTCGAGATTGAGGCGGATCGTGCCGGTAATGTCCGCGTCGGCGACGTGCTGTTCGCGTTTCATTTTTTCGGACATTTCCCAGCGGCCCGTGACGGCGATGGTCGCGATCAGGCCGTGCTCCGTTCGCTCGACGGACGTCAGGGTGCCCCGCATGATTTCGCGCGGCAGGTCGATCGGGCCAAAGCCGATCGCGACGTTCATCAGCGACGCGGCCGCGTACGTGATGCCCTCGATGGCCCAACTCTCGCCGACACGGACAGGCCCCGGCGGCAGATACGCCCACGGGCTTCGCAGCAAGGCGGCGGCGGTGACACAGGCTTCATCGATCACCTCGGCCCGTGCCTCGGGAGAGAGATCCTCGAAATACGCCCCGCCGAGCGACGACCGGTCCAGCGCGATGGATTGCACCGTGGCGGCCTCGTCGAGAAGGGCGTGAAAACGCGCCCCGAGCAGCGGGAACATCTCCGCCACGTCGCCGCCGGGCACCGTCTCGGGTTTGTCGCTGTCGGCTTCGTGCGACTGCCCCGCTCGCTCGTGCTTCGCGACAATCCGCCGGAGCGTCATCGTCGCCCGCAACGTCCCCGCGTCGTCGGCAGACAGCTCCAACGGTATATACATCGTGTACACATACACGTTCACGTCCGGCTCGCCGCCGTCGAGAGGCTTCTGTTCCCGCGCATGGGCTTCGAGCGTCAGCAGCATCGTCGGGCCTGCTTTGTAGCCGGCACGCAGAATGTATTTTTCCTGACTCGGTGAAGTGGCGGTGGCAGGCGATTGCGTCGAAACGGTTTCGCAGGCGGGGAGAAACAGGAGATACAGGACAACGACGAAAATGGCTCTGCCTGTTTGCGTTGTCAAACGCTCCAGGCGACAAACGTTACATTTTACGACTTCGTGAAGACCGAGCGGGATTATGCGGATTATAGGATTTAAGGATTGATGTTCCATCACGTCAATCGGTAAATCCGTTAATCCGCGTAATCCCGCTCGGTCTTCACGAAGTCGAATTGACATACGACACCCAACCGACTGGAACATTCCACAACGCAAACAGGCAGAGCCAGTGTTTTGCTCATGCCGTCCTCGTTCGCTACGCCTTTTCCACCTGCCAGAATTCCAGTTCCACGGGCGTCGCGCGGCCGAAGATGGTGACCATGACGCGGACCTGGCCTTTGTCGGGCAGCACTTCGTCGACGAAGCCCTCGAAGTTTTCGAACGCGCCTTCCTTGATTTTCACCGAGTCGCCCTTGGCGAATTCGACGCTGACGGGCGCGCCCTTCTCGGCCTTTTCGATCTGGAGCAGCATTTTGTCCACGTCCGAACTGGCCATCGCGGTGGGTTTGCCGGCCGAGCCGATGAAGTCGCCCACGCCCGTCGTCTCGCGGATGAGGAACCACGCCTTTTCGCCGATGGAGCCGTCTTCTTCCAACTCCATCTCGATGAACACGTAGCCCGGATACATCTTGCGCTCGACGAATTTCTTCTCGCCTTTGCCGCGGGGGCTGGGACGCCGTTCCGTCGGGACGAGGATACGACCGATCTTTTCCTCAAGCCCTTCGATCTTGACCTTGCGGGCCAAGGCGTCGCGAACTTGCTCTTCCTTGTTGGAGGCTACTCGCAGCACATACCAGTTCTTTGCCATGATCGGCGAATCCCGTTCTTGTTTCTAACCGCCAAGCTTAGCTGGTGATGCCCAGCCACCTGAACAACGCGACGAACATGAAGTCAACGGCGAAGAGGATCGCGGCGATGACGACCATGAAGACGATGACGACCTTGGTCGAGCCGATGATCTCCTTCTTGGTCGACCAGGAGACTTTTTTCATCTCGCTCTCGGTGGCGATCAGGAAATCCGCCGACGCCGGGCGATTGGCTATCCAGAGAATCAGCGCGGCGATGCCGATCCACACCACCGCCGGCACCGCAAACCGAAGCCAGACGCCATGGATCTCAAGCTCTTTGCTGAGCAGGTATGCGCCAATGGTGGCCACGAACATCACGGCGGCAATCGTGCCGATTCGCGTGTACTTGCCCTGGCCTCGTTTATAAATATCCAACTTCTTTTCCACGTCGAAAGCCCTTCTAAATCGGCTGTGGACACAGGCTGTGGGCTGTAGGCTGTGGGCTGTAAGTAAACCACCCGGCTTCGCCGCGTTCCACGCTACGGAGAGCCCACTCTCCTTCGCCGTCGACCCACGAAGCCAGGTCATCAACCTACAGCCTACAGCCTACAGCCTACAGCCGGTTTCGCACGGCCTGTTTCCATCACGGCAGGGAGGACTTGAACCCCCAACCTGCGGTTTTGGAGACCGCTGCTCTGCCAATTGAGCTACTGCCGTATGTCGAGCCTCCGGGCCGCGGGGTTGTGCCCCACGGCCCGGAGACTACAGACGTCATCGGGTTATTTGCGCTTGATCTTGTGTTCCTGATGCGTACGCGTGCGCGGGCAGTACTTCATCAGGGTGAACTTGGGCATGCCGCCCTGCACTCGGACCTGGATTCGGTAATTCAGGTCACCGCAGTCGTTGCATTGCAGCCAGACGTATTCTCTGGCCTTACTTTTGGCCATGGGTGATTACTCCAGAATCTTCGTCACCACGCCGGCGCCGACGGTTCGGCCGCCTTCGCGAATCGCGAAGCGCAGGCCTTCTTCCATGGCGATGGACGTGTTGAGCAGTTCGACTTCCATCTGAACGTTGTCGCCGGGCATGCACATTTCCGCGCCGCCCAACAGCTTGATCGTGCCCGTCACGTCCGTCGTGCGGAAGTAGAACTGCGGACGATAACCCGTGAAGAACGGATTGTGGCGACCGCCCTCTTCCTTCGTCAGAACGTACACTTCACCGTTGTATTTCTTGTGAGGCTTGATCGAGCCGGGCTTGGCCAACACCTGGCCGCGTTCGAGATCTTCCTTGTCCACGCCGCGGAGCAGGGCGCCGATGTTGTCGCCGGCCTGGCCTTCGTCGAGGGTCTTCTGGAACATTTCCACGCCCGTCACGACCGTTTTGCGGGTCGCACCCAGGCCGATGATCTCCACTTCGTCGCCGGTGTGGACGATGCCTCGCTCGATACGGCCGGTGCCGACGGTGCCGCGGCCCTTGATCGAGAACACGTCTTCGATCGGCATCAGGAACGGCTTGTCGACTTCGCGGACCGGTTCGGGGATGAACTCATCCAACGCCTTGACGAGGTTCATGATCGGTTCGGCGGCCTTGGGGTCGGTGGGGTTCGTGGCGGCGGCGATGGCCGAGCCGCGAACGACCGGGGCGTTGTCGCCGTCGAAGTTGTACTTGCTCAGCAGCTCGCGGACTTCCATCTCGACGAGGTCGAGCAGCTCGGGATCGTCCACCAGGTCGACCTTGTTAAGGAAGACGACCAGTTTGGGCACGTTGACCTGACGGGCGAGCAGCACGTGCTCGCGGGTCTGGGGCATCGGGCCGTCGGCGGCCGACACGACCAGGATCGCGCCGTCCATCTGGGCGGCGCCGGTGATCATGTTCTTGACGTAGTCCGCGTGGCCGGGGCAGTCGACGTGGGCGTAGTGCCTCGCGTCGGACTCGTACTCCACGTGCGCCGTGGCGATGGTCAGAATCTTCGTGGGGTCGCGACGACCCTGGGATTCCGACGCCTTGGCGATGTCGTCATACCCGCGCGCCTTGGCCAAACCACGGGCCGCCAACACGGCGGTCAGGGCGGCTGTCAGCGTCGTCTTGCCGTGGTCGACGTGCCCAATCGTGCCAACGTTGACGTGCGGCTTGGTCCTCTTAAATACATCCTTTGCCATTTCACGCTCCTCTAGTGTCCCTTTGCCGCGGGCTCACCATTCGAGCGCCGCCGCTCATTACCATTGTACCGAAACCGTAACCTCGTTCACTCATTAGATTCGTTAACTCGTTGACTCGCCAGTGTGTTCGCCGTCTAACGCGTCCACACAGCCAATCCACCCGTTAACGGGCCAACCCTGTTCACGGGGTAACTAGTTAACCAAGTAACGAACAATCCGTCAACAACCTTTCAAAAAGCTGCTGGTGGGGGTTGAACCCACGACCTCGTCCTTACCAAGGACGCGCTCTACCACTGAGCTACAGCAGCACGCCCGTTGCCTGGCGAGGAAGCACGCCAACCGCCAACGGCCTTGACGCCCATCGCAGCCCTGCCCCGTCGCACGTCCCATCCGTCCCCACAACGGACAACGAGAGCACACCGCGATCACGGCGCGAATATAGACCGCACAGTATAGGGACACGCAAAAACTCTGTCAACAACAATAACGGGAAGAAAAATCGAAGCCCGTTTTCCCTTGCCGCGAACCCGCCGCACGGGCTACCATAGGCCCACGAGGTGTGTCATGCCACACGAGCAGATGAATGAGCGGCAGGTGGCCGCGTATTTGAGCATGGACGAGCGCGAAGTCATCAAGCTCGCCAGCCGTGGACAGATCCCCTGCCGCAAGACCGGCAAAGGGTTTGTATTTCGCAAGGGCGAAGTCGATCACTGGATCGAGACGCAACTGCACGAGTTGCCCAAGCATCGCTTCGCGGGCATCGAGCAGGGCGTCAGCCAGTATCACGGCTTTGATCCCGAAGCGTTGTTGGTGTCGGCGTTGATTCCGCCCAACGGCCTGGCCGTGCCGCTCAAGGCCCGCACGCGGGAGGCCGTCATCCGCTCGCTCGTCACCCTGGCCAACGACAACGGCCTGCTCTACGACAAGGACCGTCTCCTCGAAGAAATCCGCGAACGCGAGGAACTCTGCTCGACCGCCATCGCGCCGGGCGTCGCGCTGCCGCATCCGCGACACCCGCTGCCCTACGACATCGCCGAAAGTTTTCTCATCGTCGGCATCACGCCGTCGGGCATCCCCTTCGGCGCCGCCGACGGCTCGCTCACAAGGCTGTTCTTCCTGGTCTGCTGCAAGGACGACCGCACCCATCTCCACGTCCTGGCCCGCCTGGCGAGAATGCTCCACGACGCCGCCGCCACCGACAACCTCCTGACCTCCCAGTCCCCCGAGGAACTCCGCGAACTCCTCCTCCAACTCGAACGCTTCGTGCTGGAACATCCGGGGTAGCGACGAAGGCAGGACACGGTAAAATCGTTCGAATGCATGAAAGTTACGCATGACCCCTATTGATAAAACTCTCGAGATGATCCTTCGCGGAACGTCAGACAGGAATGTTTCGTTCCATGATCTGCGAAGTTTACTGCTGCATCTGGGATTCGCCGAACGCGTGCGGGGAAGTCATCACCTGTTCCGCCGCGAAGGGGTGTTGGAACTAATCAACATCCAGCGTGACGGAAATAAAGCCAAAAGTTATCAGGTTCGCCAGGTGCGTCATGTTATACTGAAGTATCGGTTAGGTGGGCCAGACCATGGATAAATACGAAATCATCTTGTATTGGAGCGACGAGGACGAGACGTTCGTGGCGGAAGTGCCGGAACTTCCCGGCTGCATGGCCCACGGCGCGACGCTTGAAGCCGCCCTGCAATCCGTGCGCGACGCGATCGCCTTATGGATCCAGACCGCGCAGGAATTCGGCGACCCCATCCCCGTCCCGAAAGGCCGCCGCCTGCTGTTCGCGTGATGTTTTTGCGATGCAACTCGAACGCTTCGTGCTGGAACATCCGGGATGACCACCGCCGAATTATTTGACGAACCCTTTCTGAGGAAGCTCGAGCAGCTTCGGCTGTTGGCCAAGCGGTTGGCGTTGCGTGGTCGGCCGGGGCGGCGGCGATCGCGGCGGATTGGCGACGGGCTGGAGTTTGCCGATCATCGCGATTACGCGCCCGGCGAAGATGTGCGGTTTATCGACTGGTCCTACTACGCCCGCATGGAAAAACTGCTGCTGCGGCTCTTCCACGAGCATGCCGAGGGCGACGTCTGCATCGTGTTGGACTGCTCAGCCTCCATGGCGGATTTCGCGTATGCGCGTCGACTGGCGGCGGCGCTGGCGTACGTGGCCATGGGGTCGCTCGAACGCGTCGTCATTCAGCCGTTCGCCGACGACCTGCTGCCGCCCCTCCGCACCGCCCGAGGCCGCGAACACATCCTCTCCGTGCTGAACTTTCTCCGCCGCCTCGCGCCCTCCGGCCATACGCAACTGGAACGGTGCAGCCAACGGCTCGCCCAGCAAGGCCAACGCCACGGCAGCGTGCTGCTCATCAGCGACCTGCTCGACGCCAGCGACGACCTGCCTCGCGCCTGCCTCCACCTGCGGCAACACAATGACCTGGCCGTCCTGCACCTGATCCACCCCGCCGACGCCCGCCCCACCGCCACCGGCCAGGTCGTCCTCCGACAGGCAGAGACCGACGACGAGCTGCCCCTGGACATCACGCCCGAACTGCTGCACAGCTACGGCCAGCAATGGCAAACGTTCCTCCGCCACTGCGAATCCGCCGTCACCAGCCGCGGAGGCACCTACCTCGCCGCCGAAACCACCACACCGTTCGAAGACGTCATCCTCCACATGCTCCGCCAAGCGAACGTGCTTTCGTGATAACGAGTGACGAGTCATGAGTAACGAATGATGAGGTGTGATAGAAATTTTCTGGCATGATGATTTTCCGTGGAAAACAATCGCTTTGGCCTCCCCGGCCCCGCGCGACAGTCGCCGGGCCACAGCCGCGAAGCGGCGGCGTGTTTAGCCCCGGGTGAGCGGTATGCCGCGAACCCGGGGGACTTCTGGTGTGACATATTCTGTTGCGAGGGCACAGGATGCGATGCACGTGGCACCGGAAATTTCCGTTACGACGGACCGTTCGTAAATGGCCGCAGCCAGTCTGAGTCCCGAAGGGACGGCGTTGGGTAGCCCAGGATGAGCCGGTACTCCGGCGAATCCTGGGAACCGGTTCTTTTTTCTCCCTCCATCGTGGCTGACGCCACTGGCCGAATATCATACCGACGTGGGAAGGCGGCTTCGAACGACGCGCACAGGGAATTGTGCACGTCGTTCGCCGCCGTCTTCGTGCGACGGCGTGACCTCGGCCAGTGGCGTCAGCCACGATTTTGTTTGGAAAAACCACAATTCCCAGGGTTCGCCGGAGTACCGGCTCACCCTGGGCTACCCAACGCCGTCCCTTCGGGACTCCGACAGGTCCTGCCTTCCGGCACGTCCAGCCCCACGTGCCCAGCGCGCTCGCCGCCAGAATAAAAAGTCACTCACCCGAGTGATGAGGACATCGAAATTCCCTTGTAAAATGGCGATTTGGGAGCTACCTTATGGAGACTCGTTCAAAAGGCCACCCATGATTCACCACGTCAACATGAATCGCGTACGCGTGCCGCTGATATTGTGTGTCGTGGCGGGCCTCATTGGCTTCACACCCGCGACGCTTCTGGCGCCTCCGGTTGGCGGTGTGAAAGACCATTTCCTTGCCGACAACAGCCCGAAAGCGGTTGCCTTTCGCGATGCCTGGTACGCAGCCATTGAGGTAGAGGGACACCTCGAACCGCTGCCCGAAGGCGTGACCGGGGAGGAACAACGCAGGCTGGTCATCTCGGCCTTTGAAAAAGCCATCGCCATCATGCCCGAAGCCCCGCCCTGCCCGGACTTACTGCTCAAAATCGGCTTCTACTGGAATAGTTCAGCGGTGGCGCCCGCAGAACCCGCCAAGGCCCTGGCCGCCTACGCCAGAGTCCGAAACGACTACCCGGCCAATGATCGAGCGGTGATTCAAGCCATCTGCGGGCAAGCCTCCACCCTGATGAAATTAAAACGCCCGACCGCCGCCGCTCGCGTTTTTGAAGAGGTGTACAACTATCAACTGCCGGAGTATGCACCGGAAGAGACGGTTCGTATGTTGCAACGGATCCAGAAGGAAATGCAGTTGCATCGGAAATGGTATCGCACCGAGGCGGCACGTGAGCAGGCCGCCATTCGCGAGACCGTGCTGTTCTACAAGCAAACGCTGCTGCACCATCTCGCCAACGCGGTGTGGCCAGTTGTTGGCAACGTGAATTTCAAGCCGGTGTCACCGCATGAAACTCCGGCCAGTCCAAATCCCTCAACCGTTGATCGCCAGTAATCAACGTCGCCCCCAGTGTCAAGGCCGTGGCGGCGATCATGGCATCGGGAAGTTTCAACCGGGCCGTCCGCCGCATGGTGATCGCCGCGTTTTCAATGGTTTCGTCAAGGGCGACAACAACCAGATCGGCCAGAAAGCGGCGAATGCGTTCCTCGTCATCCACGGAGATTCCGGGATGCGACAATAATTCCATTCGGGTGATCACGCTCGCGGCCCGTTCCGTCATGACGGTCGTGTCGATGAAATCAACCCATTCTGGGCGCCCCTGGAGGTAATACACAATGGCGTTTGTGTCGAACAGGTATTTACCATTCATCGCGCATCTCGCGTTGCAGTTCCACACCGTCGCGACCAAAGATGACGCTGTTCTTCAGGCTGCCGGCCAATCCTTCGAATGGCCTGCGTGTCGAGGAGGTTGGGGGGAATGGGGTGATGATCACCTGGATTTCCGCCCGGCCGGCGGGGATGTCCTTGGGAATAGGCAAATCCAGGCGGAGCCGATGATCCGGAGGAATATCGACGGTTTTTTGGATGGTGGTCATGGCATATCTCCGTACGGTCTGACGGTGGTTTTCTCTATTCACATTATACCGTCAATCCCGTGACGGCGGTACCATTCAGACACGACAATTCACACACTGCGAGGGAGGGGACTTGAACCCCTAATCCTTTCGGAACCGGAACCTAAATCCGGCGCGTCTGCCAATTCCGCCACCCTCGCGGGGATGGGTGATCCAATATAGGCATATCCCGCGCGCGGGGCAAGGGAGAGTTCGGGACGTACAGGGGCTTTCCGTTCTCGTGGCGACAGCGAACCGTCGGTTCGAGGGCATCAAGCCAGTAGCCATCAGGTATGGTAAGGCTTGTTCTTCATCACACGATCCTGCTGCTTATCGCCACTCCCTCGCCCGTTCCCGCTTTCCTTGCCTTTTCGTCCTTGTCTTTCCATACCTATTGGCTACTGGCTTGCTTCCTTCGAACAAACGGCACCTGCTCACCCAGGCGTCGCGGCGGTGAATTTTGCTGCGTGCTGGCCCTGAAAGTCTCTCCGCGCGGCGGCGGGTTTGGTGTATACTGGATGTTTCGTGTTCGTATTCGCACCTGTGTGTGCCGCCATCATTCGCATTGGAGAATCCGGGGTGTTTTATGCCCGACGATGATCTTATCAGCACGCTTCGGCAAGCGGTGGAGCTGAGTCCGAACAATCTGCCGTTGCGTCGTCACCTGGCCGAGACGTTGCTGACCCTGGGCCATTCCGACGAAGCGCAGAAGGAGTTTCGGGCGGCGATCGCGTTGGCGCCGGACGACCTTGAGCTGAAGTTGGGGTTGGCCAGGGCGTTCGCGGCGGCGGGCAAGATGTCGGCCGCCCTGGTGGTCGTCGAAGACCTGCTCACGCACCAGGACCACCCGCCCAAGGCCCAGTTGCTCTACGCCCGGCTGCTGCGAGGCAAACATCCCGACGCCGCCGCGAAAGCCTACCGCCGGGCCGTCGAGGCGGACCCGTCGCTGGCCGACCCCATGCTGGCCAGGCAGTTGGGCGAGTCGCCGTCGACTCCGTACAACACCGGCTCCGGTTCGGCCTCGGCCTCCATCGCCGATCGCGACGAGGGACACGCCTTCGCCGAAATCGTCGAAGACGCCCAGAACGACAACGAATCGCCCGAAGCCGGCGACGGCACCGAACGGCTCGCCGAGTTGGAAAAGCCGAGGTTGTCCTTCGCCGACGTCGGCGGCATGGAGAAACTCAAGGAAGAGATCGCCGCGAAAATCCTCCTGCCGATCCGCCAGCCCGAGTTGTACAAGGCGTACGGCAAAAAGGCGGGCGGGGGCATCCTCATGTACGGCCCGCCGGGATGCGGCAAAACGTTCCTGGCCCGCGCGACGGCCGGCGAAGTGCGGGCGGGCTTCATCGCCGTCGGCATTCACGACGTGCTGGACATGTGGATCGGCTCGAGCGAACGCAACCTGCACGCGATTTTCCAGCAGGCCCGCGAGCACGCGCCCTGCGTGCTGTTCTTCGACGAAGTCGACGCCCTCGGCGCCAGCCGATCCGACATGCGGGGCAACGCCGGCAGGCACCTCATCAACCAGTTCCTGGCCGAAATGGACGGCGCGAAATCCGACAACGACGGCGTGCTCATCCTCGCCGCCACCAACGCGCCGTGGCACCTGGACTCGGCCTTCCGCCGGCCCGGCCGATTCGACCGCGTCATCTTCGTCCCCCCGCCCGACGCCGACGCACGGGCCGCCATCCTGAGACTGCTGCTGCGAGACAAGCCCAGCCGCGACATCGACCACGAAACCGTCGCACGAAAAGCAGACCACTTCAGCGGCGCCGACCTCGCCGCCACCATCGAGTTGGCCGTCGAAGCCAAACTCCGCGACGCCGCACGAACCGGACACATTCTGCCCCTGACCACCAAAGACCTCCTCGCGGCCATGAAAGACCAGAAGCCCACCACCCGCGAATGGTTCGCCACGGCCCGCAACCACGCGGTGTATTCCAACGTCGGCGGAATCTACGACGATATTTTGAAATATTTGAAGTTACTATGACGTTATCGTGAACCCACATTTCGAACGTGCCCGCGTGTTGTTGACGCAGCATCGGCCTGAGCAGGCCGAGCTGGAGTTGCGCCGCGCGCTGGTCGACGAACCGGATCAGCCGATATACCAGGCCATACTGTCGCTATGCCTGCGCGATCTGCGGAAGCACGCCGCCGCGCTGAAGGAGGCCCGCAACGCCGTCGCCAACGGGCCCGATCTGCCGCTGGCTCACTACGCCCACGCCTGCGCCCTCGATGCCGTCGACGAATTCCCCGCCGCCCTCGATGCCGTCGCCGAAGCCATCCGACTCGACCCCGAAGACGCCGACTTTCATGCCCTCCGCGCCAGCCTGTTCCTCCAGATGGAAAACCCCGACGGCGCCCTCCACGCCGCCGACGAAGGACTCGCCCACGACCCCGCCAACGCCGACTGCGCCACCATGCGGTCCCGCGCCCTGCTGCTGCTGGGACGAAAATCCGAAGCCGCCTCCGCCGCCCAGCACGCCCTCGAACAAGATCCCGACAACGCCAACAGCCACGCGTCGGCAGGGTGGATCCGCCTCCAGCAAAGCCGATACGACGAGGCGACCGAGCATTTCGCCGAAGCCCTGCGGCGCCAGCCCGGCATGGAGTGGGCGCGGCTTGGCATGCTCGAATCGCTCAAAGCCCGCCGCATCCTCTACCGCCCCATCCTCCACTATTTCCTGTGGGCCGAACGGGCAGGTCCGCGAATGCGATGGGGCCTCATCCTCGGCGTGATTCTGGCGATCCGGCTGGCGCGCGAAGTCAGCCCGTGGCTGGTGGTGCCGCTGCTGGCGTTCGTCTACCTCACGTGGACCGCCAAGCCGCTCTTTAATCTGCTGCTGCGGCTGGACAAGTTCGGCCGCCTGGTGCTCACGCGCGACGAACGGCGCGCGACGAGCCTCATCGCCGTCCTGCTGCTGGCGGCGGTTGCGTCGTTCGTCGCCGCCGCCGCGACGCGCGACCAGAACCTCAGCGACAGCGCGACGCTGACGGGTACCGTCGGGTCGCTCATCGCGGGCCTGGCGCACGGCCAGACGCCCTTCCTGGCCCTGGGCGTGCTGTTCGCCGCAATGGTCATGCCGGTGGCGGGCACCTACGACGCGAAATGGCGGCGAAAACGTACCATTCTGGGCGTGTACACGATCGGCCTGTTCCTGGCCCCGCCGCTGGCGATCGCCCTGGCCCTGCTGGGCCTGTCCGGCGGAGCCACGGCGCTGGTGGGCGCGTTCGTCATCGGCTTCATCGCCTTCCTCTGGATCGCCCAGGCGGAATTCGGCAAAGACGAACCCATCGAGTAGATGGGCAGATACATTCGCGTGGCTTGACGGTGAAATCACACGACCAGTTCGAGGGAACGTTTTCGTTGACTCGTTGACTCGTTAACTCGTTGACTGGTGGAATTTCTCGAGTTAACGAGTCAACGAATTAACGAAAATGTCCCCCTCGGACAAACGGTACGATTTCACCCATGCGTGCGTGAATGCGTTTCCCTGCGATCGTCCCGGAGTCATTTGCGTCCGCCTGCCGCGTGGTGTATCATGCCCGTATGAAAACCGTATGGCTGCCGTTGATGATGTTGGGTTGGTTGCTGGCTGGGTGCGATAAGGCCGTCGCGCCGGATGACTTTCTCTACGCGTATCGCGCGGGCGCCGAACGCGGCGCGCCGGTCTCGCCAGGCGGGGCCGTCTACGCCGGACGCGAGGGCGATTATCACGTGCTCAAACTCCGCAGCGGCACGCCGTCGGAACAGTTCGTCAACGTCACCAACCGCGAACGAACCCTCCGCTGCCACGCCACACAACTGCCCTCGGACTTCCCGCGAGGCTTCGCGCCGCTGACGGGCATGGAAGCGTTCGAATCCAGCGAAGACACCCGCGAATACGTGCGGATCTACCTCCAACGCAACATGGACAGCCCCCTCCGCCAGCCCGTTCGCCCCACCGACGACGACGGATGGATCCAGGTGAAATAGAACTATCGGCGCAGATACGTCTTCAGTGTCCCGATCACGGCGTCGAAGTCCACGGGTTTGGCGAGGTGAGCGTTCATGCCGCTGGCGAGGCACTTGTCGACGTCTTCGCGGAACGCGTTGGCGGTCATCGCGATGATGGGGATTGTCGCCGCCTCCGACGAGGCCGACGCGCGGATTTGCCGCGTGGCTTCGTAGCCGTCCATGGTGGGCATGTTGATGTCCATGAAGATCAGGTCGTAGGCATCGGGCGAGGCCTGGAATTTCGCCAGGGCCTCGGCGCCGTCCTCGGCCATGTCGATCGCGATGCCGGTTGGCTCGAGCATACACAGGACGATCTCCCGGTTGATCTCGACATCGTCGGCCAACAGCAGTCGCCGCCCGGCGAACAGGCCCTCGGCCGTTGCGTCTGACGCGCTGACTTCCTCCGTCGCGGCCTCGGGATCGCCCGTCG
Organism: Phycisphaerae bacterium; assembly: GCA_009783465.1. Taxonomy (GTDB): domain Bacteria; phylum Planctomycetota; class Phycisphaerae; order SM23-33; family SM23-33; genus WRDM01. The sequence goes on along the minus strand of WRDM01000005.1, from coordinate 84,571 downwards.
CCTCGGGGGTTGGCTCGACGGTTTTCACCGGCACTTCGACGAGGAACGACGCCCCCTTGTCCGCTTCGGACTCGACCCAAATCCGGCCGCCCATCATCTCGACAATGCGTTTGGAAATGGGCAACCCAAGTCCTGTGCCGCCGTACTGCCTCGCCACGCCGCCGTCGGCCTGCTCGAACGACTGGAACACACGCGCCTGCTGGTCCGGCGAAATGCCGATGCCCGTGTCCTTGACCGTAAAACGAATCACGCAGGAGTCGCCCTCGTCGTGCGCCTTTTCGACCACCAGGGCGATCTCGCCTTCGTCCGGCGTGAACTTCACCGCGTTGGACAACAGATTCGTCAGCACCTGCATCAGCCGCTGGCGGTCGGCGACGATCTCGGCGGGAATGGCCGGGTCGATCAGACTGAAAAATTGCTGCTTGCGTTCGTCCACCTGGAACAAGATCACGCCGGCAGCCTGCTCGATCATGGCCGCGAAATCAAAGACGGACTCCGACAGCTCCAGATTGTCCGCCTCGATCTTGGACATATCCAGAATGTCGTTGATGACGCCCAACAGGTGCTTGGAGGCTTCGTCGATCTTCTTGATGCACGCGTCGTGGCGGCATTCGTCGTGCGACGTGCCGTACAAATACGTCATGCCGATGATCGCGTTCATCGGCGTTCGCATTTCGTGGCTCATGCGGGCCAGGAATTCGGACTTGGCGCGGGAGGCCTGCTCGGCCAGTTCGCGAGCCCGCTCCGCCTCGCGCCGGGCACGCTCGATCTCCGTCGTGTCGTGCAGCAGCACCATGACCCCGCCGACGCCGCCGTCGGTCTCCAGCATGGCCGTCACCTGAATCTGGTACGTCCGCAACGCGCCGCTGCCGGAAAAATCAATGTCCTGCTCCAGCTCGATCGTGCACTTCTCCCGCACAACCTCCGCGAACGCCTGCTCCAAACGCAACAAGAATTCACCGGAAACAACGGGCGAAAACAGCTCGTTCGCCGTTTGGCCAAGAAGCGTGTCGATGCTCGCGACCCCGCGACGCGCGAGGTAGGAATCGCTGGCGTATCCCAAACAGCCGGACGAATCGAACATCAGAATCGGATCGGGACAATTGGCCAGCAGCCGATTCACGTACAGTTCCAGCTTTGACTTCTCGCCAAGGATAATCTGCTGCCGCTCGGCAAGCTGCTCGATCATATGATTGAACGCGTCCGAAAAGTCGCCCATGAACGCGACGCGCTGCTGGTAATCGCCCTTGGCCACCTGCTGCGACTGCCAGGTGAGATGCTTGAGAGAGGCGTGCAGTTTTTTCAGCGGCGCCGCCACCTCGTTGCCCGGCGGCGGCAGCCCGCAGTGCAGATTGCCCTCCGCCAACTCGCGGGCCAGCGACTTGGCCTCCGTCACCATGTGAGCAAAAAACGCCAGCCCTTTGCCGAACGTCCGAAACGCCTCCGGCAACTCGTCCACGTTCAGCGACGCCTTGGCCGGACTGTAAATCGCATCCCGCAAGTAGGCAAAAAGAGCATCCGCGACCGGCTGCATGTCGGCCGTCGCTGCCATCGGATGTTTCTCTTGCTCCATCATCGCCAGGACTTTCGCTTGCTCAACAGTAAAATCGTATCGCACGTTCAAGGGAACCAGTTCGTTAACTGGTTAACTGGTGGATTCGTCAGCCCACCAGTTAACCCATTAACGAGTCAACCAGTTAACGAAAACGATTCCCTCGATTTACGGTTCGTTTTCACCCATACGTTTCGAAAATCCGAATCTCTACGTCGCCACCGCGCCGCGGAATCGGCAGACCCGGTCGCCGCTGGCCCAGCAGTCGATCTCGCGAACCTGGTAGGCCTTGCCGGTGTAGGCTTCCAGGATGCCGGCGATGAAGCCTTCGTCGTAATCGCACACGGTTTCGTTCGTGATCGGCAGCCCGCTACAGTCGAGATCCTGCCCGACCGTCAGGACGATTTCGCCCGTCTCGGGATGGAACGCTTCCATGCGAAGAATGCCGACCTTAAGCTGCTGAAGGGTTTGCTGCAAATTCGCCACGAAGGCGTCGAAGCCCGCGGTCAAGTCCTGCGTGTTTTTCGCGAACTCCATCCCGGCCAAATGACCGGCCGCCCGGATGATATCGTTCGCCTTGTCCTGCCCGAACTCGCGGGCGAGCACGTCGAGCATGGTGAACTGCATCAGCCGATACACCAGCACGGGCATCTCCTCGCCCAGGTCGCCTCGGCCTGCCTTGATGTCGCCAAGATTTTCCCAACAAAATCGGCTGTGGCCACTCGGATTCATGAACACATTTTCCATACGCTACTCCTATACAAATGGGTATGGGAAATATCGGCAACCTCAACAGGCAGCATAAGATATTCGGCGATAATATGCATATCGGCGGTGTCATTTCGCCGGGTGTACGCATGTACATGCCTCTTTTTCGTACGAAATTCGAGTTTAGGCGCCACTGGCCGCAGGCCCTGCCATTTTGCGTTGTCGATCGTTGTGACAGCCGAAGCGTTCAGTCGCTCACACCGTTTTACAACGCAAAATGGCAGGGCCTGCGGCCAGTGGCGCCTAAACTCGAAAACGAGCCAGTGTACATGCGTTTGCTCTGACCTTACCGCGCCTAGCATGATATAGGAAGTGGTTTGGACGTGTTGTGAACGATTTCACGTTTTACGGAGGGAGTGATCATGGCCAATCCAAGTGTTCAGGAAGAACGGATGTTGCGGACGGGGACGAACCCGGCTGGCTGGTTTGAGATTCCGACTCGGGACATCGAACGGGCCAGGACGTTTTATGAACGCACGTTTGGGATTCAGCTGACCTCACACACGATGGGCGAATACGAAATGCTGATGTTCCCGGACGAGCGGGGCAAACCCGGCGCGGGCGGCTGTCTGTCCAAAGGGCCGACGTCGGTGCCGTGCGACAAGGGCACGCTGTTGTACCTCAATGTTACCAGCATTGAATCGGTGCTGGAGCGGGCCATGCGAAACGGCGGCAAGGTGGTCCAGGAGAAGACCAGCATCGGCGAGCACGGTTTCTTCGCCATCCTGGAGGACCCCGATGGGAACCATCTGGGGGTGCACATGATGCCGTAAAATGTTTCGCGATGGCTTCGCCTGTTTGCGTTGCGGAACGATCCAGGCGACAGGCGTTGCGCCTGTTCGCCTTCGCCAAGACCGAGCGGGATTACACGGGTGCACGTCACGTTTGTAAGTAGCAAGGAACATGGTGATAGCCGGGCGTGGAAAACAACCGATGTCCCTCCCCGTCCTCGCACGGAAGCGCCGGGCCACAGCCCCAACGGGGCGTCTTGGGTAGCCCAGGGTGAGCGTACTCGCGAACCCTGGGTTTTCGGGTGTTTTTCGGTCTTTTATCGTGCCTGACGCCACTGGCCGCATATCACACCGACGCACGAAGTCGGCATCGAACGACGCGCACGTTCCCCTGTGCGCGTCGTTCGATACCGTACAGGCCCGCGTGCGCGCCCTCGGCCAGTAGCGTCAGGCCGCGGTTATGAAAAAATAAACACACCGGTCCCCAGGGTTCGCGGCGTACCGCTCACCCTGGGCTACATCAGACGCCCCGTTGGGGCTGCGTGCCGGCGACTGCCGCGCGGGGTCGGGGAGGAAACCCGGTTGTTTTCCACGCCCGGTTACCACCATGCTCCTTGCCATCTGCAAACGTGACGTGCACCCGTGTAACCCCGCTCGGTCTTGGCGAAGTCGAACAGGCGCATGCTGTTTTTTTGCCGGGCGTGTGCTATAACGATCTCACCATGAAAATCACCGGCACGTTTCTGGATGAGATTACGTTTGACATTCCCTCGGCCAATTGGGGGCCCGCGCAGTGGGCGGCGGATTTTGACGCCATGCGGGCCATCGGCATCGACACGGTGATTTTGATCCGCTCGGGGCTGCGGGACCGCATGACGTTCGACTCCCGCGTGCTGCCGAAGTACCGGGCGATGAGGCCGGCGTATATCGACCTGGTCGATCTGTTTCTCACGCAGGCCCAGCGGTGCGGCATGACGTTTTATTTCGGCACGTACGATTCGTACCATTATTGGCACAGCGACCCGGAGCTGGAGGTACGGATCAACATGGAGTTGGCCGACGAGGTGATGGCGCGGTACGGGCATCGCGAAGCCTTCGGCGGCTGGTACATCACGCAGGAGGCGTGCGCGTTCGACGAGCGGCTGATGGTGATTTACGAGAAACTCGCGCTCCACCTCAAGGCCCTCAAAAACGTGCCCACGCTCATCAGCCCGCTGATGCTCAAGGAAGTGACCGCGGCGGCGGCGCATCCCCATCCCGAGATGCTCGCTCCCGACGCGCTGGCCGGCGTGGGTGGATTCAACGACCTGGCCGGCTACGAGCGAAACTGGGACGCCGCCTTCCAACGCTTCAGCCAGTACATCGACGCGGTGGCCTTCCAGGACGGCTACGTGGCCATGACCGAACTGCCGGAATACCTGGAGATCGACCGCCGCCTGGCTCGCAAACACGGCATCGAATGCTGGTCGAACGTCGAAAGTTTCGAACGCGGCATGCCCTTGAATTTCCTGCCCATCGACTGGCGGAATCTACGCTACAAAATCGAAGCCGCCGCCACGGCAGGCTGCGACAAACTCATCACCTTCGAGTTCAGCCACTTCATGAGCCCCAATTCCATCTGGCCGTCGGCGCACAATCTGTACAACCGCTATCGCGAATGGCAGGGAGTGTAAGGCTGGGACTTTCGATTCTCGTGGTGTAAACGAACCATTCGTCCGAGGGAACCGTTTTCAGCCAGTAGCCAATAGCCAGTAGCCATCAGGTATGGTGAAATTTTTCGTTCGCCACACGATCAGAAATTGTCGCCACATGTACAACGGTCACCGCTTTCATTGCCTTTCGCCCTCGTTCTTCCATACCTATTGGCTACTGGCTATTGGCTACTGGCTGAAAACGGTTCCCTCGGACGGAAATTCGCACACCACGAGCGACGCCGTTATTTCGCCTTGGCCTTGGCGGCTTTTTCGTGTTTGCGGAAGGTCCACCAGTTGACGATCAGCAGGATGACGCCCAGGACCAGCAGGACGTCGGCGATGTTGAAGATGTAGCCATACGAGAGGCCCCACACGGTGTAGCCGCTGAGGTCGATGAAGTCGCGGACCTGGTTGGTGATCGGCTCGCCAAAGCCCGGAATGAACACCGCGCCGAAGAGGCGGTCGTAGAGGTTGCCCAGCGCCCCGGCCATGATGCACGCCAGACCGATGTGCATCGACCACGCGCGGCGGTCGCCGACGGCGAAGAACAGGAACACCAGCCCGATCGTGAGGATGCTGATGACGGCGACCACGGCGCGGGGCATCGGCAGGCCAAACACCACGCCGGGATTTGTCGAGATGCGAAAACGAACCTCGCCGAACACTTGCCGATCGAGCGGCAGCGCATATCGGCGAACGGCTTCGTCCGGTGTGGTCAACTCATTGAGCTGCTTCTGTTCCACCATGGCCTGGATGGCGGGATCGCTCAACAGCCATTCGAAAACGGCATGTTTGCTCCACAGGTCCGCCACCAGGCCGACGACGGTGATCAGCAAAAACACCGTCACCGCGGGCCAATAGCGGATCGCCATGTGCGTGGAGGGCGTCTTGTCGTCGGCGCCGTGGGGCGACGGGGAAACGGATGTCTGGGGTTCCATCGAAAAACCTGCCGCTTCAGTCTTCGGAGTCGTCCTGGCCAAATCCGTCGTCGTCCTCGGCCTCTTCCATGTCGTCGGAGTCGTTCTCTGCCGGCGAGACGTCATCGTCGTCCTCGTCGTCGTCGCTGGCGCTGGGGGCCCGATCCTCCTCGGGAATGACGAGGCCTTTTTCCAGCATCTTCGCGTACTCGATGCAGTATTTTGCCCAGGGTCTGGCGCGGAGCCTCGGCATGCCGATGGCCTCGCCGGTGCCCACGCAGACGCCGAACGTGCCGGCCTCGACCCGCTCCAAGGCCGCGTTGATCTCGCTGAGCAGCTTGCGTTCGCTGTCGAGCAGGCCCAGGGTGAACTCCTGCTCGAAGTTATCCGAACCGATGTCGGCGGGGTGGGTCGGCATGTTGGAAAGGTCGCCGCTGCCGTCCTGACGGTTGGTGCGAAGCGCGTCGGCTTCAATGCTGTTCATGTCGCCCAGAATGGCCCGGCGTTTGTCCAGCAGGACGCGGCGGAATTCTTCCAGCTCCGATTTGGTGAGCGGACACTTGATCTTTTTCGGCGGTTTCGCCGCCAGCCTGTTGGCCGACAACGCCGACGCATGCGCCGCGGACGCCTTGGCCTTCAACGTCGCCATATAAGACGTCACGGCCTTGGCGGGGATCGGTTTACGGGCCGGCTTGGCCGCCGGCTTGGCAGGCGCCGACGCCGCTTTGGCGGCCGACGCCTTCGCGACAGGGCGGACAGGTTTCTTCACCTTCTTCGCCACCGGCGGCGCGGAAGGTTTGCGTGCCGGGGCGGTACTCTTCTTGGAATTGGACTTCTTTGCCACGGGACCGTCCTCAACTAACCTTAACTAAGTTCTGTAAAAACAATACGATACGCAATAAACTACCTCAACCGTTCTTTTCGTTGCGGCGAAGTATAGGGTCGTCGCCCATGCTTGTCAAGCACGTATACGCCGCATTACAACTAATTGTCACGTCGTCGTATCGGAACATTAATGCTGTATGTGTGATAAAAAATACTCAACCTGGTCGATTTACTCATTTTATGAATAAAGGCTGTCAGGCCGCAGACTGTCAAGGCGAATTCACGAGGCACCGTGCCTCAATCGGCCGATACGACGCCATGACAATCTGACGGCCTAACAGTTTAACGTACTATCACACAAAAACTTACAGCCTAATCCACATGCGGGGCGGGTTTTTCCGGTGTGGCGGGTTTGGCGGGCATCTGTTCTTCGCCCTTGAACCCGGCGCCTTCTTTTTCGCCCTTCTCATGCTTCTCCATCGCCGGCCTGAGGTGGACCACGCCCTGGAACTTCCCGGTCGGATCCTTTTCCGTCAGCACGGCGACATACACATGACCCTGGCGGATGTGGTCGATCAGGACAGAGAGATCCTTGCCCTTGAGCGCCCCCGTCAGGTCGTCCTTGGACAGCGTGCCCTCGGCGAAAACGCCGCTGAACGCGCCGCTCTTGACTTCGCCCTTGATCGTCAGCTTGGCGATCGGCTCGCCGAGTTTATCCACGGCCTTGTGGGTCATCTCGTGAACGGCCTCTTTGGCCTTTTCGCCCGCATGCTCGACCGCCTTTTCCGCGCGATCCAGGGCCTTTTCGCCCTTCTCGCCGGTGGCCTTTTCGGACTTCTCCACCAGGTACAGATTGGCGCCCTTGGGATCCTTGACGTCTTTGAGCGTCAGGTGGTATCGCAGTTCGGAGGCTTCCTTATTGGCTCCGAGCCACAGCATCGCCTTGGCGTCGGGCATGTCGCTGGGCGGGGTGAGCACGGACGTGAACATCATGCCGCGTTCCTCGCCGGCGAAGAGGTGCCGATCCTCGATCTTGCCTTCCTTGGCGGCCTTGTCCTTGACGTCGCTGTCATACGCGGCGATGGGGACAAAGACGGCCCCCAAGGTCGCGCTGGTGGGCGCCACCGTGCTGTCGGCAGGCTGACGCGCACCGGCAGGCGGATTGGCGTCCGAAGGCTGCTTCGATTCGTTCATCCGGTTGGCCGGATTGCTCTGCTGGCGGGGAGCTTCGCCCATGAACTGGTCCCGCGTGTCGGCGGGCGGTTCATGGATGCTGAGTCTGCCAGCCAGGATGCCCTCGGGCCGTTCCGTCGTCGTGATGCGGACGAACGCGTTGCCCCGACGGATTTCGTCCGCCAGCGTGGACAGATCCTTGCCCTGCATCGGACCCATGAGTCGGTCCGCCGTCAACGTGCCGGCTGCCAGCGACTCACGGAAGCTGCCGCTTTTGGGCTCGCCCTTGTAGAGCGTCGCGACCACCGGGCCCAGCCGGCCGTCGGTCTCGCCCACGTGAATGTACGCGCCAGTGATGTTCTCGGCGTTGCCCACGTCAATGCGGTACGACATGCGAACCACGCCCGTCACCATCGTCACGCGAGCCATGCCGATCGGCTGCGGCACAGCCGACGGCTCCAGGTCGCTGAAGAAGCTGCGGCTGCCTTCGCATTCGCATCGCTCCTTGCCCTGGAAGGCCTGGCCCTTCTGCGGTTTGGTCTCGGTCTTGGCCTTGTCCTTATCCTTGCATTTGCAGGGCTTGCACTCGCCCTTGTCGCTCTTGGCGGTACGCTCCCCCGCGAACGCCGAGCGGCTGGGATGGGGGTTGCAGGCGCTGGAATCGAACATCGCCCTGCCGCTGGGATGCACGCCAAATCGGTTGTCCTGCGGCTGGCCCGAACGCTGGAACGTACTGCCGGAATCGCCACTGTAGTAGTACCCGTCTCCTTGATAGCCGGCGCCCGCCTTCTTGCCGCATCCCATCAGGCCCACGCCCACGATGGCTATCGCCATGACCACGATCTGCTTCATAAGGTTCCCCTCACTTGCCGACCCCTGCCTCTTTGGTCTGTCCCATTCTACGCCGCCCGCGACAGCCGCTCCGCAAATGCCGGCTGCGACAGCCACGAGCGCAAATCCTGCAACGGCGGATACAGATCACGCAACGCCTCGATGTTCGCGCTGTACCCCGTCTCGTTGAACCACACGAACATCTCCGCCAGGTCCAGGCTGAACGAGGCCATCGCGTCCATCGACATCTCCTGGAACCGCACCGGTCTGTTCAGCGACGCGCTGAGCAGCTTCGCCGTCTCCGGCATCGTCAACTCGTCGCCGGCAATCTCGATGGCCTTGCCCTTGAACTGCTCAGGCCTCGAAAACGCCATCGCCGCCAGCCCGCCGATGTCCTGCGTGGCGATCATCTGGAGCGGCTTGTCGCTCTTCATGGGCAGCGACAGCACGCCGCTGTTGATGCCGTCACTCAGCGGGGGCGAACAGAAATTGTCGAAGAAAAACACAGGCCTCAAAATCGTCGCCGCCATGTGCAGATCCGCGATGTACTGCTCGATCTCCCACTTGCTCTCGAAGTGCGGGATGCCCGTCCGCAGATCCGCCCCGCCCACGGACGAGTAGACCAGGTGGTCGATCCCCACGTCCTTCGCGACGGCCGCCACGAGCCGCCCCTGGCGAATCTCGTCCTCCGTGCCGCACTCCCAGAAATTCTGCACGCTGAACACCCCGTGGCAGCCCTGCATGTACTGCTCGAGATCGTCGCGGTCGCCCATGTCGCCGCGAACCGTCTCCACCCCAAGACGCTGCAACTCGCGGGCCTCCCGCTTGGATGGATCCCGCGTCAGGCCGCGCACCTGCCACTTGTCCCGCAACAACGCGCGGGCAACGGCTCCCCCCTGCCTGCCCGTCACGCCGCACACAAACACCATCTTGCTCTCCGGCATGATATTCCCTCCCCCGAATTCTAGGCCGTGGGACGCCATTCGCGCGGCACGTGGCGAGGCGAACGCGTGGGACTCCTATTTTACACGGGATTCCCATTCAGGCGCACCTGGCCGCAGGCCCTGCCATTTTGCGTTGTAGAACGTTGTGAGCGACAGAACGCTTTGTCTGCCACAACGTTTCACAACGCAAAATGGCAGGGCCTGCGGCCAGGTGCGCCTGAACAGGAAGAGCACGCGAAAAACCGGGGAATACACAGGTACTTGTTCGGAGACACACGGACGCGGGATATGCGGATCGTGTGATTGCGGGATACGGTTGAGTTTTCCATAAAATAAAACCGGCCTCGATATGTTTCGAAGCCGGTTTTACGCTGCCCGAGTTTTTGGCTCGGGGTGTCCGCCGCAAAAAGTATCCAAACCGTCCAACGAACTCGGCGATATTGACGAGACGCCCTCCGGACGGCTTGGATGTTGTTACTCGTCTACCCAAGATATCGACCGCTGACGGCGGGACTTTAATAAGACGATTGCCCTGGGAGTTTTTCCAATTCGTGTGGCGCAAACGAACGATTCGTTCGAGGGAAGCAAGCCAGTAGCCAATAGCCAATAGGTACGGAACGATAAGGACAAAAAGGCAGTGAACGTGGGAACAACTATGTGGATGCTGAAAATTTCTGATCGTGTGAGTTGTACACGTTTCACCATACCTGCTGGCTACTGGCTATTGGCTACTGGCTTGCTTCCCTCGAACGAACCTTTCCCCTTCACCACGAGACCGAAATCCCCACCGTCTACCCCGGAAAAATCATGTACTTCGGCGGCGTGTAGCCGGTGGTGGCGTGATAGATCAGGCCGACGACCATCCATAAGAACGCGCCAGCGACTTCGCCGGCGATCAGGCCTATCATCGCCGGCTTGGCGGCGTTGTACGCGCCCGTGCCGCCCAGTTTGACCGTCACAAATTTGAGCAAAAACCCCAGCAAAAACGAGTGACTAAGCCAGGAAATCGGATACGTGCCCCACACCAGCAGCAGCACCGGATGGATCGGCCAATGCGGAATCCGCAGGCGGAGATAACTCAGCAACAACGCCGCCCCCACGCCAATGCCCGACCAGATCAGGAACCGCCCGTCGGTGACCATGTGGCGGATGCCCTCGCCAATCCGACCGGTCGTGGACAGGCCAAGACTTTGCTCGAATTTTCCGGTGCCCTTGAGCGTGTCGATGGAATCGTTGGTGAATCGCAAGGGCATTTTCGGCACGTCGGCGGTCGCCCAGTTGTCGCCGCGAGGCACGCCGTAGTTGTAGGTTGCCCAGAGCACCACCACCACAGCCACGCCCAGTGCAATCACAAACACGCCCGACGATGCCCCCACCACCGCGGGCCGCAGAACCTTGCGGTCGTCGCACAATTTCATCCCGTTGACGAGAAACGGCATGAGGCACTCGCGCGGGTCCAGGGCGAAAACCGCCGTGACGAACGCGATCAACACGAGATTCGAAGGCCCCAACGCGCCGATACCGAACCCCGCCGCCAGCACGGCCACCGGCGTCCAGCCGGCCTGGAGGAAAAACAGCCCGCCCTCGACGTTGATCCGCGCCGCCACCGTGAACAACATCAGCGTCAGCAGGACCAACAGCACCGCCATCGGCCAATCCATGCCCAGCGAACTCAATATCGCCACGAAGCCCGCCACGCACAACAGCAACACCCGCAGCGCCCACACGCCCATGACGTTCTCAGGCTGGGGCTTCTCCAGGTACAACGCGCCCCTGGCCAGCCTCAGGTAATGCGCCCGGCCCGTATACGCCAGCAGCAACGCGATGCCCAGATAGCCGCCGAACCGCTGGAAATCGAAAGGCCCGCCGCTCATCAGGTCGCTCGGGCAATCCATGCCGATCAGGATCAGGCTTCCGGCAATGACCGCGAACAGGATCTGCGAAATGCCCAGGCTGAAACTCACGTCCATCGCCAGGAAAAACGCAAACCCCACCACGGCGGGGTAAATGTTCACCAGGGTCAGCGGGAAGCCCTGCGGCGAATGTTGCAGCAATTTGTGTTCCCGCAGCAGGGCGGTGCAGTCGAACACCAGCGGCACCCGGATGCCCGTGTTGTACCAGAGGTCCAGCCCATTGAGGAGGTGAACGCCGAAGATGGCGCCGCAGAAAATCCAGAAAAGCCTCCTGCGAAACACAGGCCCGACCGCCCTGCCGTCGTCCTCGCTCAACGTGCGAATCACCGAGGCGATGGGGTACCGCAGCCCTTCGTGCACGGACCATTGGCGATGCACGATGAGGCTCAGGCAAAAGACCGCCCCCGCCATCAGCAGGATCAGCGGCACCCAAGTCGCCAGCGGCGTGGCCCATGCGTGCCACGGCACGTCGTCCAGGGCGATCGGCTTGCCCGGCGAACCGATGCCGACGAAATACTCCCGCACGGCGGATTCGTCGGTGACGATCATCGACGACGGCACGTAGCCGAGAACCTCGTTCCGCTGCCAGCCGGGCGATTGGCTCTCGTACCGCACGGGCAACGCGACGCCGTGCATAAACGTCCGCATCAGCCCGCTGCCGGGAATGCTGCACGCGCTGAACATCAGCAACACCACGACGGCCAATTCCGCCGCCCGCAACCTGGCACGAGGCCAAACGAAATGCGCCACCGGATTCCATCCGATAACGACAACCAGGAGAATCCCCACCACACTGACAGGCAAATGATTGCCCACAACATAGGTGAGCTTGAGAACGAAATCGTTAAAATACCCCACGCCGCCAATCAGAATGGCCGCCACCGCACCGAAAATAACCGCCCGAACCGTCATCGCCGAAACCTGTTTTCAACAAGGAATCCGGCGACGATGATACCAGCCCGAGGCCAAAATTACCAATGCCCGTCAATGATCCAGCGCGTATTCCACGGCCTTGTCGAACCTATCCGCCATATAGCGTTCGTTGTATTCGGTGGCGATCAGCCGCCGGCAGTTGTCCCGCATTTTCGCCAGTTTTTCCGGGTTTCCCAGCAGTTCAATCGCCTTGTCGGCCAGGTCTTCCGCATTGTTTTCTTTGAAAAAGGCGCCGGTTTCTCCCGGCTGGAGCATGATGACTTCCGGCGCATGAATCCAGTAGTTGTCGTGGGTCAGCGCCGGCAGGCCATACATGAAGGCATGATTGATCATCAGGCCGATGTATCCGGGACTGACGGCCACCTCGCTGCTGAGGTAGTATTTAGTCAACGTCGCGTCGTCGTAGACCCCGCCGGCAAAAATCACCGCGTCCTCGACCTGTAGTTGCCGGGCCTGTGCCTTGAGATTGTCCATCTCAGGCCCGTCGCCGATCAGCAGCAACGTCGCGTTGGGGATTTTGGCCAATATCCGCGGCATCGCCGCCACACCCAGATCGACCTGTTTTTCCTTGATCAATCGCCCGGTATAAATCAGGACGCGGCGGCCGAAGAGTCCCTTTTCCTTCTGGAACGTTTCCAGTTCCTGCGGCGATAACGCGTCAATCAGCGCCTGCACCGGACGAGTATCCAGCGCGTTGTTGACCGGAAAATACCGTTTCATGTCCACGCCGCGCTCGGCATAGAGGTTGTACTCACGATTGCCGTACAACAAGAAGGCGTGGGCGAGTCGATTGGCCAGCTTTCGGAACCACCATCGGAAACTACCTTCTTTTTCCGGCCCCTTTCGAGGCACGGCATGGCCCCAATGAATGATTTTTTTTCCGCACAGACGCCCCAGTATCGAGGCCAGAAGATAGGACACGACGTGATAATCCGCGTTCAGGATTAACACGTTATATTTTCGCCCCAGCGCCGCCGCGATTTCCCCAGGCTGAAAATACATTGGGTTCTTTTTTTTCAACGGCTGAAACGACCACATGCGGCGGTATTGCACGGGGAACGGTGTTTCGTCCGGTAAATGGAGCGTCTCCTCTTTTTTTTCTCCGCCCTTCTGCCCGACGAAAAAACTATAGTCAAACTTCGGACTGTTATACAGGAGTTCGTACAGGCCTAGACGATAATGCGGCAAATATCGGTAGAACAGAATGACTTTTTCTTTGCGTTCTTTTTCCATGACAAAAATCCGTGTTCAATCGGTTGTCCATCGCCTCGTCAGGATCGCGCCGCTCACAACGTGGGACGTCCAATGCTGGTATACACAAATCCCATGTCGCGAAGCGAACGTGGGTTATACAAGTTTCGCCCGTCGAACACAACGGCCGACGCCAGGCGCCGCTTGACTTCCTCGAAGTCGGGATTGCGGTACTCCTGCCAGTCCGTCAGCACCAGCAGGGCGTCGGCGCCGTCAAGCGTCGGATACATCTGCTCGCGGTACGTCACGGCATCCCCCAGCGTTTTGCGGGCGTTTGGAATCGCCTGCGGATCATGTGCCGTCACCATCGCCCCTTGCTGGAGCAGCCATTGCACCACCTCGACGGCGGGACTCATGCGCGTGTCGTCGGTGCGGGCCTTATATGCCAGCCCCCACACGGCGATCTTTCTCCCCGCCAGTTTTCCGTCAGCCCACCGGGAAATCAACGACTGGAAATACGGCACCTGCGCCCGATTGGCCTCATGCGTAGCCACGGCCAGGTTCATCGGCGTACTGTACTTCTGCCCGATGTGAATCAACGCCTGCACGTCCTTCGGGAAGCACGAACCGCCGTACCCCAATCCCGGAAACAGAAACGCCGGACCAATACGTTGATCGCTGCCCACGCAGCGGCGGACGTCGTCCACGTTGGCGCCGCTGGCTTCGCATAGCCGCGACAGTTCATTCATGAACGAAATCCGCATCGCCAGCATGGTGTTGGCCGCATACTTGGCGATCTCCGCGCTGAGCGGGTCAGTCACCAGGATGCGCTGGCTTTGACGCATGTACGGCGCGTACAGGTCCGCGATGATTTGCGCTGCCTTGGGGTTGAAGGCGCCAATGACCACACGGTCGGGCTTGGTAAAGTCCTCGATCGCGTTGCCTTCCTTGAGAAACTCCGGGTTGGAAACATAATCGAGCTGCACGCGGGCGTGCTTGGCGAAAATGTCGCTGACCAGCCGACAGGTGCCCACGGGCACGGTGCTTTTCATGACCACAACTTTTGACCGATCGGCATGGGCGGCAATACTGTTGGCCACCGCGACGACCTGCCCCAGATCCACATCGCCCGAGGGCTGGGGCGGCGTGCCGACGGCAATAAATATCGTGCCGCATCGACCGATGGCGTCGGCCAAATCGGTGGTGAACGTCAGCCGCCCGGCGTGAATGTTCCGCTCAAGCATCTCCGCCAACCCCGGCTCATAAATCGTGGGCTGCCCCGCCGTCAGTTTTTCGACAATCCGCGGATTGGCGTCCACACAAACCACCGACTGCCCGGTGTCGGCAAAACAAACGCCTGCCACCAATCCCACATATCCTGTTCCGATTACACAAATACTCATCACGCTGCTCCATTCGAGATCGTCAACGCCCTCGGAATTTTTTTGCCACTTTTCCCGCCAACTGACGTACCACATTCCGGTCGTACGCGTCCATGCCAATCCATCCGACCACAGGAATATACAACACGCCGACCGTCGCCGCCGCCAGGAACATCCTGAGCCACGTCAGCCCCGGAATGAACTGCCACACGATATAAACAACAGGCACCGTGACCGCGGCGCACAGCAACGGACGAAGATAACACTTCGTAAAGAACTGCCCGAGTTGCACACGAAACACCTTCATGAAAAACACAGGAAGGATAATGGCATTCCGTAGCAGCATCGCGATCATGTAGGCCAGGCTGAACCCCATCAGCCCCATCTCCAGCCCGATCGCCAGAAACAGCGCAAGGCCGATATTCAGCACGCCGCAAATGATCGCCGTCACCAGAAGAACACGAACCTGCCCCATCCCCACAAACATCCGCTCTCCGCCCATCACCGCATAGTAAAAAACGTCCGTCACCAGGATGGGAAGCATCAGGACGGCCACCTCTCCATATCCGGGCCCCATCCATAGATCCATCAGTTCAAATCGGTAAAAGAAAAACATGGTCAACGGCACGAGGGCGGCAAGCAGGCCATACTTCGCGGTTCGCACAAACATCATGGACAAGGCAGCCGTGTTGCCCGCGGTTTGGTTACGAGCGGCCGCCGGTGTGACCACGCCAACCATTATGCGCAGCACTTTGTGCAACGCCATCAGCCACAACACCGACAAATTAAACAACGCCACAGACTTTGTGTCCAGCAACTTTCCAATCAGAAAGTAATCCGCCTGTAAGTACAGCAGCGCGGCCATGTCGATAAACATTACCACCGCCCCGTACGACAACATCCTGCGAAGCATGCCGGCATCCGCGAGAGAGAGAGAGATTCGATTTTCTTTAAACAAAAACAAGGCCAACAGGAATGTAACAAAGGTCGTAAGGACAATCGCGCCGGATTGGGAGGCGGCATAGACAATCATGCTGCCTGGAAAAATCAACAGCAGACCGTAGACAGCGAAGAATTTCAGAAACAGCCCGCCTACCTGCACCAGATTCTGTAAGACGTAGCGTTCCCGCCCCACAAAGGCCATGGGGCCGATGGTCAGGGGGATTCCCAGAACGGCCAGCACGCCCATAATGATCACGACCCATTGAACCGTTCCCCGCGACATGCTGTCAGGCCAGGACAGCAGCAGTTCCGGCCAGTACGCGAATAATCCCACGAAAATCAGCCCAATCCCGGAACAAACCAACAGAAAGGCCAGGGACGTGCTCATCACACGGCTCATCTCGTCATGGTCACCGCGGGCTTGGGCGATCGCCACAAACCGCGCCGTCGTCGTCGGCATGCCGGCCTGAACCAACATGATAATGGTCATGATCGACGTGATGACCAAGGCCATACCGAAATTTTCCGGCCCCAACTGCTTGACCACAAACGGAGGCAACACCAACCCAATGGCCATCGTGAGAACCATGCGGCAAAACACCGAGAAGCTATTAATAATGAGCCGATGACTCTCTTGCATAAATCAGCGTCCATTGTCAGCACACGCGTTCAAACGACAGTCATGCCATGACGGTTAAATCCGTCCGAACCGCTTTTCACCTATTCCCTCGTAGTTTATCGGTTTATCAGGACAACAGAATCAAGTCCCCAAGAACTGTCTCGTATTCCCGGGGAAGGATTTTGCCCATCCCCCCCATGGGATGAAACGTCATTTCGCCGAAGTAAATTTTCCCCCGAACGTTGTAAAAATCGACCCTGACGAATTTCAGTCCCTCGCACAACGTTCTGGCCAGTGTTACCATGCGGCCGTAATTCTCCGGCTTGGCGGACGAAAGATCGACTTCAGGAAACGCACCCACACGCTGCGTCCCGATCGTTAATGACGTGATCTCAAAATTCATGTCAACCACAGCTCGCCTCTGCTCTGCGTGCCGACCAATAATAATCAGGCAATACCTGGGCTCGCCATGAAAACAATAAAATTTATAGTCATAGACGTCGCCGTCTATATTTTCTATGTATTTTTCCGCGATAACCATCGGAGGGATATGTTTGTAATGCAGCTCAAACCCCATCAGGCTATAGTCGGACTTCAGCCACTTATTTAACGTTTTTTTTGTTTTTTTTATATCTAATTCGCGTTTATCCTTGACGATAATATTCGTCCCGCTGCCATGGTTGGCTTTCAGGGCGAACTGGTCAGGCAGCGCATTAAAATCGATATCGTCGGCATTTTCCCATGTTCCCAGCAAAGGAATCAGGTGGTCGTCTCCGATTTTTTCCGATACCCATTGCCGTACTCTATATTTATCCGCCAGAACGGTTTTTATCGGCGGATTGTCGTATAGTTTCAGCCATTGGATTTTTTCGCCAAACGTTTTGGGATTTTCCAGATCGAGCGTTTCGCCCGTTCCGTCCGCATACAGACGCTTCAATGCTTTCGGGTATTGGTCTGGCCGCAAGCGACTGCGATGCCACAACAGAAAACGTCTCCACAAAGGATGTATCACGGGAACATCCCGCAAAACAGATCTCATGAATCGTCGTATGTTTCGGAACACTTTTTTCACGTATTGTCCTTGTTCCCGTTGTTCATGCCGTACCTCCTCCAGTCAAAACTTGTTTTCAGGACGGCGAAGAATTTTTCCAGGTTCGGTTCCCTGGAGAACCGCTCCTCCGCCAGGTGGCGGCCGCGTTGTTTGCATTGGTTCAGCAGGGCCGCGTCGTCGCGAAGGCGGCGGATGGCCGTCACCAAGGCCTCCGGGTTTCGTGGCGGGACGTGCAGGCCACATTGGCCTTCGGTAATAATCGTCGTCAAGTCGCTCTCGGGCGGGCTGACCGCAATGACCGCGCACCCGGCCGCCATGGCGCAATACGTCTTGGACGGAATGGACAAGCCCGCGTAGGCCTCGTCCAGCGAGACCACCTGGCAGTCCGCCGAGGCCAGCGAATACGGAAATACATCGCGCGGTTGGTGCGGAAGCAGGGTCAGGTTTTTCAGCCCCCGCGACGCCACCAGTTTCGACAACTCCACCTGCCGCGTGCCGCCGCCGATCAGCATGAAATGCACGTCGGATTCCTCGGCCATCAGGCCGGCAGTCTCCACGAGGGAGGCAATGTCGTGCGTCGCGCCGAACGAGCCGCTGTACATCACGACAAACTTATCCGCCAAGCCGTGCTCGCGAACGAAGGGATTCTCGCTCCGATCGACCGGTCGAATGACGTCAGGATCGACCCAGGTGGGAACGATCTCGATCGAAAGTTCGTCGCCAGGCCGAAGGTGGCCCCGCAACGTGTCGGCCATGTCGGAACCGAGCGTGATGACGGACCGGGCGTCCAGCATCGCCTTGCGGCTGAATTTCCGCCACAGGCGGGCGATCCATCCGCCCGGCCTGATCATGCCCAACCGCTCCGCCACCTCGGGATAAATGTCGTAAATCAACAGGGAATACCGCACGCCGAACAGTCTCTTCAGTAGCGGCATCGCCAAAATGAACGACGGCGGACTGGTCACAATCAGCATGTCCTCTCGCCGATATTTCCAGACCGTCCACAACCCCTGGAGCGAAAACACCAGCCACGTCCAGAGGCGAAACAGTGCGCGGTGTTTAATCAGCCGGCGACCGTTGTGCAACGTCACGCCGGGCAGTTGTTCCGGCGTGGCCTCGTACTCCCCCGCCAAGGCCCGACAGGCAACTCCGCGATCGCGAAAATCCTTCAACAAGTCGATCGTCAGCGTGGCGGCCACCTGATTCATCACAACAAGCCGCGGCGGCCCGGCGGCGGGGGAACCCTTCATCGGTTTGGCATTGACAGCCATAGCACTCCTTCCTTGTCGCGCCGGACACGGGCCTTACCCACGCCGTGCCCCCACGTTCCGCCACCAGTCGATGGTTTTCGCCAACCCGTCGTCGAAGCCAACCCTGGCCTCGAAACCGAAAGCGTCTTTCGCGCGAACCGTGTCCAGGCAGCGGCGCGGTTGGCCGTCGGGTTTCGTCGTGTCCCACACCAGCTTGCCCGTGAACCCGACGAGGTGTTGGATCTTGACGGCCAGGTCGCGAATCGTGATCTCGAAACCCGCGCCGAGATTCATCGGCGCGTCACCGTCGTACAGCCGCGTCGCCAGCACGATGCCTCGAGCGCAGTCCTCCACGTACAAAAATTCCCGAGACGCCGATCCCGTGCCCCAGACCTCCACCTCGCCGGCGCCGCGCTCCTGCGCCTCGACGAACTTGCGGATCAACGCGGGAATCACGTGGCTGGAGGCGGGATGGAAATTATCACCGGGCCCGTACAGATTCACCGGCAGCAGAAAGATGCCGTTCAGCCCGTACTGCTGGCGGTAGGCCTGGAGCATCACCAGCAGCGCCTTCTTGGCGACGCCGTACGGCGCGTTGGTCTCCTCGGGGTAGCCGTTCCACAGGTCGTCTTCCCGGAACGGCACGGGCGTGAATTTCGGATAGGCGCAAATCGTGCCGATCTGCACGAATTTCGCCAGCCCGACGCGGCGCGCGTGTTCGATCAAGTGCAGTCCCATGGCCATGTTGGAATAGAAAAACCGTCCGGGATTCTCGCGATTGGCGCCAATCCCGCCGACCTCGGCGGCCAGGTGAATCACCACCGTCGGCTTCATCGTTTCGTACATTCGCACGACAGCCGCTTCCTGCGTCAGATCGTACTCCTCGATGGTCGGCACGAGAATATTGTCTGGCGACGCCCCGGCGCGGGCAAGCTCGGCCTGTACATTCAGGCCAAGAAACCCCGCCCCGCCCGTCACCACGATTCGCTGTTTACTCAAATCCAGCATAGTTTTCCCAACGTCGATTGTAACGAAAAAACCGCCATCCATAAATCGCTGCCATCCGGGCGAACGCATTCTCGTAACGCGGGCGTCCCGCGAAACGTCGCTACGTGTGGGCCGCCGACTTTCGATGACGCAAGGCAGGGCGCGCATTCACCTTTGTTTTCGTCGAAACACGCCGTCCCTTGCGCGGCGATTCCGGTGCTGGGTTGGTGACAGGGTAGTTCTGCCGCAGATGATCGCACAGAGCCTTCACCGTCGGATATTTACGATTGAGTTCCGCACGAATGGCGCGGATCTCCTCAATGGGATCCATGTCTGCATAGTTTTTTTTCACGATGACTCCTCTGGCAGCAACCGGTCGGGCGTAATGACCATGGCCGGCTCCCAGCCTTGTTTTCGGACAAAATCCTCGACACGGGAACGAAGGTTCAAGTTGTCCAGATGCTTCTGATTCCACGTCAGCAGATAGTGCGCTCCGTGTACCGCCGCCAGAGCCAAATGCACGGCGTCAGCCCTCACCGATTCCGGTACCAGTTTATGCGAAATTAACATACCCGCCAACCATTCCGTCTCGGATGAAGTCTGCACTTCCATGAATGACCGCGCTTTTTCCAGCCTTCGGGCCGCCGCTCCCGGATCGCCTTCGGCGATTTCCAACATCACGATGGGCGACACGACACACTCCCATTCATGGCGGCGATCCCACCACTTCGCCGTCAACTGCTGGCGGACTCTATTCAGACCGTCCTTCGCCGGTCTGGCGGTCAGATAGCTAATCACCGACGATTCGACGTACACGCGTTTTTAGCCATCCAAACACGCTTCCCGTTCCGTCCGCCTCAGTGTACTCCGCCGCCCGCCTGCTGACAAGCGGAACGCCCATCACAGAGCACCTCGGTACGTCTACTTCCCGCTCCTGGCCCGATGATCCGCCAGCACGCGTTCCTCTTTCGCCAGGGCCCAGTCGTGATCCGTCATCATTTTCGCAAGCTGCTTAAACGTAACCTTCGGCGCCCAACCAAGTTGCTTACGGGCCTTCGACGCGTCGCCAAGCAACTGCTCCACCTCGGCAGGCCGGAAGTAACGCGGATCCACCTCGACGTGTTTCCGCCAGTCCAGCCCCAGCGAACCGAACACCGCCTCCGCAAACTCCTGCACCGAATGCATCTCGCCGGTGGCGATGACGTAGTCGTCGGCCTGCTCCTGCTGAAGCATCAGCCACATCGCCTCCACGTAGTCGCCCGCGAAGCCCCAGTCACGCTGGGCGTCGGTGTTGCCCAGGTACAGTTTGTCCTGGAGGCCTTCCTTGATCCGCGTGGCCGCCCGCGTGATCTTCCGTGTCACAAACGTCTCGCCGCGACGAGGGCTTTCGTGGTTGAACAGAATGCCGTTGCAGGCGAACGTGCCATAACTCTCGCGATAATTCACGGTCTGCCAGTAGCTGTACACCTTCGCGCAGCCGTAAGGGCTTCGCGGATAAAACGGCGTAGTCTCCTTCTGGGGCACTTCCTGAACTTTACCGAACATTTCGCTGCTGGAGGCCTGGTAGAAGCGGGTGGGCAGGTGGCAGTCGCGGATGGCTTCGAGCAGCCGTAAGGTACCCAGGGCGTCGACGTCAACGGTGTACACCGGCTGATCGAAGCTGACGCGGACATGCGACTGGGCGGCGAGGTTATACACTTCGTCAGGCCCGCAGGCGGTGAGAATCTGCCGCAGGCCGGCCGAATCGGACAGGTCGCCGTAATGCAAAAACAGCCGGCTCTGAGGGTTATGCGGATCCAGATAGATCGCGTCCAGCCGCCCCGTACTGAACGAACTCGACCGCCGCACAATCCCATGCACCTCATACCCCTTCGCCAACAAAAACTCAGCCAGGTAACTCCCATCCTGCCCGGTAATGCCCGTAATCAACGCTTTTTTTGCCATGTTCAGCTATTCTCCTGCTGTTACAGCCCGTCACCAACCACGTGATGCCGCAACCCTACTTAGTAAACCATCGTCCAACGGCTTCGGCAATCTTAATTTCAGATCCGGTAAAGCCGATAAAGCAAACGAGGTTGTCCGCAAGGCCAGGATTGTGTAAAATGCCGCAAGTACATGGGATTGCGTCGCCAACGTCCACTTGACAACCATTCGATGCTGGCAACCGGAAAAATACATGAATATCGTATACTTAACATATCGCATTGTCGATCCCATGATGGGGGGCGTTGAAAAAAACACGGCTACGCAGGCCAATTATTTCGAGCAGACGATGGGGCACACGACGTGGTACCTCGCAACCCGGCCCTCGAATCCGAACAACCGGCCCGACGCGAAAAGGCAATTCTATCTTCCTGCCCTTGGGGAAATCGTCAGCACCATCCCGGAGAATGTGGAATTTTTCAAGAATTTCCTGAAGGAACACAACATCGACGTGGTAATCAACCAGATGGGCATGGACCCAGAGGTCAGTCGCCTTGCCTACCATGCCCGGTCCGTCGGCGCCAAGTTGTTGTCCGTCCCCCGTTGTTCGATTAACGGCCACATCAAGCACGCCCGCTACACCCGGTATGGAATGCTGAAAAAATATCACGTGGGATTCCTGGCGCCACTGTTGTCGCTGGGAGTTTCCCAAAAAATCGTCCGAATGATTCATAAGCGAAAATTCAAGGGGCACCTCCAGGAGGTGTGCGCCAACAGCGATTGGTTTATTGTGTTATCGGAACAACATAAAGCCGAGATCGCCGACTATCTCGGTCAATGCCCATCCAACGTGATCGCCATAAACAATCCCTACCCGTTCGCCGGCGTCGGCACGGTCGACTTGTCGGCGAAGGAAAAAGAAATCTTATTTGTCGGACGGTTCGATTCCACCTACAAGAGGCCAGACTTCGCCGTCCGAATCTGGGCGAAACTGTTCCGGGAATTTCCCGACTGGACGTTCCGCATGCTGGGCGACGGCCCGGAATTCAACAATACGGTAACGCTGGCGAAAAAACTGAAGGTGGAACGCGTGATCTTCGAAGGATTTAAGAAATCCGAGGAGTTTTACCCGAAAGCTTCCCTACTCATGATGACGTCGACGTCCGAAGGATTTCCCATGACGCTTGTGGAATCACAAGGCGCAGGCTGCGTTCCGTTGGCCTTTCAGTCCTTTTCCTCCGTCGTCGATATCATCGACGACGGAAAGAACGGTGTCCTGGTCAAGCCGTTCGACTGCGACCTGTATGCGAAAAAACTGGCAAGCCTGATGAAGGACGACGCCCGTCGCCGCGAGATGGCCATCAACGCCGTGGAAAAATCCAAGGAATTCGTCACCGAGAAAATCTACGGAAAATGGCTCGCCGTATTCGACAGCCTGTTTTCGCAGGCAAAAAATTGAGTACGTCGCCGCCGATCCTTTACAGGCCGTCATCCGTAAAGGTAGAATACGCTCATGAGGTGCGGACTGGCGACACGTGAGTGCGCGACGGCGATTCCCGAGTAAAACGATTCCCGTTTCGTGCGCCGTAGAGGCCGCCGGAACGGCCAAGGACATGACAATGCCCGTTTTAAGGATGCATCGGACTCAAGGAGATATCGCGTGCTTTTTTCTGCCGCTGTAATCGTCATCGCCTTGATCGCCCTGATCGTCTACCTGCGCATCTTTCGACTCGAGGGGATGCTGGCCCTGTACATCTGTGGTTTCGCGGCCATGGGATTGGTCGTTCAGTTCGCCGGCCTAGGGTGGGATACCATGAAATCGGGGATGTTCTATGGTGTGACTTTTGTCGTGACAGCCGGCTGGATGATTTTGGCCCACTCCCGCGATGCTGTGGTACTACCTCGCCGGTTCACGCTTGCCGTCGCGTTGATCGGGTTCCTGGGAATCCTGATGGAACTGCGCCTCTACATGTACGCCGGCCAAGCCTCCGGAATGGAGCAAACCAAGTGGATCTATGTCATTTTTACCTGGATAATCCCGTTTTGGATGGGGGTGGCATGGCCACTTTCGCTGCCCCGGCTTCGCCGATTTATCAGTGCGATGGTGTGGATGGGTATTGCGATCGCCTTGACCACGTTAGTATCCTGGGCGACCGGCCATGTAGGGACGGTTCATGAAGCAGCAACGCGTTATTCGGCTTCCGACCGTCTTCACGGTCTCAGTTTTGCGATCACGCTGGGTCTCTGTGCCTCGGCCATGCTGGCGTATATCTTCATCGCCAATCAGACCCGAAAGAATATTTTCCGTGATATCGTTTGCTGGGGCGGTCTGGCCGTGATGGTGATAGCCATCGCACTGACCGGCACACGCGCGCCGTTGCTCTTTCTGGCGATGGTTACGGTAGTTTTTCTACTGTTGATGGGCGGAAGGACCAGCATTCGGATCGGGATTGGCTTGAGCGTGGCCATCGTGCTGCTGTTGGCGACACACACAATGCTCCCAGAGACCGCCCTGAAGCGATTATCGAGTACCGAAACGGGAACATCTTCCCGAATCGTTCTGATCGAGAGAGGCCTGCAATTCGCTGCGAAAAACCCGGTATGGGGAACTCCCGTAGGATTCGGCTCCGCCACAGCCAAGCAACGAGGGGGAGCCACCTCACATAACCTCACGGTGCAGATATTGATGGAACTTGGCATCGTGGGGCTATTTTGCTTTCTCGTCGCGGCGATTCCAACCATTCTTCGATGGAGCATAGCCGCTTTTCGCCGCACCCCAACCCGGCTGTTCGCCGCGCCGTTGTTGATCGTATTCCTCCAGGTATTTCTGATGCGACACTCCAGCGGCAATAATGTCCTTACCGAAGAAATATGGTTACTGTTCGGGATCATGATGGGCCATTCGCTTACCTTGGTCAGGCAGCCGGTCGCGGGGGGGCTGGATACGGGAATGCCGCCGGGCGCGTGGTCGGCGCCGATGGACCTGAGGCGCGTACAGCCCGCCACGTAGGGCAACACGAACAGCCTGCCTCGAGCGGTGCGCGGTCGAATACGTTATGTCACTCCGGCAAGTCGTCGCCGATGGCGATGGCGAAGGTGGATGTTGCATTCACCTGGAGTATCAGTACGCCTTGTCCGCACGTGAACTCGAGTGGTTTGGCTGTTGCTTCGCCGGGGGCTAGCAGCAGGACACGTTTCACACCGTGCATGCCTGTCATGGAGACGCTCAGGGGGCCATCCGCCTCCAGCGGTTTCATTTTTTCGTTGGGTTGCGTGAAGACGACCAGTGTGTTGCCGCGGTCGTCGTGCAGGCGGGTGGCGATCGTCCGCGATGGAGCGGGCGTTTTGTCCGGCGTGTTCGGGGCGTGCTTCACGGCGATCGTTGCCTTGGGCAGTGCGTCGCGGACGGCCCCGGCCAGCGGTTGGTTGGCCCAGCCTTCGAGGAAGCCCTGGCCTCGATTTTTGATCAGCATGACGCCGTGGCCTTTGCCGAATGGGGTGAGTTTGACGTTATCGCCGGCTTCCTGCGGCTCGCCGACGACCTTGTTCAGGCCGAAGCCGGGGGTTTGGCCCACCGACTTGCCATCGGGGCTCGTCAGCGGTTTGCCGTGGCGGTCGAGGGTGGCGAACCCTTCGTCGACGATCAGCAGGCCACCGGCATCTACGAATTTTGTCAGGACGGCCGCCAACGGTTCGTCCATCATGAAGATCGACGGCAAGATCAGCGTCTTGTACCTGGGGAAAATTTCCTCGTCGCGGAGTTGTTCGACGAAGAGCACGTCGGCGTCCAGTTGGAGATTTCGCACGGCGGCGTAATAGCCTTGGAAATTGTGGTGAATTCCCGAGGTTCGCGACAGTTTTTCCGAGGTCGCGCCGATATACAGCAGGCTGTCGGGATCGACGACGACGGCCACCTCGGCCGGGACGGGATTGAACCGTTCCAACTGTAACCACTTGGCCTGGGCGGCGAAGGTTTTCACGGCGGCGGTTCGCGGATTGGCTTGGCCCTTGGTCAGGCTGTAGCCTCCGGTGTCGCTGAGTCGCCACAGGGCAATGGCCTTGGCCCCGCCGGCGGCGTATGTCCACAGGTCGCGATACAGCAGCTCGCCTCGTTGCTCGGGCGTGAGCTCCTTGTGCGAATCGTCGTAGGTCTGGGCTTCGAGCACCCACACCGGCCTTGGGCCTCGAATCCACGGCGACGTCATGCCGGGCGTCTTCTCCGCCGCCGCGCCGCGGGCCATCGCCATCGTGTACTCGCCGAAGAGTTTCCCCGTCCACTGGTTGGGATAAATGTCGATGCCCAGCGCGTCCATGCCGTGGCTGAAGCGGACCATGTTGTCGCAGCGGTAGAAATGCCAGTTGTCCAAAGGCCCGGCCATGTTGGTGGTCGTCCGCCAGTTGATTCGCGGCTGAATTTTCATGCTGGCGGTGACTTCCCATCGCAGCCAGTCCTCGATCATCTGCGTCTGGAATCGTCGCCAGTCGATCATGGCGGCGACTTCGGCGGGGTCCTCGATCGGCGGCAGTTTGGCCGGCGGCGAGATCTCGTCGAACGATTTGTGCTTGCCGCCCCACCGCTCGTTGAGCGTCTCGATCGTCTCATGCCGCGACTTGAGCCATTGACGAAACCGCGCGATCGACCGCGGGTTGTAGTCGTACAGTTTGTCGTCCTGCCAGAACAGCCCCGGCTCGTTGTGCAAAATCACGCCGATCACGTTGCCGCGGTCCCTAAACTCCGTGATGTACTTCTCGTACTCGATATAGAGTTCTTTTTTGAAATCGTCCCCGGTGGCCGCGTAGGAAAATTGCGGCCAATCGTTGCCGCCGGTTTTGATCGACCAACTGGTCCGGTCTTCCTTGCCGGTGCCGCCGGCGTGGTCGACGAAGTAGTAGTCGGTGTATTTGAAGTAGTTGGCGGGCACCCAATGGCTGCCGAGTTGAAGCAGCACGAAGACGCCGCGTTCTTCGAGTTGTTTGGCTTTTTTGGAGTGGCTCTCGATGGCCCACGCCCCGCCGCCGCCGTTGATGCGGGCGAAGTTCATTCCCATGTCGGCGGCCTGTTTTTCCACCGCCTCCGACGCGTCGACGGGCCAATCCGCGCCGATCAGAAACGGCAGCGCCCCCGTCCGTTCCGCCACCGCGGGCCGCACCGGCTGCGCGGGCCGAGACGTCGGCGCCTGCGCCCACGAGCTACCCCCCGCCGTCGCCGCAACAAGAATGGCCAGTACTATACGAATCATCATGGTCTCCTGTTCTCCGGTCCGCCACACGGCTACACGATTTTTTCGGCAAATCCAGGCGGTTTCATTGAACCCGCTGGCCGCTTATCATACCATGGAAATATGAGATACTACCCAAGACATTCCGTGTCGTCGGAGTCTTTCACCGCGTTCTTTTGGACCGTCGTGTCGTACGTATCCCTTTTTCGGCTGTGGGTTGTGGGCTGTAGGCTGTGGGCGCAGGCTTATGAAAAATTTGGCCTGAGGATTCATAAGTCCGCGCCTACAGCCTACAGCCTACAGCCCACAGCCTTATTCCTGCTGACGGTGCTCGCGACGTTCTGCACACTGTCCGCCGCCGCGCAGGCGACCGCGCCCGCGGCGTCGGCGGAAACGGGGTTCGCTCCGCTGGCCAATAAATCCGTGCCGGAGCAGGTCGCCAAGGGCATGACGTTTTCGGAGTACGAAAAGCACGTCCTCAGCGGCGTCAGGGACCGCTCGACGCAGCCGGGCGACGCCGACGCCGCCTTGCCGATCATGATCGCGCGCGTCGCCTCCATAGGCCCGCTCGACAAGGCCGACTATCATCGCGTCGAACCCATCCGCGTCGCCACGCTCCGCGACCATCCCGAGAGTTTCCGCTACCACCCGATCCTGGCCAACCTGAACGTCTACCGCGCGAGGCAAGTCACAGGCCGCGGTCTGAAGGCCGTCCAAAACCCCGACACCGGCGACCTGTACGTCTCCGACGCGCTGCCGGTCTGGGAACTCTTCGCCACCGACCGCGCCGCCGGCAACGACGCCGACCGCAGCCCTGTCTTCGTCTACACCACCATCAACCCCATGCCGCTCCTGGGCAGGCCCGACGACGTCAAAGACGGCTGGAGCAGCTTCTTCGAGCCGCGAACGCTCCAGGGGACAGCCATCTTCTACCGCGTGCGAGCCGCCATGGGCACCGACGGCAACGTGCACGACACGCCCGTCATCATCCTGTGGCAGGCCGGCGTGCCGAAGTCGCCGATCCCCTGGCCGACGATCATCATCGGCATCGTCATCGTGGCGGGATTCGCCCTGTGGCTGTCGGCGCGAAGGGGCCTGCGACGCCGCGCGCCGATCCATTTCACCGCCCCGTCCGCGCCGTCGGCGCCCGTCGCCGGCGAGTGCGACGCCGTCGATCCCGAACTCCGAAGAGCGGTCGAGGATTTCAAACAGGCCAAAGGGCTGCCGCCGACACCCCCCGCGGACGGCCCGGTCGACCCCGCCCTCCGGCAGGCCGTCGAAGACTGGAAAAAGGAAAAGAGACCCCCGAATGACGACCCAAGCAATCCCCGTTGAACTGGGCGCCCGACGATATGACGTGCACGTGGGCGCGAACCTGCTGGCCGGCCTTGGCGCGTTCGCGCGGCAGGCCCTCGATCTCGGCGGCGACGCCCCGCCTCGGCGCGCTGTCGTGCTGGCCGACGCTACCGTCGCGCCGCTCTATGCGCAATCGGTCGTCGCCTCGCTGCTGGAGGCTGACTTCGCCACGAGGCAGCTCACCGTCCCCGCCGGCGAACCCAACAAAACGCTCACCACCTACGCCTCGCTCATGGACGGACTGCTGCGACTGACACCCCCCATCGACCGACGAACGCTCATCGTCGCCCTCGGCGGAGGCGTCACCAGCGACATCGCCGGATTCGTCGCCGCCACCGCGCTGCGAGGCCTCGACTGGCTGGTCTGTCCCACCACGCTGCTGGCCGCCGTCGACGCCAGTGTCGGCGGGAAAACCGCCGTCGACCACCCCGCCGGCAAGAACCTCGTCGGCGCGTTCCATCAGCCACGCGGTGTGCTCATCGACGTGAACACATTCGCCACGCTGCCGCACCCGCAGTTCGTCGACGGCCTGGCCGAGTGCGTCAAACACGCCGTCATCCGCGACCGCGCCCTGCTGGAATTCATGGAAGATCACACCGCCGCCATCATCCAACGCGACGAGGAAACGCTCGTCGAACTCGTCGCCCGAAACGTCGCCATCAAGGCCGAAATCGTCGCCGGCGACGAACGCGAAGCCGGCGACCGCGCCCTGCTGAACTTCGGCCACACCATCGGCCACGCCGTCGAAACCCTCGTCGGTTACGAGCGGATCGGCCACGGCGCCGCCGTCTCGCTGGGCATGACGGCCGCCTGCGAATTGGCCCGCTCGCGAGGCCTGCTCGAACGCGAAGCCTGCCAGCGCGTCACCAAACTGTTGGCCACGCTGGGCCTGCCGACGAAATTCGACGACCTCGAAAATGTCCCGCGCCCCACGACGACGGACATCTGGAACGTCATGCAACGCGACAAAAAAACCCAGGCAGGCCAGGTCAGGATGATCCTCCCCGTCATGCTCGGCGCCGCCGCCATCTTCGACGACATCACACCCGACAACGTGGCCAGGGCGGTCGAGGTGCTGTAACTGGTTGACTAGTTAACTGGTTAACTAGTTGACTGGACAGAACCACCAGTTAACTAGTTAACCTGTCAACCTGTTAACTACAGCGCCTTCCTCGCACCCCCGGTCCCATTCACCCACACGCCACGAAAACCCAACTCTCCGAATGCGCGCTTGACACGCGCCCACCGGCGTTTATGATGAAGCCACTCTTCAACAATTCAGGAAAGGAACGGACATGGCAAACGGACAACTGAACATTGGTTTGATTGGTCAGGCGTTTATGGGGCGGACGCATTCCAACGCGTGGTCGCAGGTGTCGCGGTTCTTCGAGCTGCCGCTGTGCCCCGTCAAGCTCATGACGACCGCGCTGGACGACGAGAAAAATCTCGCCGCCTTCGCCAAACGCTGGGACTGGAAACAGTACGCCACCAACTGGAAAGATCTCGCCTCCAACCCCGAGATCGACCTCGTGGACATCGTCACGCCCAACAACATGCACATGCCGATGGCCGTCTTCGCCCTCGAATGCGGCAAGAACGTCTCCTGCGAAAAACCGCTGGCCGGCACGCTGGACGACGCCCGACTGATGGCCAACGCCGCCCGCAAGGCGAAAAAAGCCAAAACGTACGTCTGGTACAACTACCGCCGCGTGCCCGCGGTGGCGCTGGCGCATCAGTTGGTCAAGGCCGGCAAGGTCGGCGACATCCGCCACGTCCGGGCAGCCTACTTGCAGGACTGGGCGACGCCAGACATTCCGCTGGCCTGGCGGTTCGACAAGAAACTCGCCGGCTCGGGCAGCCACGGCGACCTGTGCGCCCACATCATCGACATGACCCGCTTCGTCACCGGCGAGGAGGTCACGGACATTTGCGGCTCGATCATGGAGACGTTCGTCAAGGAACGCGATATCCTCACGCAGCAAAGCGGCGGCGGGCTGGCGTCCGGCATGAAGGGGTCGGCCAAGAAGGGCAAAGTCACCGTCGACGACGCCGTGCTGTTCCTGGCCCGGTTCGAGGGCGGCGCGGTCGCGAGTTTCGAGGCCACCCGCATGGCCACCGGAAACCAGAACCGCAACGGCTTCGAAATCAACGGCACCAAGGGCAGCCTGCGGTTCAACTTCGAGGACATGAACTGGCTGGAATACTACGACGCCACCGCCCCGCGCGAAGTCCAAGGCTGGACCAAGATCATGTGCACGCACGGCGGCAGCCATCCGTACGCCCATGCCTGGTGGCCCGACGCTCACATCATCGGCTACGAGCACGCCTTCACGAACATGGCCTACGACATGATCCTCGACCTGGCCGGCAAAAAGCCGACCGTCCCGCTCCCGAGCTTCGAGGACGCCTATCAGACCCAGCGAGTCCTGGAGGCCGCCTCCATCTCCGCCGCACAAAAGGCCTGGGTGAAGCTGAAAGACGTGAAGTAAACACCGTCGTTTTCACTGGCTTGCCCTTTTGCGCTGTAGGGTGTTGTGGACTACAAAACGTTTTATAGTCCACGACACCCTACAGCGCAAAAAAGCAAGCCAGTGAAAACATTTCTATGAATTGCCAGCCCCCTCTCCGTGTCCTCTGCGTCTCCGTGGTTAAAAAACGCCTCCCCCTAAAAAAACACAGCTACCCGCCGAATAGATCCGGCGGGTAGCTTTTTAGCGCACAGGTCGGGTTCCCTCAATTATTGATCCCGGCGCCGCTGGCCCAGAAACCACTTCCGGCCACGTCGCTCCGTGCTGCTACACTAATCATTGTCCATGTCCACCTCGGGAATCAATGGCAACGCACAAAAAAATTGGACAGGGTTTTCCCCGGGGCACCGCCCTTTTCCGAAAAAGACGGTTAGACTATCAGATGATCAGACTGTTCGGCGCGACAACCGTACTCGTGGCATGTTTTCAGCGGCTTGCCTCTTTGCGCTGTAGAACGTGGTGTACCGTAGAACGTTTCGTTTGGCACCACGTTCTACCGCGCAAAGAGGCAAGCCGCTGAAAACGTTTTTCGGACACAAAACGCCGCGCCTACAGCCTTCGGTCTACAGTCTACAGCCTTTTCGACGCCTAGTATTGAGGAGAGAGCAACGCGACCGCCACGTGGCGGGGAGGTGAACCGTGAAACTTTGTATTCACATCTGCCAGACGCGGGACGGGTTTTTCCAGGCGACGTGCCCTGCCCTGCCCGGCTGCAAAAGCTGCGGCCACAGCCGTCAGGAGGCCAGGGAAAAACTCGACGAAGCCATTCGCTGCTACATGGCCGCCCTGAACAACTTCGTTCCCGAAAATCTGCACAACGAAGTCGTCGAGCATTAACGATTCACGACGTATCACATCGTGGCTTCCCGTCCGTCACAGCCGCAATTCACGGTCGTTTTCGCGGTCGCGTTGACGTTGGCGGGTGGTGGCGTCATTGAGGATTTTTCGTTCGCGGCGGCTGATGCTCGCCAGGCCGTGCTGAGAGATTTTCTCGAGAATGCGGTCCACGTCCGCCTGCTCGGCCAGTTCCTGCTGCTCTTCCTTTGCGCGTTTGTCGGCCCAGCGGTTGCGGCGTCCTTTTTTTCGCTCGCGCTGGGGCGCGAATTCGCTCATCTCGCCTTCGCCACGCCGCAGCCGCGGAATCAGAATCCAGATCGCCCCCGTCACCGCGCCGCCGAAATGGGCCATCTGACTGTACGTCTGGCTCGTCGCGCCATGACTCAAGCCGCTGCCGAGATCCAACAAAATCAACACCATCAATATGATCACCGCCAGCCGGATCGGCACGGGGAAGAACAGGAAAATCAGGTTCATGTGCGGCAGCAGCACCGCCGCCGCCAGCAGCAACCCGTACACGCCGCCGCTGGCGCCCACCAGCGGCGTGTCGAACGCGATGGTCGACGTGAGCGTCGACAGCCCCAGATACGACACGCCCGCCGCCACGCCGCACGTCAGGTAAAACGCCAAAAACCGCCGCCCGCCCCAAAGCTTCTCCAGCGGCGTGCCGATGAACCACACGCCCAGCATGTTCAACAGCAGGTGCCACGTCCCGCCGTGCAGAAACTGAAACGTCACGTACCGCCACGGCTGCCACCACGTCGAGGGCGACACCGCCAACGCCGGAATCAGCCAGGAGTTCAGGAACAGTTGCAGCACATACACCGCGACGTTGATGATGAGCAGCCACTTCACCACCCGCCCAAACGGCGGCAAGCCGATCCCCCTCCCCGGCGAGGAGGACGGGTTGTCGGAATCTTTCCAGTACGGTCGATTGTACAGTCCCATGCTGCTCCCTACATCGGCCAACGCACGACGATCCGCCACTAGCGACATTATAGTGAGTCCGCGACGCAACGCTACGCGACCCTGCAGGGTTTTTCCATTCTCGCGGCGCGAACGAACGACTCGCTCGAGGGAGGCAAGCCAGTAGCCAGTAGCCATCAGGTATGGCAAAGATTGTTCATCATTACACGATCCCAATTGTCGCCACACCAACGCTCGTTCCCACTTTCATTGCCGTTTCGCCCTTGTCTTTCCATACCTACTGGCTACTGGCTATTGGCTTGCCTCCCTCGAACAGATGATTCCGTCGTGCCATGAGAGCTGAAAACCCCTGCGCCCCCTAGACATTCCCCGTGGTTTCCTGTATTCTTCATCATGAGCCGCGGGGGCGTAAGCCCCGTGAAAGGAACGTGTCATGCCGGATCGTAAAGGCCGATTTGCGTGGGTCGGGTCCCTGTCGAAGGTGGCCTTGATTCTGACATTGACCGTTTTGGCCGTTGCGCTGGCGACGGGGATCGCGCAATTGGTTTTCGTGATCTCCCAGGGCACGTCGTGGACCAGCCCCGTCGCGTGGGGGGCCGCCCTGGGCGTGCTGCTGGTGTTGGTGGTGGCGGCCTGGGCGATCGTAACGCATGGCGCGGTCCATGCGCTTGTCGCCAACGCGACCAGTTCGGCCTCACTCAACGAACAGGTCAGCCGGCTGGAAACGCTGCTGGAAAACCAAACCGCCAACAGCCGCAAAATCGCCGACCTGCTGACGCTCAGCGAGCAGGCCAAGACGCTGCTCTACCACGACCGCGAAGTGGACGCCATTCGCGAGATGGTCCATCAGATGCTCGTGCGTCAGGACTACACCGCCGCCGAGCAGCTCATCAGTTCGGTCGAGCAGCGGCCCGCGTACGCGCAGGAGGCGATCGCGCTGCGAAAGGAAGTCGCCACCACGAGGCAGGCGACCATCGAAGGCCGGACGGACCTGGCCGTCAAGCGGGTGGAGGAACTCATCGAGCGTCGCGAATGGCTACGGGCGGCCCGAGAGGTTGCTCCGTTGGTGCAGGCCTACCCGACCAACGCCAAGGTGACCGCCCTGCCCTCACGCATCGAGTCCGCCAAGGCAAGACACAAACGCGACCTGCTCCAGGCCTACGGCGAAGCCGTCCGACGCAATGACCTCGACGCGAGCATCGACCTGCTCAAACAACTCGACACATACCTCACGCCGCAAGAGGCCGCCGCGTTGCAGGACTCCGCGCGCGGCGTCTTCCGGGCCAAACTCCACACCCTCGGCGTGCAGTTCGCCATCCAGGTCGCCGAAGGCCAGTGGAACAACGCCATCACCGTCGGCGAGGACATCATCCGAAATTTCCCCAACAGCCGAATGGCCAAGGAAGTGCTCGCCAAAATGGACCAACTCCGCGCCAACGCCGCCGCGAAAGCGTCGGTGTGAGGTGGGACTTTCCATACTCGTGGCAGGAATGAACGATTCGTTCGAGGGGAGCAAGCCAGTAGCCAGTAGGTATGGCAGGGCTTGTTGCCTGTCACACGATCCAGATATTCGCCACGTCGCCACCCGTTCCCGTTTTCATTGCCGTTTCGCCAGGGCAAACGCATGTAACGTGACGCAAGTGGCGTGATCGGTCGCAGGCCCCGGCCATTTCGCCCTCGCTTTTCCATACCTGCTGGCTACTGGCTACTGGCTTGTCTCCCTCGAACGGACCTCCCATTCGCGCCACGGGCATTGAAGACCCTATCCAGCCCCGTCCGCGTGTAACCGAGGATCGCCAGGAGGCTCACGACGAATGTGGCGATCGTCAGGCCCCAGGCGATATGGACGCCCAGGCCGGCGCGGAGACGCTCGAGGTCGGGCACCAACAACACACAAATCACCGTTGTCAGTTGCACGGCCGTGGACAGTTTACCAAGCCGGCTGGGGCGGATGGTCAGCTTTCCCGTGACACGATACATCACCAACGATCCGATGGCGACCCACAAATCCTTGCCGACCACGGCGGCGGCCACGTAAGCGGGAATGTGAAACTCCCGCGGCGCCAAGGCAGGAATCGACAGCAGCACGACGGAACAAACGATGATAATTTTGTCCGCCAGCGGATCGAGAAACGCCCCCAGCCGCGTGCGAAGGTTGTACCGCCTCGCCAGCAGGCCGTCGAGAAAATCACTGAAGGCCATCACGACGAAAATCCCCAGCGCGGCGTACCGGCTCCACGCCGCCGCGGGATCGTGCAGATTCAACAACAACACGACAAACGGCACCACCAGCATCAGCCGCAACACGCTGATCCGATTCGGCCAGTTCAACCGCCCCCACACGTTCACCGACGACATATTCATGGCGACAACATCCCCCTCGTACATCATAGAACCGGCCGAGGAGAAAGTGGCAAGCGACAGGATCTTTCAGCTTTCGTGCGCGAACGAACGATTCGTTCGAGGGAATCGTTCAGCCAGTAGCCACTAGCCAGTAGCCATCAGGTATGGCGAAGTTTGTTATTTCTTACACGATCCGGAGGTTTCACTACGTGATAACCGTTGCCGCTCTCGTTGTTTTTCGCCATCGCTCTTCCATACCTATTGACTACTGGCTATTGGCTACTGGCTGGGCGGTTCCCTCGAACGAATCGTTCGTTCGCGCACGAAAGCTGAAAGATCCTGTCGCTTGCCACTGCGTCTTCCTTGCCGTATAATCCCGCCCGTGTTCGATCCGAACGGTTCAACCAAAAAGGAAACGCAGATGAAAGCACTGATTTTCTGGGGTGGCTGGGATGGCCACACGCCTGAGCAGACGTCGCAGTTGTTGGCCAGCGAGCTTCGGGCCAAGGGTGTCGATGTCGTCGTCGCCAACTCGCAGGATTGCCTCGGCGACCTGGAGACGCTCAAGACGTTCGACGTGATCATTCCGCAGTGGACGATGGGCACGATCAGCGACGAGCACTGGGCGAATCTGAACAAGGCCGTGCGGGAGTTCGGCGTGGGGTTCGCGGGCTGCCACGGCGGCACGGGCGACGCGTTCCGCGCGAACCTGGAGTACCAGTGGATGGTCGGCGGACATTTCGTCGGGCATCCGTTCGTCGACGAATACGCGGTACAGTTGACCTGCACGGACTCCATCACCGAAGGCCTGCCGCCGACCTTCCCCTACAAGAGCGAACAGTATTACATGATGACCGACCCCGGCATCCGCGTGCTCGCCAACACGCCGTACGACTATGACGGCCAGATCACCGTCATGCCGGTGATCTGGACCAAGCAATGGGGCAAAGGCCGCGTGTTCTACTCCGCACTGGGCCACAGCCACGAGGAACTCGTGAAATACCCCGCCGTGCTGGCAATGACGATCCGCGGCTTCCTGTGGGCGGCGAAGAAGTAAATCCGAAGCACGAAGCACGAAATTCGAAACAAAAAGGCTGTAGGCTGAAGGCTGAAGACTGTAGGTTGACCGCATGGCAGGCATGTCATGCCTACAGCCTACAGCTTGTAGTCTACAGCCTTTTTGTTTCGAATTTCGCGTCTACGTCCCCATCGTTTTCGCCAACGCCCGCAGCTGTTCGCTCTGGCGCGGCGCGATCGGTTTTAGCGCCTCCGCCACCACGTTGACGGCCTGCGCGGCGTGATGTTCCACACCCAGTATGGCCCCGCGGGCGGCGGTGAGTAGCGCAGTCAGTCGGGCGCGGTCGGGCTTGTTGAGACGCTCGTTGCTCTCGGCGAACAGGCCCGCGTCCACGCGGTCGGCCTGCTCGAGTTGCTCCAGCGCCCGCGTTAACTCGGCCGGATCGGCCCAGGACAGCCGCAGCGCGAAATCAATCCGCGCCCGCATGTTTTGCGGATCCAACTCGACGGCCCGCTGCCAGTCGGCCAGCGCGGCGGGATCCTCGCCCAGCACGCCCGCCCGCAGCAGATAATATTTCGCATGACGCGGATCCCGCGCGACGGCCTGGTCGACAAACGCTCGCGCCCGCCGCGCCGCATCAGGCCCCGCGGCAGTATGAACCACCAGCCGGGCCGCATCGGCGGCGGCGACGGGATCCCACGCATCCGCCTCCGCCGCCCGCTCCGCCGCGGCCAACGCCCGCTGCACATCGCGATCATACAACGCATGCAACATGTCCACGGTCGCCGCCGTCCGCCTCGCCACGGGCAAAACCTGCACCACCCCCACCGCCACCGCAGCCGCCAGAAACAAAACCGACAACGCCCGCAAGGCCGTAGCACGTGACGCGGGCGTCTCGCCCACGTTGTGCGTTCCTTGTGCATGGTCGTTGGAAGACGCCAAACCACCGGACGCGGGCGGGACGCCCGCGAGACGTAATACGCCACGTGGCCCGACGCGACTGGCCGACGCGCCGAGCATCAGCCAGAACACCGCCGCCGTCGCCGGCTGGAAGAACGCGAAATTAATCAAATCATGCAGCACAAACGCCGCCCCTGCCACGCCCAACGCGATGCGGACCGGCGACAAATCCGCGTCCGGCTCCGCCAGCGAACGCAACGCGAAAAACGCCAACACCACGCCAAGAGCGAAAACGACCACCCACGCCACCGCATCACCCAGGCCGGACGAAAACGAAAAATATGCCCGCGCCAATCCCACCGCCGGCACCGTGGCCACGAGCAGCCAAGCCAGCACGGGCGGGCAACGTGACGCGGGCGTCTCGCCCGCGTTGTGCGCTCCATACAACAGGCGAGTGGAAGACGACAAATCATCTCCAATGCCAGACGCGGACAACCCGTCTCCGCTGCGCTTCGTCGTGGCAGGGATGCCCATGCCACCTCTGGCGGGCCTCGCGCTCCGCACCAGCATCACGCCGAGAATCCCCAGAAACGCCACGCCCGCCGGCACGCCGAATTCCGCCAACGCATGCACGATCACATTATGCGGATTCTTGACGGCCTCCTCGCCGCGAACGTCGCGAACCGTCAAATACGCCGCCCCGAAATTGCCCGCACCCACGCCCGTCAGCGGCGTTTCCGCGATCATCCGCGCACTGGCCGTCCAATACAGCCAGCGAAATTCCATCGTCTTCGTCGGCAACCGATCGTACGTCAACCCAAACGCCACGACCGCAGCCAGCAACGCCAAAAACACAACGCCAGCCGCGAGCACCGCTTTTTTCCACCGCGCCGCCAACGCGTTACGATAACGAAAAATCACCGCGAAGGCCGCCAGCGCAAGAACGGTCGACACGATGCCCCCGCGGCTCCGCGTCAACGTCAGCACCGCCGCCAGCGGAACCGCCAGCACCGCCACCGCCGACGCCACCACGACGCCAACCGGCAACTCGCCCCGCTTCCGTGTCGCCAGAAACGCCGGCAGCGCCCGCCTGGCCTGGAGAAACTTCGCCGCCGCCAAGCCCACCACCGCCAACAACAACACCCCCAGCAGCGACGCGAACACATTGGCCATCACGATGAACCCCGCCGGCGTCGACTCCGTCGCGCGGGACTTCACGGCGATCGCCTGCGGCGAATCCGGCGGCACGTCCAGCCGACGCAATATCTCCGCGGAATTCTCCTCCCACTGCGCGACCTTGATCGGCGCCTCGACAAAAAACTCCCACAACCCCTTGGCCGACATCGTAAACGCCAGCGCCGCCAACACCACCAACACCACGACAAACCGCCATCGCACGCGGCACAGTTGCATCGCGAGAAACCCCGCCAGCAGCAACGTCGACTGTTCCAGCCACCCTGTCATCGCCAGCCGCTTGTTGGACGCAACCGCCACGCTGAACGCCGACAACACGACAAACGCCGCCAGTAGAACGCCCAGCCAACGCGCGCCTCCAGTAGCACGGGCATCTTGCCCGTGAGTCCCACGGGCGTCTCGCCCGTGGCCGTCTTGCCGTACGGGAGATATGTCACTTACCGATTGATCTTGCATGGGCGAGACGCCCATGCGACTCACGGGCGGGACGCCCGTGCTACGGTGGCGCACCGCCTCCAAGCCCGCGCCCAGCGCCCACAGCCCCGCCGACAGCAGCGTGAGCATGGCGAAAACCGACCGCGACAAATCGGTGCGGTCCGGCTGACGTTGATCCGCCTTCATCTCCGCCGCGAACAACCCCTTGACCGACGACGACGGCTCGTACGTCATCTCCGCCATGAAAGGCCTCGCGACCACACACGCCAGCAACAAAAAAAACGCGACGGTCTGCAACCGCACGCCCCAAGTCTCCGTACCGGCACGCCCAGATGACAAGGCCGCGCCGCCGCGATCAGGGCTTGCCCTGCGTAGCTTCCGCGGCGCCGGATCAGGCTTTGGGGGCTTGCTGGGCATCGTCGCTTTCGAGTATGGCCACGATCGTCAACATCGCGAGCGTCTGCACGAGAATCAGCACCGCGCCGGCCGCGTCCACACGCGGCAGCAGCGTCGCGGCGATCGCTGTGCCCGCCGTGCACAGGTAAATCGTCAGCACCGCCTTCCGCGTGCTCATGCCCCGCTTGACCAGCCGGTGCGAAAAATGTCGCCGATCGCCGACCATCGGATTGACCCCCGCCCGCAGCCGCAACGCCACCACGCTGCATGTGTCGTACAGCGGCACCGCCATCACCACCAGCGGCACCAGCATGGCATACGGCGCCAGCGACTCATGCACGTACGTAGTGAGGCAACTGATCACACCCACCAGAAATCCCACCACCAGGCTGCCCGCGTCGCCCATGTAAATCGACGCCGGCGAAAAATTGTACGGCAGGAATCCCAGCAACGCGCCAAGCAACAAACACGCCCAGGCCGATACGAAAATCTGACCGATCGACGCCGACGCCGCCAGCAACGCCGCCGCGCAGATCGCCGCCACGCCCGCCGACAAACCGTCCATGTTGTCCAGAAAATTGAACGAATTCGTCAGCACCGTCAGCCACAAAATCGTCACCACGCCACTGGGCCAATCCCCCAGCAACGTGAGAATGCGAATGTCACACACGATCACCGCCGCGCTGATGATGGCCATCTGCGCGATCAACTTCGGCCACGCGGCCAAATGCTTTTTGTCGTCGACAAGCCCCAGCACGTGCAGCGCCACCGCCGCCGCCAGCACGCCCAACGCCTGCCCCACTCGCGACGCCGCCCCGTCAACATGGATCGCCAACTGCGGCGCCAGCCGAGTCAACCACTCCGGCACGCCGTGCGCCGACCAGACGCTCACCGCCGCCAACGCCGCCAGGCTCGGCAGCAGCACCGCCAACAAGATGCCCGATCCGCCCAGCAGCGGCGTCGCGACCGCGTGCGCCTTCCTGCCCTGGGGCACGTCCAAAAACCCCACGCGCCGCGCGACCCGCTTGGCCAACGCCGTCGCCACCACCGACACCGCAAACGCCACCGCCACCGCGGCCAGACCCGCCCACATCAACATGCTCGACCTCCCCGCTGGCGAAGCCTCGCGCGAACGGCGGACAAAAACCCGTGATACCGCCCGCTGGCGTAGTCGGGAAACGTCCACCCCAACGCGTCCCAGCGGTCCTTGTGATACATCAACGTGATCTCGCCGAACACTCCGCCGCCCAGATACACGCGATGCGAAAAATCCTTGCAACTGGCCAGGACGAGTTTGGAAAGATCGACGTAACCGGGATCGAGATTGATAGGCCGGGCGGGCGCGTCGGGGGCCTGGAGGCGTTGGGCGAACTGTTCTTCGAGTTCGTTGGTCGCCCGCTTGGCCGCCGCGAGGGCGTCGCCCGTGATCGGCTGGGCGAAACTCACGAACTGCCGCCACAACGGGCTGCCCATCTGACGGTCGTAATAGTGCGTGAAATCGAACGGCATCACGTCGCTGCGAATTTCGACAGGCCCGAAGAGCCGCTCCAATTCCTCGGCGGTCTGCGCGAACAGGTCAACCCTTGCGGAAATCATGCCGCAAATCAGAAGAACCGTCGGCGGTGTGGCCATCGCAGCCATGCGTGCATTGTCGTGATAGAATATGGAAAAAGCAAACGTTTCGCGTGGGCAGTCGGGGCAAACGCAGGGGCTTTCCATTCTCGTGTCGCAAAGGAACCGCCTGGTCGAGGGAACCGCTCAGCCAGTAGCCAATAGCCAGTAGCCAATAGGTATGGAAAAGCGAAGGCGAAAAAACAATGAGAGCGGCAACGTATTGTCGTATAGCGAAACCCGTGGATCGTGTGAGCAACAGTAAGCTCCATCATACCTGATGGCTACTGGCTACTGGCTGAACGGTTCCCTCGAACGAATCGTTCGTTCACGCCACGAGAACAGGAAACCCCTTAGTCCACGACCACATTGATATGGATTTCTTCGTCGTGCGGCTTGGTCGCGTCCTCGACGTGGACGCTGTCGTCGAGGCCTGTCCAGGTGGTTTTGTCGCCGGCGTCGCGGACTTTGACGGTTGGGCTGGGATTGGTCATGTCGCCAGGTTTGGCCAGCGGCGTTCGGCCGTTGGCGCGTTCGGTGGGCATGAGTTGATCGTCATAGCCCACGTGGGCAGGACTTGGCGCGGTCGGGGCGTGCGGCGCCGGCGCAGCGTGTTGGCCGAGCCAACCCAGTGTGAACGCCAGCACAAGCGTCGCCGCCGCCGCGAGCGTCCCGCCGCCCGCAATCGCCAGCGGCACGACCCGCCGAGGCCGACGGGCCAGCACGTTGGCATC
The DNA here is from genome assembly GCA_009783465.1 of Phycisphaerae bacterium. Classification (GTDB taxonomy): domain Bacteria; phylum Planctomycetota; class Phycisphaerae; order SM23-33; family SM23-33; genus WRDM01. The sequence goes on along the minus strand of WRDM01000005.1, from coordinate 43,447 downwards.
CATCGAATCGCCAGGCCGGGCCAGCGGCATCCGCCGCAACAAGGCTTCCATTTCACGATCGTCCATCGTCGTCACAGCCTCCCAATCGTCACACGACACGCACACGTGGGTTTATGCAAAATTCTTTCCCAAAAGCCAATAGCCAATAGCCATCAGGTATGGCAGAGCTTGTTGTTTATCACACGATCAAAACAATTCGCCACATCCCTGACTATTTCCGCTCTCATTGTTTTTTCGCCCTTATCTTTCCATACCTATTGGCTACTGGCTATTGGCTTTTGACCTTCTCCAGCGCCTGCTTGAGTTTCTCCAGCGCCCGCCGGTAGCGGCTGGCGATGGTCGGCAGCGGTTCGGCGAGCATCGTGGCCACCTCGTCGAACGTCAACCCGCCGTAGACGTGCAAAATAATCGCCTGCCGCTGATCGTCGGGCAACGCTTCCACCGCCTGCCGCACCAACTCCTGCCGCTCGGCCTCGAGCACGCTGGCGGCGGGGTCCTCCGCCTTGGCGTCGAAAATCGACACCTCCTCCGGAGGCTGAATCATGCCCGCGTTGCGACGCATCTGGTCGATGGCCGCATTGCGAACGGCCGCGAAAACGTACGGCGTCAACTCCCCCCGCGGCGGCTTGCGAAGCCGCCACAGCCGCCCAAACGCGTCCTGTACCGCGTCCTCGGCGCGCGACGAACACCGGGTAATCGACAAGGCCAACGTAAACAACCCCTGCCGATGCTCCCAGTACACCCGCTCCAACTCACGATGGATTCGCGACGCCATGAAGCGTGCATTGTAAACGAATGCCCCCACGATGCGATACGGCTTGCCCGCGATATTCCAAGGCAATCGCGCATACACTCCTCTTCTGCGTACGGGATTCGTATTCCGGCGCCACTGGCCACAGGCCCTGCCAGTTTGCGTTGTAGATCGTTGTGACAACCGAAGCGTTCTGTCGCTCACGACGTTTTACAACGCAAACTGGCAGGGCCTGTGGCCAGTGGCGCCGGAATATAAAGGTCACACGAAAGTTATTGCCCGATCACCTCGTCGGCCACTTTTCGCACGCGATCGACTAATCCTTGAGCAACGTCCTCTGTCCTGGCTTCAGCCATGATGCGCATGATGGGTTCGGTGTTGCTGGCGCGGACGCTGACCCAGCCTTCGGGGAGGTCGACGCGCAGGCCGTCGCGTTCGTCGAACATGGCCGCGGGGTGATTCGTGAACAATGCTTTGGCGCGCTCAGCCACCGCGGGCGCCACGCCGGCGGGGCAGGGGAATTTTGTTTTCAGGAACACGTACGACGGAATTTCGGCGGCCAGTTCGCTCAGCGGTTTGCCCGTCTCGGCCATGGATTGCAGGATGTACGCCATGCCCACCAGGCTCGAGCGCGTGAGGACGACGCGGGGTTCGATGACGCCGCCGTTGCCCTCGCCGCCGAAGATACAGCCGTCGCGGAGCATCGTCTCGACGACGTTGGCTTCGCCGGTCGGCGCGCGGCGGACGGCCACGCCGGCGGCGGCCGCGATCTCGTCGATCATGCGGCTGGTGGCGAGATTGGTGGCGACGTCACCCTTGCGGTGCCGCAACACGAAGGCCGTCGCGAGGGCGAGCGTGTACTCCTCGCCGATGAAATTGCCCAATTCGTCCACAACGACAAGGCGGTCGGCATCGGGGTCCTGGGCGAATCCGACGGCCGCCTTGTGCCGCCGGACGGCCTCGCACAGGCTGGTGAGGTTTTTCTGAATCGGTTCGGGTTCGTGGGCGAACTGCCCGTTGGGTTCGGCGTTGAGGTGGGCCAGTTCGGCGCCAAGCCGCCCCAGCAGCATAGGCGAGACAACGCAGCCGGCGCCGTTGATGCTGTCGAGGACGACCTTGAATCGTTTGGACGCGATGAGCTTGACGTCGACGATGGCGGCCACCGCGTCGGCGTGCAGGCCATGCGTCGTGCCGTTGCGCGTTTGCGACCCGACGCCAGCGAAGTCTTTGACGTCGAACTGGCCTTGTCGCCAGATATCGGCCAACTCGTTGGCTTCGGCGGCGGGCAGGCAGCAGCCGTTGGGTTGGAGAAACTTGATGCCGTTATACGGCGGCGGGTTGTGACTGGCGGTGATGATCACGCCGCCGGCACAGCCCAGACGCGAGGCCATGAACGCCGTGCCCGGCGTGGTGACGATGCCCAGGTCGATGACGTCGATGCCCGTCGCGAGCAGTCCGGCGGCGACGGCCGACGCGATCATCGCGCCCGAAGGCCTGGTGTCGCGACCGATGACGACGGACGGTTTTTTCGTCGAAGCCGCGCCGCCCGCGGACGCGTTCCCCCCCGCCACACCGCCGCGTCGATGCAACATCGTGCCGTACGCCAGCCCGAACTCCATCGCCACGTGCGGCGTCAACGTCCCGCCAATCGTGCCACGAACGCCACTGACGCTTACCATCAATCGGTCTTCCACGGAGGTCTCCTTCGCGCGTATCTCTGTTGAAACTATATCGGCATGCGGGGCGGGGAGTCTATAGACCGAAGGCCGAAGGCGCAGATTGGGCTTTTTTCATTGCCATTTCATGCGGAGCGAATTTGTTGAGTACGCGTGGATATGGCTCTGCCTGTTTGCGCTGTAGGGTGATCCTGTCGCCCATTAAGCACCAGTCCGACTTCGTAAAGACCGAGCGGGATTACGCGGATTAACGGATGAAAAGATTTCGCGTTCCATACGGCAATCCTTGAATCCTTCAATCCGTGTAATCCTGCTCGGTTTTTACGAAGTCGAAAAATGTAACGCTTGGCGCCTGGAATGTCCCACAGCGCAAAGAGGCAAGCCGTTGAAAACATTTGCCGTTCCCGAGTATCCTGTCCGGCGTGGAAAAATTCGTCCCCATTTTCGCGGTGATTTTGCTGTCGATGTCGGCTGGGTACCTGGCCAGACGATTTCGACTGGCGGGCGACCGGTCCGCCAACGCGTTGATGACCGTGATTACCGTGCTGGGATATCCGTCGGTCAGCCTGCTGGCGATCTGGAAAATTCAGTTGGAATGGGAACATCTCTGGCTGCCGTTGATGGCATGCGTGCAGGTGATGATGCTGGCGGCGTTGTCGGCCCCGATCGCGGGCAGGCTGACGAAGGACCGCGGCGAGCGGGGCGCGTTTGTGCTGCTCAGCGCGTTCGGCAACAACGGGCTGACGATGGGCGGGTTCGTCATTTTCATCCTGTTCGGCGATGCCGCGCTGGGCCTGGCCAGCCTGTTTTTCCTGCTCTTCCCGACCATCGTGGTGCTGCTGGGCTATCCGGTCGCGAGGCACTACGGCTCGCACGGACCGACGCAATCACTGGGCCGGCTGTTACTCAAAAGCCTGACGGACTGGCGGAGCCTGGCGCTGCCGATCAGCCTGGCGGGCGTGGGGCTGTCGCTGGGACGCGTGCCCATCCCTACGGCGGTGGACGAGCTCCACGTCGTCGACGTGCTCGTGTACGCCATCAACATCTCGGCCTATTTTTCCATCGGCCTGCGATTGCAGGTTTCGCACGTGCCGAAGCTGCGCGGACTGATCGCGGGCCTGGCGTGCACGCGGTTCGCGCTGGGGCTGGCGACCGGCCTGCTGCTGATCGGCGTGACGTGGCTGACCCCCTGGCCGATCCAGGGGCAAACGCTGTCGGTGGCGATCATTCAATCGTGCGTCTCGACGGCCGTCACCGCGGTCGCCCTGACCAACATGTTCAATCTCCGCCCCGCCGAAGCCAGCGCGCTGTTCATCACCAACACCATCCTGTATTTACTCGTGGTGCTGCCGCCGATGCTGTGGATCTATCGGTGAAAACGACGGGATTTCGCGGAATTCGGACACGATAGCATCGGGGCATGGAAAAGAGCAGAGCGGCCTCCCCAGCCTCGCGATGAAGTGCCGGCACACAGCCCCAACGGGGCGTCTTGGGTAGCCCAGGGTGAGCGGTACGCCGCGAACCCTGGGAACAAAGGCCTTTTTTCTTCTCCCCATCGTGCCTGACGCCACTGGCCGATGGCGCACCGTCGCGTGAAGGCGGCATCGAACGACTCGCACGTTCCCTTGTACGCGTCGTCCGAAGCCACACAGGCCCGCGTGCGCGACCTCGGCCAGTGGCGTCAGGCACGATCAATGAACTCCGAAAAACACGCGACCCAGGGTTCGCGGAGTACCGCTCACCCTGGGCTACCCAAGACGCCCCGTTGGGGCTGTGGCCCGGCGATTCCGTGCGAGACCGGGAAGGCCAGCCCATTCACTTCCATGTAACGTTGCTATCGTGCCGTAACTCGCGACTACCGTTTATCGTTGGGGCCGACGTAGTGTTCTTCGGCTTCATCGTAACGGAATCTTATCAACGGCAGCGGAACCTGGTATTTCTCCGGCCGGCTGGCCACCTGGGCTAACGTTTGTTCCCAGGTTTTGACGCCGCTGATGGTATCGGCGACGGTGACGTTCTGCGCGCCGACGGCGCAGGCGTTGCGCACGGCGTCTTCCAGGCGGCAGTCGCGGAGGCAACTGGTGAGGAAGGCCGCGATCGCGCAGTCGCCGGCGCCCGTCGCGCTGACCACGTTCTCCACGCGATAGCCCGGCTCGAACAACTCCCGGCCAATCCACGACGCGGCGCCCGTAGCACGGGCGTCTCGCCCGTGAGTCCCACGGGCATCTTGCCCGTGGTGGTCGCATGGCGTAGCCGGTTCGTTTGCATCCTGCCGTAACGTGGAAGTCTGTTCTGTTGGCAACGTTTGCATGGGCGAGACGCCCATGCGACTCACGGGCGGGACGCCCGTGCTACTCGCGGCTGACGACGCGTTCATTCCTCGACCGACGCCGCGCGCGAACCGCTCCGCGCCCGCCGACGCGATGTACATGCCGTACCAGCCGCACTTGATCAACACCACGGCGGCGCCCATTTTCAAACACTGTTGGCCGAGGTCGCTCAGCAACTCGCCGTCGATCAGCGAGAGCAGTTCGAGGTCGAGGTCGCCCGCCCTGGCGGACAGTTCGTCAAATTTTTCCCGCCGCAGCATGAAGATCAACTCCTCCACGCTGGGCGTGAACACGTCGACGAACGGCAACGTGCGTTCCAGAATGGACGTCCAGTCGGCCGCCCCGGCGGGGCTTCGCGGGTCGGGATAGGCCATGTCGAGGCTCGTCGTCGCGCCGGTGGCTTTGACCTGTCGGAAGATTTCGACGAGTTCGCGTCCGCCGTCGCCGTACATGCGGGCCATCAGCGGCGGGTAGCCGAAGTGGAACAGCCTGGCCTGCGCGACGGTGGCCAGGTCGATGTCGGCGGCGGCGAAGGTGTCATTCGCGCCGTGGCAGTGCAGAAAAATGCGGTCGATTCCCGGCGGATTCACCACGACGGTGTAGCTGGTCTCTTCGCCGGGAACGATGCGCATGCCGCTCTCGGCACCGGGGGCCTCGGCCCGGATTTTCTCCAGCAGCGCCCGCCCGAACATGTCGTCGCCGCATTTGCCCATCAGCCGCACGTTGACACCCATGCGTCGCATCGGGAAGCCCGTGTTGGACACAGGCCCGCCGGTGGACACGACCGCCCCGCCCACCTGCACCAGGCAGCCCGGGCGAAGGATGTCGCCAACGCTCCGCCCGCCGACACGAAACGCCGGCGTGACATCCAAACAAATATGCCCCGCCACCACGCTCTCAACCGATTGATCCATAGTGCGTGCCAGCGTACCGGAAAACGATGTGTTACGCAAAACGTTTCGCAAGGGCTTGCCTCTTTGCGCTGCAGAACGATCTCATCGACGAAACGTGCGTCTGTTCGGAGACAGGATCATCCTACAGCGCAAAGAGGCAAGCCGCTGAAAACATTCACCCGAGCGCCTCTAGGACACTTTCCGAATAATCCTCGGCCCCAGGACGCGAACGGCGCAGATCGGCAGTTTTCGCCAGCACGTGCCCGCCAGTTTCAGTACGCCGGTGTCGAGGTGCGGCGTGGGCGGCGATTGGCCGGGGCGGAGGATGTAGTGCCAGTGCAGTGGCACTTCGGCGGCGCCCCATTTTTGTTTGAAGACGTGCGTGCCGCCGCCGCGCGTGCTTCGGCCGAAGTCGAACTCCTTCACGCCGCGGTCGCTGCACGCGGCGAGCATCGACCAGAACAGCATCGTGTTGGCCTGCCCGCTGCCGTGCCGCCAGTCGCTGCCGGACCACGGCACGTAGACGCGGCGGGCGTCCTCCAGAACCAGCGAGGCCCCCACCAGCCGCTGGCCGTCGCGGATCGTGTGCACGCCCGCCTGACGGCCGAACGTTTCCATCAGCCGGCGGAAAAATTCCAGGCTGTGCGGCGGGCTGCCCAGATCGCGCATCGTCCGCTCGTACACGTGGTGAAAATCCGCCAGCCGCTCGGGCCCGCCGACGTCGGCGGTCATGCCGACGCTCAACGCCTTGCGGATCTGGTTCCGCGTTTTGCCACGAAAATTTTCCATCAGCTCAGCCTGTCCCGCCGGCAGCGCCAGCCGCATCGTGAGCTTGTCGTTCCGCGTGGGCAGGTCGCCCAGCGGATGCTCCTGGCGGAGTTCGATCCACTTGGCGTGGCGTTCGCGCATCACGTCGCAGGCCTGGCTCAGCAGGGCCGCCGCCGCGGTGTCGTCGTCGGCAAGCACGCCGCTGGCGTCGAGGTACGGCAGGCTGCACAGCCGGTCGCCCATCAGCCAACTGCGCTGAAGCACCAGCGCGAGCACGCCGACGCATCGTTCAGACCGTAGCATGGGCGTCTCGCCCATGAGTCCCACGGGCGTCTCGCCCGTGGTGTGATTGGCTGGATTCTCATGTCGCGACGTTGCCGCCCGTGTTGACTCCAAAGCGCTCCTTTCAAGGCCACGATGCATGGGCGAGACGCCCATGCGACTCACGGGCGGGACGCCCGTGCTACGCCGCGCAGTGAGGTAAAAGCACGCGTTGCCGTAGACGTCGCGCATGAGCGTCGCCCATCGCGGGTCGTGAAACACGGTGGCATCGGCGTGTCGAAGCACGTAGTCGGCCCAGTCCGCCGGCGGATCGTCGTCCACGCGGCAGCGAATCGTCCGTTCCGTTGCGGTGGTGTCGTTCATGCGGCGGCTCCGATGATTTGGCGGCGTCCCAGCACCTCGCGGACCAGCGCGAGGTAATGCGACGCCCATTGTTTCCAACTGTGATTCAGCGCCAGCCGGCGGATGGCCTGCTCGTCCCACTTTCGCGCGCGGGCGGCTTCGAAGGCGTCGGCCCACGCGCGCGGCGAATTTTCGTCCAGCACCATGCCGAGTTCGTCGCGGTCGATGGCCGTCCGCGCGACGGCGACGTTCGCGGTCAGCACCGGCCTGCCGCACGCCATCGCCTCGCAGTACACCGTCGGCCAACCCTCGCGACGGCTGGCCAACACCAGCCAGTCCGCCGCCGAGATCCATTGCGGCACCTCGACGTAAGGCCTCGACCCGGCCAGCGTCACGCACTCCGTAACGCCCAATTCGGCGGCCTGCTTCTCCAGCGATGCCCGCGTCGGCCCGTCGCCAACCAACGCCAGATGCAACTTGCCGCCTCGACGGATCACCTCGGCCAGGGCATGCAAAAGCACAGCCTGGTTTTTGTTATCGTCAAGCCCGGCCACGCAAAGCGCCACGGGGCGGTCGATCGGCAGGCCCAGATTCGTGCGGCATCGCAGGCGGTTTCGCGGGAAAAAGATGTCGCAATCCACGCCGCCGGGCAGCACCTCGACGTGGTGCGGCGCGCCGCCAAGTTGGAGCGCCGCCTCCCGCAGATGCGGCGCGACGGCCAGCACGCGCGTGGCATGCGTCATCGTCCATCGCATCATCCGCCGCACGCCAAACCGTCGCGGATACGTCGCCAGGTCGCTGCCATGACAGGTCACGACGACCGGGCAACCCAACTCCCGCCCCAATCGAACCGCGGCGTAGCCGTCGGGGAAGGCGAAGTGGGCGTCGATGATGTCAGGCTTCCACGGGTCGCGCTCGCACTGCCGCCGGACCGCGCGGGCCATCGACAGGCCTTGATAAAACGTCGCCACCCTCGGCAGCACCGCGTACCGCGGATGCAGCACGTGACAGCCCTCGGACGTCTCGCCGCGAAGCCCGACGCGCGCCAGCCGACTGTATCGGCCCAGGCCCGGCACGGGCGGAAAATACGGCACCGGATTGATCACGCGAATCTCCGCGTCGTCGCAAAGGACGCGAACCCGTTCGCTGACAAAACTGCCGCGATGCGGATACGCGCTGTTGGGAAACATCTGCGTCAACACGAGAATGCGAGGAACGAAAAGGCTCATGGTTGGATCTCCGAAAGTCATTCGTATTCGGGTTGTGGTCTCCAGGGGTGAAAAGCCAATAGCCAACAGCCAGTAGCCAATAGGATTTTCGTTACGTTTTGGTAAACACAAGACTCTCGTTCGAGAGAATGGTCTCGCGGCTTCGCAGACTTAATGTTCTGTTTCATCGTCACACCGGCAGTATGTTCTGGTTTATGACAGGCCTTTCCATACCTATTGGCTACTGGCTATTGGCTACTGGCTTTTCCGCCGTTTTCCTATACAGATCCGCATACGCCCGCGCCATGCCTTCCAGGCTGTACGTTTCGGCGGCGCGTTGCCAGGCGGCCTCGCCGAGTCGGCGGCGTTCGGCGGGGTTGGCGGCCAGGTCGAGCAGCGCGCGGGCCAGCGCGTCGGCGTCGCCGGCGGGTACGAGCAGGCCGCATCGGCCCGCGCCGAGGACTTCCGGCACGCCGCCGACGGCCGTCGCCACGCACGGCAGCCCCGCCGCCATCGCCTCCAGCAACGCATTCGGATGCGCCTCGCTCCGACTGGGCAACGCGAAGACGTCCAGCTCGGCCAGGAAATCGCCCACGGCGTGGATTCGCCCGACGAACTGGCAGCGTGGCGCGATGCCCAGTTGCCTCGCGCGCCCCTGGAGTTCGCCCCGCAAAGGCCCGTCGCCCGCGAGACGCAGTTGGGCGTCGACCGCGGGGGCAGCCTGGCGAAATGTCGCAAACGCCCGCAGCAGCAGGTCGTGGTTTTTCACGGACGTGAGATTGCCGACCGTGCCGACGGTGAACGGCCCGCGTCCGCCGGGCACGGCCAATCGCGGCGGCGTGCGAACGCCGTTGGGAATCACGGCGATTCGTCGCGGCGGCAGGTGGAGCTCGTCCGCCAGCGCATCGCGCGTGTCGCGGGTCACCGTGAACAGCCCGGCGGTGAATTGCGCCAACAGCCGACTGATCCATCGCCGCCGCCGAGGCGGATTCGGCTCGCTCAGGCCATGAAAACTGTACACCAGCGGCACGCGCCGCCACGACAACCCGCGCGCCAGCACAGCCACGTCCCAACCGCCGAAATTCCGCGCATGAATCACGTCGGGTCGGACGGCGGCGATGAGATTCCGCAGCCGCCATCCCGCCCGCAGTTCGTTGGGCCTGGCCCGCAACAGGCACACGCGTACGCGCGGCGGCAGGCGGTCGACGATGAGATTCTCGCCCCGCACCGCCACGACCGTATGCCGCATCTCGCACAGCGGCCACTCCGTCAGCACGCGCGCCAACGCCAACTCAATGCCGCCCGCACCCAACTGCGGCAACACATGCATGACGTGAAGCGGTTCTTCGGTTGTCATCGGTTTACCCCCAACTCCAAATTGCAATCATCGGCGGCAGGCTGTGGGCCGTAGGCTGTAGGCGCGACACGCCTGCCGTACCATCGACCTACAGCCTACAGCCTGTTGTTCCCACCAACTCCCGCGCGCGGCGCCATAGCGAACGTAAATGCCGGCCTCGCACGCGGAACGGCAGCGTCAGCCATTGGCGTGTTGTGCGGCCGGTGCCGTAGCGGCGGGCGTACGCTTTTTCCACCGCGCGGACGAACCGCAGGGCGGCGCGGTCCTGCCCGCTCGCGGCCTCGCACAACGCCGCCATCCGTCGATCGAATTCCGTCGACTCCTGCGGCGTGGCTGGACGCGGCAGAAAATCCTCGTCGATCACCAGCGGCCGGACGCTCCACGTCAGCCGACGCCGCGACTGGACCGTCACGTCCAACGCCATCGACCAGCGGCACACCGACGGATCCGCCACGCCGAACCCCAACGCCGTCAACGCCGTCCGCCGCACGTGATCCGCCAACGTCGCCTCGTGCCGCGTGTCCGCCAGAAAATCGCCCAGGCTGTAAAACACGGGCCTGCCGCCGACACTCGCCAAGCCGCGAAGGCAATGCGGATGTCCGCCGACCACCAGATCCGCGCCGCCGCGCACCGCCTCGGCGGCCAGGTCGCGCAGCCACGACTCGGGCGTCGACAGAAACTCGATGCCTCCGTGCAGCACAACGACGGTCGCGTCCACATCGCTCTCCACGCGGGCCAACGCCTGCCGCAACGTCGCCGTGCGAAGCGGACTCACACCAGGCCGACCGCCGTCCGCCGCCAGCCCGTTGCCGACCGCCACGATCGCCACCCGCGCGTCGCCCGCCCGCACCACCAACGGCGCGATGGCGCGGTCGTAATCATCCCCCGCGCCAACGCACGCCAGCCCCGCCGAACGGATCGCCCGACACGTCGATACAATCCCCGCCCGCCCGCAATCGCCCGCGTGATTGTTGGCCAACACCAGCACGTCAACCCCCGCCTGCCGCAGCCAATCCGCCATCGCCGGTGACGCGTGCAGATTCGGCCCGCCGTCGTCCTTGTAAGGCCTTGCGGGCCCGGCGGCGTCCAACGCACACTCCAGATTCGCCACGACCACCGCGCGCGGCGAAGATGCATCCTCCGCGCCGCGCGCCGACGCCCGCACACGCCGCGCCGACGCCGACAAACCCATCCGCTCCAACGACCGCCCCACCAGCCGGCCTGGCATACAGTCGCCGACAAATGTCAATTTCCCCAACAACATTCCCACCTTTATCGTCGTTTGCCCGAGGGAACCAAGCCAATAGCCAGTAGCCAATAGCCATCAGGTATGGCCAATCTTGTCACAATTCATCCGATCATGATTTCGCAATCCTTCCATAGTCATTCCCGCTTTTGTTGTCTTTTCGCCAATACCGTTCCGTACCTATTGGCTACTGGCTATTGGCTACTGGCTCGTTTCCTCACGCCGCGCGGATCGCTTCCCATGCCAGCGGCGCCGTTTCCACTGGCGAGGGCACGTGGCTGACGATCGGCAATAGTTTGCCCGACGGCGTGCGCTCGACCCGTTCGCGCAGTTCGATCCGAAATTCCACCAAGCCCAGCGTGACGCCGTGCAGCGTTCGCAACACGTGCTGCGCCATCGTGTCGTCCCAGTGCGGGCCTGGCACGATCTCCACGCGAGCCGAATAATCCGCCGCCTGCACGACGCGGTACTCCCGCACCGACTGGCGGTCCAGTAACACGATGAACACCTCCGGCGCGATGAACGCGCCGTTAGGCAGGCGCAGGTTCGACACCACGCGGCCTCGCACGGCTTGGATGATCGGAAAGCCCCGCCCACACGGACAGGCGGAGACGTCGCCGAGGATGTAGTCGCCCAGGTCGTAGCGGATGAACGGCATGCCCATCTCAAACAACTTGGTGACAATCACTCGCCGCGCGTCGCCCAAGCCTGCGACCGGCTCGAACTCCACGTACAGCGAGTGGCCGTTCAGGTGCAGGCCCCGGTGATAGGAACATTCCATCGCCACCAGGCCGACCTCGCGCGTGCCGTAGCGGTTGAACACGGAGCGACCAAATACGCGCTCGAGCGTCTGCCGCTGCGACGGCGTGAGCGGCTCGGCCGCGGAAATCACACTCCGCTTCGGAAAATTCGGACGAAGCCCACGATCTTCGAGAAACGCCGCCATCTCCATCAACGCCGCCGTGTAGCCCACCAGCACCGTCGGTTTCTGTCGCTCCAACCGCCGCACGATGTCGCGACACACCGCCTCGTCCATGCGATCCACGACGCACTGCGTGATGTTCGACAAATATCGGGCCGCCCGCTGACGAAACGTCGGCGGCGCGTTGTCGAACCGCGACCCCCACAGCGTCGCGATGGGATCGCCCACGCAATGCCCCGCGAGCGAATTGCCGTAGTGCTCGCACGCCGCCATCACCGCCGCCGCGTGCGGCGTGATGAAAAAATGCAGCGGCTCACCCGTCGATCCGCCGCTGCGACGCGGCAGCAGCGCGCCGGGCGCCACCGTCGACGACACGAACTCCTCGCCTTGCGCGACCAGCGTCTCCTTGCTCAGCGTCGGCACCTGCGACAGCTCCTCCAGCCGACCGATGCGGTCGGGCAGCAGCCCCTGCACGTGCATCCGCCGATAGTACGGCACGGTGCGGACGCAATGCGACAACAACCGATTCACGCCCTCCAGTTGCAGTTCCCGCAACTGCGCGTAAGGCCGCCATTGCGCGCGGCCAAACGCCCGCAACTCACGCCGCACCTGCGCAGTAAATCCACGCCCCACGCGACTGATCACGCCGTTCATCACCGCCCTGGACAACATCGTCCGCATGTCGACCATGTCATGTCTCCCCAGTTCTTCCATGTAGCACGGGCATCTTGCCCGTGAGTCCCACGGGCGTCTCGCCCGTGGTGAGGCTGGCAAAAATTTTGCTCAACGAAACTACGGCCCGCTCACGCCAACTTCAACGCTCCATTTCCAAGGCCGCTCTGCATGGACGAGACGCCCATGCGACGCACGGGCAAGATGCCCGTGCTACGACGCCCGCCACCGCCACTCGCCCACCGCCGGCTGACCCGATGGTACGCAAACGCCAAACCGTAGAACCACCAGAACACGTCCATGTGGGCCACGTCGCCCTTGATCATCTCCGCCCACGTCGCCGCCAACGCGCACAGCGTGCCGATCCGAAGCCATTCCATGTGGTCGTCGGCGACGGCGTCGGCAATCGGCCGCCGCCGCAACAGCCGCCACGTCGCCAGCCCCGTCACGCCCGCGAACGCCATCAGCATCGGCACGCCGCACTCGCTGCCCAATTGAATCAACGTGTTGTGGGCCACGTGATACATCCCGCCAACGTACTCGGGCGTCAGATACGCCCGCTTGGCCCGCGGGAACGTCTCCAGGCCCGTGCCGAACACCGGATAATCGGCGATGATCCGCTTGCCGATCTGCACGTTCTGATACCGCGTCAACGACGACGCGTCCATCTTCGCCGGGTCGCTGGTGATGGTGGCCATGCGATTCATGTACGACGCGGGCGCCAGACTCACCAGCAGCCACACGCCGATCGCGCCCGCCGGCAACAGCAGCCACAACTTGCGACGCATCATCAGCACAAACGTCACGCCGGCGGCCACCAGGCACAACAACCCGCCACGGGATCCCGTCGCCATGTTGCCGACCACGAACAGAGGCACCAGCACGACCGCCGTCCACCGCTGCCACCCCCGGCCTCGGACGACCTTATAGAGCACGAATCCCGTCATCGCCGCGAGCACCCAGGCGATGTAGTTGGCGCCGCCGCCCTGCCCCGCCGCCGCGTCGATGCGAACGTCACCCCAGCCGTACGCCGCCCAGCCGACAACCGTCACCTTGAGAAACCAGCACGAACCCAGAAGCATCGCCGCCACGAACCCCGCCAGCCGGGCCGGCGTGTCGCAGACCTTCTGGATCAAAAACACGGCGATGAAAATTTTCACGATCAGCCACAGCCGCGACCAACTGACCGCGTCCGTCATCGGCGCGAAAATGCTCGATACCACATACACGCCCAAAATCACCATCATCCAGCCCGTGCCGGCGAATACGCCCTCCGGCGTAGCACGGGCATCTTGCCCGTGAGTCCCACGGGCGTCTCGCCCGTGGTTGCGGTTGGCTGGAACCCTGCGCCGCGAAGACGTTACCGCTCGCGCCGACTCCAACACGTTGTTTTCAAGGCCGCTTTGCATGGGCGAGACGCCCGTGCGACTCACGGGCAAGATGCCCGTGCTACGGCCCTTCCGCGTCGACAGGCCCGTGAACAAATACCCCAGCAGCACGCTGATCGTCAGCCATTTCACCGGCGTGACGTACTCCTCCGCGCCGTACAAGTCAGGCCGAAAAAAATACAACACCGCCAACATCAGCATGCCCCAGTAAGGCCGAAATAACGACGCCCCGCTGGCCGACAGCCCGACAACCGCGATGAGGATGGCGCGAATTCCTAACATACGTCTATCCTTGACCCTCCGACGCGGAAAACCAGCCATAATCATCAGCCAATAGCCAGTAGCCAATAGCCATCAGGGTTTTCGCCGCACCACGGTAAAATCGCTCCCGCCGTTCGAGAGAGTGATCCCAATGCTTCGCGGACACCTTGTTCTGTTTCATATCACACCGACAGCATGCCCTGATGATTGACTGACTTTTCCATACCTGCTGGCTACTGGCTATTGGCTATTGGCTGCCGTCTCCAACGTCCGCTCGATGTCCCGCGTCATGCGGGTCTCGCTGAAATCCATCGTCGCCTCCGCCGCGTCGCGCAACTCGCCGCGGCGCCATTGGCCGAGCGTCTCCCGCAACGCCGACGTCAGCGCCGGCACGGTCGGCTCGTCGATCAGCCGCACGCCCGCCGGCGGCACGCCGTCGAACAACTCGCGGATCGCCCCGCAGCACCCGCCCGTCGCCAGCACACGTCGGCCTAGCCCGTAGTACTCGTAAAACTTCCGCGGCACCTGCAAATCGCCGTGAGCGCCCGTCTGGCTGACCGCCACCGCCACGTCGCCCTCATACACCGCACGCAACGCCGCGCGATGCGACAAAGGCCCGGTCAACTCCAGCATGTCCGCCACGCCGAAACGCCCCGCCAACTCCGCCAAAGGCCGACCCTCGAAATCCGCGGGCCCCACCTGCATCAACCGCACCTCATTCCTCGCGGCCGCATCCTCCGCCGCCAGCGCCGCCAACGCCTCCAGCAACGCCGCCGGCGACCGCGTGCCGTAAAACACGCCCGCATGCACCAGTCGCAAATGCCCATTCGCAGGCCGCGGCGACGCGCGAACCTCCGACACCTCGGACGCGTCAAACCCGTTGGGAATGGCGACAAATTTGTCCGCCGCACGCGGATACCGCGTCACGAAATCCCGACGCACGCCCGGCGTGTTGCAAATCACCGCCGACGCCCGACGAACCATCATGCCCTCGAGATTCGCGTCCATCCACGCGTGGCTGCGGTGGCGAAACACGCGAAACGGATTGGCCCGCCACGGGTCGCGGCAGTCGGCAACCCACGGGCGGCGGATCGTGCGACGCAGTGCCATCGCCAGCAGGTGGCTCGACCACATCGGCGCGGTGCTGTACACCACGTCAGGCCTGAACCGCCGCACCGCGCCGCGATGCGTCATCAGACTCTTCACGCACCAACCGACGCGGCTGTCGGGAAACTGCAACCAGGCGCTGCACCAGTCGACCCACCCCGCGCCTCGTGACGCGGGCGTCCTTGCCGCGACGAAGCGCAGCGAAGACGGGTCGCCCGCGTCACGAGGCCCGCACGCGTCACGGTGCCCCAGCCAGCGTTTCACTGTGCGCGTCACGTCGAGCATCGGCACGCGAAGCACCTGCACGCCGGCGGGGATTTTGCTCAGCAGCCCCGCGTCGCTGTCCATGTCCGGCGCGGGCGGCATGGTCAGCACCATCACCTCATACCCGCACGCGGCCAGATGACGCACCAACGCGACGCCCCGGTGAATCCCCGTCGCGTTCGTCGGAGGAAAGCAGGTTGTGATGAAGAGAATTCGCTTCATACGTAGCACGGGCGTCTCGCCCGCCAGTCGCATGGGCGTCTCGTCCATGCAACCGTAACAAGAAACAAAGCGTCCAGTCGACCTCGCCACGGGCAAGATGCCCGTGGGGCTCACGGGCGAGACGCCCGTGCTACATCTTCACGCCAGCAACTCCTGATACATCCGCAATGCGCGCCGGGCTTCGGCGGCGGGGTCGTACGTTTGACGGATATACGCGGCGGCCTCGTGGTCCGGCTGTGTGTGCTCGCGAAATCGCGTCAGGGTGGCCTGGGCGACGTCGAAATCCTCCGCGTGCGCCGCGTGCGGCAGCGGATGCGAGCAGATGACGCGTCGGCCTCGCGCCTGGGCCTCAAGCACCATTTTCGGCAGGCCGTCGTGCAACGGAAGCCGCAACAGCACCGAACTCTTCCGATACACGGCCTCCATGTCGCGCGTCTCGCCGTGAAACCGCACATTGGGCGTCGCCAACAGCCCCGCGCCATCCGTACCGACGACGAGAAAGTCCACGTCACGCATCGCCGCCGCCAGCTTCAGCACGAGCGGCGCGCGGTAAAACTCCGGCCGATCCGCCCAGTAACTCAACACCGTGAACCGCTCCGGCAGCGGCGAAACCTCGCCCAGCAGTCCCGGCGGCAGGCATCGTAAAATCTCCGCCCGCAAACCCAACTCGGTCAATTCCGCCTGCAAATAAGGCCCGTCGGCGACAAACGCCGCGCCGTACCGCTTGAGTTCCGCCAACCGACGCGCGCGATCCGGCGCGGACAGCCGCTGCAACGCCAACACGTCGCTGCCGATAAAGTGATACACCACCCGCACGCCCAACGCCCGCGACCAACGTTCCATCCGCTGCGGCGGGCCGGGAAAAATCACGTGCTCGATCTTCAGCCCCGACACCTCATGCCACGTGCCCCACCACCGCCGCACCCGCGACCGCCCTCGCCAGTCGCGCGTCTCAAACGCGTCCACGCCCACGCCCCGAAGCAACGCCACCAGCACCCGATTCCACCGCGGCATACCGCCGACACGAACCTTGATCCGACCTGGCTCCATCCACGCGACGCGAGACATTGGCATAGCCCCTCGAAAAGGCCCCGAATTTCACAAACAAACGCTGCATTCTATGCACGCCGCGAGCCGCGATGTGGCGGATCGAAAAATGTTTCGCGACGGCGTGCCTCTTTGCGCGGTAAGATGCTCGGCGTCAAAAAACGTTTCGCTTGACACAACACCCGACAGCGCAAAGAGGCAAGCCCTTTCCATACCGCCGCTCGCTGCTCGCGCGAGATCAGGAACGTCGCGGCGATGGGCACGTACAGCAGGCCACACAACGCGATTTGCATGAGAAGAACTCCCCAACCGAGCATGGGCATCCGCGCGCCATCGATCCATTCAAATCCCAGTCCATAATGCACGCCGCAACACAGTGGCACGTACAGGATCGCCGCGGGAAGCCACCTCGCTGCCGTCGCGGCGGCGTATCGGCCGATCGGCATGCCCGTGCGGCGGCAGGCGAAAACCATCGTCACCAGCCCGCTGCACATCACCGCCGGGCCGGCCGTGCCGCACGCCACGCCGACGATCCCCCACCCCAGCGACACCAGCAGCACGCTCACGGCCACATTCAACACCGCCTCCACCGCGAAAATGCCCGCCACCAGCCGAACGTGCCCCATCGCGTTGAGCGTCGTGTTGCACGCGAAGTTCGCCATCACGCCCAGTTGGCTGAGGCTGACGATCACGAGCACGTCGCCGCTGCGGGCGAAATCAGGCCCCATCCACTGCCGCAGAAAGGCCGGGCCGATCGCGACCAGCCCGCCCAGCAGCCCCACCGCCACGAGCATCGTCGTGTTGGCGGCAGCGATCATCCGACCGCCCATGTCGCCCGGCGAGCGGCCCGCCTGTTTTTGCAGGTCCGGCGTAAGCACGCGGCAGACGAACGCGACGAGTTCGCGGCCGGTGTCGATCAGTATGAGACCGACGGAGTAATACGCGATCTCGCGTTCGCCAAGCATCACGCCGATGATGGTGGCGCTGGCGTAGAAGATCACTCGCGTGGACGTGTTGCCCAGGAACGACCAGACGCCGAAGCCGAACATTTCGCGAAGGCACGCCCACGACGCCAGGCGGCGGCTGAACGTCACGCGGACGCCGTATCGCCGGGCCAGCGTGGCGTTGAGGAGCAGTTGCACCACACTGGCGAGCACGATCGCGCCGGACATCGCCGCCAACGATCCGCCGGCCCAAAGCACCGCCACGGTCACGCCAGCCCGGACGAGCAGCGCGGCAATCTGCGAGACGTTGACCAGATCAAAACGGTTCCGCGCCAACAGCAGTTGCCCAAAGGTTGAACTCCATAACCCCAGCCAGACATTCGCCGCCATCAGCAGCAGCACGCCCGGCGCCTGGGCGGACAATTCCGCGGGAATTTTCGCAAACACAACCGGAAACGCCGCCCCGAGCGCCGCCGACAGTGCCAGCACGGCCAGCCCCGCAAAACAGTAAAACACCAGCGACGTGTTGACGACGGCGTCGACGCGGTCGCGGCGGCCCTGGCCGAGGTAGTAGTTGACGTACCGCCCCGTGCTCGCGCGGACGCCGATTTCGACCAGCCCGAGATAGCCCGTCACGGACATCAGCAGCGACCACAGGCCGAACGTCGCGTGCCCGAGTTCGTGCACGACGAACGGGCTGAGGAAGAACATCACGACGATGTTCGCGCCGTACCCCGTCCAACTGGCGAGCAGGCTTTTGACGTGGCCGAGGCTCATGCGGCGCAACCCCTGGTGGCTAGTGGCTGGTGGCTAGTGGCTTGGTTCCCTTGAACCGGAGGTTTCTGTTCACCCACATGCCACGAAAATAATCGATCGTATGCGTCGACGACGGCGGCTTGTGCGGATGTAGCGGAGTAGTGTGGCGCGAGTGCTTTGGCGGCCTGGGCCATGGAAGCCAGGGCGTGGCGGTCGGCGAGTTGGTCAAGTGCGGCGGCGACGGCGGCGGCGGATTCGGTGGCGGCCAGCACGCCGCAGCCGTGCTGTCGGATCGTCGGACCGACCTCGCCGAAATCGCCCGCGAGCATCGGCATGCCGGCGGCGATGGCTTCGTACAATTTGTTCGGCGCGCTCCAGCGCGAATTGGGATTGTCGCGATCCATGCCGTAATAAACGACGTCGCACGAGGCCGTCAGGGCGGGCACGTCCGCCGAGGGCACCGCGCCGAGATACCGCACGTTGGCATGCTCGCGGGCGTACGCGGCGGCCACACCCGCGAGGTGCCCGTCGCCGCCGATCACGCACGCGAACCGTTCGTCGGCAGCGACGGCCCGCAGCAGCGGCTCGAGATGGCGATCGCGCCCCAACACCGCGATGTACGCGATGGCGATGTGGTGATTCAGCCCCAGCCGCCGCCGAATCTCCGCCCGGCGCGACGGCGAAATGCGATACGTGCCGTCATCCTTCCAGTTGCCGACGATCGTCACGCGACGCGCGCCAAGCCGCGAATAAAACTCCGCCAGCCGACCGCCGACCGTGATCAACGCATCCGCCCGTGGCACGAAAAACCGCTCCGCCTGCCGCAGCCGCCCAACCAGCGCGTCGGGCAGATGGCCAAGCATCATGTCGGGATAATTTTCGTGCGCGTCGAAGACCAGTTTCGCCCGCCACGTCCGCGCGGCCGCGTAGCCCAGCGGCAGCGTGTCAAAGTCGTGACAGTGAATCGCCGCTGGCTTGAGGGCGCGCAGGTGCGGCCAGGCGCGAAGGAAAAACCCGCCAAGAAACACCGCCTGCCACGCGCCCCGCGCATGCGTGGACCGCAACGCCAGACGGCGAAACTCCACGCCGTCACGCGTCTCGTGCATGTCGCGGTCCGTGTCGCGATCCCACCCAACCACCGTCACGCGATACCGCCCCGCCGCACACAACGCCGCCGCTTCCAGCCGAACGCGCGGATCGTCAATCCCGCGATTGGTCACCAGCATCGCGACCGATGCTGGGGCCGAACGTGACGCGGGCGTCCCGCCCGCGTTGTGCGTTCCATAGGCATGGCCACTGGAAAACATCAACCTCACTTCGCCGCCCGACGCGGGCAAGATGCCCGCGAGACACGCGGGCGAGACGCCCGCGTCACGTTCGGCCACCACGTCGGTTGTCGTCGCCACGGAACGATCCGCCTGTGCCCATGTGACGGGTTGGCGTTTGCGAAGCCAGCGCCAGAACCCCGCCGCCGCCGCCGCGTTGGCTAAACAAAAATAATACGGCAGGCACAACAGACGTGGCAGGTGACGGCGTCGCATCGCATGGCCGGCCGCCGCCAGCGCGTACATCGACATCTGCGCCGCCGCGAGACCGGCATAAATCGGCCACGTGGGCCAATCCGCAAGCCATCCCAAAACCGCCGCGCCGGCCGAGCCGACAAATGCCGCCGCCAACCACACCGGGCCCAGCCAGCGTAACACCTTGTGCGACACGTACGCCGCCCACAAGCCGGGTCGCCGCAGCCCAGGCCGCCCTCGCCCCTCGAACAACGTCTGGAACCCGCCCGCCACCGTCCGCGCACGCCGACGAAACTCCTGACTCGGGTCCGCCACCGCGTCCTCCGTCGCCCACGCCGAACCGTCCAGCAGCACACGTCGGCCCGACTTGGCCACGTTCATCGCGATCACGAAATCGTCAATCAGCGTGTCGACCCGATTGGCCACGTACAACGACCGCCGCACCGCGTACATTCCGCCGTCAACACCGATGCTTGACCCCAACGCGGCCTCGGCGGCCTGCATCCGCCGCTCCAGCCGCCAGAACAAACTTTCGCCCCGCCCGTACGTCACCGTCTGGCTCGCCAGCCGAACGTCGCCGCTGACCGCCCCGACCCGTTCATCCGCGAAATGCCGCACCAGCCTCCGCACCGCGTCGGCGGCGAACATCGTGTTGGCGTCGCACAACAGCAAAATCTCCCCGCGCGCGAACGGCACCGCCTGATTCACCGCGTTGGGCTTGCCGCCGCGAGGACTGATCCGCTGATACTCCACCGAGGGCGCAAACCGCCGCGCGACCGCGTCGGTGGAGTCCGTGCTGCCGTCGCTGACGACGCGAATCTGCAACTTCCCCGCGGGATAATCCAACGACAGCGCGTTGCGAATCTTCGCCTCGATGACGGCCTCCTCGTTGTGCGCGGGAATCAACAGCGTAACGGTTGGCTCGATGTCCGCCGCGGCGCAAGGCTTCGCCCACAGCCGGGCCGCCGCCGACACCACCCACGGATACACCACGTACGCATACGCCAGCACGCCCAGCGCCAGCCAGGTCAACGCGGCCAGGATGATTGTTGCCATTAGATATTCCCTGCTTGTTGGTGAAAACGTGTCGTCGGTTCGAGGGAACAAAGCCACTAGCCACCAGCCACCAGGGCTTTCGGTGCGCAAATGTAAAAATGATCCGTTTGTTCGAGAGAATGGTCTCGTGGCTTCGCAAACTCCAAGGCCGGTGAACCACTCGCGTGTCAACCGATCTTCGTGTCTGCGAAGCCTTGAGACCACTCTCGCCACCGAGAAGAACGATTTCACCATCGCGTCCCGAAAGCCCTGGTGGCTTGTGGCTGGTGGCTTTGTTCCCTCGAACTCGCACTCCCCATTCACCCATTCGCCGCGAAACCCCGACTTCCGGTCAGCACCATGCCCGCCGGTTGAATGTTGGCCGCGTGGAGCAGGGCGACAGCGCGGTCGACGTCCTCCTGGCGGGTTTTTCCCGATCGGACGACCAGCAGCGCCCCGCGGCAGAACGGCCCCAGCGTGCCGACGTCGCTGACGTGGTTGATCGGCGGCGTGTCGATGAGCACGTAGTCGAACATGCGTTTCGCCTCGGCCAGCAGCGACGCCACCGGCGGACGCGCGAGCAACTCGGCGACCGACTCCGGCGTCGCCCCCCCTGCCGAAATCACCGAGAGATTCGGATACGTCGTCGGCTGAAGGACCTGCTTCATCGCCGCCTCGCCGCGGATCAACTCCGCCAGGCCCGGCGCCGCCGACAGCCCCATCAATCCCGCGACGCGAGGGCGACGTAAATCCGCGTCAATTAACAGCGTGTTCTTCGTGACGCACTCGGCCAGCACCAACGCAAGATTCACCGACGTGATCGTCTTGCCCTCGCCGCCACGGGCCGACGTGACGAGATAACAAAATCCCTTCTCGCCGCACTTGGCCAACAGGTTCGTCCGCAACGCGCGGTACGCGTCGGCGATGCGCCCGCCGCGATCAAAGTGAGGCCGCAACTCCTCGGAATACGCCGCCGGTTTTCGCGCCGTCGGCGACGTCACGGGCACGACCGACGTACTCGGCAGCGGTGCGGTCAACGGTGGCGCATTCGTCGGCGCCGAAACCGACGAAGCCGCCGCCCCGGCCGGATGCGGCGTGACGGCAACATCGGCGGGCACCGCCAACGGCACCGCGCCCGGCGAGGCCGTCGTCGACTCCGCCTGAACCGGTTCGGATTGATGCTTTTTCAACGCGTCCCATACATTGGCCACGAAAACTCCTTGCCGTAGCGGCGATGCCGTGACGCGGGCGTCTCGCCCTCGCGTCCCGCGGGCATCTTGCCCGCGTCTGGCTGTGCGAAAGCCTTGTTTTTTTCACCGCGTCAACCGTACGGAATGGTTCGCGAGGGCAAGATGCCCTCGCCACACGCGGGCCAGACGCCCGCGTCACGTTCTTACTCCCCCTGCGCCACGGGCGTCGCGCGGTCGCCGTAAAACGCATCCTTCACCACCCCCGACGGATTGCCCCAGAACCGCCGGTACGCGTCGTTGTCCATCACGCGGGTCGCCGCCAGCCAGGCGCTCGCCAACAACCCCGCCACCAACAGCAACGCCACCAGCGGCGTCACCAGCAGCCGACGCGCCCGACGCTTCCGCCGCTCGCTCGCCGTAAGAATCTCGCCAATCACCCCGTGAACCGGCACGTCAAACTGCACCGCCGCCAACTCGGGATGCGTCACCGTGCGATCGAAAAAACTCGCCAGAAACACCGCAACCGCCGCCAACGCCAACGAACCAAGCCCCGTGCCCGACACGATCATCCACAACTTCGGCGACGACGGCGTGTACGGCTTGACCGCATAACGCAACGTGTCCTGACGCGTGCCCCGCTGCGACATCTCCGCGTTGAGCTGCAACTGCAAATCGTTGTGCCGCCCCTGAAAATACTTGATCTTCTCCGACCAGTCGTTCTCTTCCTTGACCTTGTCGGAGTACTCCTGCGCCACCCGCGTATACATGGCCACATTTTTTTGCAGGCCGTCCAGCTCCCGCTGCACCCGCTCCAGCCGCTGCGTGGTCTGCACAATCAGCGACCGCGTGGCGGCCAAATCAAACTCCAACTGAAGCAGCCCCGACGCCGGCGTCTCCATCATCTGATGGAACGTATTCGTCCGGGGCGTCTGCTCCAACGAGGTCTCCAACTCGACAATCTTCTTCCGCAACGCCAGCATCGTCGGGTGCTTCTCCGTCCACCCGCTGAACGTGATCGCGTCGCTGCAACTCTGCTTTGTGCGACGCAACTCCTCCGTCAGCCGGGCGTACTCGGGATTGGGCCCGACCACCTCGCGCGACGGCATCGACGTCGGCTGCACGCCGTCGGCCGGTGGATCCATCAACAGCAGCAACTGCGCCTCCCGCTGATTGGCCAACTCCAGCGCGGGCCCCAACGACTGCGCCTCGGCCAGCAACGTGTTGACCCGTTGCGAATACGCGCCCGGCTCGGGATACTTGTCGCTGTTGGCGGCCTGGAAGGCCACGCGGTCGGCCCGGACGCGTTTGAGCGTCTCGTTCGCGTCGCGGATGCGGTCGGTGTAGTAGTTGCAGCTCTCCGTGAGATGATCGCGAATTTGCCGGCTGACGTACGTGCCGTATTCCTCGACCAGGCCTTGCGGCACCTGCCAGGCCAACTCGGGGTCGCTGTCGGTGTAACTCAGCGCCAGCCGGTCCACCTGCTCGTTGCCGACGCGCCAGTCGATGCGGAGATTCTCCCGCACGCGCGACAACAGTTTCTGCCTCGCCATCGACTCCTCGCGCGACAGCGGCACAGCCGCGTCGCGAGGCTCGAGCCGCTTGAGCTTCACCAGCACGTCGACGATGCGGGCCTCGCTGGTGAGTTCCTTCTCCAGCGTCAGCTTCCAGGCGGCAAAGGACTGCGACTTGCTCTTCATCACCTCTTCCGCCGCCGCGTCGACGCGCCGCTCAAACTCCGTCGTGCCCGTGTATCGAAGCGGCAATCCCTGCGACGCCAGCAACATCGCAATCCCCGACACGCCCGCCGTCACCAGAAACAACACAATCCGCCGCCGCAACATCCGCAACAAATCGCGCGGGCCCGTGATGGGTTCCATAACCACTCCCCTTCGATACGCACCGCAATCCAGATACGCACATGAGTGATTGTAGGACGCCACCCGCGCGAGCAAGCGTCTTTTTGCAATTTTTGACGGACGACGTCGACGCCGTGATTAAAGAATTGAAGCGGCGGCTGAAAATAACGCCGTCATGATTGACGGAAACATGGCCGATACTTATGATGGGAATAGGAGTATGATGAGACAGCCGTGAAACGTGGAAAGCCAAAGCCTGACCTGGTGATCTACCTTCGGCGGAGATTCCCCGAGGATGTGCCCACGCATGCGCTGGCGGACGTCGTGGCTGCGTTGCAGGGCATCCTCGAGCCGGTGTCCCCCAAGGACCAGCCTCCATCGGTGAGCGTGTTCGACATCAAGCGAGGCTCCGCCGCCTATCAGTGTACCATCTCGAACCCGGACGTGGCAATTCCGCGGTTTCGCCTGGTCGGAAAATGTATTCAAAGCGAGCATACCGACCGGGTTCTCGGCGAGGTGTTTCCGTACATCAGCCGCCTCAGCGAGGCCGCTCGGCGAATTCAGACCGACGTGGAAATTCGCGAGGGGGCCGATAAGAACGGCCCGGTCATTCTTCGCGTGTCGCCAGACACGTTCGAACAACTCAAAGAGTATCACACGGTAGCCGGCGCCACCACGATCGTGGGAAAGGTTCTGCGCGTCGGAGGCTCCACCGAACCCCGGTGCATGGTGCGGATTTTGAACCAGAAAACCGCCGTATTCTGCACGATCAGCGTGGAACAGGCCCGCCATCTGGCGACGCGGCTGTACGAAACCGTCGCGCTGGAAGGCCGGGCCGTCTGGCTGAAGTCCACCCGCGATGTGCTGTATTTCGACGTGTCGAATATCCTGCCCTACCAGCGAACCTCCTTCGCGGAAATTCGCCAGAAGCTGCGGGCCGCTGGCGCCAGCCGCTGGGATCATCAAAAACTCGACAAAGAGGACGAACCCCTTGCTCGCGTTCATTGACACGATGATCCTCGCCTGGTGGGTGCGGAAGGAATCCTCTCCCGGACAATCCGACATGATCGTCCGCTCGCAGTGGCTGATGGAGTCGCTCGAACAGCAGAAGGCCACCGTAATGATCTCCACGGTTTCCCTGGCCGAGTTTCTTCGCGGATCGTCGCCGCATCAGCAAGCCGAGCAGGCCGCGTTTTTGCAACAGGCCTTTGTCGTCATGGGGTTCGACATGCTGTCGGCCATTGTCGCCGCGGAGTTGTACCCCAACGTCGCGTCGATGGACGACTACGAAAAGAGACGCACCGCGCTCAAGGCCGACATCCAGATCGTGGCTACCGCCTGCGCCGCCAAAGCGACGGTCTTCTACTCCCACGACGCCGCCTGCCGGAAACTGGCCAAGGCTGGTGGCATCGACGCCAGAGACCTGCCCGACATCGCCCCGACGCTGTTCCATGAGAATGGCGGTGAGGATGAGGAAGACACTTCGCTACTTCGTTAACTGGTTGACTCGTTCATTGCCCCGTCGGTTTTGCATATCGTATTTCTGCCTTCGATGCAACAGAGACCATTTCGGGATATCGTCTGCCCTCACGCGTTCCGGAATTTTGTCATGACCTCCCGCAGTTGTTTGACTTGGGATTCCATGGCCAGCAGGCGGATGTTTTTTTCGGCGGCTCGCAGGAGCAGTTCCACGTTGTCGCCGGTTTTTTTGAACTGGAGCGTGATGTGCTCCCTGTACGGCAGGTCGGTCAAGGACACGCCACGGCGGTGGATGATGCGGCGGTCGGTCGCGACTAGGCCGGCCAGGCCCGCTTCGGCGCGGGAGAATTCCATGTCCCGCAGGTACATCTGGAATTGTTCGCCCGGCTGGGGTTTGTACCACTGTCCCAGGCGGATTCGGATGGCCAGGGGGAGGTTGTTCCACGGATCGGCGAATTGACCGCGTCGCGAGCGGATGTCGGCCAGGGCGGGCCAGTCGGGACCTCGGGCGGCGGTGGCGAAGGCTTCGGCCTGCACCAGCGAGGCGATGCCCAGCATGCAGTCGTCGCCGCTGCCGTTGGCGGCCGGCTGAACGACCGACATCACCGCCCCGACACTCGAACACCCGTCGCACACGTAGTACGGCATCGGCAGGTTGTACGGTTCGTCGAGGTGGTCCTGCCTCGGCAGGTGCTTGAGCAGATTGGCCCCGTCGACGTCGGCGAGTTGGTCAAGCCGCCGCACGCTGCGCTGCTCGTCCACGCGTTTCTGGGCACGATGCGACGGATTCGACCAGGCCACCACGTGCACCATCAGATGCGTCGGTTGGCCGCAAATGAGGCACTGCCTCGGGAAAATCAGACGGAAATGTTCGTCGCAAAGCAGCGCGGGGCTGAATCGGAAAAACGCGCCCATCTCGTCGACGTGATCCAGATGGATGTGAAACGTCTTCGCGGGCGGCGGTGGTGGCGGCGAGGCCGGTTCCGGCGGTTTTTTGTATACGACCGCCTCGGCGGGCTGCCTTGGCGGCGGGGCCTCCTGGGGCTCGTCCGCGCCGTCGCTGAGCCAATCGCAGATCGCATCCTCCATCGCGTCGCGACGGCGGATGGACGGTTCGTCGATCAGGAATACCAGCCCGCATCCGTTGCAGCGACCTTTCCGCCCCACGGCGGCTTCCGGCAACCGAAGCGGTGACTTGCAACCCGGACAGGACATTTCAATGGTCGCCATGATCCTGCCTCGCACTAAATGAGCGTCGCCAATCCAACCAGATATGGAGGCCCGCCGGCCTCGACTACGCATTACTGTACCATCATCCAGTCGGCCCGCAAGTGAAATTTTCCTGTGTTTTCCGCGTTCCTGTGGTAAAGTCCTTCGCAATCAACCTCACAAGGAGTCTGCGATGATCAAGCACCGTGGCGTGGCGTATTATCCGGAGTTTTGGCCTCAGGAGCGGTGGGACGAGGATATCCGTCTCATGAAGGAGGCGAAGATCAATTTCGTCCGCATCGGCGAGTTCGCGTGGACCGCGATGGAGCCGGCCGAGGGCATCTTCACGCTCGACTGGCTGCACACGATCGTCGCCAAATTTCAGAAGGCCAAAATCAACGTCCTCCTCTGCACGCCGACCGCGACGCCGCCGATCTGGCTGACCAAGGCCTACCCTGACACGCTGGCCGTTCGACGCGACGGCAAACGCACCAGCCACGGCACGCGGCGACACTACTGCCCCACCAACGCCACATTCCGCCGACACTCGGCCCGCATCACCGAAAAACTCGCCACCGAGTTCGCCCGGTATGACAACGTCATCGCCTGGCAGCTCGACAACGAGTTCGGCCCCGAGTGCACGGCCTGCCACTGCAACGACTGCTCGGCCTCGTTCCGCCAATGGTGCCGCGACCGCTACGGCAGCCTCGACGCCCTCAACGCCGCCTGGCAGACGCGATTCTGGTCCATGGAGTTCACCGAGTGGAACCAGGTCGGCCTGGACACCCAGGCCGGCGGAGGCCCCAACGGCGCGGACGGCTATCCCAGCATCGAACTGGACCGATGGCGATTCTTCAGCGACACCTGGGTCGATTTCGCCGCCCACCAGACGCAGATCCTCCGCCAACTCCACCCCGGCGCGCTCGTCGGCACGAACATGATGGGGCCGATCTTCGTCCACATCAACTACTATAAGATGGCCCCGCTGTTCGATTACGTCGCCGACGACCTGTACTTCGACATCGGCGACATGGCCGCCGGCGCGCTGGCGATGGACGTCTTCCGCTGCAAGGCGCCGGGCAAACCGTTCTGGATCACCGAAACCGGCAGCGGCGCCCTCAGCCACCACAAAGGCCCCTACCCCAAACAAATGCGCGCCTGGGCGTTCAGCGCCCTGGCCCACGGGAGCGAAGCCCACTTGTTCTTCCGCTGGCGGACCTGCCTGGCCGGGCACGAACAGGATTTGCAGGGCGTCATCGAAACCAGCGGCCGACCGCACCGGCGATACCAGGCCGTCAAGGACCTCTTCACCGAACTGGCATCGCTGGAAAAAACGCTCGCCCCCATGCCCCTGCCGACCGCCCAGGTCGCGATGATCAACAACTACGACGTCCACTGGGCCTACATCGCCACCCGCATCGGGCAGCCGGTACAGGACATCCCGCACTACTGCCTGGTGCACAAGCAACTCTTCGACCGCAACGTGACCGTCGACGTGATCCCGCCCGATCGCGATTTTTCCGCCTACAAACTGGTGATTCTGCCGACGCAGTGCATGGTGTCGGAAGATCTCGCCAAGCGGCTGCGGGCGTACGTCAAGGCCGGCGGCGTCGTGCTCGCCACGCCGCAGCTCGGCACGCGCGACGCGAACAACAACTACGTGCC
The DNA here is from genome assembly GCA_009783465.1 of Phycisphaerae bacterium. Taxonomy (GTDB): domain Bacteria; phylum Planctomycetota; class Phycisphaerae; order SM23-33; family SM23-33; genus WRDM01. Next base: position 15,057 of record WRDM01000005.1, on the reverse strand, counting down.
ACGCCTGGCGCCCGACGGACTGCTCGACGTCATGGGCCTCCAGGTCGACGGCCATAATTATCTCGAAAACGCCACCGAGGCCGACCAGGCCCTGTGGGTGCCCGTCGCCAACATGAAGACCGAAACCACCGCCGTGCAGTTCACCGAAGGCCCGTCGGGCGTCGGCGAGCGGTACATGGAGGACATGACGCTCACGACGGCCACCGCCCTGGCGACCTACCGCGACAACATGTATGCAGGCATGCCGGCGGCCACCGTCAACAAATTCGGCAAGGGCGCGGCCTTCTACATGGGCGCGTTCCTCGACGAATCCCTGCTGGGCCACCTGATCGAAAAAGCCCTCGACCGCGCTGGCATCGCCTGCGGCGTCCATACCGACCCATGGGTCGAAGTCATCACCGCCGGCGACTTCACCTTCGCCATCAACCACAGCAAAAACACGACGGATGTTGACATGCCCGCCGGAAAAACCATCGTCGGCAAAGTCAACGACGGCGTGACGACGCTCGACGCATACGAGGTGTGCGTGGTGAAACGGAAGTGACTCCGATTGGTTCCGCGTAGCGCATGAGTGAAAATGTGTCGTACGTTCGAGGGAAACGACTCGTTGAATCATTGACTCGTTAATTCGTGGATCAGGGCACGAATTAACGAGTCAACGAATCAACGAGTCAACGAAAGGCTCCCATGATCCACCATCGTGGCGTGGCGTATTACCCCGAATTTTGGCCGCCTGAGCGGTGGGATGAAGACATTCGTCTCATGAAGGAGGCCAGGATGAATCTGGTCCGCATTGGCGAGTTTGCGTGGACCGCGATGGAGCCGGCCGAGGGGACGTTTACGCTCGACTGGCTGCATACCGTCGTCGGCAAATTGCAAAAGGAGAAAATCAACGTGCTCCTCTGCACGCCGACGGCGGCCCCGCCGATCTGGCTGACGAGGACCTATCCCGAAACGCTCGCCGTTCGCCGCGGCGGGCAACGCGTCGCGCACGGTTCGCGGCGGCACTACTGCCCCACCAACGCCACCTTCCGCCGGCACTCGGCCCGCGTCACCGAAAAACTCGCCACCGAGTTCGCCCCATACGATAACGTGATCGCCTGGCAGCTCGACAACGAACTCGGCCCCGAGTGCACGTTCTGCTTCTGCAACGACTGCTCCGCCGCCTTCCGACGCTGGTGCCGCGATCGCTACGTCACCCTCGACGCCCTCAATGCCGCATGGCAGACGCGGTTCTGGTCCATGGATTTCACCGAATGGGATCAGGTCGGCCTGGGCATCATGCCCCACGCCAACTACGGCGGCGACGGCTTCAGCGGACGAAACGGCTATCCCAGCATCGAGTTCGACATCCGCCGTTTCTTCAGCGACACGTTCGTCGATTTCGCCGCCCACCAGACGCAAATCCTCCGCCGGCTGCATCCCGGCTCGATGGTCGGCACAAACATGATGGGGCCGCTCTTTCAGTCCATCGACTATTACAAAATGGCTGAGCTGTTCGATTACGTCGCCGACGATCTCTACTTCGACCTGGGCACGATGTCCGTGGACGTGCTGGCGATGGACGTCTTCCGCGGCATGGCCCCGCCCAAGCCGTTCTGGATCACCGAAACCGGCTCGGCGGGCTTGACCCACCAGAAAGGCCCGTACCCGAAACAACTCCGCGCCTGGGCCTTCAGCGCCCTGGCCCACGGATGCAAAGCCCACATCTTCTTCCGCTGGCGGACCTGCCTGGCCGGGCACGAACAGGACCTCCAGGGCATCCTCGAACACAGCGGCCTGCCGAGTTATCGCTACCGCGCCGTCAAGGACCTCTTCACCGAGTTGGCCGCCCTGGAAAAACCGCTCGCCTCGCTGCCGCTGCCGGCGCCCGAGGTGGCGTTCATCAACAGCTTCGAGTCCGTCATCGCCTACGACACCACGGTCATCGGGCGGTCCGTACGATACATGCCCCACCACTGCGAAACCCACCAGCACTTCTTCGACCGCAACGTACAGGTCGACTACATTCCGCCCGGCCGCGATCTGTCGCCCTACAAACTGGTCGTGCTGCCGACGATCTGCCTCGTCACCGACGACCTCGCAAGGCGACTCCGGGCGTTCGTCAACGCCGGCGGCGTCGTGCTCGCCACACCGCAACTGGCCACCCGCGACGCCAACAACAACTACGTCCCCCGCGTCGCCCCCGACGGCCTGCAGGACGTCTTCGGCCTGCACGTCGACAGCCACAACTACCTCGAAAACGCCTGCGAAGCCGACCAGACCCTCGCCACCCCCGTGCAAACCATGGTCGCCGAAACCCCCGCCGTGCAGTGCCTCCAAGGCCCCTCCGGCCTGTGCGAACGCTACATGGAAGACCTCGTCCTCACCACGGCCTCGCCGCTGGCGGTCTATCGCGACAACCTCTACGCCTCCCGCCCCGCCGCCGCCGTCAACCCGTTCGGCCACGGCGAGGCCTTCTACCTCGGCGCGTTCCTCGACAAAACACTGACAGGCCACATCATCGACCTGGCCCTGACCCGCGCCGGCGTGAAACAAGGCCCCCGCACCGACCCATGGGTCGAAGTGCTCACCGTCGGCGACTTCACCGTCGCCATCAACCACAGCCGAACCACCACGCGAGTAACCATGCCGACGGGAAAACCCCTCGTCGGCGAAGTCAAAGACGGCGTGACAACGCTTGAAGCGTATGACGTGTGTGTGGTAAAAAGAAAATATAAGGAGAATCCATCGTGACCATTAAGAAGATCGTGATCGTCGGCGGCGCCAGTCCGCTCTGGACGCCTCGGAACATTGCATCCCTGGCCTTGTCGAAGTCCGCCCGCGACGCCGAAGTTGTGCTTGTGGACGTCGCGCATGATCGCGCCGTCAAGCTGGCGGACACCTGCACCCGTATGGTCGCCCGCGCGTACGGCACCAACATGCGCGTGCGCGCCCAGGCCAACCTCGCCGACGCCCTTCCCGGCACGGATGTGGTGTTTACCGTTTTCCGCAACGGCGGGCACGACACCGAACACCGCATCGACGCCATGATGAAAACCTTCGGCAGCCACCAGAACTGCTACACCGCCGGGCCTGGGGCGGCCATTTACGCGGCCGTGCAGAGCAAGCCCCTCATCTCGCTGGTCCGCCTGATGCAGCAACATTGCCCGGACGCGGTGCTGATTAACGGCATTAACCCGCTGCCGACGATGGTGATGGTATCCATCCTGGCCGGCCATGATTCCAACCGCGTCATGGGCCACTGCGGCGCGATGCTGTGGTACCGCCGCGACGCCGCCCGCAATCTAGGCGTCGACCCGTCGCGCGTCACCGTCCGCGTCGGCGGAACCAACCACTGCACGTTCTTCACACAGATCCTCGTCGACGGCCAGGACGCCTACCCGCAGGCCATCCGCATGGTTCAGGAACACGGCTACTACGATCTGGGCATCTGGGGCCGCTCCACCGTGGAACTGGACCTGCTGAAGATAACCGGCTACCTCGTCGCCGGCGGACACTGTAGCGACATCTACCCGATGATCCAGGGCACGTGGACGCCCCCCTCGCCCGAAATACTCGCCACACGCGAAGCCAGCGCACGCATCGAAGGCAGCGAAAACTTCCTGGAGTACCTCGAAGCCTACGCCGCCGGCAAAGACAGCCCATGGCAGCCGCCCGCCGACGTGGACTACCCCATCCCCTGGCTGGACGCGCTGTGTGGCTTGACCGACGAACGCCACTTCACCGTCAACCGCGTCAACAACGGCGCGGTGCCCAATCTGCCCGACTGGGCCGTCCCCGACGTCGAATGCTATATCGACGGTCGAGGCATCTCGCCCGTGCAAAGCCCGCCCCTGCCCGAACACCTCGCCGAAGTCGCGCGGCGGCACCAGGCCGTCTTCCGCATGGCCGCCCAGGCCTGCATCGCCCGCGACCGCGACATGCTCATCCGCGCCATCCAACTGGCCCCCTTCGGCGACTACATGAAATCCGCAAAAGCCATCGTCGAAGAAGCGGAGAAATTGTTCGGAAAGGATATGATTTTCTAGAATCGCCCGGACGTAAATATGGCTTGCCAGTTTGCGATGTAAGGCGTTCCTGGCGATAAACATGTGTTTATGCGACTTCACGAAGACCGAGCGGGATTACGCGGATTAACGGATGAAAAGGATTGCCGTATGGAACGAAAAATCCTCAAATCCTTTACTCCGTGTAATCCCGCTCGGTCTTCGTGAAGTCGGAACCATGTACGCTTCGCCGACAGGAACGCCCTACAGCGCAAACCGGCAAGCCAACCCGAACCATTTCTCGACTACCAACCGTCACTCCCGCGACGCGTCGACGAACGCCCGCATGTTCGCCAGCGGGGTGTTCTTCAGGATGTCGTCGCTCAGGCCCACGACGTGGCGGTAGCCTTGCGTCTGCTGGCGGATGCGGGCGACGTCGTTACGGACGTCCTGTGGCGTGCCGTAGAGCATGATGTTCAGCGGCACGTTGCCCTTAGTGACGATGGCGCGGTCAAGCCGCTGCCGCCCCCAGGCAAGGCTCGGCAGGTCGCCCACGGGCGGCTCGGACATCGTTTCGAACACTTCCGGTTTGTAGCGATTGTAATAGCCGCGTTCGATGAACGCCGAAATTCGGCCACAACTGTGCCATAGAATCCACCCGCCCAGCCCGCGCCATTGCGCGAGCGTCTCCTCGACGTCATGGGCACAGTACTTCTCGAAAAACGCGGGCGAAATCATCTCCGTCGAAGAGACACAATAGAACAGGTAATCAAACCCGGCTTTGCGAAGCGTGGCGATTTGTTTGGTCCCCAATTCACGGTGAGCGGCGACGCACTCGGCCACCGCATCGGGCCAATCGGCCAGGTGGTAGATGCCCTGTTCGCTGAAGGCGATCTGGCAAGGCGGGTTCCACCAGGTGCCCATCGGCCCGTGCTGGCCGAAGATTTTTTTCTGTTCCAGCCCGGCAGCGACGGCGGCGTCTTCGTCGTAGTCGATCTGCTGGCGGATAACCCAGGCCATGCGGCGATAATCGTCTTCGGTCTCGAAGAAAGGCTTCACCTCGTGCAGGGAGGTTTTCTTCTGCACGATACTTTTCAGTTCGCCGTAAGGCGTGTCGTAGACGGTGGTGACTTCCGTTCCGCCGTCGATGGCCGTTGTCGTGACGCGCGGATTCGCCTCCGCCCGCCGGGCGGGAAACGGCACGCCGCATAAAAACGTCGGATCGTACCCGCACGCGCCCGCCATCGCGATCTGCTGGCCGATCCCATGCAACCGATGCCCCGGCGGACACGGATCGGCTCCCTCGAACGGCCAATAGTATGGCACGTCCAGCGACCAGTCGTCACACAACGGACTGACCATCTTTGGCGCGTCCTGCCCGCTGACGAGCAGGTTCCACTTCTCCAGGCCTGTAAGATTGTTCGTGTTCATCACCCTATCGCCTCGCAAAAAACCGTTCGTTGACCTCCGCAAGTGGCGTGACCGGCCTCAGGCCCTGCCATTTTGCGTTTCGAACGCCACCAAGGGCTAATCGTTTCGATTTTACCACGTTTTACAACGCAAAATGGCAGGGCCTGAGGCCGGTCACGCCACTTGCGTCACGTTACTTCACGCGCCCGTCCTGAAAATAAAGCCCACAGGGTTGCATTGTGTTGAACGCACCCTGTAGGCTTGATGTTGTCAATCAACCTGACGTGACGCGAGCCGCTTGCTCGGGTTACGTCACAGGTCATTTACAGGCCCAGCAGCGCCTTGCTGGTGTCGACCGCGGAGGCGGCGTCGGGCGAATAGCCGTCGGCGCCGATTTCGTCGCAGAAGCTCTGCGTGACGGGCGCGCCGCCGATGATGGCCTTGGTCTTCAGACCGGCGGCCTTCATGGCCTTGACCACTTCGGCCATTTGCGGCATGGTCGTGGTCAGCAGGGCCGACATCGCGCAGATGGCCGCGTTGTTGGTCTTGCAGGCTTCGACGAACTTCTCAGCCGGCACGTCGGTGCCGATGTCAACGACCTTGAATCCGCCACCGGTGAGCATCATGCCGACGAGGTTCTTGCCAATGTCATGCAGGTCGCCCTTGACGGTGCCCAGCACGATCGTCGCGACCGGCTGCACGCCCGCGGCCACCAGGGCCGGCTGAAGGATTTCCATGCCGCCCTTCATCGCGCGAGCGGCGATGAGGACTTCGGGGACGTACACTTCGTTGGCTTTGAATCGCTTGCCAACGACGCTCATGCCCGCGATCAGCCCGTCGTTGAGAATCGCCGCCGGCGCCATCTTGTCGGCCAGTGCCTGCTTGGTCATCTCGACGACCTTGTTGCGATCACCCTTGATCAACGCTTCCGCCAACGCTTGCAGATCTGCCATGCCTAAGTACCTCCAACCTTACAGGTTGTTGTGAAGCAAAAACTCTATACCCGGTTGCGCCGCTTTTCCGCAGGCGGCGTCGTCAAACAGCAGTATCGTAGGAATTGATCGGTATTTTGCAACAAGAATCTTGAAATTCTTCACCCACGTACATCCCGATCGACGGCGCCGCCTACTCGGCCGCGCCAGGAAGCATCATGTTCCGCAGCAGTGAGTCGACGTCCGCCGGATCGGTCGAGGGCGTCATGTCCGCCGGCGCCGCGGCCGCGAATTGCTCCCGTACGGCGCGAACCTGCGGCAGCGAGTCCAGCGCGATCGCGGCGGACGTGTGCACGGGATAGCCTTCCGGCGCCGTGTCCTGTGCCTTTTTGAACCACGCCTCGGCCTCGTCGAAATTCCGTTCGTTGGCGGCCAGGTTCCCCAGCCCCAGGTACGCCATCGCGACGAGCGGCTTGAGGTTGGCAAACTTCGGCTGCGTCAGGCGCGTGTAATGTTCCTTCGCCGCGGCCAACCACGCCGCCTGCTGCGCGGCATCGACGGTGTCCGTGCCGGTGGCCAGCTTGAGGGCAAACAGATCGCCCAGTTCCAGATTGGCCTTGGCCGACAGGAACAGGTTGCGGGTCTGATCGGCGACGGCATTCAACCGCTCCAGCCGATCCGCCTCGCTCACCGGATTCACCGCCAGGCGATACTCCTCGTACACGGCGGCCTCCCGCGCCCGAAGGTGCTTGGCCACCAGCACCCACACGAGAAACACAATCGCCACCGCCAGCACCGTGGTCGTGATGTGATTGCGATGCGCCTTGATCCACTCCAAGGCCTTGCCAAGCCACTGGGCCAAATCATTCTGATGCAACTCGTGACGACGTTCGGCTTTCATGCGAATACCCTTCCTGCTCGCCCGGCCAGGCCGGGACTATGAAACGATATCAAACGGCGTACGCCACGGTCGGCGCGGGCCGTAATCTTACATTATTACTATAGAAGCCCTCTCCCCGCAAGGGGGCGGAGAAAAAGCAGCGGCAAAATTTGAAATCCGAAGCACAAAATACGAAACAAATTCCAAACCAGCAAATGCTAAAACCCAAACGCTATCGCTACGCCACGCGCGTGACACATGGCATGGCTTTGCCGTTTGGGGTTTCTGATTTGTCGTTTGTGATTTGTTTCGGATTTCGGGCTTCGGATTTCGGGTTTTCCGTCGCTCCACGCGCCCGCATTGGATAAAATCCCCGCTTTCCAAACCATGACGGAGATTCGAATGATTCATCGCATTGACGTGAGGCCGAGGCAGGCGTTTGGCGATCCCCATGCCGCCGGGGTGTTCCATCAGGTGCGCGAGCTGGGCATCGACGCCGCCACCGCCGTCCGCTCCGGGCGGCTGTTTTTCCTCTACGGCGACCTCGACGCCACCGCCGCCGACCGCGTCGCGCGTGAACTCCTCATCGACCCCGTCGTCGAAGAGTACTCCGTCGAACGTTCTGAAGACGCCACGCAAGGCGATGCCCGGACACAGGCCGGCCTGATCGAAGTCCACCTCAAGCCCGGCGTGATGGATCCGGTGGCCGCGTCCACCGAGCAGGCCATTCGCGACATGGGGCTGGCCGTCTCGTCCGTCCGCACGGGGCGGCGGTACGAATTCGACGGCGCCGTCTCCGACGCCCAGCGCGACGCCATCGCCCGCCGACTGCTCGCCAACGGCGTGATCGAGGACGTCTACTTCCACGCCCACACCCCCGCGGAAATGCAAGGCCATTCCTACCAGCTCCACGTCACCGAGGTGCCCCTCCTGGACCTCGACGACGCCGGGCTGACGACGCTCTCCAAAAACGGCCACCTGTTCCTCAACCTCACGGAAATGAAGGCGATTCAGGACTACTACCGCTCGCTAGGCCGCGAGCCGCGCGACGTGGAACTGGAAATGATCGCGCAGACCTGGAGCGAACACTGCGTCCACAAAACCTTCCGCAGCGACGTGTGGTACGAGGGCACGCCGCTGCCGGGCGAGTGGGAATTGGCCTGGCCCGTCGCGTCGGCGGAGGAATGGGCGAGTTTGAAAACCGAGTTGGCCTCGCTGCTGACCAACGCCGGCTACGCGGGCACGCACGCGGAAACTCACCTGGGGGCCATGGAAACCGCCGTGTTGGCGGCACTGGACCGTGGCACGGGCGTCCCGCCCTCGCGTCCCGCGGGCATCTTGCCCGCGGCGGATGGCGAAGACGGCTTGACATCTTCCAGTGGTCAGGCCAATGGAGCGCACAACGCGGGCGAGACGCCCGCGTCACGTTGCAACGTCACCTGCACGCTGGAGCAGGACGCGGGCGTGTCGTATCGCTTCCGCGTGAACGGCGAGGAAATTTTCCGCTTCGCCGCCCCCGCCGGCGACAAGGGGCAGGTGAATGTGTTCATTCCGAATCTGATCAAAAACACCGTCTTCCGCGCGACGCGCGAATTGGCCAAGCCCTGGACGATCAGCGTCTTCAAGGACAACGCCGGCGTGATCGAATTCGACGAGGAGACGGCTGTGTGCTTCAAGGTCGAGACGCACAATCATCCCTCGGCGATCGAGCCGTACGGCGGCGCGAGCACGGGCATCGGCGGCGTGATTCGCGACCCGATGGGCACGGGCATGGGCGCCCGCCCGGTGGCGAACACGGACGTGTTTTGTTTCGGCCCGAACGACATGCCGCCCGACGACGTGCCCAAGGGCGTGCTGCATCCGCGTCGCGTGATGCGCGGCGTGGTGGCGGGCGTGCGCGATTACGGCAACCGCATGGGCATCCCGACGGTCAACGGGGCCGTCTATTTCGACAGCCGATATCTCGGCAATCCGCTGGTCTTCTGCGGCACGGTGGGCGTGCTGCCTCGCGAAAAATGCTTCAAGCAGGTGGGCGAAGGCGACGCGATCGTGGTGGTCGGCGGGCGGACCGGGCGCGACGGCATTCACGGCGCGACGTTCTCCAGCGGCGAACTGACGCACAGCCACGAGACCGAATTCAGCCACGCCGTGCAGATCGGCAACGCGATCACGGAAAAGAAGATGCTCGACACGATGGTGCAGGCCCGCGACGCGGGGCTGTACACCGCGGTGACGGACTGCGGCGCGGGCGGGCTGAGTTCGGCCGTCGGCGAGATGGGCGAGGAACTCGGCGCGACGGTCCACCTCGACCGCGTGCCGCTGAAATACGCCGGCCTGTCGTACAGCGAAATCTGGATCAGCGAAGCCCAGGAACGCATGGTCTTCTCCGTCCCGCCGGAAAACGTCGAACGCATCCTGGCGCTGTTCCAGAGCGAGGACGTCGAAGCGACGGTGATCGGGACGTTCGGGAGCACGGGCGTCTCACGTGACGAGGGCGGCTCGCCCTCGTGTCTCGCGGGCATCTTGCCCGCGTCTGGCGAAGGCGGCTTAGCGTCCTCCGCCGACAAGACTCATGGAACGCACAACGCGGGCGAGACGCCCGCGTCACGTAAACTACGCCTGTTTTACGGCCAAACGCTCGTCGGCGAGTTGGACGTGAGCTTCCTTCACGGCGGGCTGCCCCGCCCGACCAAGCACGCGCGGTGGCGTCAGTCCGACGCCCGCACCGCCCTGCCCCGCCAGACGCCAAGTCTCAATCAATCGCTGCTGGGCGTGCTCTCGCAGCCCAACGTCGCCAGCAAGGAATGGATCATCCGGCAGTACGATCACGAGGTGCAAGGTGGCAGCGCGATCAAGCCGCTGGTGGGCATCGGCGAGGACGGCCCCGGCGACGCGTCGGTCATCCGCCCCGTGCTGGGCAGCCGCAAAGGCGTGGTCGTTTCCTGCGGCATGAATCCGCGGCTGGGCGACCTCGATCCGTACAACTCCGCCCTGCACGCGGTGGACGAAGCCCTGCGCAACGCCGTCGCCGTCGGCGGCGACCTCGAACGCACCGCCATTCTCGACAACTTCTGCTGGGGCAACTGCAACAAGCCCGACCGCATGGGCGCGCTCCTGCTGTCGGCCAAGGCCTGCTACGACGCCGCCAAAGCGTACTCCGTGCCGTTCATCTCCGGCAAGGACAGCCTCAACAACGAATTCGTCACCGAGGACGGGCAAACCATCGCCATTCCGCCGACGCTGCTGATCTCGGCCATCAGCGTCATCGACGACGTGAACCGATGCGTCACCGCCGACGCGAAGTCCGCCGGAAACACCCTGTTTATCCTGGGCCGAACCGGCGCGGAAATGGGCGGCAGCCACTACCTGCTTGCCAACGGCCTCGCCAGCGGCGCCGACGTGCCTCCCGTCGACATGCCCACCAACCTGCGCGGGATGCGGGCATTGCAGGCCGCCATCGCCGACGGCGCGGTGCGGGCGGCGCACGACCTCTCCGAAGGCGGACTCGCCGTCGCGGCCGCCGAAATGGCCTTCGCCGGCGGACTCGGCGTCAGCCTGAATCTCGACGCCCTGCCCACCGCGGGCGGCGCGACCCTCGACCCCGCCGTCGCCCTGTTCAACGAATCCGCAGGCCGATTCCTCGTCGAAGTCGCCCCCGACCGCTACGACGCCTTCCTCCGCCACGTCGCCAACATCCCCCACGGCGAAATCGGCAGAGTGACCGATACCGGAAGAATCGCGATGACACACGGGAACAAAACGGTCCTCGACGTGTCCATCGCCAACGCGAAGGCGGCCTGGCAGAAAACGTTCCAGGGATTCTGACGACCAGACGCGAAGAAACGCACAAGATGACGAACAACGAAGACGTAATACGCGTGGACAAAACTCCGTTTGACGATGTGCCCGTGGGCCAACGGCGTCAGGGCAAACGCATGTACCGTGACGCGGGCAAGATGCCCTCGCCACGGTACATGCGTTCGCCCTGGCTTTTTCCACCCCGCGCTTGAAGCCGAGCCGTCCACTCTGGTAGTCTATTCGTCCGTGACCGTGTTTTTTCCCGATAACTCCGGCAGGGTGCACGCATGACAACCGAAATCGCGATTATGAACAAGTCCGGGATGGCCTTGGCGGCCGACAGCGCCATGACCGTCACCATTCATGGCCCCGGCGGGCAGGACCGGAAAATCCACAACACGGCGAATAAAGTCTTCGCCCTCTCCAAGCACGCGCCCGTGGCGGCCATGATTTACGACAACTCGCAGTTGATGGAAATTCCCTGGGAAACCATCATCAAGCAGTTCCGCAACGGCCTGGCGAAGAAACGCTACCCGACGCTCAAGCAGTACGGCGACGAATTTCTGCGTTTCCTGAGCACCTTGCCGATCAGTGAGGAGGCCGAAAGTTCCTACATCCGCCAGGGCGCGTACGCGCTGTCGGGCGATATCCGCGGTAACCTGGATCAGTTCGTGGCCCTGACGATCAAAATCACTGGCCGGATCACCGAAGTGGAGATCAAGGCAAAGCTCAGCGACTTGATCATGGAGCAGTCGCGACATTTCCACGAGTTGGCGCGTGACAGCAGTTTTTCGGACGAGCAGAAGCGGCAACTGTGCACGAAGTACGAGTCGCGGATCGTCGAGGTGGCCCGGCAGATTTTTGAAAACCTGCCGCTGGCGGCGGCTGACTACGCAGAATTCGTGCAAACGGTAGTCGACGTCGCCCTGATCGGCTCACGGCTGCATTCGGGCGTCGTCATTGCCGGGTTCGGCGAGGACGAACTCTATCCGTCCTACTACGACTACGAGATTTCCGGCGTCATCCAGGGCCGCGTCATCGCCCGACTCCAGGAGAGCCAGTCCGTCGACGACACGAACGACTCCGTGATCGCCCCCTTCGCCCAGTCCAGCGACGTCCGCACGTTCATGGAAGGCATGGGCCGGGACATCTCCGAATTTTTCGACACGACGATTTCGGAAATCGCCCGCAAGGGCGTTCCCGGAAAACTGGTCGAGGCGCTGCGGAAAACCCAGTCGATCGACGACAAACTCGCCGACAACATCCTCCACATCGCCCAGGAGATCGGCAACGGCGCGTACGACGAAATGACCCGTAAACTGAAGGAATTGAAGTACAATCGCTACATCAACCCCGTCCTGCAGGCCACGAGGTTTTTACAGAAAAACGAATTGGCCATGATGGCCGAGACGCTGGTGAACCTGGTGTCGTTCCGCAAACAGGTGACGATGGAAGCCGAGACGGTCGGCGGGCCGATCGACGTCGTGGTGATCACCAAGGGCGACGGGTTTGTCTGGATCAAGCGAAAAAGCTATTTCTCGGCGGAGTTGAATCACCACTTCTTCCGAAACTATTTCGATCACGGAGACCACGATGACCAGTAAACATTCGCCAACGCCGGAGCCCGAGGAACCCACCCGGACGTTTCAGTCGGTGGAGGACTATCTCCTGCACTACTCCGCCAAAAAGGACGACGGTTCCCAAAAGACCGAATGGTACGAACTGGGCGCCGAAGCCACCCGGATCGCGATCAAACACGCCGAACATGTGAAGAAATGATACGATTGCATCGTTGCAGGCATGTCGTCCGTTCGACTTCGCGAAGACCGTGTGATACTTTCGCAAGCGCCGATCAATCGAACACTTGCGAATTATCGCCGGAGCCGCTCACCGTGAAACTCACCGTGTTGGCGGCGGTCGTCGCGGCGACCGATCCGCACCTTGCTGCTGTGCTGGCGGCGTGGGAGTCGCTATCGGAAGCCGCCAAGGTCGGGACCGTCGCTATCGTCAAGGCGGCTCCGGCTGCGTCTTCTGACCATGGCCCGTGATCTGGCCCTGCCTTGTGAGATTCCGGGACCGTCCTTTATAACGTTTTACCCTGCCGACCTCCGGACGACGAAGGATCGCTCGGAGGTGGTAATTTTATGCATGCAACGTCTTTACTGTTTACAACGTCCTTTATACTCGCAACGTTTGGCGTGTCAACAGACCGGAATTTCAACGTGGTATCATGGTGCCTCAGTATGCCGTAACGGCAGGCCAATCGTATCAAAATTTCCCCCTTCTTTGTTGATGCCGTCGACCCCGCCGTCGCCGCTCTTACCGATGGCTCCTGGGAGCGCATGGGGTTCGTGGTGCTCGATCGGCGGCTCCATGAATGCACGGAGGAAGAACTTGACCTCCTGCTGGTGAATGGTCCATAATTCGGAGAGCACGGAACGGCACGGACGGACTGTCGAGCCGTCGAAGGAGACAAACGATGTTCACCACCGTAAAAACGTTCATTTTCACTACCGTAAAAGCATTCCTCTTCATTTTCTGTCTGGTGGCGGCGTTCGTCGTCGCGGGGTGTGCTGGTACGGACGGGATGTCCACGAAAGGAGCGCCTACGATGGCCGAGGTGTCGAAGGAACTTCAGCCGCCACCGTTGCCGATTTTGTCGCCGACGGCCTTGACCGGCGATGCTGGCGACGGGCGCGTCTATTTGCGATGGAACCTTCAACTGGAGGACGAACGCGTCGTTGGGTGGCGCGTGCTTCAGACCGCGCCGGAAAAACGCCAACACAACGACAAGCCGCTCACCGATCCGGCGATGGTGGTTCGCGAGTTGACCAACGGCATGGCCTGCACGTTCGCGGTGGTCGGGGTGCTCAAGGACGGCTCGGTCACGCCGCCCAGCAATAGCGTCACCATCACACCGCGCGACGTGGGCGTGGCGACGATCGTGGCGCTGCCGCCCGCGGAGCGGCGCGACGGCGAGATCGTCGGCGGCGAGCGGCTTTCCTTCGGCGAATTCAAGGACATCCTCGTCGGCGCCGACTCGGCCAAGGTGCATCGGCCCATCGGGTCGGAGTCGGCCAAAATCGTTTTTCCCGACGGCCAGGAGCTGATTTACGATCGCTACCGCCCGATTTCCTGGAAGGCCGCCGATGGCATGTACTTGATGTACCCGCTGCATTTCGGTAACGGGCTGGACATTGGGCAGTTCGACATGCGAGGCCTGCCCATGATGATCCCGCCCGAAGGCATGAAGGGCCCGCGCCCCGAAGGCAGCGCCCACACCGACGCAGCCTACGTGCCGGCGGAGCAGACCGCCGCCTATCGCGACGTCCAGTGGGACATGCTCCACCCGTGGATCACCGACCCGATGACCCTGCCGCAGGACCGCGACAACCACGGCGCCCCCATGCGGTGGTTCGAGCCGCAAATCGACGGCGACCGCGTTACCTTCCATTACTGGCTGCCCATCCAGGCGAGGGGCTACCGCTACTGGACCTACGTGCAGGTGTGGGAAACCTGGTGGCCGATCCAGCGTGAGCGGCACGGCACGACGTGGCGGGGCCTGGCCCGGCTGGTCGAGGTCGAGATGCTCGAATCGCTCAAGGACGGCTACCAGGTGATGCTCAATAACGGGTTTGGCCCCAACGGATCGCGCAAGGGCGTGACCAGTTACGGCGCGGGCTTCCGAAACCCCGGCAGAGAGATCGTGGATTTCTCGGGCGACAAAAATATCGGCGTGGTTTTCCAGGGTCCCAAGCCGCCCCGACAGGGCTACGGTTACCACCCGACACACGACAGCCTCCAGGGCAGCCCGCTGATTTTCTACGACTGGTCCACCGGCAGCATGACCATCACGGCCCGCAGCCTGTATTATCACTGCGCAAACAACTCCAGCAGCTACATCGAACAGGGAATTGACGGTGTGTGGCCGAACCTGGCGTGGGACTGCACCATCGCCGGCAAGCGGACGGCCGTGGACACGGTGGAGTATCTCTACACCGGCGACGTCAGCCAGCCGCTGCCGCAGCGGTTCGTCAACGCCCGCTTT
>WRDM01000004.1 GCA_009783465.1 Phycisphaerae bacterium | reverse complement strand
GGGGCTCGCAGTTCGACCGTATCGAAACGGCGTTCTGGATGCGGTATCCACTCCCTGCCTGGGACGCGGATGTAATCCACGCGCGTCATCGGAAACGTGCGTCGCAAGGCCACCGATTTTCCGAACAATAACATGCCAGCGACCGTGGGTTTCCAATTCCCTGCCGGGTCGCGACGCACCGCCTTCAACGACTGCAACAGTTCGAGGTCGGGCCATCGCAACTCTTCGGCGATCGGGTTGGCTTCGGCCCGGGTCTGGCGGTAATCGGCAATGGCGGCTTCGTCGAGGTCGCTCAGATCGGCATCGGGCACCAAGCCGGCATCGAAACTTTCATGGAAATGTCGGGGGTCAGATTCGATAACAACGTGACGTGTACCTGATTTCGCAGTATTATTTCGAACTGGAATCCGAACAGAATCTCCGTATGGAACGATCTGACAATAACCTCTCGAACGCGCCTTTGGATGGTGAGCAATGGCCTCTGGGCGGGCCAACTGCTGCCGTGGATCACCGTTTCGCCGGGGTGAATCACCATTCTGCGCCGGAAATGAAGATTGCGTTGTTTCGGTCGTTGTTTCGTGGGCGGGAGGATGTGTGGCCGCGGCGGTTTGAGAGTCGGAAAACTGGGAAGTGTGGTTATGCGCCGGCGTGTGGGAATGAGTGGGTTCGCGGGGTGTGTGACAAGCGGGCGGTTAAGTGTGCGGAATGTGTGAATCGGCGGTTTTTGGCGGTTACGGATGATGTGATTCGATGGCACTTGTCCGGTTGCGATGGTTTTGGACGGGATTTCGTCATGGGTGTTTATCCGATGCTGCTGGACGAGACATGCTGTTTTCTGGCGGCGGATTTTGACAAAACGAATTGGCGGGAGGATGTGGCCGCGTTTCTGGAGACGTGTCGGCAGGCGGAGATGCCGGCTGTGGTGGAACGGTCGCGTAGCGGGAACGGCGGGCATGTGTGGATGTTTTTTGAGCAGGCAATCCCCGCCGTGTTGGCGCGGAAACTTGGGGCGCACTTGTTGACTGAGACGATGGAGCGGCGGCCTGATGTTGGGTTGGATTCGTATGATCGGTTCTTTCCCAATCAAGACACGCTGCCCAGAGGCGGGTTCGGGAATTTGATCGCGTTGCCATTGCAGAAAGGGCCTCGCGAGTTTGGGAACAGTGTTTTTGTAGATATGGCCGCCGATTTTACACCCTATTCCGACCAATGGGCATTCCTGGCGGCGATTGAAAAGATCAGCAGGGCGCGGGCGGAGGAGGTCGTCCGTGCGGCGGAAGGCAAGGGACGGGTTGTGGGAGTGCGGCTGTCACTACCGGAAGATGACGAGGACGAAGGCATGCCTTGGACGACGCCACCGTCGCGGCGACACGCGGAGCCGCCCGTCGCCGGGCCGCTGCCGGAAAGTCTGGAACTGGTGTTGGGCGATCAAATTTACATCGCCAAGGCTGACTTATCCGCGCCGCTTCGCAATCGGTTGACGCGGCTGGCGGCGTTTCAGAATCCCGAGTTTTACAAGGCCCAGGCGATGCGGCTGCCCACATACGACAAGCCTCGTGTCATCGCCTGTGCGGAAGATTTTCCCAAACACATAGGCCTGCCTCGCGGGTGTCTGGACGACGTGCGGGAATTGCTGGACGGCCTGCGAATTGGACACACCCTTCGCGATGAACGTTGCCAGGGCCAGCCGTTGGATGTGACCTTCCACGGCGAATTACGGCCTGAACAACAACCCGTCGCCGAAGCGATGCTGGCGCACGACACGGGCGTCCTGTCGGCGACGACGGCGTTCGGCAAAACGGTCCTGGCGGCATGGCTGATCGCGCAGCGCCGCGTCAACACATTGGTTCTCGTGCACCGCCGACAACTGTTGGAACAATGGGCAGAGCGCTTGGCGACATTTCTGAATTTGCATCCAAACGCCGTTGGCCGAATCGGCGGCGGCCGGAAGAAATCGACTGGCTCGCTGGACGTCGCCGTCATTCAAAGTTTGGTTCGCAAAGGCGTCGTGGACGATCGAGTCGGCGAGTATGGCCAACTCATCGTTGACGAGTGCCACCATCTGTCGGCCCAGAGTTTCGAACAGGTCGCACGCCGCGCGAAGGCGAAATACGTCACGGGCCTGTCCGCCACCGTGGCCCGCAAGGACGGCCATCACCCGATTATCTTCATGCAGTGCGGGCCGGTGCGACATCGCGTTGACGCCAAAGCCCAGGCCCTCGCCCGGCCCTTTGCCCATTCGGTTTTCGTCCGTCCGACGGGCTTCTTCCCGCGAACGGAGGCGGCCCCGGATGTCCGCGTGCAGTTCCAGGATTTGTACGGCGATCTGATTGCCGACAACGTTCGCAACGGCATGATTTGTCAGGATGTCGTGCAGGCCGTTCGTGAAGGCCGCTCGCCGGTCGTGCTCACGGAACGCACCGATCATCTGGAGCGGCTGGCCGAGCGGCTAACACCGGAGGTTCAACATGTGATTGTCCTGCGCGGCGGCATGGGCAAAAAACAATTGGCCGCCCTGTCCGCCCAGCTGGCGTCGATTCCCGCCGACGAACCTCGCGTGTTGCTGGCGACGGGGCGGTACATCGGCGAAGGGTTTGATGATGCCCGATTGGACACGCTGTTTTTGACGCTGCCGATCTCCTGGCGCGGCACCGTCGCCCAATACGCGGGCCGACTGCACCGGCTGCACGACCGCAAGCGGGAGGTTCGCATTTATGATTACGCCGACCTCAACGTGCCCATGCTCTCGCGAATGTTCGACCGGCGGTGTCGCGGCTATGACGCCATCGGCTACAGCATTCACCTCCCCGCCAGCGCCGTCCCCGGCTGGCCCGCCGATGTCCCGTTACCGGTCGATCCACAATGGAAACAAGACTACGCCGCCAGCGTCCGCCGCCTCATCTGCGACGGCGTGGATTCGCCCCTGGCCAACCTGTTCGTCCACGCCGCCAGGCCAGAAACAATTGTGACGAACGTTGATGCGGTTTTGGGAGACCGCGAAGCGGTCGAGGTGACTCGCGCCCGCAGCGCAACGGAGGCGTTTTTATACCGCCGGTTGGCGACCCTGCCGCAAACAGCGGGCCTGTTCCACCTGAACGCCGAACTGCCCATCGCCTTCGACGGCTGGGGCAAAATGGAAGTCGATCTGTTGTGCCCCGTGGCCCGCTTCGCTATCGAACTCGATGGCGACCAACACCTGAACGACCCCGCCGCCTACCGCCGTGACCGCCGCAAAGACGCATTACTCCAAGAAAACCACTACTTCGTCCTCCGCTTCCTCGCTCAGGATGTTGCCAAAAATCTCGATACCGTTCTGGACACCATCCTCCGCACATTGGTCAATCGGCGGCAGGGGGTGAGGTAGTCGGTGTGGTGGGGGTTGTTTGGGCGATGGTGGCGATGGCGGTTTTGATGGGGTCGGGTAGGGTTGGCCAGGTTGTCAGTATGGTGGCGAGATTGGGGTCGATTGGGGTGGTTGGGTTTGTCCAAGCGGTCAGTAGTGCGGTGAGTGGCTCGGTGATGGTGAGTTTTTCGATGAGCGATTCGGTGAACTTTTCGAGGAGCTTTTCCGTGAGGTTTTCGACCAGTTTTTCGCCCTGTTTTTCGGCGGTTTTTTCGCTGGCGGTGAGTTTTTCGGTGAGTGGTTCAGTTGTTGGGGCGCAAGTTTTTGATTTTTCTGTATCTGCGTGTGATGGGCAACGCACTTTTAATGCGTAGGTCGTGGGTTCGAGAGAAGCCTTTGCGAAACGCCTCTCCACTACCGTGTGGCCTCGTCGTGTCGTTTTACGCCGACGATGCGGGCGACCAGCCAGGCGACCAGCGCCGACGCGAAGGAGGCCAGGGCGCCGAGTTTGGCGGCGGATTGGAGGGCTTTGCTGGCGTCTGTCGTGTAGGGGAAGGCGACGGTTGCGACGAAGATGGCGACGGTGAATCCGATGCCGGCTACGCAGCCGACGACCAGCAGGTCCCGCCGTCGCAGGCCCGCGGCCAGGCCAAGGCCCAGTTTTGTTGCCAGCAGGGCCGTGAGGAAGATGCCCAGCGGTTTGCCCACCACCAGGCCACCGAATACCAGCCCCGCGGCGGTGAGGTCGTGCCCCGCCGGGCCCGTCAGCAGCACGCCGGCGTTGAGCAGGCCGAAGAGGCAGAGGATGATTTCGACGGGCGGCTTCATCCAAACTTCAAACTTTTCGGCATCGCGGGGCGTGACGAAATTCCAGCCCGCCCGCCATGTGTGCAGGTGCGCGTGCGGCAGCATGGGGACGATCGGCAGCAGGCCCAGCGCGGGGTGCAGCCCCGCCCACGCGAACCCCGTCCACGACAGCGGCCCCGCTAGCAGCAGGAACCACAGGAAATGTCGCCGCCGCAACGTGTACAACAGCACACACACGCCGACCGCGGCGACACTTAGCAGCAGCCAGGCCGGTGCGACCTCGCCCTGCGGGTAGAAAATCGCCAGGATCATCAACCCCAGCGCGTCATCCACGATGGCCAATAGCAGCAAAAACGCGACGGCCGCGTGGCCTTTGCCGAAAATCAGCCGTGCGACGAAATAGCTGAAGGCGATGTCCGTCGCCGTCGGCACCGCCCAGCCTCGCGCGAGGTCGTCCCACCGGCCGAATGCCGTCACCCCGGTAAGATATAGCCCGATAGGGCCAATCATGCCCCCGACAGCACACAACATCGGCGTCGCCGCCTGCTTCGCGCGACTCAACGGCCCGCCCGGCAACAACGCGTGCCAAACCTCCCGACCTGCCAGGGCGAAAAACAAGGCCATGAAAATGTCGTTGACGAGATAGTGCAGGTCGATGATTTTCCCACCACCGCCCACCGTCACCACGCCCGACACCACGCCATCGGCGGCCGCACTTGACACCACCGCGCCGTCCACCGCCACGCCAAAATACGGATTCGCCAACAGCGGCGCATGCAACATCGCGGCATAACTGGCCGGCGAAAGATTCGCCCACACCATCGCCGCCACCGCCCCAGCCAGCAGGAGCAGGGAGTTGTCCAAAACAAACCGCACCCACGCAGCCACTCGGCCACGCGGTGCGGAAGTCGTCGTCACGGTTGGAGATTCACTGTTTAACACACAGGGGTTTTACCATAACCCCCCGAAAAGTACAGAAAAACCGGAGGGTCGGTGAAAACGTGAGTGACCTTCTTTTCTGGCATTGGGTTAGGCGGCTCGTTGTTTTTTCCAGTAGTGGTTCCACAGGTTGGAGTAGTAGAGGCTGCCCAAGGCCATGATGGCTTCGGCATTATCCTTGTCCCAGTGCATGCCGCGGCCTTTGAGGCGGCGGGTCAGGGTGCCGCAGAACGATTCCGTCGGGCCCGAGCCGCAGTCGTAGCCGATCTGGCGGTACGAGGGGTAGTCGGTCATATTCACCCGTTTGGCCACGTAGTCACGTAACGAGAGGAGGGCTTCATGTTTGGGACCCTCGCGGTGGCGTTGCAGGTAATGGCCCAGGTGGTCGAGCATCACCAGCGAGCCCCGGTTCCACACATAGCCCATCATGTCTTCCCGCCACGCGATGGACTGTTTTGTGCCTTCGCCGTAGAGGGCCTGGGCGGCGGCGATCACATGGTTCTGCAGGTGGTAGTAGTCCAGAACGTGTAGTTCCAGCGGCAGTTGTTTGGCGTACTGTCTTGCGATCCATTCGGCACCGTCGGTGACGGCGTAGAGATGGTTGGCCTGGTCGAATTTGAGTTTGCACGCTTCGCGACGCATCAGCCGACCCAGCGCGTTGCAGTCGCCGCTGGTGCCCACCGCGTAGCTGTGGGTTTTGTCGTTGGCCGCTCCGCCTGGCGAGGCACCGGTTCTGCCTGCCTGGCTGATAGAAGGTGGCGCTTACAAAAGTGATCGTCCCGGCAAAAACGATTTATCGCCGATCGGCCAGTCGAAACAAAGCCGGTCACCCAAGGACGGCGCGGTCGAAGCGAACTGGCGCGATGTGCAGGATCGCCTTCTCCGTATCCGCGCAAACGGCAAGTCGTTCTCGTCGCTGCGCAAACTGGCTGCACATGTAGGCTGCGCACCTTCGACCATCAGCAGAGCCATCAATGATTCGCCATTGCTGAAAGATTGGATGGGTCAAAAAGACCAGAGCGGTCACGATCACGATCAAGGCCATGATCACAATCTCGATTCCGAGGAAACGTGGGTTGGCAGAAGCATTGAGGATAATCGCGAAGACGATCCGTCCGACAGTGTTACGCAAGAGGAAGCGGATCGGATCGTGGCGTTCTTGATTGAGGAAGCGGAAGACAAACCTGTCGAACGGGCCGAGTTGAATAAGCTCAACGACGAGGGGCGTCGAAAAGTAGCCATGCTATATCTACAACAACAGGCCAGACTGAACAGTAAAGAGAAAAAGGAATCTCTGTCCATTCACATTCATAATCCAGCGTCTGTCCCATCGGTCGATTCCTGAAAACACAGGTGTACCACGATTGTTTCAGCACGAATTGGGCTTCGATTTCTCTGTTTTCACTGGACTGGGGGCGACTATTTGCCTCCGGGAACGTTTTCAGGGCTCCACGTTTCCTTGGCCGCGTGCCTCAACGTGCGGATGACTTTGGCGGGCACGCCGACGGCGAGGCTGTGGGCGGGGATGTCCTTCGAAACGACGGCGCCGGCACCGATGACGCTGCCCTCGCCGATGGTTACACCCGGCAGGATGATCGCGCCGGTGCAAATCCACACGTTGTCGCCGATCGTCACTGGGTGCGTGTACTCCAGCCCCGCCAGCCGCTGCTCAACGTCCATCGCGTGTTCTTCCGTCACGATGCAGACGTTGGGCGCGATGAACACGTTGTCGCCGATCGTCACCTTGCCGCTGTCCATGATCTTGCAATTGACGTTGAGGAAAAAGTTTTTCCCGACCCGCGTGTTGTAACCGTAGGTACAAAACAACGGCTGTTCGACAAGACTGTTCTCGCCGACGGCCCCGAAAATTTCGCGAATCGCCGCCCGCCGGGCCTCGCGGTCCAGCGGGTGCATGCGATTGTAGTCATACAGCTTCCGCTGCGTGACGTCGCGGTCCGCGCACAGTTCGGGATCGTTGGGCTGATACAACATTTCGGCGTGCGACTTCTCTTTCTCCGACATCGTCATGACTGGCTCCTTCCGCGCCCACGGCGGTTCTTATCGTGCGCAGGGATACCATAGAGCCGACAGCGAAAAAAAACAAGGCACCGCACGTCTGCTGGTTTGCGGGGTGGGATGCGGTGGTAGTGTTCGGCGGGGTGGCCGATCATGAGGGCGCCGTGGGGTAACGGCTGTCGTGCTTCGAGTTTCGAGTTTTCCCGTTCGTGCCGTGCGTAGAACGGATCCTCAATATCGTCCCGCCTCCAGGGCCGTTTCGATGAATTGGCGGTAGTTGGCCGCGGTTTTCTGGCGGAGGGGGATGTTGATGGGGGCGGCCGTCGGGAGGATGATGTAGCGTCCGCCGGGTTTGCCCTGGGCGATGAGGTCGCGCACGAGGGCGTCGATGAATGTCGCGTCGGCGGCCTCGATGTGCTTGAGTTCCAGCCCGCCGCAGAGGACCAGTTCGGGCAGTTGCCGTTTGAGCTGCGCGATGGTGATGTCGCCGTCGGGGGGCGGCTCGACGGGGTCGATGGCGACGGGGTCGATTTTTCGGATTTCCTCCACCACGCGGCCGATTTTTCCGTGGCTGTGGATTCGCGGGAAGACGCCCGCTTCGCGCATCATGCGGCAGTACACGCGGTCGTAGCGCGTGACGAATTTCGCGAACAGTTCCGGCGGCAGGAACGGCGGCGTCGCGTACTCCGGGCCGTAAATGCGGAAGAGGCAATTCTTCACAGGCCCGGCCAGCGTGCGGCGGAGCACTTCGACGTATTTTTCGTGCAGCCGATCCATGGCTGCGACGAAGGCGTCGGTTTCCGTCATCGCCAGCACGACGAAATCCTCCATCGAAAACATGGCTGCGACTTCGCACAGCGGGTCGCCCATGTCGAGCATCGGCAGCCCGTGACGGCCCTCGAGCCGCTGCCATGCCACGTTGAGCTGTGAGAAATCGGCCTCGCCTGGCTCCCACGGGATGTCGAGGTAAACCTGCAAATCGTCGAGATTTTTGCAGAGGTGCTCTCGCGTCCAGGTGGTCATGACGTCGTCGCTGCGGCTGGTGGTGAGCGTGAGGTCGCCGCCGGGCGCGTGCAGGACGCGTCGCGTGACGTGCTGGTCGCCGTCGTCGTATTGTTCGAGCGTCTCCCACGAGCAGGCGTCGCTCCGCGTATTGGGCACGCCGACACCGGTCATATAAATACAGTCGGCGTGCTCGCGGATGAACGCCATCAACTCCGCGTAGCTGGGATCCTTGTTTTCGAAATTATCGGGATTGTATCCGGCCAGTTCGTACGTGCTGATCGGCACACGATCGGGCACCTCGCCGTGCAGGCAGGCGAGCAGTCGTTCCGTGCTGTTCATATGTCGCCTCCAGACGCTACGCGTTACATCAACCGCCTTCGCGAAGACCGAGCGGGATTACACGGATTAAAGGATTTTAAGGAAAATTTATCGTTCCAGCACGGCAATCCAATCATCCGTTACTCCGCGTAACCCGCTGGGTCTTCGCGAAGGCGAACAGGCTCATATTGGGCGGCTGGATCGCCTACCGTGTAATCTTCTCCGCGGGCACGTGCTGTTCGAGGTAGGCGACGAGTTTCTGGAAGTCCGATTTCTGCCAGAGATAGCCGTCGAGCTTGAGGGCGCCGTTGCCGTGAATCACGCGAAGAATGTCCTTCTGCTTGAACTCTTTCGCGTCGACTTCCTTGATGTCCGACCAGGCGACCGTCGTCGAGTCCGCGTGGATGCCGGCCTCGTCCATGCTCAACTTGCGCCGCCCCTGACGGATGCTCAAGGCCAGGAACACCACGCCCACCAGCGGCAGAATAAACGCGCCGGCGAGATTGAAATAGTAGGTCGCCATGGCGTTGATGTCCGCGTCGGGCGCGAGCTCGCGATACTTTTGGCTCTCGGGACTGGGATCGAAGGCCGCGTGATAGATGCACCACAGCCCGAAGCCCAGCGCCATGGCGGCCACGATCAGCATCCGTACCGCCGGGTCCTTGCTGGGCGTCGCCCGCAACGGCGTACCGCTCGACTCACCTGCGTTTGTCATGTCCACGTTCTCCCATGAGATGAAAAAAGTTAGAAAACCCACAACTGCCCCACAGCATAGCCATCTCGCGCCGTAATACAAGAGGGAAGCGAAGAAACGCCAGGGACTTGCCACTTGTCGCTGGTGCCCGGCGAGGCTATCCTTTGGTGACGAATGGATGACGAAAGGAAATGCCATGGCCAAGTTGGTGTTGGTGGTTCCGCATTATCACATGGATCCGGTGTGGCGTCGCGCGTTTGATCGGGCGGTGGAGATCGGCGGCGTGGTGATGAGGCCTTACACGGAGGTGGAGGCGGCGATTATTCACAAGTGGCTGGAGTTGGCGGGGGAGGGATATACGTTTGCTGAGGGCCAGGTGGCCGTCTGGCGGACGTTTTTGCGGCGGAACCGTGCGTCGCGGGCGGCGGTGATGGAGCACGCGCGGAGCGGCAACTTCAACATGGTGTGTTGCGGCGAGACGATCAGCGACACGAACATGCCCGCGGCGGAGGGGCTGGTGCGGAATTATCTGCTCGCCTGGCCGATGTACGAGGAGATCGCCGGCGCGGACAATTCGA
This sequence comes from Phycisphaerae bacterium, assembly GCA_009783465.1. Lineage (GTDB taxonomy): Bacteria > Planctomycetota > Phycisphaerae > SM23-33 > SM23-33 > WRDM01. The sequence continues at coordinate 89,530 of WRDM01000004.1, read as the reverse complement.
GTCTGCAAATCGGCTGGGTGGCCGACGCGTTCGGCAACGGGCCCAACACGCCGCAGATTCTTCGCCTGTGCGGCTGTCGGGCGGCGGCGTATCTGTCGTACCGGCAGGTGCCCGCCGGACAGGCCTGGCTGGGCATCGACGGCACGAGCATCCCCGTGCTGGATCACGGCCCGCGCGAAAACGCCGGCGAATACATGAAGCACGTGCCCTGCACCCGCTGCAAAGGCCATGGCTGCACGCAGTGCGGCAAGAGCGGCATGATCTGGGCGGACGTTCCGCTGACGGCCCCGCTGGCGGAGATGATCGACCGGTCCGTCGCCAAGCCCGAGCCGTGGGCCATCGTCATGCTCTCGTGCGAGGAGCAGAGGCCCAATCAGAAGTACCTCGACATCATCCGCCAGGCGGCGGCCAGGTACGCGGGCCAGTGCGAAATCCGCATGGGCAATTACACCGAGCTGTTGGACCTGATGGATCTCGACGCCCAGCCGCTGCCGACGACGCCCGACGACCTCAATCCCGGCATGCCCGGCTGTTACGTCACGTACATCCGCAACAAGCAGCGGACCAAGCAGATCGCGTATGAACTGCTGGCGGTGGAGGCGTCGCTGGCGACGACATCGTGGCGGAAGGGTAAGCCCAAGGCCCCGCCGAAAAAAATCGACGACGCCTGGCGGAACGTGTTGTTCAATCAGTTTCACGACGCGATCACCGGCACGCACATCGACGACGCCAACGACGAATTGATGGACATGCTCGACGCCGCGCAGGCTGTCACGCGGTCGTACGGCGTCGCGCCGGCGGTCAGGCCCAAACACGCATTCGCCAAATGCCGCTCCGCCGAGGGCATGATGCAGATGGGGCCTCTCGAAGTGCAGTACGACCTGCACGGCATCGCCAGGCTGCTGGTGAACGGGCAGGATCTCTTCGGGGCCTCGCCGCGCGCGGTGTACGCGGACAGGCCGTTTCGTGTGGGTGAACTGGTCGTCGAGGACGACTGGGGCGACGCGTGGGGCACGCGGAAATCGCCGCACGCTTCCGTGCAGTACGACTATTCCAGCGTGGCGCTGGCGGATGCCAACGCCGCCGTCGACGTCGCCGAATCGGCCATCCGATGGATCGGCCAATACCGGGGCAACGATCCGCGGATCAAGAAGCTCAAATGGACCGTGACGGCCTGCCTCAGCGCCGACGGCCGGCGGCTGGATTTTCACACGACCGTCGACTGGGACACGCACAGCAAGCGGCTTCGCGTGCTGGTGCCTGTGCGAAGCTCCGACCCCACCGCGACGTGGGAGGTGCCTTTCGGCTTCATCGACCGCACGTACGACGAATCGCGGCTGGACTACAGCGACTGGAAGAGCAACACGATGGAATTCCCCGCCCTGCACTGGGTTCGCAAGCGGATCGACGCGTCGCGCGGCGTGGCGATTCTGAACAAGGGGTTGCCGTGCTTCCGCTGGTCGCCGGGGCGGTGGGATTTCTCGCTGCTGCGAAGCCCGGAGATGCCGTTCTGTTCCTACCCGCTGGGCATCGAGCCCTACGCGATCGACGGCTGGCGCGACACGGGGAGGCACGAGTTCGAGTACAGCATTTGGCCGTACACCGACGGCGTGAGCGAGCCGGACCTCACGCGCGCCGGCTACGCGTACAACCTTCCCGCCCCGCTGGCGGTGCCGTTGGCCGTCGAAGGCAACGCGATCGCCACCGCATGGAAACCCGCCCAGGACGGCAGGGGGTGGGTGTTGCGCGTTCAGGAAATCGCGGGCCAGGATTCGCCCGTGACGGTCGATCTCGGCCGCGATTGTCAGGTAACGGTCTGCGATTTACTGGAACGCCCGCTCGGTGAACCGGTGGAAATCAGTTGTTACAAAACGACGCTGCATAAACACGAGATTCACACCATACGAATTGCGTAAATGTGGCTCTACCTGTTTGCGCTGCAGGATGTTGTATAAGGCGAAACGGATACTTCGGTATCCGTTTCGCCTTATACGTCGACAAAAGCAATTATGATTTGTTCATGTATGCTTCGATCGCTTTTATTCTATCTTTTCTGCCACGCTGTATCTCAACCTCATACCGAGCTTGTAAAGGTTCGATAGATACGTCGTAGCCATTCCATGAAGCTTTTTCATAAGGACGTTGACGATTTTCCAAATTCAGTTTATCATCCGCCGCTATATCAATCGAAGCCCCCTCAATGCACAATTTTCCAAAGAATCGTATGAGCCAACTGCCTTTATTGTCCCCCAGCGGCTCAACAGTACATTCGCGGAATAAATCTTTTACTATATAAAAATCTCTTGTATGGACAACGATGTCAATGTCATGCGGATTAATGTCAACGCCAAGCACGGCTTCACTGACACTTCCGAATATGTACCATTCGATTCCATTCTTCGTAAACGTTTGGGCAAGCAACAGCAAGACTTTTTCCCAGTCGAATACTCCTTCAAGCCAGGACTGCCCTAGCCGAGCGAAATTGGCCATGACGGCTTCTTTATATCCCGGAACCGTATACCATGCGTCGTTCCAGCCGGTATTCATAGAATAAATTTTGATGAATTTATCGTCGTCGGTTTTCGTCCAGTATCTATCGGCTTGAAGATTTTCGTATATTTTCCCCTCCGCGCCTTCCACGCAATAGATAAATTCTGTTTCGGTTTCATAACAGTAGCATTTCATGGGATACTATTTCTTTCCTTGAGAATACGAGAAGAGGCGTTCGTTGCAACCGAACGCCTCTTTTCATGTTTTCATCCTTTATGCCCATAATCCCCGCGAAAAGAATTCGCGGCGAACGCTTTTCCGCTACCTCGTCAGCCGCACCGTCTTGATCTCGAACGGTCGGAATTCCAGGCTGATTTTTCCGTCGCGGATCGCGAGTTTTCGTTGCGGGGTTTCCAGCATGTCGGTCTGCTGGGCGGAACTGATTACCGGCGGCACGTGCAGCACCGTCTTCGTCCGGCTGCGGAGGGATTCGTACAGTCGCACGACGAGGTCGCCGCTGCCGTCTTCTGCCGGTTTTACCGTGTCGATCACGATGCTTGGATCGTCCACGCGGAACAGGCTGGCCGTGCCTCCGTTGCCACGCTGTGTGGTCGGATGGACGTTGAGTTCGTAGCCTTGCCGCACCAGGCCGCTCGTTGTCAGCGGGCCGTTCCATGCGTAGAACGCGTACGTGAATTCCTGCCGTCCCTGGTCGGCCTGCGGGTCGGGGAAGAGCGTCGAACGCAACAGCGTCAGGTTGATACTGTTGCCCAGCACGTTCACGCCGTATTTGCAGTCGTTGAGGACCGCACAGCCGCGGTTTTCCTCCGCCAGGGCCGTCCACTTGTGCGCGGAGACCTCGTAGCGGTCCTGGTCGAACTGTCGCGACAGGTGGTTGGGCCTGCGCAGATGGCCGAACTGGATTTCGTGAATTGCCTCGTTGGCGTGGACGGTCACCGGGAAGTTGACCTTGAGCAGTTTCTGCCGCTCGGCCCAGTCGATCCGCGTGACGAAATCGATCCGCCGGCTGCCGCGTCGCAGCCAGACGTCCTGTTCCATGACGGAGTCGTTGATGGGCCTGCGGATCCGCAGCACGCCGGCCAGTTCGCCTTGCGAGAGGACCTCGATGGTCGCCTTTTCGGTCAGCTCGACGGGGCAGTGCGTGTAGGTGGCGTCGATGTCCCAGGCTTCGAACATGGCCGGCACGTCGCCGTAGAGGTGCATGGCGTTGCAGGGGCCTGCGGCCAGTTCGGTGGCGGTTTCCTTGTCGAAGAGGCCCACGATTTCGCCGCGGTCGTTGAAGGTCACGCGGAGGAGTTCGTTTTCCAGCGAGCGGGTCGTCGCCTTCACGTTGGTTGCTTTTGTCGTTGCCGTCGCGGAGGCCTTCGTGGCGGTCGTCACGCTCGTCCAGCCGCACGAGGGCAGGGTGACTTCCGCGAACGTCTGCCCGTCGACGGCCTGCGTGGGTAACGACTCGCCGTCCGCCGACGTCGCGGCACGCGATTGGCCGATCGACACCAGCGCCGAACGCTCCCAGCCCAGCGAGTTGAATACCGTCAGGCCGTCGTCTGCCTTGGTCCGCCCGCCTGCGACCACCGCCGACGTGGCGATGTCGCGAACGGCGACCGCGCCACCGAGAATCCGCGCGTGGGCCTGCTCCGTCTCTTCGTACACCCGCTGAATCGACGAACCCGGCAGAATGTCATGGAACTGATGCAGCAGCAGATCCCGCCACAATTCCTCCATGACGGCCTCGGGAAACTCATACTTTTTCGCGCCAACCGCCAACGCCGCCGACGCCCACATCTCCGCCTCGCGAAGCGCCAACTCGCAGAAACGGTTGCCCTTTTTGGTCTTCGCCTGCGTCGTGTACGTGCCGCGATGGCACTGGAAATACAACTCGCCGACGTAGCGATTGGCCGGCACGCCGCGACGTTCCAGATCGCGGAAAAACGCCGCCGGCGAGGCGAAACGCACACGCGGGCAGCCCTCGAGATCCGCCATCCGAAGTCCGCCCTCGACGTGATCCCGCGTCGGTCCGCCGCCGCCGTCGCCCCAGCCGAACGCGTGCAACTGCGTCTGCAGGCCGTCCTTCTGCACGCGGGCGTTCCACCGCCCGCCGATGTCCGAGGGCGTCATCTGCGCGTTGTACCCGTTGGCGATCAGGTGCACGAGAATCTCGCTGCCGTCGATGCCCTCCCACGTGAACGTGTTGTGCGGGAACGGTTCGCCGCCGTTGTAGGTCCAGGTCAGTTTCGCCGTCGAGAAGTAGTCGACCCCGCAGCCACGCATGATCTGCGGCATCGCGCCGCTGTAGCCGAAGACGTCGGGCAGCCACATCAGCCGGCTGTCGACGCCGAATTCCTGGCGGAAAAATCGTTTGCCGTGGAGGAATTGGCGGATGAGCGCCTCGCCGCCGGCGACGTTGGTGTCGGCTTCGACCCACATGCCGCCGTCGGCGATGACGTGGCCTTTTTTCACCGCCTGGACGACGCGTTTGTAGAATTCGGGGTAGTGTTTTTTGACCATCCAGAACAGGTGCGCTTGGCTGTTGATGAATCGGTGGCTGGGATATTCGTCCGCCAGGGCCATCTGGTTGGACAGCGTGCGGGCGGCCTTGCGCTGGGTCTCTTCGAGAGGCCACAGCCAGGCGACGTCGAGATGGCCGTGGCCGACGGCGAAGATTTCCGGCGCGGTGTCGCCGTTGCGGCATTTGAGGACCTGGGCGAGTCGTCGTCGTCCGGCGGCGATGGACTTGGCCAGCGCGTCGCCCGTCAGGCTGAAGTCGACGAGGGTGGTGAATTCGCGCAAGGCCAGGTCGACTTCCTGGAGTCGCAGCGAGTCGGCGTGCAGCAGATCGCGCAGGCTCAGCAGGATGTCAACGTCCATGGAGAGTTGGTAGATTTCCTCGTTCCAGCAGCCGAAGGAGATCGCTCCGATGGTGCGTTGGGCGGCGGGGGGTTCGGGGAGGGCGACTCGGCCTGGCGGGATCGGGCCTTTCCAGCAGGGCGTGTCGCCGTGGCCGGCGTAGCCTTCGATCAGGATGCGGAATGTTTCGCCGGGCTTGGCGTTGTGCGACAGCGTGAGATGCCGCCGCCCCCAGTCCGTCGCGCCCGCCACCACGCCGTTCACGAAAATGATGCCCTCGTAGCCGGGGTCGCACTCGAGCGTGAACCGCCCGCCCGCGGCGGCCTTGGGCGTCGTGATATCGAACTTGAACCAGCCGTACTCCCACTTGCGGCCCCACGGCGTGCCGACGGGCATGGGGTTGAATTTCCCCTTTACCGCCTGCTCGTAGGGCAGATGATCCATCGTCATGAACCCCTGCACCGCCACCTGTCCGAGGGCGGTGAAACACTGCGTCTTCAACTCCGCCCGCCACTGCTCGATCCGCGTCTTCCAGTCGTTGGTCAGCATGGGTAATATCCTTAATTTTGTGTTCGCACACTTCACCGTGAACGTCGCGGCGGGTCAAGGGAAAAGGGGCGAAAGTGACGAGGGAGGGGTAACGAGCGACGAGGGGTTTCGTGTTCAGGCGTAACTGGCAGGGCCTGTGGCCAGTTGCGCCTGAACACGAAGGTACGCGAAAAACCTGACAATGCACATGCGTTTTCTCCGCGTCACAAGTTTTTTTGACGCGAAAACCAAGCGGTTTTCGATTATATAAGCACATTATGATCTTGCGTTCGAGTGCAAAAATGTTGTCCCACGGCTTGTCACTGGTCGCGTATCATTTATCGTTTGTCGCTGCCGTTCTAGTCGCTGCCGTTTTGTTGTCGGGCTGCAAAGCCACGACGATGATTGGCACGTATCGTGGCGGCGGGGCGGTGGCGGCGGAGCAGGGGGCGTTGTTTTATGGACAGGACGTGCTCGCTATGCCGGGGGAGCCGGTGGAGTTGATCGCCCGGCTGCGGAAGCCCAAATCGTTTCGGGGGATTGCCGATGTCGTTGTGGCGTTTGACGCGGGGGCGCAGCGGCTTGGGACGGCCGTCACGGACAGGGACGGTTTCGCGCGGTTGGCGTATACCGCGCCGTCGCGGCCTGGCGACACGATCGTCACGCTCACGCCCATTCAAACGCCCGCCAGGATGTCCGATGACGTCGGCGACGTGTTGCAAATCCGCTACGACATGCTGGTTGCCGTCCGTCCGCCTGGCGAGCGGTTCATCGTCGTGGACCTCGATCACACGATTGTCGACGGCCGGGCGTACCAGGTGGTCACCGGCGAGCCGCCCGCGATGGCCGACGCCAGCGACGTCCTGTGGCGGCTGAGCGAGCGTGACGGCTACAGCCTCATTTACCTCACGCAGCGCCCCGACGCCCTGACGCGCAAGAGCAAGCACTGGCTGACGGCCCATCGGTTTCCGCCCGGCGTGCTCGTGACGGTCCGCACGAAGGAGGCGATGGGCGACACCGCCGAGGTGAAGACGCGGCGGCTGCGGGAACTCATGACGCGGTGGGAGGGCATTGTCATCGGCGTGGGCGACCGCGAGGGCGACTGTCTGGCCTACCTCGCCAACGACATGCAGGCGTACGTGATTCCCGACCTCCGCCAGGGCGACGACGCCGAAAAACGCCGCCGCATCGCCGCCGCCATGCTCCGCCGCCTTCCGGACACCCCCAACGTACAGGCTGTCCGAAACTGGAAACAGATCGAACAAGGCATCACACAAGGCAAACGCTTCCCTGCCCAACAACTCGCCGCCGAACTGGATCCGTGAAAAACGCCCCATTTCGCCGCGAATTCCGCGAATTCTTTCGCGGGGATAAAAGGATGAAAGGATGGACGCGGATATGGCTCGGCCTGTTTGCGTTGCGGGGCGTTGAAAAGAAGAATGCGGCCTTCCCAGTCTTGTATTGAAGCGCCAGCACGTAGCCCCAACGGGGCGTCTTGGGTAGCCCAGGGTGAGCGGTACTCCGCGAACCCTGGGACCGTGTGTTTTTCTGAGCTTATTCACCGTGCCTGACGCCACTGGCCGAGGACGCATCGTCGCGTGAAGACGGCATCGAATGGCCCGCACATTCCCTTGTGCGCGTCGTTCGAAGTCGTACAGGCCCGCGTGAGCGACCTCGGCCAGTGGCGTCAGGCACGGTGAGGGTAAGAAAACCCGCTTTGTTCCCCAGGGTTCGCGGCGTACCGCTCACCCTGGGCTACCTAAGACGCCCCGTTGGGGCTGCGTGCCGACGTTTCTACATGAGACTGTGGAGGCCAGCCTGCTCGTATCCATGCAGCGAGGCTACAGTTTTTTAATGTTCCGAATGTCGCTCCGTTTTTAAATCGACTCTCGCCTATCCTTCGACCGATTAATATGTCTACACATATATAGGTGAAACGATGACATCAAAACAACATTCGGCGATAGGCGTGTGGGCCGTGGCGGCGTTGGTGGCGGCGATGTCGGCTTGCACCGCGAGCGTGCATGCGCAGGGGATCTGGTACGACAAAGACGGCACGTTATACGATGAAAACGGCGAAATACTCGACGCCGCCCCCGACGAAACATATTTCGCTTACGCCGATGACGACGCCGACACGGACCAACGGTTCGCCGACTACGTGCAGCGGGGCCAACAGGCGATGACGGAGGGCGACTACGACACCGCCGTTCGCGCCTTCCAGGCCGCCCTCATGGAAAACGACGATCCCGAAATTTTCGAATGGTTGCAGCAGGCCATCGAAAAGGCCGTCAAGCCCCGGCTGGCCGTCACGGATTTCACTGTCAGCGGCCCGTGGAAGCTCGACAACCCCTCGCAGGACCTGGCCGAGATGTTCCTGCCCAAGCTCAGCCGCGAACGCTATCAGCTCGTCGAGCGCAGCCGCCTGACCGAACTGCTCAAGGAGCAGGACTTGACCATCGCCGGGCTGGTGGGCGATCCCGAGAAACTCCTGGATCAGTCGCTGCTGGGCATTCGCTATCTCGTGATGGGGTCGGCGATTTACGGCGAGCCGTCGGTGCTGTCGGCCCGGCTGGTGGACGCCGTCACGGGCGAGATCGTGCAGACCGCGCAGGTCGCGATGGACTCCGACCGTGACCTGTTGCGGGCGCTGGACGACCTGGCCGCCATGATCGTGATGACCGACGAGGAAAAGGCCGCCTTTCTGCTGGAAATACAGCAACGCCTCACGCAGGACGACGAGGAGTGGCCCGTCTGGCAGGAGCACCAGGAGCAGGAGCGGTATTTTCTGGAGACGCAGTGGCGGCATCGGCAGCACGAAGCCTACGAGTGGTGGATGAAAGTGAAAACGATGTTGGCCGACGGCGAGTATGCCGAAGCCAGCCGGCTGGCGAGGCATTGCATGTCCGCGTACGCGGACACGTCGTACGCGGCGGAGTTCGGCGAGTTGTACGAGAAGGCGTCGCGTCTGGCGGCGAAGGAGGCTGCCCGTGGGCGTAACGACCGTGTGGCGATGGACGAGTTGGCGCGTCACGAACGGCTGCGGGAGACGGAACGGTTTGATTTTTACGTCGATCGTGGTCAGCGGGCGATGAATGCACGCGATTACGCCACGGCGATGGAGAATTTCCGGCTGGCGTTGGCGATTCGCGACCACCGCGACGTTCGCTCGTGGCTGGATCAGTGTCGCCAGAGTTTGCAGAAGCCGCGGCTGGCCGTGGTGGCGTTCGGGCAGGCGGACGGCCTGGGCATGGACGCCGTGTTCAACGGATTTTCCACGGCCAGGTACGCATACGTGACGCAGCGGCAACTGGAGACGTACTGTCGGAGTCGGCGGATCACGTTGCGGCCTGACATGGCGGCGTCGTCGCTGGCCGCGTTGGCGGACGACGTGCAGTTTGTCGTGTTTGTGAACATCAGCCGGTCGGGCGGATTTTTCACGGTGCAGGCGAGGATGCTCGATCTTCGTGCCCGGCGGGAGACTGGCACGATGCGGTACGACGGCATCGGCGACCGCGCCGAGTTGCAGCGCGTGCTCGCACGGACCGGGCGGGATTTGCAGAATCCCGCTGCCGCCGCTCAGTACAAACGCGACCGCCAGCAATACGATCGCCTGATGGACACGGCCCGGAATGAGTTCGCGCGGCGACGCTGGCAGCAGGCGTTGGACGCGTATCGCAGCGCGTACAAACTTCAGCCCACCACCGAGGCGTTTCGGGGCATTTCGTTGTGTAACGCGAGGCTGGAGGAGGAACGAAAAAATCGCAACGCCGACGCTCAGCAACAACGCAATCAGCAGCTATACAAGGACGCGATGGCCAAGGCCCAGACGGCGTACAAACGCATGGACTACCAGGAGGCCCAGCGGCAGGCGTCCATCGCGCTGTCGTTCGTTCCCCGCGACCAGGCCGCCCAGCGAATGATCGACGACTGCCGCGCCCGCCAGGCCGCCTTCAAGCCCGATAACATCGGCCAAGGCAGCCGCCCAACACCGCCGGCAAAGCCGGACCAGAAACAGCCAATGCCGCCGCCAGCGAAGCCAGACCAAAAACAACCGGCGCCGCCGCTGGCAAAGCCGGACCAGAAGCAACCGGCGCCACCGCCGGCAAAGCCAGACCAAAAACAACCAGCGCCGCCGCCAGCGAAACCGGACCAGAAACCCGAGCAGAAGCCGGAGCAGGAACCGGATTCCAGACAGCCGCCGGCCAGGCCCACTCCACCGGCACGGGGGCGATGATCGGCGTATAGCAGGCGGGCGTACGTCATGCTTGTGAGTAGCCCAAACCTGGCCGCAGGCCCTGCCATTTTGCGTTGTCGATCGTTGTGACAACCGAAGCGTTCCGTCGCTCACGTCGTCTTACAACGCAAACTGGCAGGGCCTGCGGCCTGTTGTGCCGAGCACGAAAGTCGCGCGGAAAACCGGGTAATGCCCATGTGTTTGCCGCTCTCCGCGTTATCATTCGCGTCACAGCCATTGTCGTCGCCGGGCCAGGAGGGCGTCGAGGCGTTGTTTGAGTCGCGCTTCGTTTGCCGACGTGTCGGGCGGCTGTTGGGCTACGGCGGTCAGGAGTTTGACGGCGGCATCGAAGTCCCGCAGGTTGATCCGCTCCGACGCGACGCGTCGGGCCGGCCCCATGTTGTGGTAATTCGCCAGCGGAAGGCACAGCCCGCCGGTTCGCAATCCCCAGGCCTGATACGCGGTGGCCTCGCACGTGCCGCCGGGCATAAGCTGTCGCGAGTAGCGAAATTCGGCGTCCTCCTTCGCCAGCGCCGCCGCCGTCGTGGACATCATCGCCGTCACCGCCGGATCGAACGTCCGCGACGCGTCGCCAACCCGAACGACCGCGCCGTCGCCCAACGCTGCCGCCGGCTGCGCCTTCGACGTCTCCACCGAAATCACCAACGATCCCTCCGGAATCGTGCCCGCCTCGCACGCCGCCATCGCGCCGACAAATCCAACCTCCTCCGCCCGCGCGAACACCGCCAGCACGCGATGCGCGGGCCTCGACGCCACGATCCGGCCCATCGCGCACATCACCGCCGCGCACCCGACCAGATCGTCGCATGCCCGGCTGCTGAGCGTCTCCCCGCGAACGCGCATCGCCGGAAAATCCCACATGCCGATCGCGCCAACCGGCAACGCCGCCGCATCGGCCAACGCGATCTCCACCCGCGGAAACTCGGCCGGTTTCGCCTCGGATTTTCCTTCCTCAGCCGGCCAACACTTCGTGACGACGCCCCGGCCAATCCGCTTGCCGTCACCGAAAAACGCCACGCGGCCGCCGACGAAGTACTCCTGACGCACGCTGCCGAGAAAATCCGCCCATGCCGTCCGATCCTTCATGCGACGCAACACAAATCCGGGATGGTCCATGTGCGCCGCCAAACACCACGCCGTCCGACCCGCCGACCGCCGCCGGCCGACTCCGCGGCAGGGCACCGCCTTCTCGCCAGGCCAATCGAGCACCACGTTTCCCCATCGGTCGCGACGAATCGCCACGCCGTGGCTGGCCGCCCATTCCGCCACGACCGCGGCAACCGCCTCCTCACGAAACGGCACCGTGGGCGACTCCAAAACCCGCTGAAGCAGCCGCATCTCTGTCTGTGTAATGGCCATAAACTCTCCTGTCCAAGTCCATACCGGACGTTCCGCACGTTTTTCAAGAAGATTCTTTAACGAAAATCCGCGAGCTGTGAAAATTTTCGCAAAAAAACGTATAAATGCTATTGCATCATCCCATTTTTTCTCATATAATCCCATTTACGTGGATCAGGCGAATCGGTCTGGTCTCAGAGAATGCGTGAAAAGTGATAAGGAATCTTTCCGGTTGGTTCCCCCCCGGCCAACTGGAATGCCAAGGCGGTTCGTGTCGTCCCCCCCCGCGACACGACCGCCGCTTTTTTTGCTGGGGGATTGTGGCAACATTACCGAGGTCTTCGATCTTTCGACTTCGTCAAGACCGAGCGGGATTACACGGATTAACGGATTGAAGGATTAAAGGATTTATCGTTCCGCACGGTATGCAAAATCCTTAAATCCGTTAATCCGTGTAATCCCGCTCGGTCTTGACGAAGTCGAAAGATCGAAAAGCCCCGCAACGATGTTGCCGCCGCTTTTTTGTTGGGCTTTCGGCTGGCAGTCGGTATGGTTGTCGGAAACGTTTGTCACATGAGGAACTTACAATGCCAGGCCGACCGACCGATCATGCCCATATCGACTTGACGCAGCTCTCGCTGGACGTGCCGTTTCGCCGCAGTGGCGGGAAGGTGATCTGGGAGCCTCGCATCGGGGCGTGGTACACCGACCGTCTGCCGCCACAACAATGGTTCCCCATGCCCGAACGCTATCAAGGCATGAGCCTCCCCGCCCTGTATCGCGACCTGGGCTGTGCCAACCGCGTGTACGATTTCTGCTATGCGATTCGCAACGTCGAGGATCCGCGCGTGCGGATCGAACGAAACGACCTCGCGCCCAATGAGTACGAGGTGACGATTCACACGCCCGTCGGGCGGCAGTACGCGCGGTATCGCGTCAGCCCGAACAGTTGGTGGCACGAACCGATCAAATGGCCGGTGGCGTCGCCCGAAGAAATGCGCGTGGCCGCGTGGCGCGAACGGCACCGCACCTGGGTCTGGGACCAGGCGATGTACGAGAAGGAATGCGAGGAATGGAAGGGCCTGGGGGCGGTGAATTTCTGCATTCCGCGCACGACGACGGCGAAACTGTATCTCGAAGAAATGGGCATCGCCAACACGATTTACGCCCTGATGGATTGGCCGGCCGTGTGCGAGGAATACTTCGACGCCCTCGAGGAATCGCAAAGCCGGCTGATCGACGTGATCAACGCCAGCCCGATCCTGCGCGTGAATTTCGGCGACAACCTGCATTCGGGCACGACCTCGCCGGAGATCTTCGCCAGGTACATTTTGCCGGTCTATCAACGCCGCAGCGAACAACTGCACCGGGCCGGCAAGTTCGTCTTCGCCCATTGGGACGGCAACTGCAAGGGCCTGCTGGAGTACGCGCGCGACACGGGCATGGACGGCATCGAAGCCATCACGCCCATCCCGCAGGGCGACGTGACGCTCGAGGAAACCAAGGCCGCCCTAGGCGACATGGTGCTGATCGACGGCATCCCCGCCGTGTTTTTCGACACGCATTTCACCGAGCAGACGCTCATCGACTGCGTGAAAAAAATCCTCGACCTCTTCGCGCCCAACCTTTGCCTGGGCATCAGCGACGAAATGTCCGCCACCGGCGACCTCGAACGCATCCGGCTGGTGACGCAAGTAATTGACGAGTACAACGCGGGAAAGTAAATTATTTTCCAAACAAACCTTGTCAGATTACGCGTGTCATGGTTTGATAGAAACGCAAGTCGCGGAATGCAGGCGTAAATCGTTTTGTTCAGGCATGGGTTTTTCGCATATCGGTTGCGGAAGTGTTGTGTGTAACGAAAGGAAACGACTATGGTTGTGACAGACAGACAGACAGACAGACAGACAGACAGACAGACAGACAGACAGACAGACAGACAGACAGACAGACATGCTGGTACCGTAACGTTGCCGTAGTGTTGGTTGCGATGCTGGCGGCGGGGGCGGCCCACGGGGCGGACCTGTACGTCAGCGCGGAAACGGGGCTGGCGGTCCGATCCGCCGATGGGAGCAAGGAAAAGCCCTACAAGGACTTGCAGGCCGCGATGGACAAGGCGGCCGAAGGGGATACGATTCACATCGCCGAGGGGAATTATCTCGGAACCAGCGACCGCGGGTTCCTGGAGATGCTTAAGCCAGTCAGCCTCAAGGGCGGGTATTCCACGGACTTCGCGACCCGCGACGTGCTCAAACATCGGACGATGATTCAACCACCGGCCAGTGCTAACAAAACGGCGCAGAGCATGGCCTCGCTGACGCTGGGGCAGACGATGGGCGCGTCGAAACCGCTCAAGGTTTCCGATGGTGGGATCGTCATTGACGGGATCATCTTCGACCGCGGGCTTTCCAACGGGTATCACGCCACCAAGGGCAAGCCTGAAGGTGTAGATACCGGGATGCTGATTCACGCGCCGGGGCAGGGCGAGAACAGCGGCGAGAAAAACGTCATCACGATGAAACAGCCGCTCATCCGGCTCCACACCGGCGGCAGCGGCAACGTGACGATCCAGAATTGCGTGTTGGCCAACAGCGGTTTCTACGCCATCATGGGCGGATGGACAAACGGAACGCTCACGATCCGCAACAACGTCTTCGTGGCCAACGCCTTCGCGGCGGTGGAAATCAACGGGAATACCGGCCAAAGCAAGGACGCCTATACAACACAGATTGATTTCAGCCACAACACGGTGCTGTTCTCGTGGACCCGGCTGAATGACCTCAAGGACATGGGGTACGGCTATCGGTTCATGACGGGCGTCAACACGGACGTGACGAATTGTATTATCGGGCTCAACGCGTTCGCGGGGCTGGATCGCACGCGCGTGGACACTACGCCCGCCGACGCGGCCAAGCGCAAAACCGGAGCGGAGAACAACGCGTTCTTCCTGAACCGCAACGGAGACCTGTATATCGCCGCCGGCGGAGGGTCGATGCTGACCGTCTGGTGCAAACAGTTCGAGGACCGCGAAGAACTGTACAAGTACGAAGGAAATATCGAACTGTCCGGCGACAAGCTCAAGGGCAAGATCAACGAAGCCTACCTGGCCGGGTTTCTGTCGATGGTCTACAGCGAGAAGGTGGATTACGACGCCGATTCGCCCGCCAATCAGTTCCGCCGGAGTTTCGGCATGAACCAGGTGGCGACCATGACGAACAAGGTCGACATGTACGGAAACCGCTATCCGTTGGAGGACGCGTTGAAGCTCTTCGGCGCGGTGGAAGGGTACGGCGCCCAGCAGATCAAGGATTGATGCGGCGGACCGTTCCCGCGCGGAGGCGACATGGCTTCCGCGCGGGACGCCCGCGGCCTTGATGGATAAACACCGTGTATGTGCACGGGTGGTGCAGAGAGCCGTTTTTTTACGGGAGTAAGAGATATGTTGTATGGGATTTTATTGATTGTTCTTGGCGCGCTGTGCGTTCCCGGGATGATCGCGAAGAAAAGCCCCCAGGCGATGGAAAAGCTGAAGAAAATTCAGCCGTACCAGGCAACCATCGGTTTCTGCGCGTTCCTGTGGGGCATCTGGGTGGTGATCATGAGCATTCGTGCCCTGAGTTGGTTGAGTACGGGCATGGGCGGCGTGGTGTTGTGGGTGACGCTGCTGGCGTGCGCGGTGCTCACGGTGGCGGCTGGGGCGCTGCTGGGATGGGGCATCATCTCGAAGCGATTGCTGGCCAAGGCGTCCCCGGAGGTCAAGGCCAAGGCGGAAGCGTCGTTTGTCAAACTGGTGGCCGCCCAGCCGAAAGTCGGCATCCTGGCCATTCTGGTCGGCGCGTGGGCCGTCGTGGCACGATTCATTTTCAGCCTTTGAAGAATCCATGATTGATCTGTCACTTTTTCTTGCCGCGAATTTCGCGATGACGCGAATTCGCTTGGAAAATTCGTGTAATTCGCGAAATTCGCGGCAAGAGTTGTGATATCTCATTTCTGAATTGCTCTAAAACCTGCCGTCCTCACGGCCGCCAGAGTAGATCAAGGATATCTTCCCTGCCGGCGGCTTCTTGGAGTAGCGCGACGTGTTGGCTGAAGTTGCCGACGGCGTGTAGGGTGTGGGCGTCGCTGCCGAAGGCGATTTTTATGCCCGCGTGGATGCATTGGCGGAAGAAGGCGGCGTCGGGGGCGTTGTGGTGATAGTTGATCTCCGCCGCTGTGCCGGCTGCGGCCAGTCCGTGGACAAGCCGCGGGTAGATGTCCGTGGGCACGGGACGTTTGGCCCAGGCGATCGCGCGGAGCGGGTGGGCGAGGATGTCGACGCCGGCGGCGAGGAGTTTTTCCGTCGTGTCCAGGAACAGCCTGGTGATGTCGGCGTCGCTGAGCGTGGCCGTGTCGGCGTGGAGAAAATGCACCGCGCCGACGAGCAAGTCGGGCCAGCCGCGATCCTCATCCAGCAGCGTCAGTTCGCCGGCGGCATCGAGTTCGACCTCGAGTCCGATCTTCACGCGGGGCGACCGCAGCGGTGAAACGGCCTGCCGATACGCGGCCATGCGATGGTGGTCAGGATTTCGCCGCCACGAACCGGCCTCGTACACGTGTCGCCCGGCCCAGAAATCCTCCCTGGCCACATACAACTGCGGCGCGTGCTCAACCAGGCAGACGCCCGCCAATCCCAGATCCGCCGCCCGCGCCGCCGCGCCCGCCGCCGACGTGCCGTCGCCACAAAATGCAAACTCCGTGTGGGCGTGACAATCCCAGATTCCCGCCAGATTCAACGATCGTAGTTCGGACATAACACCTCAGACTTCGGATGAACAGATTGACAAAAAAATACGGCTTGCCTCTTTGCGCTGTAAGACGTTGTGATACCCGAACGCTTCGCTATTCACAACGTCCGACAACGCAAAGAGGCAAGCCAGATTTTTGCCGGTCAGTAACTCCTACGCTTTCCGCCGGCGCAGCAGCGCCAGGCCGCCAAGCGCCAGCAGACTCATCGTCGCCGGTTCGGGCACCGCGTTGCCGTAGACGTAGAGCTGGGCGATGAGGATACTGTTGTTGTTGTGCGAGTCGAGGAGGTCGAATCGGATGCGCTGGGCCTCGACGGTCTTGCCCAGGTCGATGTAGTAGTAGGGGTCGGTGGTGTTGCTGGCGAACGTTGCGGTCGTGGCCAGGAGCCAGACGTTGCCGGCGGCATCGGGCGAGTACCAGATTTCGACATGCTCAGGCCTGCGTGCATCCGTAACGCTGGTGGTCAGCGCGACGGCGTTGACGGCGTAGAGATCGGCCAGGGGCACGGTGAGTTGGGCGGCGATGCCGTTGTCTTTGTCGGGATACACCTGAATGCCCCAGCTTTGGCCGGCGGCCATGCGCTCGGGCGTGTAATTGTCCGTAAGGTAAGCCGCCGTGACGGGGTTGACATTGTTTTTGTCGGTATACGTAGGCAGCGCGTTACCGTTCCAGGCGGGTTGGGCCAGCGAAATGGCGGGGTTCACCGCGACGTTGTCGTTTGGCCCCGTGACTCGCGCGGCGGCGATGATAAAGGTGTTCCACCCGGTGGCGGAACCGACATTGAGACGCACCGCGGTGGTGTTCACGGCGTTGATGAACGAGCCGGAAAGGACCGGCGGATTGTTATTCGTCGTGATCCAGCCGTCGGCGTCGGCACCGGCAAGGCCGATGGTTTGAGGCACCCAGGCGTCAAGAACGGTGTCGTACGTCTCCACCCGATAGGTAATGCTCGTGTGAATGGTGTGGGTGTAAAAGAAATAATCCTGCACCCAGTACGATTCGCCGCCGGCGAATTCGACCGCCCACCACGCCGATGTGCCTGTGAAGACGCCCTCGGTTGTCACTCCGCTGGCAAAGCCGATGCGGGTGTCCGCGTTGTACGACGGATGCGCCGCACGCCGAGTCACCACGTTCGTCCCGGCGAGGTCCTGGGAGGAGGTGATGTCGTTGCCGTGAAGGCGGATCAGGTCGATCGCCGAACTATTCGCATACACCACGCCCGCCTGTGCCTGGCCGGCGATCATCGCCAGCGATAATCCTGTGATAACCAAAAAACTTCGCATGTCGTCTCCTTTGCTTCCTGATGCGCGATTACACAACATACCATAACGAAACACGTACCCTCAACACAACCACGTCATAGAACCTCTCCATCGAAATGCGCGTGCATTGTACGTCGATTTCGGCGATGTGTCCAGCGGTTTTCGTCGCTCGGCGGTGAAATTGCTCCTTATCGTGCCGAGCGGGACGTCGGCCTGTCGAACATCTTGGCCGCGAATTTCGCGAATTTTTCGAAATCATTCGCGTAATCGTGGAACTATCGGGCCGTTCTGTGTGTAACTCAGTGTTTTATAAATGATTATGCATTTCATCCCGTCGGAACGCCCCATGTAGGATGCACGTCCCCGTAATACTTTTACTCTGTGTAAATTATCTATCTTGCCTGTTTTGTTTAAGTTTTTTCACCGACGTTGCCGAATTTATCAGTGTTGCCAAAGCTGTTTAAATTAGCAAAATGGTAAAAAGCTGACATGCAGGAAAAGGAAAAGGTACTCGACGTGATGAAAACCAAGGCCAAGGGAGAACAGGATATGACGATTGCCGACCTCTTCACACAGTACATGGAGCATTTGTTTGCCGGGAAGCGTTTCGAGGCCCGCCAGATGCTGTTGGCGGCCCAGGACCGGGGCAATCCCGCGTGCAAGCTGCTCAAAAACGTGATTTGGCCGGCGATGGAGCAGATCGAGAAGCTGTATCGTGAGAACCACATCAGTCGGGCGGTCGAGCACATGGCCACCCGGATCAACCGCATGGTCGCCGACCAGCTTCAGGGTTATCTTGCCCGCGAGCCCAAGACCGGGCAGCGGATGATCGTCACCTGCGGCGACGGCGAGACGGAAGAGCTTGGCGCCCAGATCACCGCCGACCTGTTCGAAGCCCAGGGCTGGAGCGTGTGGTTCCTCGGCAGCGGCGTGCCGAACGATGAAGTGCTCACGCTGGTCGGCAAGCTTCGGCCTGACGTATTGTGCGTTTACGGCACACAGCCGGTCGGCGTGCCGAACACCAAGCGGCTGATCGAGATGATTCGCGAGATCGGCGTCTGCGCGGACATGCAGGTGCTGGTGACAGGCGGCGTGTTCAACCGCGCCGACGGCCTGGCGGACGAAATCAAGGCCGACCTGTTCGCTCCGACCGTCAGCGACGCCTTACAGGTCGTCGCCGACCACCCGACGCGTATCCCGAGGCCTGACATTCCGCAACCCGGCCGCCGCCGCAAACGCCGCCGCGCCATCCTCCCGATGCGCAAGCCCCGCATCTTCGACCAGGAAGCGCAGAAGGCGTAGGTGCCCCAGGGCCATCGCATCGAAATTTCCGCGTTTTTTCGCGAAAAGGCTGTAGGCTGTAGGAGACATGCCTCTGCGACCGATGTTTCGCAAAGGAAAATCAACCTACAGCCCACAGCCTACAGCCTAAAAATGGGCCTTTTTAGATGCGATGGCCCTGGTAGTCGCCCGGGTATGGAAATCTTCGTTTCGAGCGAGAATTGAAAGACCCCGTCAATCGAACAGTGAATGCGGTGTTAGTCCATCTGTCTTCGGCGGTTTGACGGTTGTCGTGGATTCGGTTGGGTCATTCGTCGGTCGTTTTTTTCGCGGTCGGCCGACGCGTTTGGTGGCGACGTCCGTTGTCGTCGCGGCGGTGGGGGGTATGTCGAGGACGCTGCGGCGGATTTGCAGCGGTTTGGCGCGTTTGGCCGCTCGGGCGAGTGCTTTTTCGCGGGCGTCTTCCGCCTGGCGGCGGAGTTTGTCTTCGAGCGTATTCACTTTTCGTTTTTTGTGGGGATTTTCGCTGAGTTCCACCAACGGTCTTTTTCCCGCGAGCGTGTCGGCGATTCGTTTGTGGCTTTCGGCGACGTATGTATCGGAGATGTCGACGGTGAAGTACTGCCGTCCCAGCCGGGCGGCCGCGGCGGCCGTCGTGCCCGAGCCATTAAATGGATCCATCACGAGGTCGCCTTCATTGCTGCTGGCGCGGAGGATGCGATCGAGGATTTTTTCGGGCATCTGGCAGGGGTGCCACTCGACGCGTTCGGTGAATGTGCCGCAGACGCGGCTGATGGACCACACGTCGTCGGGCACTTTGCCGTTGGGGTTGGCGCGGGCGTCGGCGTAGTTCATCTGGCGTGCCGACGGCACGCGGACGGCCATGTCATTGAACGTGAATTCCTTCGGGTGTTTGGTGAAATAGAACAGGTGCGCGTGGCAGCGGGCGAATTTTCGTTTGGTCGCCTGGCCGAACGTGTAGTGCCAGATCACCCAGTTCCGCAGCGTCAGGCCTAGCTGTCGGCCGAGGATGCGGATCTCGGCGGCGTATTCGTCGCCGATGGCGATCCAGAACGATCCGTTCGGCTTGAGCACGCCCGCGCAGGCGGCCATCCAGTCGCGCGTCCACGCGTAGTACTCGTCGTAGGCTTTGGCGTCCTCGTAGACGTCGTAGACGTATCCGATGTTAAACGGCGGATCGGCGAATACCAGGTCCGCCCGCAGTCCCTCGGCGGCGGCCTGCCGGAGCACCTGGATGCAATCGCCAACGACAATGCTGTTGGGCTGGTACGTCACGGGAACCTCATCTTCAGGCTGTTAGGCTGTTAGGCTGTTAGGGAGAGGCTTATGCATCATTAGGCCAAACGTTTCATAAGCCCGCGCCTAACAGCCTAATAGTCTAACAGCCTCTTTGCTTCTCACTCCGCCGGTGGATTCCATGTGGTTTTCGCGTCGAACCACTCCTTGCGGGAGACCTGGTTGTCTTCGAAGTGGATTTTGGCTTGGTAATACGGGCTGCGATGCACGTAGGTCCACACCGAGCTGTGGCGGTATTCCGGCTTACCGAGGACGTGCTCGACATGGCCGCGGTCGTCGCCGATCTGGACCATCTCGTAATTCTGCCGCGTGAATTTCGCACAGCCGCCCAGGAACATCGCCGCCAACACGGCGGCGGCAAGGCACAACGTTGTGATCTTCATAGGTACTCCCTCTCGTCATTCGTTAACGAGCCACCGTTGCTATCGCATCATCACGTGTTCGGCGAACAGCCGTTGCGTGTACGGGCTGTCGAAAATCGCCACCAGCACGTAGCGGTCGGCGGGCTCGGCCTGCTGCGTCAGTTCCAGTTTGAACAGGTACGCTCGCGTGACGCGATCCCAGTGCAGCAGGTTGTTGTTGGCGTCGGCGATGCTTACCGACCAGACGTTCAGCAGGTCGCCCTTGGATTCGAGGCTGTTGGCGCGATAGGCGTAGAGTTCGAAGCGGACGTCGCCGAAGGCCTTCGTCGGGTCGCCGAACGCGTCGAGGGCCTCGATGCGGGCCTCGATGCCCATCACGTTGCGGTCTTCCAGCGTCCGCAAGGCCGTGAAGGGATGAATGCGAATCTTCTGGGGCAGCAGCAGATCCACAGGCCGGGGAACCTTGCCCTGCGCCGCCTTAGGCCCCTGGATATACGGGTCGATCACATTGGGCGTAGGCCCGCACCCGCCGAGAATCCCCGCCAGGGTCAGCACCGCCACGCCGATCATCATGAAAGCCATCCTGCTCATGGCCATGATTATATGACCAGCCAACCCGGGCGACAAGCCAATAGCCCAGGGCGAACGCATGGACGCACTCTTCTTCGCACGGGATTCATGTTCAGGCGCCACTGGCCGCAGGCCCTGCCATGTTGCGTTGTAAGACGGTGTGGACGACTGAACGCTTCGCTGTCACAACGATCTACAACGCAGCATGGCAGGGCCTGCGGCCAGACGGGGCTACCTACAAACATGACGTGCACCCACAGCCAATTACAAACACGACCCTGCCCTGTTGCGCGATAGAACGCAGCAGGGCAGGGCCTTCACGATGCATGGGTGAAACGCGGAGCGTTTACTCCGTGGCCTCGGCTTGGGCGGCGTCCTTGCAGCAGCCTTTTTTCTTGTCACCTTTCGCCTTGCCCTTCTTGCCCTTGCCTTCCTTGTCCTTTTTACCGTCGCCCTTCTTCTCGAACTTCTTGCCCGATTTGGCAGAGCCGTCCGCGGAGCCGGCGCCGGCATACACGACCG
The DNA here is from genome assembly GCA_009783465.1 of Phycisphaerae bacterium. Taxonomy (GTDB): domain Bacteria; phylum Planctomycetota; class Phycisphaerae; order SM23-33; family SM23-33; genus WRDM01. The sequence continues at coordinate 67,949 of WRDM01000004.1, read as the reverse complement.
CGGTGGTCCCGAACGCCAGAACCGCCGTCAACACAATGGCCAATACCTTCTTCATGTCGCACTCCTCTCCACTAAAAAAAAGTTCCCAGAAACATTCCTACCATACAAAACGCAGCCGCCGGCGATTTGTTGCCCTCATGCTCAATAAAATTTGTATCATACCCTCATGTGGATCGACACGCATTGTCATTTGGCGCATGGGCGATTGTTGCTGGAGGTGGCCGCCGTGCTCGTTCGGGCGCGGGCGGCGGGGGTGGGGGCGTTTGTTTGTGCGGCTGGCGACCTGGATGAGTCGCGGGCGGCGCTGGGGTTGGCGCATCGGCATGGCGACGTGTACGCGACGGCGGGCGTGCATCCGCACGACGCCGCGTCCGCTCCGCCCGATCTGGACCGCCGCCTGCGCGAGCTGGCTGGCGACGCGAAAAACATTGCCGTCGGTGAGATCGGGCTGGATTATCACTACGATTTCTCCCCGCGACCGGCACAACAGCAGGCGTTCGCCGCGCAGCTCGACCTGGCCGTTCGGCTGGGAAAACCTGTTGTCGTTCACACTCGCGAAGCCTGGGCCGACACGATGGCGATTCTCCGCGACAGCCGCGTCGATGGCACGCGAGTGATTTTTCACTCCTTCACCGAACCGCCCGAACACACTGCCGACGCCCTCGATTTTGGCGCGACGATCAGCTTCAGCGGCATCGTCACCTTCGCCAAAAGTACCGCGTTGCACGAAACCGCCCGCCTTGTGCCGACAGGCCGACTGCTGATCGAGACTGACGCCCCGTATCTCAGCCCCGAACCCGTCCGAAAACAAAAAACCAACGAACCCGCCCACGTCGCCCACGTGGGCCAATTCCTGGCCGCCCTCCGCAACGTGCCCGCCGAAGAGTTTGCACGACAAACCACAGAAACCGCCCGACGCGTGTTTGGCGTGTAAACAACCTCACGGCCAGTGGCGCCTGAACAGGAAGGCCCGGCAAGAACACCCGTGCTACGGTTTGGATGCGATGATTCGCAGATAGCGCAGGATCGACTGCAAGGCGACAAGAAAAAACACTTCGAGAAGGACTGTTACGGCGATTCCCAGTATGACAAGGATCAGTCCTGTGCTATCCCGTGCGATCAATGAGAGGGAGGCGGCAAGGACACATCCGATGATGCCCGCGACGATTACGATGACGATCAGCACGGTGCACATCGACTCGGCGAAACAGGGCTGGAGGCTTCCCGTGCCGTGGTGTTTCGCCTTGGCAGATCGTCGCGACGGCGCGGGCCAGGTCGCCTCCTGGCTGGCGGCCTCCCGCCGGGCCTCGGCTTTGACTTCCTTCAGATACGACGCCCGGTCTTCGGCAAGTTCCTGTAGCGGATCGTCCACCGCACGCGAGTCTTTCGCACGCTGGTCGGCAAGTCTCTTCAATGGATCGGCCATCGGTGTTCTCCCTGGTTATATATTTGTTATAACCAAGGAAGAAGGCATGTCCATGAAAAAATAAAAACCCCTGCGTTTTGCAGGGGTTTTTTGACCGAGGACGACGGGGCTCGAACCCGCAACCACCGGATCGACAGTCCGGTACTCTATCCAATTGAGCTACGTCCCCAGATTTTCACTGGCCATCGGAGCGCCGACCACTCCAGCGCTGCGACAGGTCAAACACTATACCTTGTTAGAGGAGCATGTCAAGGCGTAAGGCGCGGAAAACGGGAACCCGCGTCAAATTTTTTTTGTCGCGACGCCGGGCCTTGACAGCGGCAGGATCCGCGGTACGATACAAGGGCTCGCTCTTGGAGATGGAGACGGTTTCGTCCTGTCATAGATGTTTCTCTTGGAAGGAGAGTTCCGATGCGCGTTGCGGTGATTTGTTTTGTCGCGGTTTGTATAACGGCCTCCGCGTTGGCGGGGACCACGTTTAGCGATCCTACACAGGTGAATCTGCTTCAGCGATGGTCCACGACGGACGGTTCGTGGATGATCGACGCGATTGGCAGTCACAATGGCGGCCGCATCGGCCCCGAGGACCTGCAAAAGGCCATGATGTACCCCAGCGACGGCACCGGCTGGCGGGTGACGGTTGGCGAGGGTTCCTTGATCACGGCCACCTATACGTTCGCGGCGCCGGTCACGATTGACGCGGTTTCGCTCAGTTTTTACCGGCCCGCCCACATGCCGTCGGCGGACGCGAATTGCGTGACGTTCTCGTTCGACAGCGGCGCTCCCGTGACCGTCGCTCCCATCGCCTGCCCTGACGCCGTACCGGGCGAGATCCGAGAGGGCGCGGTCCGATACGCCATATCGGAACGCACCATTACCACCATGACCGTTACGTTCGACTATACCGAGTTCCCGACGGGGATATCGAACGGCTTCTTTGAACTGGACGGCATCGGCGTCTACCTGGCCCAGGGCCAGCAATTGGCCATCGACGGCACGTACAACATTTTCCACGAAGAAAACGGCCTGCTGACCATGACGGATGACAGCTACGCGAACGCGTGGAGATGGGCCGACTGCAACGGGGCGAATTACGCCAATCCGCCAGGCGGCGGCGGTTTCGCGGAGTGGCACTTCTCGCAGGCCTATACGTTCTACGGCGGCTCGCTGACCCACGCGTTCAATTCCGGGCGGGCCTTGTTCGGCGCCCAGGTGTGGGTCTCCGACGACGAGGGAGCGACGTGGACGCCGCTGATCGCGCTTGGCGTCGACGACGAAGGCGATGAAATTCCCTTTGACTGGGGTTTCAATAACCAGTACAAGTCGTTCGCCGAGGCCGCCACGGGGTCGTGGGTGCGTCTGACATGGGAAGACAGCATCATCGGTCTGTCCGAGATCACGTCCTTCCAGCTTTTCGGCAAGGCCATCCCCGAGCCGATGACGATGAGTCTGCTGGCGTTGGGCGGCCTGACGCTGCTGCGTCGTCGCCGCGCGTAAGAACATGGCAATTTTTTGGTTTGAGTCATTTGTTTCAACCCATCTGATTTAAGGAGATCAGGCATGCGTTTTTCACTGACATTACTGTTGGCTGTGGCTGTGCTGATGACGAGTTCCGCGATGGCGGGCACCACATTTACCGACCCCACGAAGGTCAACCTGTTGGAGCGTTGGAATGCCAACGGGACGTATTATTACGTGCAGGATTCTCCCCAGGGGCGGCTCCTGTCGACTGCGCAGATGTACAAAGGCGCGGCCGCGGGGCTGTATGGCGGCGTGGTTGGCTGGAACGAGGAAATATGGGACGGGGAAGAGCTGGTCGGCACGATCGCTCACGGCATCGAAGCCACGGTTGTTCTTGGCAGCACGCCCATGACGCTGGGCGCGTTGTCGGTGACGTGGCGCGACTACAACCACACGCCGTCCTCGTGGGACATCTGCGATCAGGACGGCAACGTCCTCGCCTCGGATACTCGCGATGCCCATGCATACTGGGTGATTATCGACAGGAACAATCATAACAATATCCTCTACCAAGGCCGCTACGGCGAGGACTATCAGACGCATCTGGATCAAGCGGGTGTAGGTGACGATTGGGGGTTTGACTGGAGGCTCGATCCAGGCACGTACTCCTACTCGATCAATGCCTCCGTGACGAGCCTGACCTTCAAACCCTCCGGCCAGTCGGTCAATGGTCTGATCGACCTGCCCGGTTTCGGGGCGTACCTGGCCGAGGGGCAAAGCCTGGCCATCGACGGGACGACCAGTGTTTTCTATGAAGAGAAGGGCAAGATGAGCGTCACCGCCATCCGGGACAGGTACGATTGGGTGACGGTTGGCCAGGACGATAACGATAACGATATCCGCGAATGGCAGCGGATCGTAAACGGCGACTCCTTCGATCCGTCCAACCTGTATGATGGCACGACGGCAGGTGTTGGCCTGGGCGGTGCTGGCACGGTGGAGTGGACGTTCTCGCAGGCGTACACCTTCACCGGCGCGGCCCTGTCGAAGTACGAGAACAACGAGAACGCCAAGATCATGGGGTTGACGTTTGAGGTCTCCGACGATGGCGGGCTGACCTGGACGACCGTGTTCGGCCCGACCGACGTGTGGAGCTCCGGATATCTTGTCTTCGATCTGACCGCCACGGGCGACATGTTCCGCATGGCTTGGGACGACTCCGAGTTGACGTGGTGGGAACGAAGCGAGACCGACCCGGCAGCAACGTGGAATGAGGAAAAAGGATCGTGGGGCGTCTGGGGCTTTAATGGCGGCGGCGGCAGGGAGATTCATGAGTTCCAGTTGTTCGGAGCCGCCATTCCCGAGCCGGCGACGATGAGCCTGCTGGCCCTGGGCGGCCTGGCGCTGCTGCGTCGCCGCCGCGCGTAAGAAGGCTGCGTTTTCCACGCGAGTGGATGAAACGGTCTGAAAACGGTTTGAAAAAGGAGCGCGGGGCTGGTCATGTCACATGACCGGCCCCGCGGTGTTTTTACGAACGACATGCGTTCTCCCGTCGCGTTACCAGCCGTACGGCAATACGCCTCGCTCGTTGGCGACGGCGGAGATTTTGCCGGTGTCGGGATCGACGTACTTTTTCGGCAGCCCGCCTGAGTCGGCGAACAGGACGTGGCCGGCGGTGAAGCCGATGTTGTGCGAAACGATCGTCCCGAGCGTGCCTTCGCCCAATTCCCACCGGGTGTGATAGACGGAGAGGTTGGGCTGGTGCGGCGAGATGTAGATCGTTTCGCTGTACGACGCCCATTCGACCTTGGCGCTGGCGGAGTACGCCTGGCAGTTGAGGACGATCATGCTTCGTGGGTCGTTGGGCCTGGGGCGGTGATTCATGCGGTTGGGTGCAGATCCGTGTGGTCCGTACGCGATGCTTCCGCCCACGTAGAGGTTGATGTCGTAATCCGTGCCGGTGGCGCGTCCGCGATAGACGAACGGCGGCGCCTTGAGGATGTCCTCGGAGTAATGGCCTTCGGCGTCGTTGCCCTGCGACAGCAGGCCCCAGTCCTTTTTGGGCGGTGGGGCGGAGCAGCCCAGCGAGCGGGCCGAGCCGTATTTCCCCATGACCAGGATGCCTCGCCAGTAGCTGTGCCGGGATCGGCCTTCGTAGTCGCGATGCCACTGGTTGTCGTTGGCGTACCAGTTATGATGATCTTGGTCCTGGGAATTGGGAGGCAGCGCGGGGTTGTACGCGCCGTCGTTGGGGTTGGTGTGATTGTGGGCGCCGTTGGCATAGTTCCACACCCAGTCGCTGTGATCGGAGGCGTAGATATTGTGGCCCAGCAGCGTCGAGCGCATGTTGGTCGCGCAGGCGGCGATGCTGGCATGGCGTTTGGCTTTTTGGAGGCTTGGCATGAGGATCGACACCAGCAGCGCGATGATCGCGATGACCACCAGCAGTTCAATCAGTGTAAAGCCGCCGCGAGATGATTCTGAGTTGCTTGCGAGCGTGTGTACGCGAGTCCGTTGACTTCTCATACATCCATCCTTTCGCGACAGAGGCATGGCACACATTGTGTTCCGCGTTTCGCCTTCAGCGAGTTGACACGAGACCGGCGAAAGATGTCACTGCCGTATTTTATCGTCGCTTTTCCAATCGGACCAACGATTTTTCCATTTCTTTCCATTCGTCCATTCGGGTGTACCCATGTTTGCAGGTGGAGATCGTTGCATAGCCCGATCTGGCGCAGGCCCTGCCATTTTTGCGTTGTCGATCGTTGTGACAATCAAAACGTTTTGTCGCGCACCACGTTCGACAACGCAAGATGGCAGGGCCTGCGGCCAGTCAAGCCTAAACACAAGTCCTGTGCGAAAAAAGGGTGTATATACGTTCGCCCTGGTGCACTCCTGTTTCCCCTTGTCAAACGGTCGCCGATACCGCACCATGGTGGGCATGGAAACGAGATACGAACTTGGCGTCATCGGGGCAGGCAACATGGCCGAGGCCATTGTGCGCGGCGTGATTCGCGGCGGGTTTTTGTCGGCCGATTGCATTGTCGCCAGCGACCTGTCGCCGGCGCGGCGGGATCGGCTGGCCGAACTGGGCGTACGCGCGACGGCCGACAACGCGGTGCCTGCGTCGTGCGGCCGCGTGGTGGTGGCGCTCAAGCCGCAGGTGATTCCGGCGGCGCTGCCTGCCGTCGCGGAGGTCGTGAAACCTGACGCGACGGTCGTCAGCATCGCCGCGGGCATCACGACGGCGGCGATCGACAGACTGCTCGGCGGGCGAGGGCGGATCGTCCGCGTGATGCCCAACACGCCGATGATGGTGGGGCAGGGCATGTCGGCGGCGTGTGCGGGCCCGCGCGCGACGCGGGCCGACCTCGACTGGACGGGCGCGGTCTTCGCGACGGCGGGCCGATGCGTCGTCGTCGACGAATCCGCCATGGACGGAGTGACGGCGGTTTCCGGCTCCGGGCCGGCGTACGTGTTTTATCTCGCCGAAGCGATGATCGCCGCCGGCGTGGCGGAGGGCCTCGACCCCGCCACCGCCCGCACGCTGGCGGTGCAAACCTGCGCCGGCGCCGCCGCCCTGCTCGCCGTTGACGACACGCCGCCCCAAACTCTCCGCGCCAACGTCACCAGCCCAAACGGCACCACCCAACGCGCCATCGAAACCCTCGACCACGCCAACGCGAAAACCATTCTGGTTGCCGCCATCCGCGCCGCGGCCGCGAGAAGCAGAGAACTGGGGAAATGACGCGGAAATACGCCCACGTCACGGGGCATGTGTTTGCCTTGGAAAAATTGCCGTCCATGCTTGATTTTTCCAGGGTTGCAGCCGATAATGCTTATAGAAGGGTTGACAGATGACCTGCCCGCGATAGGACGGTGACGTCCAGTCAGGTAGCTATGCTTCTGCCAGCCCTTACTTAATATGATGGTTGTAGTAGTAGAGCCTTTCCATCTTTCCGACCTTTTTTCCGCCTATTTCCTCGACTTTTACAACAAAATACGCCGTATATGTGTTGCCTCGCACCTGTACCCTGGTTTCGTACCGTTCGATCCCCAAAAAGTTTTCAGGGTTAGGCTTTCCGTCCTTCCGCTCTTTGGGCTGTTCAAAACCTTTCCATTTCATCCGAGCAATCATCTCAGGAAGAACATCAAGCGAGTAGATAGTGAGTACGTCCTGTGCCTCGCGTATGGTGTGTCCAATTCCGCTTCCGCTGACCTCAATGGTTTGTCCTGTATCCTCGTTGACGAATTTATTGTTGTGCTTGTATTTTTCCTTGAACCACTGTTTCGCAAGTTTTCTGAGTTGTCCGATAGAAAGGTGTTCATCGAACGGGATCTTGCCTACACGTACGATATCTTCGTTATTTTCCATGTTTCCCATTCATACGTTGCGTTCTTCCGCTCACCGCGCCACGAACGCCTCGAACGACCCGCCGAGGATGCGACGTATGTCGGTGGCGATTTCCTGTTCGGTCGGTCGCCAGCCGGTGGCGAAGAGTTCGCCGTATTTTTCCGTCAGCACGTCGGCGACGATTTTTCGCGTGGTTGGCCACTTGTAGAGGAGCTGGTCCAGCACGCGGGCGTCGCTGTGGTTGGCGGTGAAGGCGGTGCCCAGCAGCTCCACGCGGAGCGTCGTCATCTCGCGGATGATGCTGCTCTGGTTGCAGAACCACCAGCAGCCGAAGAGGTGCAGGTTGGCGAATTTCCTCGCCGTGACGGCCAATTCGTGCTGATCGCCGCGCGCGAGCGTGGTGATGAGGAATTTCACGTCGGGGTTTTTCGCCGCCAGGGCGGCCACGGAGGCGACGTGGGTTGCGCCCACGCCGTCGCCGGCCAGGCCGAATTCGGAGTTGACCTGGCGGCGCACGCCGATCATGAGCGCCAGTGGCAGGCCCGTTTCACGGGCGAGGGGGAGGATGACGTCGTCGAGGACGCGGGAGGGTTCGCAGACGTGTCGGCGGTCGGCGGCGTGGTTGCTGGGGTTGTCGTCGTTGGGATCGGTGGCGCGGACGCCGTCGTAACGGAAGCTGTCGGGCAGTGAGGCGGCCAGGTAGAGCGGCTTGATGCGGGCGACCCACTCGGCGAGGAATTTTCGTGCGGTTTGCGTGGTGCCGCCGCCGCTGCTGGAGTGTCCCTGGGCGGCCATTTTCAGCACGGCGGCCGGCCAGTTGGTCACCATCGTGTCGATTCGCAGGGCGGTTTTGAGCCGTTCGGGCACGGGACGATTGGCCAGCCAGGCGTCGACTTCGGCGGGCACGAACGGGTCGTTGGTCATGACGGCGTAGTCAAGCCCCGCCAGCGTAAAGACGCGTTCGAGATACTCCTCCGGCCTGGCGGTCAGGCCCGCGAAGGCCTTTCGCAACGTCACGAGATCGCGCTCGCCCGCGTCCAGACCAAGCGATTGAATCACCTGCAACACGCCGCGGGCAGCCTCGGTGACGGGACTTCGCCGCAGGAACATTTCGTCCCACACCATCTCCGCCTGCCGCGATTTCGGCAGCGCGTAAAACGCCTTGGGCGGCTGCCCGGTGGCGATAAACAACTCCGCCAGCAGGTAGTGATACGTCAACAGTTCGTCAATGCCCCATAACAGCAACCCGCCATGCGATGGCGGGAACAGGTGCGTGTGAATATCGGTAATGGTAACGTCAGCCACGGCCTTGCGAACGGTGGCGGCGAGGGCGTGTGGGTCGGTGATGGGCATGAATTTCTTCCTTTCGAACGTCTTTTTACCACAGAGGCATAGAGGATACCAGCCGTCGCCTGCGTTTTGCACTCACGCGGCGGGTGATCGTGACAAGGCCGATGATCAAGGCGACCAGGCCCAGAACCATCGCAATTCCGAGGGAAATCAGGAGCGTCGTGTGCACTTGATCGAAATGTTGTCGCACGAGGGCCAGTTCGAGGGGCGGGTCCAGTGGGGGCGACTTGTATGCGATCTCGATCTGGTACTGGCCGGGGGTGTCGATGTCGAAGCCCTCCATGGTATGCGTGATCTGTTCGGCCTCGAAGAACTGCGTCGAAGAGGCCTTGTGCATCGGCACGGCTTGTTGCGTGGCGAGGTTGGTGATGGTGGTCTGCAACGCCGGCACCGCGGGGCCATCCCTGTGGCTGACGGTTCCATCGGGATACGTGGTGGTGCATGCAAAAATATCCGCGCAAACGATCCGATAGTAGCCGGGCGTGTCGAGTTGCACCGTCGCCGAGCCAGGCACGACGATTCGCGCCAGTGGCGGGCGATTCACGTACCGATGGTACTGCCACCAGCCAAAGGCGGCACTGCCGGCGGCGACGAGTAACATCACGCCGGCGATCCAGTATCCCGTCGCGCGAGGTCGAAAATTGGCCACATGTGTTTGAGTAACATTACACATTTTGTTTTTCATTATTACTTTTTGTTCTCATATGACCGTTCGTTCTCGCCTTGGCTGGAGTCACGCCATCGCACGAACACGGCGGCCCACGACACCCGTTTTCGAAACGGAGCGTTGTTGGACGTCGTACACAATGCGTGCTTGACTCCAGCCCGTGGCGCGTGCGAACGATTATAAACGAAGAAACGCCTGAACCCAGGGTTCGCGGCGTACCGCTCACCCTGGGCTATATCAGACGCCCCGTTGGGGCTGTGTGTCGGCACTCCACATACGAGACCGGGGAGGCCAACCCACTCGTTGCCACACCGATGATGTTTCAATCGTCTTCCGTCACGTTTGTTTGTTACGGAGGATATAGAGAACGTTTTTCAGCCTCCCGCCAGTCGTCGGCGTTTTGCGCTGGAGCGGCGGATGATGGTGACGAGGAAGATGATGAGGGCGAGCAGGCCCAGCAGGAGCGAGAGGCCCATGTGTTTGAAAAATGTTATGATCGTCTGGAAGACATTCTGCGACATGACAAGGATTTCGGTTGGCGTGGTTGGCGGGGTTTCGGCGTACGCGATGTCGATCTGGTATTGGCCTGGGGTGTTGACGTTGAAGCTGAATACGCTGATGGCGGCCATGTCCGAGTTGGTGAGCGAAAACGAGTTGTTGTTGGTCAGCGTCACGGGCTGCTTCGTGGCCAGGTCGGTGACGGAGGCTTGGATCGACGGCGTGTTTGGCGGCTGATTGGAGGACACGCCTTCGGTGGCGGCCCTCAATGAATAGCTGAGCAGATACTCGCCGGGCGCGTCGAGCTGCACCGTCGCCGAGCCGGGCACGACGATTCGCGCCAGCGGCGGCTGAGACAGGACACGGACAAACTGTGCCACGCCCGAAACGAGGATGGCGATGCCGCCGAGAAACATTACCAGGGCGATCCAATACCACATCGCGCGAGGCCGGATCGGTTGGGTGTCGTGATGCCAGGACTCATTCATGCGTGCCGGGGGAATCGCGCTCATTATGTTTTCCTTTCCAAGGTGGTTTCGATGAACATCCGCACGGCCTGTGGATCGTTTGGCAGGTCGGCGCAGCGTGTGGGCAGGTTTGCGAGGGCGTCGAGGCGGTCGTGGTGGGCGAGGTTTTCGCCGACGGCCTGCTCGATGGCGGCGGGGAACTTGGCCGGGTGCGCGGTGGCCAGGCAGACGACCGTTTCACCGTCGCGTCGCAGGCGGCGGGCGACGTGGACGCCGACGGCGGTGTGCGGATCCAGCAGGTACTTGTGATCCCGCCAGGTGTCGGTGATGGTGGCGAGCACGTCCTGTTCGCCGGCGGAGCCGGCGGCGAGTTGTGGGTCCACCACGCCGTCGCGATCCAAGGCCACGCACAGCGAGCCGTTGTCGGCGAAGTTTTGCATTAACGTCGTCAATCTGGCCGGGTCTTCGCCGACGCGGTGGTAGAGGTATCGTTCGAAGTTGCTGGAGACTTGGATATCCATCGACGGTGAAGAGGTTGGCGTGACGGAGCCGGCGCTGTATGTTCCGGTGGCGAAAAATCGCGCGAGGATGTCGTTGACGTTGGTGGCGAGGATGAGCCTGCTGATGGGGCAGCCCATTTGCATCGCGTACCAGCCGGCGAGGACGTCGCCGAAATTGCCGGTCGGCACGGCGAAGGTGACGGTCTTCTCCGTAGCACGGGCGTCCCGCCCGTGAGTCTCACGGGCATCTTGCCCGTGATGGTTTTGCCGGGATGCGGGCGTTTTGTCTGTTGGCTGGCTTTGCATGGGCGAGACGCCCATGCGACTCACGGGCGGGACGCCCGTGCTACGTTGTGACTGCACGTCGAACGCCGATTTGAAGTAGTAGACGATCTGTGCCAGCACGCGGGCCCAGTTGACGCTGTTGACCGCGCCGACCCGGTGGCGGCGTTTGAATGCCAAATCGCCGGCCAGGGTTTTCATGATCCGCTGACAGTCGTCGAAGTCGCCCTGAATGGCGATGTTGTGGACGTTGTCGTCGAGCACGGTGGTCATCTGGCGGGCCTGGATGGGGCTGGTTCGGCCACGCGGGTGCATCATGAAGATGTCGATTCCCGCCCGGCCTCTCACGCCGGCGATGGCGGCCGAGCCGGTGTCGCCGCTGGTGGCGCCGAGGATGTTGAGCCGCTCCCCAGGCCGTCTGGCGAGCACGTATTCGAAGAGGTTGCCCAGCAGTTGCAGCGCGACGTCCTTGAACGCCAGCGTCGGGCCGTGCCAGAGTTCCAGCACGTGCAGGTCGCCGACGGCCACCGTCGGCGCCACGCCGCCAGGCCAGCGGTCGGCAGCGTATGCGTTGTCGATGAGTGGCCGCAACTCCTCGCGAGGCACGTCGGTGGCGAAGAGCGAAATGATCTCGAGCGCCAGGTCGGCGTAGGACAACTCCCGCCATGCCGTCAGGCGATCGCGCACGTCGGGAATGGCTTCGGGAATCACAAGCCCGCCGTCATCGGCCAGGCCCATCATCACGGCATCGAGAAACGCACACGGTCGGATCCGTCCTCGGGTGGAAATATAGTTCATGAGATTACTTTACCGTGGTTATTCCCCCGCGTCCACACGCGGGCGTAATTCCGGCGGGGGGCCTGCGAGGGCGGCGTCGAGTTGGGATGGCGTGATTTCGAAGACCAGGAACGAGTAGTTGATTTTTTCGACGGGCTGGCTGTGGGTTCGCAGGTACGCGCAGAGGCGTGCGAATCGCAGGCGGTCGTGTCGCAGGTGTTCGTTCCGGGTGCGAAGGGCCAGCGACCGCAGATGCTGGTACGCCCGCTCGTAGTCGTCGTTCCATGGCCCCATCGGCCAGGGGCGGCAGAGCATCAGTTGCGACGCGCTGATGCAGTACGTGCCAGGCCCCAGCGAGGCCAGGGCTTTGTCGTCCGGGCTTCGCAGGTCGTAGAAGGAGGACAGTTGCGTGGCGTCGATGTCGTAGTAGGCCGGCAGGGCGCTGCCGAAATACGAGTAGTAAATGGGCTCGTCGCCGCGTTGGTCGCGTCGGGCGTCGACCCATCGTTTCAGGGCGGGCAATTCGCCGCCCCATTCCTGCGAGCTGTCGCCCAGCACCCGCCAGCCGTTGTCGGGCCCGCCGACGAACTGGTTCATGTACGGCACGTAATGGGGAAAATAGTAGAGCGTCTCCGCCGCCAGCAGGGCAGCCAATGCCAGCGGCAGGAGTCGCCACCGCCGCCAGGGAATCGTCGCAGCCGCCCCGATCAACACCGCCAGCGGCGCGTACACCGGCAGAATGTGTCGATGCCCGATGTTGATGTGGCTGAGGCAGGCCGTCAGACCGTAGATCAGAACGAGCGCCCACAGCGGCGTGGTTTCGTAGACGGAAGACGCGACAAGCGACCAGCGACTAGTGACAAGAGAAGGCGACGTTTGTTTTACTTCGTCGCTCTCGTGGGAAGCGGTTGTTGTAGAAGACAGGACGTTCCTGCTCTTGTCGCTTGTCACTTGTCGCTTGTCGCTTCGTCGCCACGCGACGACCGCCGCCACCGCCGCGGTCGCCAGCAGCGCCAACCAGCTCAACGGGTTTTTCACGGCGAAACAGAAGGGGAAGTAGGATCGCCATCCGGTGCCGCTGTATTGGCCTGTCATGAAGCCCATTCGGCTGTCGGCGTGGGCGATGGTGTAGGCGAGGCCGTGGAGATAGGCTTCGGGCAGGAGTTGGTATTCGGCGGCGCGTTGGAGCGAGCGGCCTGCGGGGCCCGCGTTTTTCGAGAGGCTTTGCCAGGACTCGATGAGTTCGCCGGGGCCGCTGTGGGCGGGGATGGCGGCGTAGCGGAATCCGTAGGCCGCCCACACGAGCGTGACGGCCAGCAAGGCTTGTACGAACAGGACGGCGATCATGCCCGCCAGTCGGCCCGGACGCGAGTGGAGCGTCGCCGACCACGCCCGGCCCGCGGCGAAGGTGATTCCCTCGCGGCTGATCAGCCGTACGACGAGCATGACGGCGATGACGCCCAGGATCACAGGCCCGGAGGATTTGGACAGCAGCAGCCCGCCGCACGCCAGGCCTGCCGAGAGCACGCTCGTCCACGTCGCCCGTCGTAGCGCCTGCCACGTCAGCACCGAGGCCAGCAGGAACATCAGCGACGCGGTGAGGTCCGACACGGCAAGCCCGCCGTACGCGAGGAACGTCGGGCTGAAGGCAAACGCGGCCAAACTCAGCAACGCGCCGCGATGCCCGTATCGCCGCAGCGCCAGGACGTACACGGCCAGGCCAAGCAGGGCGGCGACGGTGGTCATGCTCGCGCGGGCAAGGCGGATGAGGTGCGTCTGATCGTGGCCGCTGCGGTAGAGCAGTTGCCGGCTGACTTCGTACACGTTGGATTCCCGCCAGCCCGGCGACCGCCGAACGTCCATCTCGACGCCGCCCACAACCAACGCCCCGCCCGCAAGCCGCTGCGGCAGCGACCCGTTCTCCGTGTGCAGCCGAAACTCGCCGGTGGTCCAATAACTATACCCGCCGGCAACATGCGTCGGCTCGTCAAACATGGGACTCTTGTCCCACAGACTGCCATAACACAACCCCCAGAAAACCGCCAGTAACGCCGTGGCGGCAACGTGCGGCCAATATTTTGGGGGGCGAAATAAGGGCATGCCACGACTGTACTATGCGGAGAGGATGCGTTCAAGCTCGGCCTTTGCCCACGGCTCGATGTCGCCAACCAATCCGTGGTTCGGATGATACCGTAAACCGGAAAATGCAATCTCCGCGGCCTTCAATGCCGTGGCCGCGACTGCTTTTGCGTTGACGGGATCTCCCTGGTGCATCCACACGATAGCGCAGACCGTAGACATGCAATACCGATCGATTGGATACGCAACCCGTTCGATGTCCAGCCACTTCAATGCCTCTTCGTAAAGATCCGTTCGTCGATGTTTCACGATCTGCCACGGAAACTCCCGCCAGGCAATCGTCCTGGTCGTTGTATACTGTTTTTCAAATTCCAGCGACTGCCTGTAAAAAGGAATTGCGGCATCAAATCCTTCGGTTTCCAGCAGGCACTGTGCCTTCCGAAGGAACGCCACGGCCCTTTGGGAATCATATCGCCATTCGGTCAACGCGCGTTCAAGAAGGGCAAGCGCCTCGCGATATAACGGCGGAGAGGCGTCTTGAAGATGCTCGGCCTGGATCAGCAGATACAGCGATTTATTCGCGGCTCCGCGGCTGCGTTTGAGATGCGCCTCGAAATCGTCGCGGTCGGCGTCGGACCACGTTGTCTTTCTATACCACTCGTTTGCCATGGGTGTAATCATCCTGCCGCGGCGCGGCCGTTTTGTCGCCGCGTGCGGCGATGGGCGGAAGCGGACGGCACCCGTGAAGAAATTCTTTTTGCGGGAACCACAGGTGTCGTCTTCTCCATGACAACTTTCAGCCGAACATTCATGGCGTCGAGAATTTTTGCGGCCCGCTCCACGGTGATCCCGAAATACTCGTTCCGCTCATCGCGCGACACCTGCGACTCGTGAACATCCAACCGTTTGGCCAATTCCCGTTGCGAAATCCCCTGAGCAATCCGCAACGAGATGAGCAAAAAGCCAAGGCCATGCAGATTCTCCAACTCCGGGAACTCCCCTCGCATGATCCGCTCGTAATGTTCCACTTCCCACTGTAAATTCAGATGAAAGTGCATCGCTGAGTCAATGAGTGTTGTGATGGCCTCGTCGGGAAAACCTTCCTTCTTCAATCGTTCCCGTTGCTGCGCGAAATATTCACGGCTTTGGGCGAGATTGGCTACAGCCTGCTGATATTCTGTCTCATTGTGAATCATGGCTCACCTCCGTAGCGAAGTTTTATGATTCCCTTGGGTTTTCCATCTCGCGATTGACGAAACGCAGAGGGAAACTCCAATCGACGTCCGCTCCCGTCATAGATTCCACAGTCAAGCCCTGATTCCGGCACATACGGGTGCAGTTCAACACGATAACGGTGCCACATGGGCAACTGGGGTTTCTTGTAGCCGGGATACGATGTCCTCGAAGCCCTGTTCCATTCCCAGATTTTGTACGGATCAAGAGCGTTCAATTGTTTCTGAAGGCCGTCCTCATGTAACGATCCAGGTTCGCACACGAAATACCCGTCGATGTCGCCGGGGTGGTTGTTGTCTTCCGCGAACGAACCGTCCACAAAAACCTCGCGCACGCCGACCTGCCAAAGCTGTCGGGTCAGGATTTCCAGATTGTTCACCAGCAGCCGACGCCACTCGGAACCCCAGAGCGAAAATTCCCCGAGGTCGCCTGGCCCGAGGACCAGCACGGATTTCCGGAGTTCCTCGAACGACACCTCGTACTCGCCAGGCGGCAACAGGCCGTCGTTCGTAAACGCGGGGATTTTCATCGTACGCATACGTTATCGCATCACTCGATGTGACATTCTAGTTAAACTTGACAAATAAGTCAAGTTGTTTTTGGCATTCATTATGGAAACAGCGGACCGTCATCGCTGCATGCGGAAAGTTGTTTCAGCAGAGCGGGCAGTGCCGTTTGAACGGTATCCCACACCACGTCGAGGTTGATGTCGAAATAACCGTGGGCGACGCGGTTGCGCATGCCTCGCATGCTATGCCACGGCACGTCGGGGTGCGCTTCAACGAATTCGGCGTGGTGATTGATGATTTTCGTGGCGGCTTCGCCGAGGATGACGAGGCACATGATGACGGCCCGCTGGGTTCGCGTGTCGTCAAGGAAGGTATCCTTGTTCATACCTTCTACGAAGCGACACACGTCCGTCGCGGCCTGTCGCATGTGGTCAAGATAATCTTCCAGGCGGTTTTCGGTCATATGGGCTGGGCCTCCGCGAGCACTTTGGCCCGGAATTTTTGCGGTAGGTCGGCGGGGGTCAGCAGGTCGACGCGGACGCCCAGTAATGATTCCAGTTCATCTTGTAGGCCTCCCAGGTCGAACAGTGTCGCGCCCGGCAGCGCATCGACTAACAGATCGAGGTCGCCGCCTTCCCGGTCGGCGCCGTGCAGCACCGAGCCGAACACGCGCGGATTGGCCGTGCGGAAGCGGCTGGCCGCCTCACGCACCGCATCTCGCTTCATGTTCAACGCAACGGAGGGTCGCATGATCGTCTCGTGCCTCTATCCCATCTTCGCCCGGATTTGTTCCAGCCGGGTGCGGGCGTCTTCGTAGTTGTAGTCGATTTGCGTGACGCGGCTGAGGTGTTGTTCGGCCTGTTGGAGCTGGTTCATTTTGATGTAGAGCAGCCCGAGCAGGTAGCGGACTTCTTTTTCCTGGTCTTCGAGGAGTTGTCCCTTGAGGGTTTCTTCGAGCGTGTCGGCGGCTTCGCGGTCGTGCATGCCTTTTTTCTCGAACGCCTTGGCCAGCATGACGTTCGCCCGGACGGCGTGCCTCGCGTCGCGGCGGGCCTGCTGAAGCGAGCCGATCGCCGAGTCGTACTGCCCCAGCGCGTACTGCCGCCGGCCCAGTTCGTACTTGATCGACAGGTCGGTCGGATAATTCGCCGCCCGCTCGGTGAATTCTTCCAGCTCCAGTTGCACCTGCGCCCGAATGGCCTCGGTGATGACGGCTTTGTCGCCGGCCTCCTTGGCTTTGCGAACCCGCCGCACCGCCTGACGGATGCGGATCTCGCCCACGCGCATGCGGTACTGATAGCTGTTCGTCTCGCGATGGGCCTTCAGCAGCACGTCGGCGGCTTCGTTTTCGTAGCCGTCGTCGGCCATGGCCAGCAGGGCGTCGACGTAGGCGTTGATTTTGCCGGGCACGGTGGGCGTTTCGAGGTACTCCGTGCGTTTTTTCTCGATCTCGCGGAGTTTGAAATCCTGGCTTTGTACCAGCTCGTCTTTTTCGAAGGCGTCTTTTTGATCCTGGATATTTTTGACGCCCTTGGTGAAGTCGGTGCCTTTATCGCCGTAGCCGCCCTTGTGGATTGTCCGCCGCGTCTGGAGATCCTTGAGTGCTTCCTGGATGGTGTTGTTGTTGCGGTCGACTTCCAGCAGCAGCGCGCAGGCGACGATGGCCTGGTCGAATTCCTGGAGGTCGTCGAAGCCCTTGGTGACTTCCTGGAGCAGCCGTTTGTTTCGGCCCTTGGCGGGCTTTTGCCGCTGCGATTCCACGAGCATGTCGAGGATCCACTTGGTGACGTCGGGCAGTTCGGAGGCCTTGGCGGCCTTGAAAAACTGCTCCATGTGGAGTTCGTTGCCGGGGTCTTTGCTCAGAAGGTACTCGGCGGCGGCCAATTGGCTGAGGGCGTCCTTGCCGGCTTTGTATTTGTTTTTTTCGAAGAATCCCGCCGGCTTGCCGCCTTTGATTTTGCGTTGCAGGGCGGCTTCGCGGAGGGGTTTGTGGCCGCGGTCGAGGGCGTCGGGTTCGCGCAGGATGCCTTCGAGGTAGAGTTCGATGGCGAAGTCCCAGCTACCGGTTTCGGCGACCTGGTCGGCCCGGTCGAAGAACGCTTTGCCTTTGCCTTTGGCGGGGTCGCCTTTGGTTTTGGCGGATTCTGGATTGGGTGTTGTCGTCATGTTATGGCGTTTCCTTGCCGCCCGCCGGCAGACGTGTGGCGGGCACAGAGCTACTAATAGGATAGGAGTACACAACGGCCCAGGGCATCGAGCCGACCTATCGGTCCATCCCGTAAATGTACACGGTCGAGGGGCAAATGAAAAGAATTTCGCGCGAAGGGTTTCAATTCTCGTGGCGTGGGTGAGCCATTCGTTCGGAGGGAAGCAAGCCAGTAGCCAATAGCCAGTAGCCAACAGGTATGGGACGACAAGGGCGTGTGGTTGAGTTTCCCGGACGAGGAGAATCGTTGGTTTCGTGGCGAAAGCAACCGATTGGCCTCCGCGGTCTCGCGTTGCGGTGCAGAATTCTTTTCTCGTGCCTGACGCCACTGGCTGAAGGCACACCGTTACGCGAGGACGGCTTCGAACGGCTCGCACGTTCCCTTATGCGCGTCGTTCGAAGCCGTGCAGGCCCGCGTGCGCGACCTCGACCAGTGGCGTCAGGCACGTCACGGCGGCACATGGCCGAAGGTGTTGCTGTCGTCGCCGATCTGGATCCTTCCGCCGGCGACACCGTGCGATTCCATGCGGGCCAGGGCCTTGTCGATGGCGTAGCGACGCGCGATGGGCGACAAATCCAGCGTCAGGCTGTTGTAATTTTTTACGGCGTAATCATCGCCCAGTTCGAGCAGGCCGAAGCCCGATTCGATATCATTTTTCAGGCCCAGTCGCAGCATCTCGACGGCTTCCGGGGACAACAGCACACGCTCGCCGGCCGTGGCGGAATTGAGCCGCTGGATGTCCGACCCCGCCACGTCGGGACTGGCGGCCTGTAGCAGGCGTCTGATTTCCGCCAGGGCCTGCGAAATCGCGTCATGGGCGAGTGATTCCTGCCAACGGGGCACGGTGGCGGACAGCCGTACAGGCACCAGTGTCCTGCCGGGTGGAGGCACATGACCTTTCTGAGCGACGTTGGGGCCGTCGGAACGGCCTCCCCCTGAGTCCGTGTTGTCCGTAAAACGTACATCGACGAGGCATCCGCGGTAGATGTCGGTTCCGTCGAAACTGGCGCTCACGGTAACGGTACACCATTGGCTGGTCGCGCCCCAGTCCGCCGTGGCCAGCAGAAACACGCCAACGCCCGCCAGCGCGATGATCAGGGCAATGCCGGCCCGGCGGATCCACCGTCGCGAGTCGGGTTTCATGGGCGGCCTCGGCGGGTTACACGTTTGGCGGGAGCGGCGTGGCGGGCCGTGACGACCGTTCGCATGCCGCCACGCGGGCTGAACGAGCCGGTGACGGTCATGTGCCGCGGCGACAACGCGGCCACCAGATCGTCCAGGATGCGGTTGACCACGTCCTCGTAAAACACGCCCGTGTTGCGGAAGCTTTGCAGGTAGAACTTGAGGCTTTTGAGTTCCACGCACCGCCGGTCGGCGACGTACAGGATTTCGATCGTGCCGAAGTCCGGCTGGCCGGTCTTGGGGCAGACGGAGGTGAATTCCGGGGCGACGTGCAGAATCTCGTAGTCCCGGGCGGGGTGCGGATTATCGAAACATTCCAGCGTGGGGGTAGCCATACGCTTTTTTTACCACAGAGACACAGAGAAACACAGAGGGGCACCGGGAATTCGAAAAAACTTTCGCGATGGCTCAGCCTGTTTGCGTTGTTGAGCGTTGTGTGCGGAAAAGCGTTTTGTAGTTCACAACATTCAACGGCGCAAAAAGGCGAGCCGGTAAAAACGATTTTTCAAGTGCCCTGTTCACCGAGTCCTCTTCTTGCCCTGCGTAGCTCGTAGAGCGAAGCAGGGTGTCTCTGTGGTGAAAACGCCCCCCAACAAAAAAGGCCGGGCGACCCCGAGTCGCCCGGCCAGACCGAAAGGAGAACCAGTTATTGCAAGACGCGTGGCCGCGTCGTTGTCGTTGCATTCCGCTGGGCGGCCCGACGAGCAGGCCGACCAGCGGCCACGCGGTGCCTCTCACCCGCCCATCCAGCGACGCCGCCGTGAACCACCCCGCGGCCAGATTCCCTGGCCGACACACGACGCACGCCGCGAAGGCCGGTGCTACTCCTGCGTGGCAAACGAACAGTACGATACACAACGTCCGCGGGCAAATTCGTCGAACGAAAAAATAAAAAACGGGCGATCGAACGATTGGTCCGAGGGAGCCGTTCAGCCAGTAGCCAATAGCCAGTAGCCAATAGGTATGGCAAAACGTATGGGTCATCACACGATCAACGTTCTTCGCCCGTGGACAACCATTCCCGCTCTCTTTGTCGTTTCGCCTTTGCTCTTCCTTACCTACTGGCTATTGGCTACTGGCTGAATGGTTCCCTCGGACGGGTGTTCATTCACGTCACGAGACGGGGTAGACCCTGCTATCGTCCGCCATTGGCTCGCAGCCAGTCTGTGACTCGATTATAACGATCCGCTTTTCCCGGAAGCAGCATGGCGGGCCCGGAATTATCTGTGGCAAG
Organism: Phycisphaerae bacterium; assembly: GCA_009783465.1. Classification (GTDB taxonomy): domain Bacteria; phylum Planctomycetota; class Phycisphaerae; order SM23-33; family SM23-33; genus WRDM01. Next base: position 47,723 of record WRDM01000004.1, on the reverse strand, counting down.
ACCGATCGCGGTTTTGATCATCGCCTCCGAAAAGGCCTGCGGTGGTCCAGGCGGGTGTGACAAAAAACCGCCGTGCATCCATGCGTCCCCCGCGTTTCGCGAAAAACCGTATTGCTGCCGCGATGGCGGCGTGCTATGCTTTCCTGCTTCTTAATCCACAGGAGTTTGCGACATGGTCGAGCAATTGGCTTACGCGTTGATTACGCCCTACAGTCTCTACAAGAGCCGCACCGGCGGCATTATCGGGCGGCTGCTGGCGCACGCCCGGCTGGAACTGGTTGCCGTCCGCATGTTCGTCTTCAGCGACGCCTTCCTCGACGCCTACAAGGAAATCCTCGCGCCCAAGGACATGGACCCCACGCTGCGGGAGGCCTGGCGGCAGTACGTCGACCTGAATCTCCGTCAGAGCAACCCGATGGGCTATCTGCCGCGGTGCATGTTCATGCTGTTCCGAGGCCCCAATGCCGTGCGGCACCTCAAGGACGAGGTCATCGGCGCGTTCACCGAACAGCCGGTGGGCGACACGATCCGCGGCACCTACGGCGATTTCATCCGCGACGAGAAGGGCAACATCCGCTACTTCGAGCCGGCCGTCCTGACCTGCCCCGATGCGGCGATGAATGCCGAACACCTGAAACTGTTCGCCAAGTACGCCTGCACCGACGGCGGCGTGCTCGAAGGCCGAATCGCGTACAAGCAGCCCGACGTGCAGACGTCGCTGGTGATGCTCAAGCCGGACAACTTCGAACGCCGCTCGCGAAGGCCCGGCAACATCATCGACGCGTTCAGTTGGACAGGCCTGCGAATCGTCGGCGCGAAACTCTTCCACATGACCGTGGCCATGGGCGAGCAGTTCTACGGACCGCTGAAGGACGTTTTTGTCCGCAAGCTCAAGGGCAACGTCACGCAGGAAGTGTACCAGCGGCTGCACGACGCGTTCACGTTCCCGTTCACGATGCCCGACGCCGAAGCCGTCGCCGACCGGCTGGCCGAACGCAATGCCGTCACGGAATTCAACAAAATCGTCGAATACATGACGGGCGTGAATCCCGACGACATCATTGACCCAACCGAGAAGGCCTCCGCCAGCCGAACCAAGTGCCTCGCCCTGCTGTACGAAGGCCCCAACGCCATCGACAAGGTGCGTAAAGTCCTGGGCAGCACGGATCCGACCAAGGCCGAGCCGGGCACGGTCCGCAGCGATTTCGGCCTGGACCTGATGCGCAACGGCGCCCACGCCAGCGACAGCCCGGAAAACGCGATCCGCGAACGAAAAATCGTCGGCCTGTACGAAACCGAATCCGAAGGCTGCGAGTTCCAGGAACTGTTGTCGTAGATCTTTTTTCGCGAAAAAAAAGTTGATGTAAATATGGTTTGCCGGTTTGCGCTGTAGGACGTTGTGAACGACAGAACGTTTTATTGCTCACAATGTCTTACAACGCAAACCGGCAAGCCATATCCATAGCTATTTCTTCAACTCCCGTTAAACAATTCGCGAAAATCAAGTCGTCCTCCCAAGTCACCGATGTTATACGAGGAGGGCGACATTGGATCCTCAATACAACTCATCGCAACAGTACTCATCGTCGCCGTATTCATCCTATAACGCCGCGCCGGCGATTCCTGGCGGCTGGCTTGTGGTGAGTCGCGGACATATGATTGGTTTTGCCATCGGCACACTGATTTTCTGGCTATTGATTCTGACGGCCCGACAACAGTTTGTGTTTATTGTCGATCACGTCAATCTGGCGATTCACGAAGCCGGGCATATTGTGTTTCTGCCGTTCGGCGACACCCTGCAAATGTGGGGCGGGACGTTGCTCCAGTGCATGGTGCCGCTGGGAATCGGGGTGTACTTCTGGCTGCGGCGCCAGACGGCCGGTGTGGCGGTGGCGGGGCTGTGGCTTGGCGAGAATTTTTTGAACGTCGCCCGCTACGCCGCCGACGCGAAGGCCCGTGCGCTGCCGCTGGTCGGCGGCGGGCGGCACGACTGGCAGTTCATCTTCAACAAACTCGGCTGCATCAACAGTTGCGAAACCATCGCCAGCGGCATTTATTTCGCCGGCTGGGTTATTATGATCGCGGCGGCAATGTGGTACGTCTGGCGCTGGCGGGTCAGCGAGGAGTACGCTCAGCAGAACGCCACAAGCCACTAGCCACAAGCCATCAGGTATATGTCATGTGCATAGACGGTGCGACTGGCCACAGGCCCTGCCATTTTGCGTTGTAGGACGCTCTTGACGCCAGGCCCGTTTTGCAACGCAAACTGGCAGGGCCTGTGGCCAGGTTGGGCTTTCGATGTTGTCCATCCACAAACGTGACGCGAACCCTCGCCATCCCAGCGTTTTCCGCCATTGAATTCCTCCGCCGGTGGTGTACAATCCCCGCTTGGTAATCGTTTTGATTTGGAGAATTTCATGCGGGATGTTGATTTGACCTCCGCCGCGATGGCGAAGTTGACTGGGACGACCGAGTTGCTGGATCGCGAATGGGCGCCGTGCCGGAACGCCTGCCCCGTGCATGCCGACGTGCGGGCGTATCTCGAAGCCGCGGCGGCGGGCGATTTCGTCGCCGCCGCCGAGATCATCCGCCGCGATATTCCCTTCGCGAGCATCTGCGGGCGAATCTGCCATCACCCGTGCGAGCAGAACTGCCGCCGGGCCGACGTCGAAGGGGCCGTCGCCATTCGCGAAGTCAAGCGGTTCGTGGTCGAGGGGCTTGGGGCCTCCGCTCCGGTTCACAAGGCCATCCTGCAAAACAAGGCCGCCGTCGCGATCGTCGGCGCGGGGCCCGCGGGGCTTGCGGCGGCATTGGATTTGGCCAAGCTGGGCTATCGCCCGACCGTGTTTGAAAAATTCCCCGTTGCCGGCGGTATTCCCCGCACGGCCATTCCGAAATATCGCCTGCCCGCCGACGTGGTGAAGCAGGACGTCGACTGGATCGCCGCGCACGGCGTGACCATCGTCACCGGCGTGGAGATCGGCAAGGATAAAACGATCGCCGACCTGCAAAAGCAGTTCGCCGCCGTGCTCGTGACGACGGGCCTGGCCAAGAGCCGCACGCTGCCGCTGCCCGGCGCGGATCACCCGCGCGTGCTGCCTGTGCTGACATTCCTCGAAGCCGTCGCGTTCGATCAGCCGCTGGATATCGGCAAAAATGTGCTGGTGATCGGCGGCGGCAACGTCGCCGTCGACGCCGCCCGGTCGGCCGTTCGGCTCGGCGCCCGCGTGCAGATGATGATGCTCGAAGACGAGCAGGAAATGCCCGCCTGGTGGTGGGAACAGCACGAAGCCAAGGACGAAGGCGTGACGTTCATTCATCGTCGAGGCCCCGTCGAGATCGTGGTGAAGGGTGGCAAAATCACAGGCCTCAAGCACCGCAAGGTCACGCGCGTCTTTGACGAGGCGAAAAAATTCAGCCCGACGTACGACGACGCCGACCAGGCCGTCGCCGCGTGCGACGCCGTCATTCTCGCCATCGGGCAGATGCCGGACTTGGGCTTCCTCGCCGGCTGCGACGTGAAACCCGACGCCAACGGGCGCGTGCTATTCGGCATCAACAAGGCCACGCACGAGACCGCCGTTGCGGGCGTTTTCGCCGCCGGCGAGATCGTCACGCCGCCCGGATCGGCCGTCGAAGCCTGCGCCAGCGGCCAACGCGCCGCCAAGGCCATCGACATGTTCCTTTCGGGCAAGCCGATCGTCCTGAACGACGCGACGCCGCCCTACATCGGCACGATCGACGCCCAGACCGCCGACAAGCTCATCCGCTGCGACCGCAACCCCACGCCCACCGAACCCGCCGACGTCCGGGCGAAAAATTGGAACGAATTCGAACACACGTTCCCCGAGCCGACCGCCCTGGCCGAGGCCCGGAGATGCATGAGCTGCGGCAGCGGCGCCGAAGTCGTCGTCGATAAATGCGCCGCCTGCCAGACCTGCTTCCGCGTCTGCCCGTTCGACATCCCCAAGGTCACCGACGTTGCCCGCATCGACTCGGCCTTGTGCCAGGCCTGCGGCCTGTGCATGGCCGCCTGCCCCGCCAACGCCATCGTGCCCAAGGGATACGAACCGCACGCGCTGCGGGACCGCGTCAAGTCGGCCGTCGGCAAACTGCCCGCGGGAAAAAAAGTCGTCGCGTTCATCAACGGTTTCCACGCCGACGCGGCCAGTTGGACCGGCAAGGCCGATCCCGCCCCCGCCGGCGTGGCCGAAATCTACCTCTCGAGCATCAGTCGCCTTGGCCCGGCGGAGATTCTCGCCGCCATCGAAGCCGGCGCCACCGGCGTGCTCGTCGTTACCGAACCGGCCGGCGCCGACCGCTATCCGACCACGATGCGAAAGGCCCACGCGTACGTCACGCGCGTTCGCACGATGCTCAAGGAAATCGGCCTCAACCCCGACAGGGCCCAACTGGCCGTCCGAACCGCCGCCAACCGCGCCGTGGTCGTCGCGGCCGAACGAGACTGTATGAATTCGTTGATACGTTAATACGTTAACTCGGAAAACGACTGACCAATTAACGAATCAACGAGTTAACGAATCAACGAAAACGGTTCCTTGTAACAAAATATTGATTGTCGTCTAACGCCGTGAAACCGGCGGGGCAGTGTGTTCTGAAGGAGAAAAGAATGATCGTAGCAGACCGTAAACCGATGGAAGAAATCCTCGCCATGCTGGCGCCGTACAAGCGGGTGCTGGTGTTGGCCTGTGGCGGGTGCGTGACGGTGTGCGTCTCGGGCGGCGAGAAACAGGCCGACCTGCTCGCCAGCCAACTGAAGCTTGCCGCCGCCGCGGCGGGACGAGCCGACGTGCAGTTCGACGTCGACTGCATCACCCGTCAGTGCGACCGCGAATTCGCCGCGATGTTGAAGAAACCGCTCGACCAGTACGACGCCGTGCTCTCCATCGCCTGCGGCGTGGGCGTGGGATTCATGAGCGAACTGGCCCCTCAGGCGACCGTCCTGCCGGGCCTCAACACGACTTCCTACGACGCCAGCACCGCCAAGGGCGTCTGGCAGGAATACTGCGGCGGATGCGGCGACTGCCTGCTCGCCGAAACCGGCGGCATCTGCCCCATCGTCCGCTGCTCCAAAGGCCTGACCAACGGCACGTGCGGCGGAACCAAAACCGGAAAATGTGAAGTGTCCAAGGACATGGATTGCGGCTGGTATCTCATCTTCAAGAAGCTCCAAGCCGCCGGCAAACTGGAACTGTACACCAAAGTTCGCCCCGCCAAAAAGTGGTCCAAGGACCGCAACGGCAAAGGCGCCCGCCGATTGACCCACAAAGAACTGATGGAAACCGAGGAATTCTCCAAATGACCACAACCGCCTTGAATGAAAATACCCCTGTGAATCCGAATGAACCCGTCAGCCGCCTGCAACGCGAATTCCAGGCCGGCCATTTCGTCGTCTCCGGCGAGATCGGCCCGCCCAAGGGCACGAGTATCGAAAAATGCCTTCACGAAGCCGAGGAATACCTCAAACACACCGTCGTCGCGGTGAACGTGACGGACATTCAAACCGCCGTCATGCGGACCGGCTCGATGGCGATCAGCCACATGCTCGTCGACCGCGGCATTGAACCGATTTTCCAGATGGTCACGCGCGACCGCAACCGCCTTGCCCTCCAGAGCGACTTGCTGTCCGCCTGGTGCCTGGGCATCCGCAACGTGCTGGCCCTGACGGGCGACCACGTCGCGATGGGCGACCACGCCGATGCCAAGCCCGTCTTCGACCTCGACAGCGTCGGCCTGCTTCGCGCCATGACCACGCTCGAAAACGGCAGCGACATGGGCCTCGACGCCAAGGGCAACGCCAACGTCCTCGAAGGCTCGCCGAAATTCTTCAAAGGCTGCTGCGTCACGCCCTGTGCCGACGAAGTCGAACCGCAAATCCTCAAGCTGCAAATGAAAGTCGCCGCCGGCGCCCAGTACGTGCAGACGCAGGCCGTCTACGAACCCGCCGCGTTCGAGAAATTCATGACCGAAATCCGCAAACGCGGCATCAACGTGCCGGTGCTCGTGGGTATCGTGCAGCTCAAAACCGCCGGCATGGGCAAATACATGAACACCTCCGTCCCCGGTGTGAAAGTGCCCGACTGGATCCTCAAAAAACTCACCGACGCCTCCAAGGAAGACCGCCAGAAAATCTCCATCGACATTTGTGGCCAACTGGTCCGCGAAATGAAAGACATGTGTCAGGGCGCCCACCTGATGACCCTCGGCTGGGACCATTGCGTCCCCGACATCATCAAGGCGGCGGGACTGTAAGCGACAGATCGTCGATAGGGCTTTCCGTTTTGCGATGTGGAATGTTATGTAAGGCAAAACGTTATATGATCCGACTTCGCGAAGACCGAGCGGGATTACACGGATGTAAGGATTAAAAGGATTGTCGTACAGAGCGAAAAATCCTTAATCCGTTAATCCGCGTAATCCCGCTCGGTCTTCGCGAAGTCGGACAGGTATATATATTGGGCGACGATCATGCCTCCAATCAGCGTATTAATCAAACCCGCCTCCGGCCTGTGCAATCTGCGGTGCCGGTATTGTTTTTATTGCGACGAGATGGCCAAGCGGGACCAGGCGAGTTTCGGCGTGATGAGCCACGAAACGCTGGACGTTCTGACGGAAAAAGTTCTCGCGTTCGCCCACGGCCAATGCACGTTCGGTTTTCAGGGCGGTGAACCGACGCTTGCGGGGCTGGAATTTTTCGAGTCGGTTATTCACTTGCAGAAACAATATAATGTCCATGATGTTCAGATTCAGAACACCATTCAGACAAATGGGTATGCGGTTACGGAACCATGGGCGACGTTTTTCGCCAATCATAAGTTTTTGGTCGGCCTGTCGTTGGATGGGTTGGAGGAACATCATAATATCAACCGTGTAAACGTGGCAGGGGAGGGCACGTTTGGCCGGGTGATGGCCACGGCCGGGCTGTTCGACCGGTTGAACGTTGACTATAACATTCTCACAGTGGTCAATCGCCAAACCGCGCGGGATATTAACCGTATATATCATTTTTACAAAGAACGCGGGTTTCGTTATCTACAGTTTATTCCGTGTCTTGATCCATTGGGAGAAGAACCGGGCGGCCAAGCGTTTTCGCTCACGCCTGAAGATTATGGCCTGTTTTTGCGCGAGCTGTTCGATCTGTGGTATGACGATTGGTGTAAACAGCAGCAGCCGTACATACGAATGTTCGAGAATTATCTGGCGCACATGGTGGGAGTCGCGACGGAATCGTGCGATATGCGGGGGACGTGCCAGAATCAGTATGTGATCGAAGCGGATGGCTCGGTGTATCCCTGTGATTTTTATGTTTTGGATGAGTGCCGCCTGGGTTCGATTCTGACGGATGGGATCCTTGGTTTGCATGGGAATTCCGCGCGGTTCGTGGATGCGTCGCGCGGGTGGCCTGATCGGTGCAAGGCGTGTGAGTTTTTCCGATTATGCCGCGGCGGATGTCGGCGCAATCGGATCGTGGACGGGGCTGGGAAATCGAATAACTATTTTTGTTCCGCGTACAAACAGTTCTTGTCGCATTCGATAAAACGGTTGAAAGAAATCGCCGCGAATCTTTGCCGCGGGGATTAATGGTTTGCCGTTTTGCGCTGTCGGATGTTATGAACTACAGAACATTTTGCAGTACATGACATTCTACAGCACAAAACGGCAAGCCGATGAAAACGTTATTGTGAAACTATTGTTTCGGCGGCGCGGCGGAGCGGACGAGCGCGCCGTTATCGGGGCTGACGACCAGGATGGAGAATCGTTCGACGTTGTCGAGGTCGTCGGTGTTGAGCGAGGCGTAGTCGAAGCGGCCTCGCAGGTCGGTGTAGCCGTCCTTGTAGAACCGCACCTGGCCGGTTTTCATGCGGGCGTAGACCTTCACGTACGCTTTGGCCAGGGCCTTGCCTTTGTCGTCGGCGACTTTCACCTGGCCGTAGTTTTCGAGCATCGTCACGACCATCGTGTTGGCGTAGTACGCCTGCTGTCGCTTGACCGCCCCGGCGGTGATTTCGATCATCACGTTACGCCCGGCCATCTCTTTAGGCAGGTCGAACGTGAACGTTTTGACGGCGGGTTCGGCGACATGGGCCTTGAAGTCCGGCAACTTCAGATCCGCCGTCGCGTTCGGCTGGACATACGCGAAGCTCGTTGCGCCGCTTTGCTCGACGAACGGATTCTTGCTGAAGAGCAGTTCCACGTCCATCAGGTAATAGTTTACGCGAACGGAAGCGTTGCCGAGGTTCTGATACGTCATCTTCACCTTGCCGCCCTCGACGGTGAATTCCAGTCCCGGCTCGGTGGCGGCGAGTTTGCCCATTGCCTGGTCGCGGCTCTGCTCATCCACCACACCGGCGGCGGCGCCGTCGAGTTCGTCCAGTTGCACACCCACGGCCTCGAACAGTTTCCGCCAGCGGTCGACCGGGTAGTCCTTGTACGCGGTCGTCAACTCGCGGCTGGCGGCGAGATCTTCCGTATAGAACCCCGCGTAGGCCTGGAGGTAATCGTACTGCAACCGCTCGGCGAGCTTGGCTGCGTCCACCGATTTCAGACACGCCAAGCCTTCTTCCACGCGGTCCTGGAGCAGCAGGTAGTACGTGACGGCCAATCGATCCTCGTCGTTGAGGGCGGGCTTGAATTTCAGCACCTCCAGCAGGGCGGAATATTGCTGGAAAATCCGTTCGTTGACGATGGTTCGCGTTTTGCCGAGCTGGTGCGCCCGCGCGTTGACCACCGGGGCGTATTCCATGTGCTGGTACCACGTCCGGGTCACGGGGTCGATGCTCAGCAACGGGCTGCTCAGCCACAGGCCACACTGATAGACGAAGTGGTCTTGATGCAGCAGGAATTCGCGGACGGCGGGCACGTCGTTGTGCTTGATGCCGTAGGACCACAGCGTGTTTTCGTACATGTGCCGGTCGCGAAGCAGGGCGAGGGTTTGGCCGAAGAATTTCGCGTCGGCCATCCGCCAGGCGATGAGGTACAGGTTCAGCCGTTCGACGTTGTTGTCCTTGAGGAACGCGAGCACGTCGTCGCCGGAGCCGTGCTGGCTGACGTATTCCCAACTCGTGCGGTCGATCTGCGTCAGTTCGCGGACGACCTTGAACGTCATCGGCTCGGCGAAGCCGACGAGTTGTTCATCTTTGCTGACCTGGACGGGCAGGCCTGTGAATTGGCCGGTTTTTGGCCAATAGAAGAAGTATTCGAGCGTCTGCGTCGCGTAGGGCGCGAGTTGGACGTGGATGCTCTTGGTGGCGAGGGTGTTGTCCACCGGCAGGGCGCCCTGGGGGATCTGGACGAGGACGTCGAGTTTTCGCGGCGTGCTGGTGGGGTTGGTGACGACGACCTGACAGCCGTACACGACGCCGATGAGGAATTCGTCGGTGACGTATTTGTCGAATCGTTCGTTGCCCTCGTCGCGATGGCGGTCGTCCTGGCGGAAGTAGTTTTGCCCGACGAGGATGGCTCCCCGCTGGCCGTCGGCGGCGGGTTTGGTTTCCTTGTGGAAGACGATCATCGGCGAGGCGGCCTTGAGGGTGAGCTTTGCGTCGTCGATGGCCATGTCGTGTTTTTCGGCGGCAAAGGGCAGGTCGAGCACGGCCAGGGCGAGCATCATTTCGGAGAAGGTGTTCGCGGCGTGGATGAAGTTTGGCGAGAGGAAGTTGGTCGCTCTGCCCAGCCGCCGGGCGTTGCTATCGGTATACTTGGCGTAATCCAGCCAGAATCCGTTGACCGGGATCAGGGACTCGTTTTGATGCCCGATGGGCAGGCGGTAGTAGTTGTTTTCGACGAGTTCCTCGGTGGCTTCGAGTTTGCGATAGAACTGCCGGGTGGCTTCGCGACGTTGGCGCATGGCCTCCACGCGTTCCCCGAGTTCGAGTTCGGCGCCGGCGAAATTGGGGACGCGGGCGATCAGATCGTTTGGTTGTCGTTCTGTTCTACGGAGTGTCGTTCCTGGCAGCGTTGTGGCGGCCCGGTCGGCCTTGTCCGCCTGTGCTGTGGCGGCGCGTGGGGTTGCGGCTGCGCTCTTGGCGTTTTCCGCTATCATCGGCGCGGGGGCCTGGGAGGCGTCGAGCATGGGCGAATCCTCATCGGCATCGTACCCGTACGATCTCTCACCGTCCGCGTCCGCGGCGGCGTATTCGAGGTTCGTTCGGAGTTCCCGTGCGCTTTGGCCATCTTGTATACGCAGGCCGAACCTTGGGCCGCGGTCGAGTCCGCCTGAGAGCAGGGCGGTGTTGTAGAGGAAGTTGAACCGTTCGACGTTGGGCGGGGTGAGATTGAAGACGTCCTCGACGTGCCGGGCGGTCCGGGCGGATTCGTCGGCGAGTCGTTGGGCGAGCAGGACGCGTTCGGCGGCGTTGAGTCGGCGGTATGCCCACGGGTCGGTGAATGTTTTCAACTGCTGGTCGTTGCCTAGCAGGTAGTGATCCATGAAGGTTTTGTCTTTTTTGTTTTTGAGATAGGGCAGGATCACCGTGTCGAAGAACGGGCGGTCTTTGTGGTAGAGGAAGAAGGCCAGTTCGTGGCAGGCGTATCGGGACCATTTTTCGCGTTTTTGTTCGTCGTTCAGGCCCGGCCAGGCGAGGATGAAGTTGAACTCCGCGAGCGTCGGGTTGTTGGTGAGCGCGGAGTAGAGCCGGTAGACGGATTCGAGGGAGTCGAAGGTTTCGACTCGGCTGGCGCCGATGTCGTTGATGACGAGTTGTCCGCCGGCCTGTAGCGGGGTGATCTGTTTTCGTTCGGTGAAATGTTTGTCGGCGGGGAGCGCTTCCTTCATGAGGCGGAGGTCGAGGAAGGGCATTTTCTGCTCGGGCAGGGCCAACTCGCGATAGACGGACGATTCGGTGTCGACGGCGAGGACGTGGATCTGCTGATGGGCACCGAGGTTGGCCCGCTTGACGGTGACGAGGCCGTTTTCGTCGGGCGTCAGGCTGGCCAGTACGGCGGAGGTCTGCGAGAGGAAGTCGAGATTGCCGCCGTGCGGCGGGATGGTTCCGGGGCGGCCGCCGGCGCTGCTGCTAAACATCCTTCCGCCCGCTCCGCGCGCGAGGTTCTCGCCCTGCATTTCGTACTCGCTGCCGGCGTGGGCTTGTTGTGTGCCGGTTTCGGTTTTTCGGATGGCCCAGGGATTGAGCAGCAGGCCTGGGCGGGCGAGCATGTTGCCGGGGAATTTGGCGGCGGATTTTCGTTCGAGGATGTAGCGGTATTCGTCGCCGATATCGCGGCCGCTGACGTAGAGCGACGGCGGGTAGGCGCTGGTCACGCTGTCGAGGCCCGCGACGGGCAGGAACAGGTGGCCGAGGATGGAGAAGTTCGGCTGATACCGTGTGGCGACGAGGTGGACTCGCGTGAATTCGGTCACGCCGCCGAGTTGGATGGTGACGGTGTCGTTGTCGGCGGAGACGTCGACGATGTTCAGCGGGACGTGGCGGTTGAACTCCAGTTTGCGGGTGGCGCCCATGACGTAGCCTTCGACGACCGGGCCCGCGGCCAGGCGGATGGTGATTTCCTGGCCTGTTTCTTTGAGTCGCAGGCTGTAGTCGCCCGCGGCCAGGCCTTCGGTGGTGAGGTAGCCGTCGCCGGTCAGCGCGAGTTCGGCGGTCCGGTCGACGACGAACGTTCCGCCGCGAGTTTCCAGCAGCGAGAAATTCTCCGGCGTTACTTTGTCGGCCTGGCCGAGATAGGGGACGAAGACGACGCCGAGCGCCTGACCGTGCTCCGCCCGGTGCATCGACTGACCGTGCACGACGTCGTGCCCCGCGCGCTGGTCGCGAGGCAGCGTCCAGGTGCGGTGGAATCCCTGCGGCGCGTCGGCGCGGAGGAGGTCCACCCGCGGCAGTTTCCCGAGATGGATGCGTCCGTTGGCGTCGGTCTTGAGCGTCGCGTGGATCGTCTGCGTGAAGAAGCGGTGTTTGAACGTCACCCGGACGGCCTGGTTTGGCTGAATTTCGCCGGTTTTTCCGAGCAGTTCGATCATGTAGTCGCCGTCGACGTGCATCAGGTGCAGGTCCTGCGTGTGGGCGGTCGTGTCGATCTGATTGATCGGGAAACTCTGCGTGGCCGTCAGGTCGATGGGTTGCCGGGTGGCCATGCTTTTGATCTGGGCCCGCAACGTGCAGGTGACGTCGAGGATGTTGTCGGGCACGCGGAAGGAGACGGCGGTTTCCTTGTCGTCGAAGAGTGTGAGGTCGTTGACGCGTTTGACGGAGCGGACGCCCTCGCGGTCGGTGGTGGCGATTTCGAGGTGGACGTTTTCGAGCAGGTGGACGCTGACGGGCGTGCCGGCGATCTGGAGCGACGGTCGGACGATGACCTGCGCGTCGCGGCGGCGGAGCAGGGATTCGCGGTCGATGTAGATTCCCGCGCGGAAGGCGTATTGTTCGGGGATCGCGCGGTAGTAGGCCAGCCGGGCCAGTCCGGCGGCATGGAGGATGATCGGTTGGTTTCCGCCCTGGGCGGTGAAGGGGACGGTGACGTGGCCGTCCGTGTCGGCGGAGTAGAGTTGTCCGGAGACGAAGACGGAGGCGTCGGCGACTTTTTCGTTGGATTCGTTCCAGATCGTGAGGACTTGCCCGGCGGCGCTGACGCGGTCGGTGAGGAAGAGGTTGCCTTTCTGGATGAGCGCCCGGCTGCTCTTGCCGTTGCCGATGAGTTCGACGATGAAGACGCCTCGGCCCGCGATTTCGGGCAGTTCGAGCGTTCGTTCAACGCGTCGGATGGGGGCGTCGTTGAAGGTTTCGGTTCGTTCGACGTTGGCGACGAGGCCGTCGAGGTCGATGTCGGTGCTGATGGGCATCATCGTCGCGCGGTAGTAGTTCATCGTGTTGATGGTATAGACTTTGACGATGAGTTCCTTGACGTTTTTGGTGGCGACGGTGAGGGTGACGGGTTCATCGGGGCGGAAGAAGAGTTTGTTGGCCAGGGCCAGATCGACGTCGACGCGTTCCTTGAGGGCCTGCACTTGTTCGGGGGCCATCATGCCGAACCATTTTTCTGGGTCGCCTTTTCCGGCCAGGAGATTGGCTTCGGCGAAGGCGGCGCGGAGGTAGTTGGATTCGACGTAGGGGTCGAAGGCGTTGTAGTTTTCCGCGCCGGCGAGGAAGTGCAGCAGGTAGTCGCGGACGAGCGGTTCGTCGTTGCCGACAGGCGGGGCGACGATGAATTGGCCGAAGTTGGCGTTGAGATCGGCGATGATGCTGCGGCGTGCGCTGTTGTCGATGGCGTCTTTGAAGTAGCGAGGTTCGATGTATCGGCACTGGCGGGGAAGTTTGAGGTATTCGATGAACAGGGCCTGGTTCCACGCGTTTTGCCGGCGGTTGAAATCCAGCAGGCTGTGAAGCACGTTGGCCTTGAGGCTGTTGAATGCGGGCGCGAGCGGCTTGGTGAATTCCCACAGGCCTTCGAGGTAGGCCTTTCGGGCGGCGAGGTCCTGGTTCATGTCCACGTCGTCGCCGGGGCGAAGTTTGGATAGGTAGGCGTTGACGAAATTATTGTCGTGGATCAGTCGCGGGTGGAGTTTGAGCAGTTCGTCGAACTGGGCCCGCGTGAGCTGATAGTGGATGGCGACGTTGCCGAAGTTGGAGGTGTTGTCCAGGTCGTCGTTCATACCGAGGCTGACGAGTTTCACCAGGCCTGGATAGTCCGGGCGGGTCAGCCGCGTCAGCAGGCTGTGGCGGAGGGTGGTGTTGTCGGCGAGGAGTTTCGGATCGGCGGCCAGCAGCTCCAGACCGAGCGACTCGAACCGGCCTGTGTCGGTTCTGTTTCCCAGGTTTTGTTCCATCAGCCGTTTGAGGTCGAAGGTGTTGTCGTCGAGCGTGCTGGGCAGATTGGCGTTGGCGGCATCGACCTCGGCCTGGCGTTGGTGGTTGAAGTGCACGTTCAGGCGGGCGCGGAGATATTCCAGCGACACCTGCGGCTGTTGTTCGTACTGGAGCAGGGCCTGGCGATGTTTGATCTGCCACATGCGGTCGTTGTATTGGCCTTCGCCGCGCGGCGCGTAGCGGGCTGCCCAGGTTTTGAACGTGGGGTCGACCTTGTCCAACTGCCCGCTGTTTTGGTAGTGGAGGCAGTGGAAGTAGTAGAAGTCTTCCGAGCCGGGGATGAGGGTTTTGAGGGCGGCGTCGCGGTTTGGCGCGAGGCTGAAGTCTTCGACGAACCCGATGTCGCCCGCCAGGGCGGACCTATGGGCCGACGCCAGAATCGCCAGAATCAACGAGGCCGCGAGGACGGTCATTCGACGGTGCATGTGGGCTTCCTTTCGTGCGGGGTCAAGGTAATGCATCGTACCTTAGACGCGTGGGGAAAGAAAAATGTTTCAAAAAAGTTGCAGACAGGCTGTAGACCGAAGGCTGTAGGCGCGACGTGGGGTTTTGGGTGGTAATCATCGCATAGCCAAATTTGGCCGCAGGCCCTGCCATGTTGCGTCGTAGATCGGTGTGTACAGCGAAATGTTCTGCCGCACACCACGTTTTACGACGCAAAATGGCAGGGCCTGTGGCCAGGGTACGCCGTCTACAACGTCCCGTGTGCCTACAGCCTGTCTCACCCCGCCAGGAACGTCGCGAGCATGACGGCGTTGAAGAGGGCGTGGATGAGGATGGGCGTGATGAGTCTGCCGGTGCGTTCGTAGGTGTACCCCAGGACGACGCTCAGGGGCAGCAGGGGGATGACGTCGCGGATGGCGCTGAAGTGGACCAGGGCGAACAGGCCGCTGGCCACCAGGATGGCGGGCCAGGGTTTCATGACGTTGCGGAGCATGGATTGCAGCAGGCCTCGGAAAAAGATCTCCTCCGCCAGCGGCGCGAGCACGACGGCGGAAATGACGATCATGGTCTTGCCGAGCGCGTTGACGGTGCGGAGGCGTTCGAGCATGACGTTGAGGCGAACGTCCTCTTCCTTGAGCAGGCCTTGCTGGACGGCCCATTGCACCAGCAGGGTGCTCGCGATGAGCGTGACGATCACGACGGGCAGGACGGCCAGCAGGGTGAAGACGGCCCGACCCGCGTCGGCGGGCCAATGCCGCGCGTCCAGCCCAAGCCCGCGCAGGCCGAATGGAAACGTCCGCCCGGCCACGAACAGTGCCGCCGCCAGCCAGCCGACCTGCGACAGCATGGCCGCGAGCGTCTGCATGGTCACGTTGTCGCGCACGGGCAGGCCGGTCAGTTGCATCGTCAAACCGAGGATCGGTTGAAGCAGCACGAACGCGATGAAGACGCCCAGCACATGCCACGACGACAGCCGGTTGGGCCTCGGCGGCGCGTCGGCCAGGTACAGAGGCCCCGGCGACTGCACGCGTCGTACGCACCAGCCGATCAGCAGAACCGTCCCGACGGCCAGTAGCGGCAGGAGGAGACGCAGGCTGACAGCATCGTCCTCCGACGCCGCGGGCGCGGTGGTCGGCATGGTGATCGGCGCGGACGTCGGCTCGTCGGTCGGCTGACTTTCCGCCGACACGTCCTGCCCCGCCGCCCCCCACGCGGGCGGCAACGTCAGGCAGGCGACGATCATCAACCATGTAAATGCGTTTGACTTCATCCAGGCCATCCGCTTAACTACGTATTGTGCAAATGTCGCGACAAACGTGCAGGGAAGTATACAGGATTTTCCCATGGTTTTCGCGAAGAGATTGTCAAGGTAATCGCATGTGCGTTATCCAGTTTGTCGCGTGATTTTCGGTTTCGGCGCGACTGGCCGCAGGCCCTGCCATTTTGCGTTGTAAGACGTTGTGAGCGACGGAACGCTTCGGTTGTCACAGCGAGCTACAACGCAAAATGGCAGGGCCTGCGGCCAGTCGCGCCGAAACCGAAATCCCGTGCGATGCGTGGCAAATCGGATGGGATTGTTCACCGAGTCGGAGAATTTCTCATGGAAGCAAACGGTTCGCTAGCCAACAAAAAAGCCGCCGCTCCCGGCGCCGCCGATGCCCGCGGGGGCGCGATGCTGCGTATCGTCGTGCTGGCGTTGGCGGTTTGCCTGGTGATTGTGGGCGTGATCATCGCCCTCCGCCCGCCGGCGAGCGACCCCCCCCGACAGGCGACCCCCGAGGGGCAACGTGTGCTGGAAATGGCCCAGGGGCTGATCCGGGACAAGCAGCACACCCCGGCCATCGACCTGATGCGAAGCTACATCAACAAGGTCGACCCCACCGACGCCGACGTGCTGATGCTGCTCGCCCAGACGCTGTGGGATTGCGAGCGATACGACCATGCCGCGGAGACCCTGGCGAGGCTGGAGCAGGTGGCGCCCCTGAAGGCCCGGCTGTGGTGGCTCAAGGGCGAACTCGCCCGCCGCCGCGACAACGATCCGGCCGCGTACATGCCGCTCTTCAAGAAGGCCACCGAACAGCCTGATTCGACGCCGGACATCTGGGCGCGGTACGGGCTGCTGCTGATGCGTCACGATCAGCCTGCCGAGGCGCGCGTCTGGTGTCAGCGGGCGTACGACGCGGGCTGGCAGGACGCCGATACGCTGGCGGTTTTGGGCGAGGCTGCCCTGGATACCAACGAACTGCCGCTGGCGCAATCGCTGCTCGAACGGGCCGTCGAGAAGGATAAAAACAATCCACGACTCTGGCGGCTTCTCGTGCAGACGTTCCGGCAGGCCGGCCTGGACGACCGCGCCATCGCGACCGCCCAGACCGCCCTGCAACACAAGGGCGACGGCGGATTGTGGCTGGAACTGGGCCAACTCCTCGAGGCGCGGGGCGAAACCGAGCAAGCCGCCGACGCCTTCGCCAAGGCCGCCGACTACTGGACCACGCAGGCCGAGGCCTCCATGCCGGCAGCCAAACTTCATTACGACCTCGGCCAATACGCCCGCGCGATGCGCTACATCGACCAGGCCCGCGCCCTGCGAGGCGACACCCCGGCCATCCTCGACCTGCTGAAAAAAATCGAAGACGCACGCTTCGTGGCCAGGTAGACCGTTCTACGGTTTCCATCGGAAAAAATTGTTTTTCCCGCCCCAGCCGCTGTTTTCGGTGAAGATCAAGTACTCGCCGTTTTTGCATTGGAACGCGCGGAGGCCCATGGCGGCGTCTTCCCAGGCGGTGCTGCCGGCGACTTCCGGGCCTACCGACAGGATCTCCACCATCTTGCCTGTCTTGGCGTCGTAGACGTGCACCTCGCCGAACATGTAGGCGTAGAACACGTAATCGCCCGCCAACTGCATGCCCATGTAGCCGGCGTAGGGATAGAGGTGCGTTTCGTACATGAAGAATTCGGCGAAGGCGGGATCGTAGGGCGTGACGGCGTTGATTTTCCACGTCGCCGTGCGGTTGCCCTTGCTCCAGTCGTCGTAGCGGGCCAGGACATATCGCGGCGCGGAGGTGTCGCCTTCGCCGGTGCGTCGCTGGGCCGGGTAGAACGCGATCAGGATGTCGCGGTCGGCGTCGTAGTCCATGCGGCAGGCCATGCCCCACGCGTTGGTCGTGTCGCCCTCCTCGGGAAAACGGATGTCCTCGAACGGGCCGTACAGCGGCACGCCGTGGTCGTTGAATCCCTGGAACGGGAACCGCCGCATGAACGAGCCGCCCGTCGTGGGCGAGCCGATCCAGATGTCGCCGCGGGAATCGACGCACAGTGACGTGATCCAGCCGGCGTTCGGCTCCAGTTTCGTCACCTCGTCGGGCGACTCCTCGCCGTCGCCGTTCGCGTCGATCCACAGCGTGCCGTTGGTGCGAATGGCCCCGAAAGGAATCGCCAATTCGCCCTCGTAACGGAACATGTAAACGTCGCCGACGTTCCCCTGGCCGCTGGTGAACATCATCAGCCGCCCGTCGATCCGGCGGACAATCGCCTGCGACGAATGCGCCCGCTCCAGTTGCGGGCCTCCGAAACGGCGGTGATCCCAGTTGTAGCCCACGTACGTCTGCTCCGAGCCGGGTTGGGTTTTGCTCAGGTCCAGGCGGATATGGTTGTACGTGCCGTAAATGTCCGCGCCGTCGCTGGCGGGGTCGACGTCGTACGTGCAGCAGAACATCAGGCTGTTGAGTTTCCAGCCGAGTTTGCCGGCGGGCGTGAACATTCGCAAATCGGTGCCTTGCCAGCCGCCGCCGACATACAGGTTGCCCGTCGCGTCGACGCCCAGGCCGTTGATGCCCGCGAACCGCGCGGTCCCGCCCGCGGCGGGATCGTGCACCAGGCCGGGGTGTTTTCCCGCGTAAATGCCGCCTTTTTCGCCGAACGTCCGCGCGAGCGTCGGCTTGGAGTCGAGCTTGTCGTAAAACCGCACGTTCAGGTCCGGCAGATTCACGCCGACGAGCAGTTGGTCCTTCGCCGCGTCGTACGCGAGGGCGTTGGGGTTGATGACGTCGGTGATTTCACGGCCTGTGAATTTTCCGTCGACCGTGTAACACTTGACGGCGGCCATGGTGGTTGGCTCGGTGTCCATACTCGGCCGTTGGATAATCCACAGGTCGCCTCGTTTGTCGAAGGCCATCACGCCGGGGTTGTCGAAGGCGAAGTTCCGGTCGACGAGTTCTTCGGCCTCGCTGGTGAAGTCGCCGACGGCGACACCGCCGCAGTTGACCGCCAGCACGCGGTCGCCGTCGGCGTCGAGCAGTTCCAGCCCGCAGATTCCAGGCCCGCCGTACGTGCCGAAATGGAATACGACGTTGCCGTTGTCGTCGGCCTTGTAGCCGGGCAGGTCCGTGACGAACGCGGTGAGCACGCCGCCGGCGGCCTCGGCGACGTGGATTTGCGTGCCGTCGAGATTGACCCTGTGGTGTCGCGGGTCGGTGTTTTCAGGCCTTTTCACGAACTCCGCCAGGTGGCAGCGGATCGTATACACGGCCCCCGGCGTCTGATTCGGGAAGGTGTACTTGACGCCCTCGCCGGCGCGTTGGCTTTGATAGATGGCCGCGGGCGCGAACGATTTGTCGCTGTCCGCGGGCACCGCCACCGGCGCGGGCGTCAGCACGATGCGATTGTTCGGCGCCGTCGCCTGCTGAAATGTTTTCACCGGTTCGAGCGACACCACGCGGATCACGTGGTCGCGTTTGTCGGCGACGAAAAGTTCCTTGCCGTTCGAGGCCATGCCGCTCACGACGGAGTGGTTCGTCGCGGTGTCGAGCAGGTTCACCGACAGCGTGATGGTCCGCCTGGCGTAATCGTTCGCGGGATCGAGTTCCGTGATGTTGCCGACGGTGGCGACGTAGAGTCTCTTGCCGTCGCCGGTGATGCCTCCGTCGGCCGTCTGCGGCGTGCCGATGGGCAGCCCGCGGAGCACCTTGCCGTCGCGATACGACGTGACGGGCTGGCCCGCTTCGTCCCAGTAGGCGCTCGTGTAGCAGGTGCCGTCCGCGGCAACCCACATCGCCGAGAGCGTGTTGGACACGTGGCCGTCTTCCATGCGGGCGCCGAAACTATTGCCGACCCAACTGGTTTTGTACCGCATGTGCGGGTCGCCGATCTGGATGGAATCGACGTAGGCGGTCATGGCCTTGTCGGGGCTGGCGCTGGCGCAGAAGACGCCCACGCGGAGCGGGCCTTCGAGCGTAAATGGCCCGCCGCTGACGTTGGAGATCGCCGTCCACAGCCGCCCGTCACGCGATTTGTAGACGGCGAAGTTGTTGTCCATGCGGACAAGCCGCAGCCAGATCGGGTCGCCCTCGCCGGGGCCTTCGTTGGCTAGGCCGATGCCTCCGCCGAGAATCCGCGGGCGGTCGTTGACGGGATTGGCTTTGCCCGCCGGCACGCGCGTCCGCCACGCGAGGGAATTTTTCTCGCCGTCGTAAAACACGCACGCCATCGCGCTGTCGCCATCTTCGCCGGCCGCCGGGCGGATCATGATGCCCGCCACGCTGCCCGCATAGCCGTCCACATACGTCAGCCGGACGCGAATTTCAAAATCGCCCGCTGGCCTGTCGATGTACACGAAGCCGCAATGATCCACCTCCGTCGGGTCGCCGCTGCCCTTGACGTTCACGCCCGACCCGTAGCCGTCGAGCGTCAATAATGTCTTCGCCGCGTTCCAGTCGTACGTCCCGCCGCCGTTGCCGACCTCCGCGAACTTCCACGCCAGGGTCTGCTCCCACGCCGGCGCCGCCGGTGTCGCAGGCTCCGCCGCCACCAGCGACGAACAGCCGCCCGCCAGGCAAACCGCCGCCACCGCCCAACCCATCACGCCGCTTCGCAGGATGTGTTTCATCGGATGCTCCATGTCCATGTGAAATGTCCCAGCAACGACACACGAAATTGTCGCCAAATCCCGCGACGGATGCAAGCGGCGGTGAGGGCGGGGAAGGGCGAACGCGTGTCATCCCTCCTTTTCGCACGAGATTCGTGTTTAGGCGCCACTGGCCGCAGGCCCTGCCAGTTTGCGTTGCAAGACGACGTGAGCGATGGAACGCTTCGGTTATCACAACGATCGACAACGCAAAATGGCAGGGCCTGCGGCCAGATTGGGCTTTGCGACGACTTCTACCCACAACGGTGACGTGCACCCTTTCCCTGCCTGCTGGCTATTGGCTACTGGCTTGTGTCGAGGTTTCCGATATAATAGAACACCAGGAAGTCCCAGGCCGGGCGCGCCTGGGGCCGCGCGGTTTCCATGCCAGCAGCCTGTGCGTTCAGGCTGACGAGGACGACAGGATGAACAAACTCACGATGTCGATGGCGGTTGTGGCGGCGTGTCTGATCGGGTCCGCGTGGGGGCAGGCCAAACCCGACATGACAGACCGGAACGACGATTCGGGCAGGCCGGTGGAGAAAGTCCCGATCATCGTGCTGGATTTCGTCTGCGCCGACAAAGACCGCGGCGAAGATTTCGCCCACCGGATCCGCCTGGGCCTCAAGCGGTACGTCACGGAAGAGTGCGAGGTCATCGACAAGTTCACGATCCGCGAAGGCAGCGGGCCTCTCAAACCCGACGCCAAACGGGCCGATCTGGAGGAACTCCTGACGGAGGTCTTCGACGGCCGCGTGCTGGTCTTCGGCACGCTGGAGCACGAAAAAAAAGGCATGCACAAAGAGGCGACGTACAAGTGGAACGTAAAGGTCCGCGTGGTGGACCTTCGCGACAAGTCGCCGCTGGACGAGTGGACGGAAAGTTTTTCCGACACCACGGAGCGCGGCGCGGGCGTGATCGCGTCGAAGATTGTCGAGAAGGTTTCCGGGCAGGCCCGGTGGATTCCGCCGCAGCACGGCGACGTGCCCGAACCGAAAGTCTACGGCGATCCGATCAACCCCAACAGCGATTTCGCCGCCGGCGGCAAAGGCTGGATCCCCATCGACAACGTCAGCACGATCATGGGCAGAGACCCCGAACGCGGCAACGTGCTTCGCATGCTCAACGGCTTCCACCGCGAGGACTGGCGGGATTATCGCCGCAAGCTGATGTTCGGCCAGGCCAATCCCGCCCGCCCGCCTCGCATCAGGCCCGACGAATCCATGGGCGGCGTCGCGGGGCTGGAAGGCTGCGATATCATCAGCGAATACTTCAAGCCGCGTGACGGCTGGCGGTATTGGCTGGTGGTGGAAGGCAAGGGCCATTGTGCGACGAAGGTGTTCGTCAAAGGCTGGGTCAAAACCGAGTTCGCCGAGGATGGCCTGAGCGAGACGGCCCTGATCGAACACAAGCTCACGCCGCTGCAATTCTCCAAACTCCCGCCCGCCGAACGCAAGCGGCTTATCGAGGCCGATAAAAGGAAGAATCCCTCGCGGTACGTTCGCGAGGCGTGGCGGTGGCACATCTCCGCCGGCGGCGTGGGCGACTGGACACGCTGGGCGGGAACCTTCCCCCCACGCGGCGGGCTGCCGAAACTGGATTACCTGCACGTAAAAATCCTGACCTATTGGCCGCCGGGCGAAAACCAGTTCAGCTCCGTGTCCGTCTACGAAGACCCCGGCCAAACCAAACCGCTCGAAGAAGAGAAGGCCCGCACGCCAGGCCGGAAGCTGGCGACGGAACTCAAAGAGTAACCTTTCCTACTCCATTTTCTGCCACGGAATATCTTTGCCGATGGCGGTGTAGGTTCGGTTCAGGGCAGTGATTAATTCGGCGCGGGAGAGGGTGCGGTAACCGCCGTCGTTGGTGACGGCATGGTAGTGGGTTTCGCCTTCGCGGAGGACGAGCGTGCAGAGCAGGATCAGGTCGGGCGCGTCGAAGCGGCGGAGGCTTGGGAAGTAGACGACGTCGTTCATCGGGCGTTTTTTGTAGGTCGGCGGCGAGTCGGCGAGTCGGCGTTCGTCGTGAAGGGCCGACGCGCGGAGCAGTTGGGCGTCGACCAGATCCGCCAGCCGACCGGGCCGACGCTGGTGCCGCGATTCGTACGTTTCGATCGCCCGGGCGATTGCCATGCAGGCCGTTCCGCTGACGGCGAAACCGTCCTGCTGCGTCGGCGCCGCCTGCGTGGCCGGGGCAGGCCGAACCACCCCGAAATACACCGCCAGCGTCACGGCCAACCCGATCAGAATCCCCAACGACAGCGGCGTTTGTTGCGATTTGTCCAGCATTATCGGCCCTCCCGCATTTTTTCTGCCAGCCCACGCTCACGCTGCGCCGTGAGATAGTCGTTGAGGTGCTGCACGTGGCCGTGGATTTGCGAACTGTCGCGGACTTCCGTCGGTTGGGTGAGGTCGCGCGGCATGACGTGGAAAAGCGTCTGGCCGTGGTTGGACGGCAGCTCGAACAGCAGCGGCGGTTCGATCGCGTCGCCTTCGCCGATGCCCGGCGCGTAGACGTAGTCCGTCGCCAGGCCGCCAGCGGACGCATGGCCGTGCTCATTGCCGGCGGCGGGGCAGCGGAAGAGATCCATCGCCGTGCCCCGGACACGGAGGTCGTCCAGGCTGTCGGCGCGGTGGCCTTGATTGTAGCCTCGCCAGACTTCGTTGGCTAAGTCGGCAAGATGTTCGCTGCACCCGGCGACGGAATCGCCGCCGCGGGGCCGTGGCAACACGTGGTCGGCGGCGAAGAAAATAAATGCCAGCCCCGCCAGAATGCCGACGGCAATCCCGCCGCCAAGCCACGCGAGTGTTGGCGCGAGCGATGTTCCACGCGAGGGAGTACGGTTGTGAATGGTCATGCCTTCAGAATATCAAGATGGCCGCGAAGGCAACAGCACGAATTTCAAAGGCGGAGACGCTCGCTTGGGGTACACTACGCTCATGCGAGTGATTGACCTGGGACAATTGAAGTACCGCGATGCCCTGGCCGAGCAACAGGCGCGGCTGGCGGAGGTGGTGGCGGATGTGTCGCACGAGGGGTTTTTGCTGCTGGTTGAGCACATTCCACCGGTGTTGACGCTCGGCCGGCGGGCCAAGGCGGAGCACGTTCTCGCCGACGAGGTCATGCTGCGGCGGGAGGGCATCGAGACGCACGAAATCACGCGTGGCGGCGACGTGACGTATCACGGCCCCGGTCAACTGGTGGCGTACCCGATCGTGCGGCTGTGGCCCCGTAGCACGGGCGTCCAACGTGACGCGGGCGTCCCGCCCGCGTCTGGAGAAGAGAGTTTTACATATTCCACGGATCAGCCCCATGGAGCGCACAACGCGGGCGAGACGCCCGCGTCACGTTGCAGGGGCATCCTGCCTGCACATTGCGGCGTGCACGAGTATGTACGGGGGCTGGAGCAGGCGATCATCGACTGTTTGGCGGTGTTTGGCCTGTCGGCGACGCGTCGGGCCGGCGCGACGGGTGCGTGGATTGGCGACGAAAAAATCGCCGCCATCGGCATCGCGGTGCGACGTTGGGTGACATGGCACGGCCTAGCGCTCAACGTGAACGTCAACCGCAAACACTTCGATTTGATCGTCCCCTGCGGCCTGCGGGAGACCGGCATCACCGACATGCAAACCTGCCTCGGCAGGCCCATAACGCTCGACGAAGTAAAACCCGTGCTGGTGAAATGTTTGCGGAATGTGCTGCAAAAGTAAATGTGGATATGGCTCTGCCTGTTTGCGTTGCAGATCGTGTGGTGTCAGAGAACGTTTGGTAGTGTGGAGCGTTCGACAGCGCAAAACAGCAAGCCGTCGGATGCGGTTTTCGCATTCCGACGGCCTGTTGTTTTTTATCGCTCCCCACGCAGTGGGTCGCGGCTATTTTTTTCCCTGAAGCAGCAATTTCGTTTCGCCGACTAGGTAGAACGAGCCGGTTACGCAGATGAGGTCTTCGCGGCTGACGGCGGAGTGGGCGACTCGCATGGCCTGGGGGAGCGTTTCGCAGACCTGGGCGACTCGGCCGCTGCGTTCTTCGTAGATTTCGGCCAGGTCGTGCGGATCGCACGCGCGGGGGTTGCCGGCGGCCTTGGTGAAGATCACCTTATCCGCGCCGGTGGCGATCTGGTCCATCATGCCGCGGATGTCCTTGTCGGCGGCACAGCCGAACACCATCACCATCGAGTCGTACGGAATATGCTGTCCGATCGCCCGCATCAGGGCCTGGATGCTTGCGGCATTGTGGGCGCCGTCCACCAGCACGCGCGGGTCCTGGAGGACCATCTCCATGCGGCCTGGCACTTTGACGTTCAGCAGTCCCTGGATCGCCTTGGCGTCGGTTACGCGGTCGAAGCCCTGGCCTCGGAGCTGGTCGAGCAGGGCCAGCGCCAGTCCGCAGTTGACGGCCTGGTGTTCGCCCAGCAGCGGCATGGGCAGGTGCTCGAATTTGCTCAGCGGCGTGGTGAGGCAGACGCGCGTATGGCAGCCGTCGGACCGGCTGGACTCGACGCGGTAGCTGAACTCGATATCCTCGCCGATGAACATCAGGTTGGATTTGGTCTCCTTGGCGTGCCGCCGGAGGGTGCGTTTGGCTTCGGGTTCCTGGAGGACGCTGACGACGGGCGTGGAGGGCTTCATGATGCCCGCCTTTTCCGTCGCGATCTCCGTCAGCGTGCTGCCAAGCTGGGCCATGTGGTCGTACGAAATATTCGTGATGCCGCAGACGTTGGGCTCGAGCACGTTGGTGCTGTCGAGCCGCCCGCCCAGACCCGTCTCGATCACGGCGATTTGCACGCCCTGTTCGACGAAGTGCTGAAACGCCAGCGCGGTGAAGATTTCGAAGAACGTCGGCCTGGTATCGGCCATTTTGGTAATAATCGGCTCCGCCCGGCAGATCAGTCTCGTCAGGGCGGCCTGCGAAATCATGTCGCCGTTGATGGTGATCCGTTCGCGGACGTCGCAAATGTGCGGCGAGGTGTACAATCCGGTCCGATAGCCGCACGACTGGAGCATCGACGCGAGCATCGTGCAGGTCGAGCCCTTGCCCTTCGTGCCGGCAACGTGGGCCGTCTTGAGCTTTAAGTGTGGGTCGCCCAACTGTTTAAGCAGCTTACGCATCCGGTCAAGGCTGAACGTGTCCCGGTTATAACGCACGCGGAGCATCTGTTCGTAGTCCGTGTGGCTAAACAAGAACTTCATAGCCGACTCGTAGGTGCGAGTGGGCTTTTTCTTCACCTTGACCTGAACCTGTCCCTTTGTACGTGCCGCAGTGACCATAAGATGAGGCACATAATATCATGCCATATCACAAATTGTCAAGCCAATAGCCGGACTTGGCGGGGCAATCGCATGAAAAATCGTCGATTTTGCTGCAAAATAGTGACAAGCGACAAGTGACAAGCGACAAGAGCAGGGTGGCGGCCTTGGTTTTTCACGTTTTTCACAGTTTTAATGTTTTGAACGACAAGAATTTCCTGCTCTTGTCGCTAGTCGCTTGTCACTTGTCGCTGCCTAATGTGGAAACGCCTCGTCGATTTTCGCCTGGGCCAGTTCGACGAGGAAGTCGGTGATGCGTTTGCATGTTATGTCTAGGAAACGCAAACCTTTATCTTCGGTCGCCTGTCGGGGGTCGCCTACGCCGCAGTGGGTGTTCAGGCGGGCGAAGGTGCGGCTGGTTTTGAACCAGCCTTTTTGCAGGGCTTCGAAGCGGAAGGGCTTGGCCTGGCCGTCGCTGGCGCGGTCCAGCTCGACAAGTTTCGGTGTAAGTGCCAGGGAGACAGACGTTTCCATCTCGCCGGCGTGGTCGTCGCGGTTGGCGAAAATCTGGGCGTACTGGTCGTTGGCTACTTCCCACCAGTTGGTGGTGAATAGGTGAACGTTCAGATCGCATTGCAACTGCCGGACCAGCGGCGAAAAGTTGTTTCCGCCATGGCCGTTGAAGATCACCACCTTGCGGATGCCGTGATGCCGCAGCGACGTCACGATCTCGCGGATCATCGCGTCGAGGGTGGCCTGGGAGACGTGAATGGCCATCGGGAAGTCCAGCAGATTGCAGTCGACGCCGAAGGGCAATTCCGGCAGCAGTACGACCGACCGCGTTTGCTCCCACGCCGCGGCCACGCATCGCCGGGCCACCGCCACCGCCGCCAACGTGTCCTGCCCACACGGCAGATGCAGATTATGCGGCTCGGTCGCCCCGGTCGGCAATACGGCCACCTCGTACGTCAGTTCCCGCAGCCGATGCAGATTTGTCGAGGCGAGGTCCCAGTCGGTTTTTGGATGCATGGAAGATTACTCCGTGTTTGCAGGACCAATCGTTGAAAAGCCAATAGCCAGTAGCCATCAGGTATGGCCGGGCCTGCCACATATCACACGATTCCGATTATCGCCACGTGCGTACCGGTTCCCGCTTTCACTGCCTTTTTGCCCTAGTATATCCATACCTATTGGCTACTGGCTGTTGTTGGTTTTATGTACAGTCGGCAGTCTTCGGCGGTGAATCCTTGCGACCGCAGTCGTTCGCGAGGATTTTCCGGCTGGGCGGTGCGGTCGCTGAGGTAGATGGCTTCGATGGTGGCGACGTTGAGGAGGTTTTCCCGGCCGCTGCACGGGTAATAGGTTGCGTCGTCGAGGACGGCCTGGGCGAAGGCGTCGACCTGGCGTTCGTACGCGGTGGCGGGCCGGGTGGGGTCGGCGAGGCTTTCCAGCACGGAGCCGTCGGCGTCGCGGAGGACGCATTGTTCGGCGTCGGCGCGGAGCGAGCCGCATCGGCCGTGGAAGATCAGTTCCTCGCTGACGGGGCCGCTGACCCGCGTCGTGACGCATGTGACCATGGTGCCGTTTGCGTAGCGCATGATGACGCAGGCGGTGTCGTCCGTGTCGTAGGGCGGCTGAAGTTTTTCCTCCGGCGAGACGGGTTCCATACGCCGGCCGCAGGTCGTCAGGCCGTAGACAGCTTCGGGCAGGCCGAGCGACCAGATGATCAGGTCGATGTGGTGATAGCCCAGTTCGATCAGCGCGCCGCCACCGGAGGCCTTGTCGCCCCGCCAGGCCAGTCGCGGGCCCCAGTTGAACAGGTAGTGCGTCCGTCCGAGGAAGATGTCGCCGAGCTTGCCGCGTAATTCATGGGCGCGGCGATAGGTGTCCGCGAACCGTCGCTGCGTGCCGACGGCCAATTTGATGTTCGCCTGCTCCGCGCGTCGGACGAAGGCGGCGGCTTCCTCGATGGTCCGTCCCAGGGGCATCTCCTTCCAGAGATGGATGCCCCGGCTTGCACAGAGTTCGAGCACGTCGCCCGCGGCGGCGGGGGGGACGGCGGCGAAGACGGCCCGAGGCCTGGTTTCCGCCAGCAGCGAGCGGTTATCGCCGTAGGCGGGCACGTTGCATTCGGCGCCCAGCCTGGCCGCCAGCGAGGCGTCGCGGTCGGCCAATCCCACCAATTTCACCCGCGGGCAGTTCAACAGCGCGTGCAGGGTCTGCGAGCCAAACCCGCCCGCGCCGATTATCGCCACAGGCAATTGTTCCACGCTGGATTCCATGACGCAGAGCGTACGCCCGGAGGGGGGAATTTTCAAGATGTGGTTTCTTCGCAGGGCAATCGCCTGTAACGTGACGCGGGCATCTTGCCCGCGTGTCGCGAGGGCGTCCCGCCCTCGCTGGCCGTATGGAAAGCCTTGGTATTTTCATTGCGACAGCCGTGCGGAACGGTCCGCGAGGGCAAGATGCCCTCGCCACACGCGGGCCAGACGCCCGCGTCACGTTACAGGCGTTTGCCCAGGGTTTCTTCATAAAATTTCTGCAATGATGGCGAGGCCTGTTCGATGTTGTATCCGTGGGCTTCGATGCTTTTGGCGACGTCCGCGGCATCGGCGCGCCGTTGTGGCCAATTCAGTTCCCGCAGCGCCGTCGCCCAGGCGGCTGCGTCGCCTAGCGGCAGAAATCGGATCGTGTCGGCTACGTTGACTTCCTGGGGCACGACGTCGGAGACCAGGCACGGCAGGCCCGACGCGGCGGCCTCGACGACGACCATGCCCAAGCCTTCGTACAGCGACGGCAGCACAAACGCGTCGAACGCGGAAAACAGTTTTTCCGGCGTGTCCGTTTTGCCGTAAAAAATGACGCTGTCGGCAATGCCCAGCCGCCGGGCCTTGTCCGTCAACTCGTCTTTCAACGGTCCGCCGCCCACCAGGAGCAGCACGGCGCGGGCGTCGTCGCGCAGAAATTCTTTGAAAATATCGAGCAAAAACGTGTGATTTTTATTGGAAGACAATCCGCCGACGTGCCCCAGGACACGCGTGTCGTCCGTGATCGACAACGAGCCGCGAATGTCGTTTCTGCTGGCGACGTCGCATCGGAACGTGTGGAGGTTGATCGCGTTTTTCAACACGGTCACGTCGTCGCGTTTTCCGAAGAGCCATCTCCCCGCCTCGGCGGAGCACGCGAAACGATGCGTGCAGGCGCCGTTCAAAAACGGTTTGAACAGGTAGTGCTGCCACTTCACGAAGCAGGACGTGTTATGGCTGTGCCCGATCCGCACGGGAACCTTCGCCGCTTTGGCCGCGTGCAAGTCCATGACCATGCTGGCGCTGTTGCCGTGCGCGTGAAAGACGCGGTATTCGGGGTGTGCCTTCAGCAGCGATTTCAATTGGGCGTAGTACCGTAGCGGGCGTCGGCTGCGGCCTGGCAGGCGGTAAATTTTTCCGCCCAGGCGTTCGATTTCGTCGTCGAATCGTTGCGGTTTCGGTGAGCACGAGATGAAATCGAATTGGATCTTCGTGCGGTCGATATGGCGGTAATAGTTCATCACCACGGCCTCGACGCCGTGCCACCCCAGACTGCCCACCATGTGCAGGACACGGTTCATAGCGGCTCCTTGCGATGCCCCTATGATACGGCAAGGCGTGGTTTGCGATCAACACGCTGTGTGGGCGGTGCGGCGGGTTGGGGCACGTCACGTTTGTGGGTGGCAAGGAGCATGGTGATAGATGGGCATGGAAAACAACCGGGTTTCCTCCCCAGTCTTGCGTGGAAGTCGCCGGCACGCAGCCCCAACGGGGCGTCTTGGGTAGCCCAGGGTGAGCGGTACGCCGCGAACCCTGGGGACAAGGTTTTTCGTTTCTCCTCACATCGTGCCTGACGCCACTGGCCGAGGGCGGACACGCGTGCGGACACGGCTTCGAACGACACGCACAAGGGACGGTGCGTCATTCACCGCCGTCTTCGCGTGATGGTGTGACCTCGGCCAGTGGCGTCAGGCACGACATAAAGAATTCCACAAAACACATGTCCCAGGGTTCGCGAGTACGCTCACCCTGGGCTACCCAAGACGCCCCGTTGGGGCTGTGTGCCGGCGACGGCCGCGCGGGACCGGGAAGGCCGCTCGGTTCGTTTTCCACGCCCGGCTAACGCCATGTTTTTTCACCTGCAAACGTGACGTGCACCCTGGCGAGGTTGGTAGAACGAATCCCGCTTCACAGGGTTCAGACCTGCCTCTTCGATCAATTTTCGCAGGTGCGATTCGCTGACGGCTGTATCGGGCGGTTCGACGATGGCATATCGCATCACGGTGCCGTCGACGTCGTCGGCGCCGAAGTGCAGGGCCAGTTGCGAGAGCTTCAGGCCGTGCATGATCCAGAATGTTTTCACGTGGTCGAAATTATCCAGCATCAGCCTCGCGACGGCGAGAGTTCGCAGGTCGTCGATTCCACCGCCGTTACGGGGCGTAGCACGGGCATCTTGCCCGTGAGTCCCACGGGCGTCCCGCCCGTGTTTGGCGCATGGCGTAGACGCTTCGTTCGTGTTTGGTTGTGATGTGGAAGTCTGCTCTTTCGGCACGGGTTGCATGGGCGAGACGCCCATGCGACTCACGGGCGGGACGCCCGTGCTACGTGGCGGCCCGTCTTCGCTTCGCTTCGTCGCGGCGGGAATAAACGGCAAGGGTACGAAAGCCTGGAATCCGCCGGTTTCGTCCTGCAACGCCCGCAGGGTCAACAGATGCTCGACGCGGTGGCGCTGCGTTTCCGCATGGCCGTAGAGCATCGTCGCGTTGGATCGCAGCCCCAGGCGATGCGCCTGCCGATGGACGGCCAGCCAGCCGGCCGCGTCGAGCTTTCGCGGAAACATCGCCGCCCGCACATGCGGATCGAAAATCTCCGCGCCGCCGCCCGGCAGCGAGTCCAGCCCCGCCGCCATCAACCGACGCAACACCGCCTCCACCGTCACGCCGCCGCGGGCCGCCATGTGGGCGATCTCCGCCGCCGTGAACGCCTTGATGTGCAATGTCGGAGCCGCCCGACGCACCGCCCGCACCATCGCCTCGTACCGCTCCATGGGCCAATCGGGATGCAGCCCGCCCGTGATGTGCACCTCGTCCGCGCCCGCCCGCGCCGCACAGGCCGCCCGCGCCGCCACCTCCGTCACGCCCATCTCGTACGCGCCCGCCTCGCCTGCCCGCCGCGAAAATCCACACACGCCACACGCCAGCACGCACACGTTCGAGTAATTGATGTGACAGTTGATATTGTAAAACGTCCGCACACCGTGCCGCCGCCGACGCACCGTGTCCGCAAGCCGACCCAACGCGTGCACGTCAGGGCACGCGAAAAGCGCCAGCCCGTCGGCCAGGTCAAGCCGCTGACCCGCCGCCAATTTTTCTTCAATACGCCGCATGCCCAAGTGTAGGCGTCGCGTATCGGGTGCGCGTTACGCCGTATCGTCGCATAGCCCAACCCGGCCACAGGCCCTGCCAGTTTGCGTTGTGAAATGTTGTGAGCGGCAAAACGTTTCGGTGATCAACAACGATCGACAACGCAAAGTGGCAGGGCCTGTGGCCAGTCACGCCAACCACAAAGGTCACGTAACAAACCGGAAAATGCACATGCGCTTGCCCAGGGAATCCTTGAATCCCGTAATCTCCGCGGAAAAAACTATGGTAGAATAACGCGTCCGTATATAAGGAACGAGTCATGAACGACGAACACAACGCGTCGCGTGCGGTGGATCACGAGGCGATCCGGCAGGCGGTGCGGCAGATTTTGATTGCCGTGGGCGAGGATCCCGATCGCGAGGGGCTTCGCGGCACGCCGGGGCGCGTGGCGCGAATGTACGAGGAGTTGCTCGGCGGGACGCGGGTCGAGCCGGCGAGGCATCTGGATGTCGGCTTTACCGAGAGCTACGACGAGATGGTCGTGCTGCGGGACATTCCGTTTAATTCGATCTGCGAGCATCACCTGCTGCCGTTCATGGGCAAGGCGCACGTGGCCTATCTGCCCAAGGGCAAGGTGTGCGGCGTGAGCAAACTCGCCCGCGTGGTGGATGAGTTCGCCCACCGCCCGCAGTTGCAGGAGCGGCTGACGTGCCAGATCGCCGACCTGCTGATGGAGAAACTCGAAGCCCGCGGGGCGGCCGTCATTATCGAGGCCACGCACACCTGCATGACGATCCGCGGCGTGAAAAAATCCGACGCGGTGATGGTGACGTCGGCGATGCGGGGCACGTTCAAAAGCAACCTCGCGACGCGGACGGAAGCGGTGAATCTGCTGATGGGGAGGAAGTGAGACAGCAGCCAATAGCCATCAGCCAGTAGCCAGTAGGTATGGATAAGCCTGTCGTGAGGAGATGTGTAAAACGTCCATATATTACAGGAGAACTCGCATGAAAGGCCTGTTGGTTTTCGCGTTGGCTTCGGTTTGTGTTTTGCATTGGGCGGGCTGTGGGAAGCCCGTGGACTGCACGTCGGCCGTGGTGAAGGTGGCGTATTGGCCGGACCGTCAGATGAATGGGCGGCAGGTGACGGTGACGGACAAGGCGACGGTCGATGAATTGGCCCGGTTTTTCCCGAAGATGGGACAGGGCAGAACGTCCTGGTTTGCCTGTTTTTGTATTACCGCCGCGACGGTTGATTTCACGGACGCCGACGGCATGGTGCATTCGGTGCACGTCGGAGGGCTGGGCAGTCACGATCATTGGTCAGAGGGCCGCGGCAACTGGCCACTGTCGTCGGAGTTTGTCGGGTACGTCACGACGCTGCTGGAGTACGCACCCAGCGCGCCGTGAGGGCCCTATTATTATGGCGGTGGTACGAACGCGCAGGGCATGTGACTGGACGTGCCGGAAGGCGAAACTTGTCTGAGTCCCGAAGGGACGGCGTTGGGTAGCCCAGGGTGAGCGGTACGCCGCGAACCCTGGGGACAGCATCGGGCCTGACGCCACTGGCCGAGGCCGCGCCGTCATGCGAGGTCGGCTTCGAACGACGCACACACGAGAACGTGTATGTCGTTCGATGCCGCCTTCACGCGACGGTGTGCCTTGCGGCCAGTGGCGTCAGGCACGATGAAAAAGCTGAAAAACGCCCGAAAACCCAGGGTTCGCGGCGTACCGCTCACCCTGGGCTACCCGACGCCGTCCCTTCGGGACTCGGACCGGTCCTGCCTGCTGTGACCAGCCTGCCGTGACCGAAACTCCCGGCGTCGCGTACGTCATACCAGGCGCTCACGCAACGCAATACCTCACGCCAAGAAAGAAGTCACTTACTGGCACGCCGCGTCATGTGAATGTGATTGCCCTGATAACAAGGGCTTGTTTACTCACCCCCGCGCCGGCCTGGTGGTCGGGCGGAGCTCGTCCAACTGTTTGCGTTGGTCCTCGGTGAGGACCTCTTCACGGATTTGTTTCATGGCCGCCCGCATGGCTTCGCGGCGTTCCCGGGGCGTGTTGGCGTTTTCGATCGTGTTGGCGTAGTCCTGCCGGATTTTTTCAATCTGCTTCTTCTGGTCGTCGGTCAGGTTCAGTTGATCCAGCGACGACGGCGGCGAGGCTGGCTGTGACGTCGGTGGCGGCGGGGGTGGGGCGGAGCGCCGGCGGAAATTGTCCAGTTGCTCGCGTTGTTCCTTCGTGAGCACGTTGGCGGAGACGTCGTTCATGGCGGCGTCGACGATCGCGCGGCGGTCCTCGGGCGTTTGGGCGGCTTCGAGCTTTTTCGTCATCTCCTGCTGGATCGCGCGAATCCGTTCGTGCTGCTCGGGCGCCAGCCGCAGCCCGCGCAGCATGCCGAACAGTTCCATCCGATGTCGATTTCTCTCGGCCTGCTCGCGTTGGTCCGCTGTCAGCACGTCGGCGTGAATTTTCTCCATGGCCGCCCGGAAAATCCGGTCTTTTTCCGCCGGATCGGGTGTCGCCTTGGCGTGCTCATTGGCCTCGTCGAGAATCGCCTGGGCCTGCTGCTTCTGTTCGTCGCTGAGGTTCAGCCCGGCCAGCCCCGCCAGCGCCCGCATCGCCGGCTGCTGGCGCATCTGGTCGAACGCGGCCCGCACTCGTTGCATCTGCTCGTCGCTGAGGGCGTCCTGCAATTGCTTCATCAACTGTTCGTGCAGGGCGTCGCGGGCG
Source organism: Phycisphaerae bacterium (assembly GCA_009783465.1). Classification (GTDB taxonomy): domain Bacteria; phylum Planctomycetota; class Phycisphaerae; order SM23-33; family SM23-33; genus WRDM01. The sequence continues at coordinate 14,166 of WRDM01000004.1, read as the reverse complement.
GCGAAGAGCTTGGCCAATTCGTCCTGTTTGGCCTTGAGGGCGTCGTCATCCTTCCGCTCTCTTGCCGCCCGGGCCGCCCGTTCGAGTTCCTGCATTTTGGCGGCGTTTTCCTTATGGAAATTTTCGACGCTCTGCCGGTGTGCCGCGAGAATACCGTCGACGGTCGTTCGCTGCTCGGGCGTGAGGCCGAGGCTGTCGATGAGGGCGTTGAGTTCCACGCGTGGCGGCCTGGGGCCGGGGCGCGAGGCGGGCGAACTGGCGGCGAGACCACGCGGCCCGCGAGGCGACGGGCGACTGGTCGGCGCGTCCTGGGCCAACACGGGCCACGTCAGCGCCGCGGTCATGATCGTCAGAAAAAACAGCCGTTTCATGGAAATCACCGTGTGCTTCATTCCATGTCAAACGTTTTGTTCCGGCGATTATTGCGGCTGGGTGCGTTGGCGTCGCTTGTCAACAGGCAGGCGGCGATGTACACTGAAATGAACGGAACGGGAAGCGTATCGGATGGCCAAAAAACGCGTGTATGTCGAGTCGTCGGTGATCAGTTACCTGACCGCTAGGCCCGCCAAAGACGGCCTGAACAAAATTCGCCAGCAACTGACGGCGATGTGGTGGGCACGTCGGCATGAGTGGGAGTGCGTCGTGTCGCCCACCGTGATGCTGGAAATCGCCCGTGGCGATCCGGGGGCAGCGGCCCGGCGGTTGGAAAAGGCGCAATCACTTATCGAAGTGCCGGCTACGACCGAAGCGGATTTGTTGGCGAAATGGTTGCTTTCACATGATCTGGTGCCAGAGTCGGTGAGAGCCGACGCTATGCACTTGGCCATGGCGGCGGTCCACGGGGCGCGATATCTGTTGACGTGGAACCAGAAACATCTGGATAACCCTGGCCTTCGTTCCCGTGTTGAGCGTATGATCCGAAGACAAGGCTGGGAACCGGCAACGGTTTTCACGCCCGACCGGCTGTTACTGGAGGAGTCATCATGAAAAAAAGCTATGCTGACATGGACCCTATCGAGGAAATCCGCGCCATTCGCACAGAACTCAACCGTGAATTTCCGACCGTGGAGGCTCTAGGCGACTACTTGCGGAAACATTATCCTGTCGCCAATCCGCCACCGTCACCGCCACGGCGGAAAGTTTCGACGAAAACAAACGCCAACACACGGCCCGCCCTACGCCAGCGAAAATCGAAGGCCCACACGTAGCGAATTTTCTATTGCCCGCATGATCGGAGACACCCATGACCAGTCGGTATCCCTTGTTCGACCGTTCGCAGTTGACGTTGCTCTCGCTTCGTGACCGGAGGCACGATGTTCACCTGGCCGATGTGGTGGACGTCGGCAAGCGGCCGATGGCGTTTGATCATCCGGATTTGTCCGCGGTGGCTGGGGCGGTGCGGGATGCCCGGCGGCGGGGGGCTGCCGTCGTGTTGATGATGGGGGCGCACGTGATCAAGCGCGGGCTCAGCCGGTACGTGATCGATCTGATCCGTCGTGGGTGGGTGACGCTGGTGGCCACCAACGGCGCGTGCTCGATTCACGATTACGAGCTGGCCCGCTTCGGCGCGTCGACGGAGTCGGTGGCGGCCTACATCAAGCAGGGCCAGTTCGGCCTGTGGACCGAAAGCGGCGAGTTGAACGAGATCGTCGCCCAGGGCGACCGCGAGGGGCTTGGTTACGGCGAAGCCCTCGGCCGGGCCGTCGCGGGCGGCGGGGACGACGTGTACCCGCACAAGGACGTTTCGATTTTCGCGGCCGCCTACGAGGCCGGCGTGCCCGCGACGGTGCATATCGGCGTGGGGTACGACATCATTCACGAGCATCCGAATTTCGACGGCGCGGCGTTCGGGTCGGCCAGCTATCGCGACTTTTTGATCTACGCGCGGCAGGCGCAGAACTTCGAGGGCGGCGTGGTGCTGTGTTTCGGGTCGGCCGTCATGGGGCCTGAAATTTATCTCAAGGCCCTGGCGATGGCCCGCAACGTGGCGCACCAGCGGGGCGAGTCGATCACGCGGTTGACGTCGGCGGTTTTCGACCTCGTGCCGCTGGGCGGCAACCTCCACGCCGAGGCCCCCAAAGACAGCCCCGAATATTACTATCGCCCGTTCAAAACGATCCTCGTCCGCACCGTCGCTGACGGAGGCCAAAGCTACTACATTCGAGGCGACCACCAGGCGACGCTGCCGGCCCTGCACGCGATGCTGGAGACCGACGCATGACCCAGGGCACGCCGCCTTCCGTGCCGCCGGCGATTTCCACTCCCGAAGTCGATCCGGCGCGGCGGAGTCCGATTCCGTACGAGTGCGCCGGGCGGACGGCGACGCTGTTCTGGCGGACCGTCTGGATGGTGATGTGCCGCACCGGCTGCATTTTTTCGCCCGACACGTTTTCGCCGCAGCCCAAACGGTCGCGAAGTTTCCGGCGGTGGGCGGTTTTCATGGCGGTGCTGGGTGTTGGCGTCGGCATGTTTTCCGTCGCCGGCATGAAGGCCGCCACCCGATCGGGCGGATCGGATGAAGCGATTCTTGTGATGTTTGCGATCGTCGCCGGTTCGCTGTTCCTGCACTACGGCGCCTTCACGCTGATGATGCGGGTGGTGCAATGGCTGTCGGTGCCGCCGACGGCGTCGCGGCAGTGGCAGCAGCAGTCGCTGATCCGCATCGACTACCTGGCCGCGCCGCTGGTCCTGTTTCTCGTGCTGTTTCCGATGCCGCTGTGTTTTGTCCTGGACAAACAGGCGTATCCCATCGTGATGAATGTGTGCGGGATTCTGGTCGGCATGATCTGGCTGTATTGGCTGATCGTCGTGCTGGTGGGTTTGAAAAATCTCACAGGCCGTTCGGGCGGGGCGATGATCGGGGCGGGCGCGAAGCTTATCCTGGCCTGGCTGGTCATTGGGACGACGATATCGACGATGCCGCTGACGGTGATGATGTGGAGTCTGCTGGTCGGGTCGCTGTAGCAGGCATGATCATGTCCGGCGTGAGATGCACTCGTCCGTCCGGGCGGACGAGTGATTGTCTCGGGGTCTTTGCTGGCGGCGGTTGTTCATCGCGTTCTTCGGCCTGGTCGCGGGTGTTGTTCAGGAAAAACAGCCAGTCTTTTGTTTCCCGGTATGGCGGTTTCCTCGAGCCGCCATCGCCGCCGTCGTCCTGCTGGTTCCAGTCCAAACAGTACAGCCTCGGATACGGATCGTCGGGCAGATACCGCGGCGGCTGGCCGGTTGGCGAGAACGGGTCCTCCGGCAGCGAGGCCAGGTAGCGAGGCGCCAGGTCGTCGAGCGTGTCAACCGGCCGGCCCGTCTCCACTTCGTACGCCCGCATGAGCAACGCCAGACCGGCCATGCGATGCGAGGCGACCCCGCGATACACCAGGGTCCTGTACTTGGCCCTGGCAGGCAGCGTGCCCAAGAGAGGGATCACCATGAATTTTCCCCGCCGCTCCACGAAGCCCATGTTGTCCCCGGCGTTCCATCCGTCGTTTTGCAGGCGGTCCAGCAGTTGGGCCTCTCTCTTCGTCAACTCAATGCGTTCCTGCGGGCCTGGCTTGTCGCCATAGCGTTCGCCGAAATGGTCGGGATAAAACACGGGACTCAATCGAAGCAGCAGCGCGAGATTGGCGTTCACCAGCGGGCCGGTTTCATGATGGAAGGAGAATCTCGCCCCCGCCGTGTCCGCCCGCCGCACGGCCTGGAGGGCCAGTTCGTAAAGCCCCACCCGCTCGGCGATCACGGCCTTGCGGGCGGTGGCCAACAGCGGGTCCGCCTGCACCAGCCGTTCGACCAGTTCGCGAACATCCGCCACGGCCACGTCGCCGGGGCCGTCGCCGATTCGCAATGTCGGCGCGATCTGCTCGATACTCGCCACCGCCAGAGCGCCCACCGCAATCTGCGTCAGTGACGAGAGGAGCGTCGGGTGTTCGCCAAGTAAATCGCGAAGGTGCAGGATGTCGCGCAGGTACTCGAATGCCTCGCGGTCGTCGCCCGCGTCGTGCGCCATCGCGGCGGCCAATTGGCAGAGTTTGGTGGCCTGGCGGGTGTAGCTCAGATCGTACGAAAACGCGTCCTGGTGCGCCCAGGTCGATCCCGGATTCGTCAGCGGCACGCCGTCCATGTCGCGGGCCTGCCGGATCAGGTCCAGCGCGGGGCGGCACGCGGCCAGGAAGTCCGCCGCCTCGTCGGCGTGTTCGCGCCGCCAGGCGGGGTAGTCGTTCAGCACGTACAGCGACGGCCAGCCGCCGGGTTCGCCGTGTACGGTGGCGTCGAGGGCTTCGACCGTCTCGACGGCCTGGAGGTAGAACGTGAAGGCGTTCCGCTCGGGCGGGAGCTGGCGGAAAAATTGGATCTCCTCGAGCGTCACCGGCTCGCCGCGGGCGTGAATGGCGTCGATCTCCGCCTGGAGACGCGACTGCGCGTGGTTGGTCCACCAGAACCACGCCGCCACCGTGGTCGCGAGATAGGCCAGCAGCAGGACGAAAATCAGCTTGCTGCCCACAAACCGAGGCCGACGGAACGGGCAGGCGTCCCCCGGCTGGCTGGCGACGGGAGGCCCGTCGGGCGGACGGTGGTTTTCGGCAGGTTGGCTGGGGTCGCTCATGGCCGTCAGTATACGCAAAACGGCGTCACGTGGCGAGTGACCATTCGCAGGGCGGCAGGCCGGGGATGTGCGTCACGTTTGCAGGCGGACATCGCCGCAAAGCCCGATCTGGCCGCAGGCCCTGCCCGTTTGCGTTGTCGATTGTTGTGACAGGCGAAACATTCAGTCGCTCACACCGTCTTACAACGCAACATGGCAGGGCCTGCGGCCAGGTTAGGCTATTCTTCGTCCTCGTCCTCGTCATCCTCGTCTTCGTCCGCGGCCTCTTCGTCCTCGAAGTCGTCGAGTTCTTCGTCGTCTTCTTCATCATCCATGAACTCGTCGTCTTCTTCCTCGTCCTCGTCTTCGTCGTCGAATTCTTCGTCCTCGAACGCTTCGTCGTCCTCTTCGTCCTCGTCGTCGAGATCTTCGTCGTCTTCCTCGTCGAGATCGTCTTCGTCGGGTTCGTCGTCGTCGAGGTCTTCTTCATCTTCGTCGTCGAAGGCATCGTCGTCGCCGTCATCGTCGTCGCCGTCATCCTCGCCGTCGTCATTGTCGTCCTCGTCCTCGTTGCCGAAGAGGGCGTCGTCCTCCTCGTCTCCGAAGGCGTCGAGGCCTTCGCCTTCGGCGATGATTTCGCTGGCTTCGTCGAGGTTGGCTTCGGGCACGAGGACGGGCACGCCCTCGCCGACGGCCTCCTCGTCCTCCTCACTGGAGGCGGGCTTACCGATCACGGCGGGGATGTCGTGTTCGGCCAGCAGGTCGCGGTAGTAGCCGGCCTCCTCGCTGTCGCCCGCGAACACGACGGGCACGTACTCTGTATTGTCCTCGGGGGGCAGATTCTTGTCTTTCTTTTTCGGCATAGTGATCTCGGGTACAGGGGCTCAAAATGGTTCCGCCGGACACAGGCGGTCATGCACAGCCATTTTACTCGCTCGGGACGTCCATGCGACGCCTTACGAAACATCGGCAACATTTAACCACTCTCGTTACTTTCTGGCAATCGGGGAGGCGAGAATTTTCGGAGCCTGTCCGTCCGTTCGAAAGGCAAATGTCTTTTACCACAGAGACACAGAGAATCACAGAGAAGGAGGGGATGTTTTCAGGGCAATCGCATCGTAATTCCCCGTTTTTCGCGAAAAGGCTGTAGGCTGTAGACTGTAGGCTGTAGTCGCGGCAGTTTTTGCGACAAATTTTTCGACACGGCATGTCGCGCCTACAGCCTACAGTCTACAGCCTAAAAACGGGACTTTTTAGATGCGATGGCCCTGGGGATGGTTTTCACCGGCTCGCCTTTTTGCGTTGTGGGACGTCGTGCGCGATAACGCATTCCTGTGCGAGGGACGTTCGACAGCGTAAAAAGGCGAGCCGGTGAAAACGGTTATGCGAGTTTCCAACGTCCTTCTCTGTGGTCCTCTGTGTCTCTGTGGTAAAAAAAGCCTCCCGGGTGAACGGCCTCTCCCTGCGAGATTTTCTCGCCGGCCAAAAAAAGGTTGCTTTTTTTGGCGATTGCCTCTGTAATCATTATCGGTTACTATGTGAGTCGCCATGTTTGTTGTAATTTGGTCGTTGGCGGAAACAGTTTTTTCTGCCGCGAAACTCGAAATCCTTGAAAGGAGCTACGATGAGTAAGCTGAGTCTGGTTGCATTGACGTTGGTGGTGGGCCTGGGTCTGGTGATGGTTGGCTGCAGCGGCGAAACGGACGGCAACAAGCCGGCCAAGGCCGACAAACCGGCCGGCAACGAAGCCAAGCCCGCGAACGCCCCGGCCGACAAGGCCGAGCCGAAGGACATTATTGACGGGCCCAACAGCTCGATCGGCTTTGACGACGACCCGATCGTTCCGAACATCCCGGCCGACGATGACGGCGACGATGACGATGACGACGACAATGGCGCCGATGACGACGATGACGACGCCGACAATGACGACGATGACGACAACGACGACTAAGCCCGCCGTATGAATCACACAAAACGAGCGGCCCGGAACCTCCGGGTCGCTTGTTTTGTTTCCACGACGAAAAAACGCTTAACCTTGCCGGCGGCTTACGGTATCTTTCTGGCCTTGTGTTTCGTGTTCGAGGACTGATTTCGCATTCGAGAGACGTGTTGAGGATCAAGGATGGTTGCGACGGGTAGTAAGAACAAGCTGGCGGGGCGGACGTTGTGGATTCCGCGGATGACGCATATCAGCGCGAGGTTGATGGCGGCGGTGTTCCGGTCCATCGGGATCGACGCGCACTGCACGCCGCCCTCCAACGAAAAAACGTTGGAACTCGGCGGCCTCTACACCAGCGGCGAGGAGTGTTATCCCGAAAAAATCACGATGGGCGATTTTTTGCGGATTATCCAGGCGCCGGGATTCGATCCCGACAAAACCGCCTTCTTCATGCCCACCGCCGAGGGGCCTTGCCGGTTCGGCCAGTACGGGCCGTACCTGCGGCAGGTGCTCGACGAGATGGGGCACACCTCTGTGCCGATCATTTCGCCCACCAGCAAGAACGGGTACGATGGCATGGGCGACCACGCGTCGAACATGGTGCGGTATCTGTGGCGGGCGATTGTTGGCGGGGATTTGCTGCGGAAGATGCTGCTGAAGACCCGGCCTTACGAGACGGCCAAGGGCGAGACGGACAAGGCGTACGAGCAGGCGTCGCTGCTGGTGGAGCGCGTGTGCGAAACGCCGGGTTTGGGCGCGGGCGAGCACATGGCCAGGCTGGTCGACGCGTTGACGAAGGGGCGGGATTTGTTTCATGCCGTGCCGGCGCGGTACATGAAGGATCGGCCGTTGATCGGCGTGGTGGGCGAGATTTTCTGCCGGATGAACACGTTCAGCAACTACGAAGCCGTTCGGAAGATCGAGGCCCACGGTGGCGAGGCGTGGCTGTCGGACGTTGGCGAGTGGGTGTGGTACACGAACTGGTCGCAGAAGACGCTGCTCAAGCGCGACGGCAAGACGTTCAGTTTTGCCATGCTGGGCGCGGTGTTGAAAAATCACGTCCAGCGGAGCGACGAACACAAACTGCTCGCGCCATTCCACGACGACATGGCCGGCTACGAGGAACCGCACGACGTCTACGAGGACGTTCTCAAGCCCGCCTGGCCTTACCTGCCCGCCGACGGGGCGCTGGGCGAAATGGTGCTCTCGGTAGGCAAGGGCATTTACCTGCACGGCAAGGGCGCCGACGGCATCATCGACATCAGCCCGTTCAGTTGCATGAACGGCATCGTCTCGGAGGCCGTCTATCACTCCGTCGCCCGTGAGCACGACGACATGCCCATACGAAATTTCTATTTTGATTCCAGCAGCTCTAACATGGAGCGTGACCTGGATATCTTCATGGAGCTGGCGCAGAGTTACCAAAAAAGGAAGCGGACGCGGCGGGCGTATCCGAAATTTTTCGCATGAATAAGCCTGTAGACGAAATGTTGGCGACAACGTACGAAACGGATGATCTTCGTGCGCCGCAGAAGGCGGCGTTGGCTGCCCATTCCGCCGTGGACTACGAAGCCTTGGCCCGCCACAAGCAGGCGATGCGGCGGTTTGCTCCGCTGTACGAAACGCTGCCCGTCGCGACGCGGGCAACGTGCGTTCAGTGCGGCCAGGTGTGCGCCGCCGTGTTCGACCGTAGCACGGGCGGGACGCCCGTGCTACGCAAAATCACGCTGACCTACGATTGTCCTCGTTGTGGCCGATGGAGCGAAGTCCACGCCGACGCCATCTGGACGCCTGTCGAGAGCGATTTTCCCGGCTCGGCCTCGTGCACGATTCACGGCTCGCGGATCCGCCCGAATCTCCGCCGGCTGCCGCGAACCGTCGAGAGCCTCTGCCCCGAATGCGGCGGCATCATCCTCAGTCGATATTTCGTGGAAAACGGGGCCGTCTGGATCGAAAAGACCTGCCCCGAACACGGCTATTTCCGCGACTGCATCAACGCCGACGCACAGCTCTACTCCCGGGCGGCCTGGTGGAGTTTCGAGGAACACCCCGGTCAAAAATTTCCACAGGTCACGGGCGGAAAAAATTGCCCGTCGGATTGCGGGCTGTGCAATCAGCACCTCTCGTCGGCGTGCCTTGCCCAGATCGACCTGACCAACCGCTGTAACATGCGCTGCCCGATCTGCTTCGCCAACGCGGGTGTGCAGGGCTACGTCTGCCAGCCGGACTTCGACCAGGTCGTCCGCCAACTCCAGACGCTCCGCGACCTGCGCCCGACGCCCTGCACGGCCATCCAGTTCACCGGCGGTGAACCGACCATCCATCCCGACTTCATCAAAATCGTCGCCACCGCGCGAGAGATGGGCTTCTCGCACATCCAGATCGCCACGAACGGCATCCGCATGGCCGATTTCGATTTCGCCAAGGCCGCCCACGACGCGGGTCTGCACGTGCTCTACCTCCAGTTCGACGGCGTGGGCGACAAGCCCCACGAACACACGCGGAACTATCCGGGCATCTGGGCGAAAAAAGTCGCGACCATCGAAAACTGCCGGAAACTCGGCATGAAAATCTGCCTCGTGCCCACCATTCTCAAAGGAATCAACGACGACCAGGTCGGCGAAATCTTCCGCTTCGCCTGCGAAAATATCGACACGATCTCGGCCATCAGCTATCAGCCGGTGAGTTTCACAGGCCGCATGACGCCCGAGGAACTCTCCGCCCGCCGCTACACGCTGGGGGATTTGTGTCACGGCATCGCCAAGGCGTCTGGCGCGAGCGTGCAGCGCGACATGTTCCCGCTGAGCGTGGTCGTGCCGCTGGCGCAGATTCTCGAAGCTCTCACCGGCAGCACGAAAATCCGCCCATCCTGCCACACCGACTGCTCGCTGGGCACGTACTTCCTCGTCAGCCCGGACAAAAAAGCGTACCCGTTCCCGCAGGTAGTCAACATCGAGGGCATGTTCAGCGAGATGAACGCCATCGCGGCCGCCATTCAACGACGCAACGGCAAAGCCACCGCACTGGACAAATGGCGGGTCTTCCGCATGTTCAAGCGGCATTTCCGTCCCGAGGCCGCTCCGCCGGGCCTGACGGTAAAATTGTTCATACGAAGTCTTCAGGGCCTGGTGGACAAACACGTCGGCCGAGGCGAGGCCGGGAAATCCACGTACAAAACGCTGCTGTGCGCGGGCATGCATTTCCAGGACCGCTACAACTACGACATCGAACGCGCCAAACGCTGCGTGATTCTGTACTCCACACCGGCGGGCGTGTTCCCGTTCTGCTCGTACAACTGCGGCCCGGAATACCGACCGCTGGTGGAAAAGGCATACGCGGCAGCGCAGAAACAGCCAGTAGCCAATAGCCAGTAGCCAGCAGGTATGGAGAAACGAGGGCGAAAAAGCGTTTCGTAAGGGCTTGCCTTTTTGCGCTGTAGGGTGTTATGTACGGCGCAAGCGGCCACAGGCCCTGCCAGTTTGCGTTGTAGAACGTTGAAAACAGCCATGACGAATACCCCCGAAAAACACGACCGTTCCTACACCGCCGCCGGCGAGCACACCACGGCGGCGGCGATGGGCAAGCAGTACGTACATGAGTTCCCGCCCAGCCAGGATGCGCGGAAGGACCCGCATCGCGACGGCGACGGGCAGGTGAGTTCCGGCCAATATGTGGCTGGGTGCGAGACTCTTCGCGATCAGTTGACCGATGAAATTTTCCAGATTGATTATCACCACCCGCTGGAGAAATGGCTCGGCCGCCGGCCGTTCCGGTGGCTGCTGCGGCGGATCAGCCGTAGCACGGGCGGGACGCCCTCGTCACGTAGCACGACGTTGGAACGCATTCTCGCCAGCTATCACAATCCCAAGGCGCCGCTGTCGCAGCGAGTGAAATACTGGGCACTGCACCGATTTATCGACCACTTCCGCGGTAAGACGCCGGTCGAAACGTTTCGCGCCAAGCTGGCGGAGAATCGGCCTACCGTGCGCGGGCTGGTGATTGTCGCGAGGTCCGTCGGCGAGTTCGGTCTGACCACGCCGCAGCGATTCGCCGCGCCGCTCTTTGCCGTGTGGAATTTCACCAACCGCTGCAACCTCGCCTGCAAGCACTGCTACCAGGACAGCGAACATAGCGCCCTCAACGACGAGTTGACGCTCGACGAAAAACTTCGCGTCATCGACCAGATGGGCGCCGCCTACATGCCCATGCTCGCGTTTTCCGGCGGCGAGCCGTCCATCAGCAAGGACATCGTTCCGTGCATTCGCCGGGCCAAGAGTTACGGCATGCATCTAACGATGGCGACCAACGGCACGACGATGACGCCCGACCGCGCCGCCGAGTTCGCCGAGGCCGGCCTGCGGTACGTCGAGATCAGCCTCGACAGCGTGCACGCCGACCGCCACGACGCCTTTCGCGGGCAAAAAGGCCTGTGGGAAAAAACCGTCGCGGGCGCCCGCGTGGTGACGAAGACGCCGGGGCTGCGGCTTGGCATCGCCATGTGCGTTCACCAGGGCAATTACCACGAGGTGGGCGAGATGATCCGCTTCGCCGAGGAGGATCTCGGCGCGTCGTGTTTCGCGCACTTCAATTTCATCCCGGTCGGCCGCGGGCTGCAAATGGTCAGCGGCGACATCACGCCCTCGCAGCGGGAAAAACTGCTTGCCCTGCTGAACGAAAAAATGCAGAAGGGCGGCATGGGCGTGATTTCGACGGCCCCGCAGTTGGGGCGCGTGTGTTTGGCGGGGGCCGCGTTGGAGAGCGGCCGGGCGGCGTGCTCGCACGCGGGATCCGGCAGCGGCGTGAAGGCCCGCGTGGTGGCGAAGTATCTCGGTGGGTGCGGCGCGGGACGTACGTACGTGTGCATCGAACCCAACGGCAACGTCACGCCGTGCGTGTATCTGCCGCACCGCGTGATGGGCAATCTCCGGCAGGCCTCGCTGATGGAGATTTACCGCTCCAGCGTGTTCTGGGACGTGCTCAACGACCGAGGCCATCGGCTGCATCACTGCGAGGTGTGCGCGTTCAAGAATTACTGCGGCGGGTGCCGCGCCCGCGCGGACGCGTACTTCGGCCATCTGCACGCCGGCGACCCCGGCTGCATTTTCAACAACAAACATTGGGCCAAACTCGTCGCCGACGGCGTGGCGGTCGGCACGGACAGCGACGTCGCCGATCAACCGGCGGAGGATGTCGTGATCACGCCCACACGCCACGGGCCGGCGTGACAAAAAAGAAATTCGAAGCCCGAATTTCGAAACAAATCCCAAAGCACAAATGCCAAAACCAAACGGCGACGCCATGCGTCAAAACGTATGGCGTCGCCAAAATAATTTCAACGGCTCGTTTATTTGCGATCGAGTAGTGCAATGACGACATTACGTGGGTGAGATGTCCGTGCCTACTGCAATCCCTCACCATATCATTCTATGGCTTTAGCAATCAAGATCGAGATCGCCTCCATCCGAATCACCTCCGCCCGAATCATCTCCACCGTCAGAGGGGGGTGAGTCGGATTTGTCTTTTCCCAGATATTCTTTTACTTTTTCTATATTTCTTGGAGGTTTGCGTGGTCCTGGTGGGTCGTCAAATAAATCATTTAACTTGCTTAAGAAACTCTTTTTACCCATAACTTTTCTCCTGATGAAGTAAACAAAACGGACGTCATTTCGTTATTTACGCTGGTGAGCAATGGTTGCATCTACGGTAACGCTTATAACCCCTCCTCCTTTAGCATTTCATCCAGTTGACTCCTCGAAGCTTGATTCTTTCGTAGGCGCGATAATACAAATCACGCAACGCGGATAAGGAGAAGGGCGAGTTGGAGCATGTCTTTCCTCCTGAAGAGCGAAACAAATGCTCAGGAACAGCAGGCGTGTCGCCGCAACACGCCATGATTGGGACAATAATAAAATCACGACGAAATACAACTAAAATGTCAGTTGGAATTTTCTTTTTTGTCGTTTGGAATTTGTTTCGCATGTCGTGCTGTGGATTTTGGATTTTCCGCCATCCTACGCCAAATACCGCCGCATGGCGTCGGCGATGGTTTGGAAGGTCCAGTTCCGTTTTTCGTCGTCGCATTCCAGCAGCGTCGCGCGGAAGCCGGGCCGCTTGCAGCAGAAGCCCGTCAGCGGCACCGTGCAGATGCCCGTCGAACCCATCAGGTAGTACACGAACCGCGCGTCGAGGCTCGTGGTTTGCGTGAGTTTCTCGACCATCGCGCGGACGTCGGAGCTTTGGATATCCAGCGTCTGTCGGTTGCTCAGCGCGGCCGGGTCGAACGTCACCGTGATGTAAAACGCGCCCGACGGACAATTGACGTGCGCCCCCGGCACCGTCGAGAGAATCTCGGTGGCCTCGCGGGCGCGCCGTTCGAACATCTCCGCACGGGCCTTCAGATGGCCGGGATACCGCGCGTCGCCGATCACCGGCGGGATGCACAGTTGCGGCATGGTGGTCGAGCAGACCTCCAGCCGCTTGCTCGCCAGCAGCGAATCGACGTACGTGTTGAACGTCGCGTCCTTGTCGCGGTTGAGCACCTCGATCCACCCGCACCGGCTGCCGGGCCAGGGGAATTCCTTGCTGATGCCGCGCATGGCGATGGCGGGCACGTCGCCGATGACCTGGCTCAGATGCAGCGTCTGGTGCCCGTTGTAAACGATGTGGGCGTAGATTTCGTCGGCGATGACGAACAGGTCGAACTCCCGCGCGATGGCCACCATGCCCTCGAGCACCTCGCGCGGATAGACGGCGCCGGTCGGATTGTCGGGATTGATCAGCAGGATGCCCGCGATGGCGTCGTTGTACTTGACCTTCATCCGCAGGTCGTCCAGGTCGGGCATCCAGTGGTTGTCGGGGTCGAGTTCGTACGTCAGGTGGTCGTACCCGCTGTGGGCGGCCTCGGCGGAGCTGTGTGTGCTGTAGGCGGGCGTCGGGCCGATGACGCGGGCCTCGCGCCGGATGAAACTGTACACCTTGGACACCGCGTCGCCCAGGCCGTTGAAAAAGATGATGTCGTCGGGCGTGATCTGCACGCCGCCGGGACGCTCGTTGACCTTGGCGGACAAAAACTGCCGCGTCGCCTTCACGCCCGCCGTGTCGCAGTAGCCCCAGGACCGCTCCTCGCTGGCCACGTCGAACAACGCCTGCTTGATCCACGGCGCGAGCTTCTCGCCCTTCTGAATCGGGTCGCCGATGTTCTCCCAGACAATCTCCTGGCCAAGTTCCTGCATCGTGTACCCGATCTGCACAATCTCGCGGATCGCGTACGACAAATTCTTGGCGCCGCTATGAACAATGTCACGTCGCATAAGTTCCTCATGATCTCATGAAAACGAGGCGACATTATACCACGAAAAACGGCGGTGGCGAGGGAGGAGTGGCGAGTGATGTGGATCTGGCTTGCCGGTTTGCGCTGTAGAACGTTCCAGTCGCCATATCTATGTCTTTTCGACTTCGCGAAGACCGAGCGGGATTACACGGATTAAAGGATTTAAGGATTTTTCGTTTCAGTACGACAATCCTCTAGAGCGGTTCCAGCTTGCGTGGTGACTGCTGGCCTGCCTGCGGCATCGCCATGCGGCGTCGGCCTGCATCGCCGATGCGATGCATCGGCTGCTTCGGCCTCCTGGCCTGGCTCGTCCTCGGC
>WRDM01000003.1 GCA_009783465.1 Phycisphaerae bacterium | reverse complement strand
CGTACTCGTCTGACCGTTTTCACTGGCTCGCCTCTTTGCGCTGTAGGGCGTTGTGTAAAGCGAAACGTTTCGCTTTACACAACGCCCTACAGCGCAAAGAGGCGAGCCAGTGAAAACGGTTTGCCTCGTTGTATCACCCGTCACTCGGGCGTCGTTGTGGGGGGTTGTTGGAGTTGATCGCTCGGGTCCGATCGTACCGGCGGTTTGTCGTCGATGTGTGACAAAACTCCAGTTTCACTGGCATCCAAGGGGAACGGTTGGGCCAGATCTTCCTGTAGCCGTAACAGCCGCTTCACGTTGTCGGGTGTGACGTTCATCTGGACTCGCACAAAGGTCCGACTCTCGCCTGCGCTTTCGTCTTCGCCGGGAGAACTGCGGAACGTCGAGCCGGCGCCCCGGTCGTCGTCGTGGTATCTGTAATCCTTCAGCCAGATGCGCAGTTTTTCCAGTTCGACACGCGGCCCGACGAAGGTGACGTAGACGCACTCCTTGTCGCCAAGCCATTGTTCGAGCGTTCTCGCGGTCAATTCCGGTATGGCGGCGGGCGCGGGTGTTGCGGTGGGGGTTTCCTTGGGGCGTCGGCGGTCGCTGGACCTGCCGAACGGCTGCGGTTCGCCGTCGAGGTCGATCAGCGGTTGCAGGGTTTGTTTGACGGTATCGAAAACGGTATCGTGACAATAGACCATCACGCACAATCCCAGTCGCGGCAGGTGGACCGTCATCTCCGACTCGCCGTACGTCCACACCGAACCCGGAGTCCCCAGCCCGAGTTCGTAGATTTCAATCATGCCGCCATTTTGCCTGGGAATTTCATAGCGGATTCCGCCAAGGCGCTGTCGTTTACTTTCGTAGGGGATGGTCGAGGCCTGGAGCTTGTCGCGAAAAATCGTCTCCGTCGCGGCCAGTATTTCGGGAATCACTTCCCGGGCCTTGCGACGGGTCTCCGCGTCGCCGACGTACGAATTGACCTTTGTCGTATCGAGAACGAGGTCAAATTTCTTCAAATCTTCCTGCAGCGCCAGCAGCCGCTTCACGTTGTCCGGCGTGACGTGCATGATGACGCTCGCATAGGTCCAGAAAATGACTCCTTTCCGGTTGGTCATCGTTACGAAGCAGTAATAAGCCGCGGCCTGATCGCTAACTTCGAGCTTGCGGAGTTCGGGGTCCAGCGTTGGATAGACGCCCGGTTTTTCCCGCATCACGCGCGGGCTTTCGTAGTGGATCTGGACGAACTCCTTGTCGCCAAGCCACTGTTCGAGCGTCTCGGCGGTCGGCTTCGCCGGGACGGCGGGCGCCGTTGCAGGTGTTGCTGGCTCCGTTGTGGGGGCTGTTGTTGGCGTCGCGAGCAGTGTCATGATGGGCCCCATCCTGGCGGCGTCGATTTCGATGACGGCGCTTGGCCAACTGTATATCCATGGCGTGGGGTCGAGGTCGATCAGCGGCTGCACGATTTTTTGCATGGCGTCCAGGAAGGCGTCGCGCTGCGGCGATTCGTCCTCGTACGAGTCGGACCGGCCGGGGCGGTAATAGATCCCCACGGCCAATCGCAGGTGCGGCAGATGGATCGTTCGGTTCGGGCGGACGTTCCGCAGCGCCCAGGATTTTTTGGCCGACATGTCGTGAACGTGAATCATGCCGTGGAGGCCTGTGAGATCGGCCCCGCGCACTCCGAAGCCTCCGTAGTCGATTCCGCCGAGCATCTCCTCTTCGAATTTGCGGCTGGGGTTTGTCGTGACCTTGAACTCCTCCTGAAGCGCCGTCGTCAGGGAGGCGATCAGGTCGGGCACCATGTTCCGGGCCTTTTCGCGTACGTCCGCGTCGCCGACGTACGCCAGCACGTTCGTCTGCATGGGGTCCAGGAGGCAGCACTGTTCGCGCAGGTCTTTCTGTAGCGTCAACAGCCGTTCGATGTTTTCCGGCGTGACGTCCATCGTGACTTCGACGCTGTTCATCTGGTCGATGTCCTCTCGGCGGTCGGTGGGCGAGGAACCTCGGCCGTCGAGGTGGACGGAGCAGCGGAACGTCGCCTCCCGGACCTCATGTTTTTTGAATTCGGCGTCTGGTCCGACATAGGCTTTTTCGGGATTTTCCTTTGGCGTCGTCGGCGGGCTGACGAAGGTGACGGTGACGACCGCCTTGCCCTCGAGCCACTGTTCCAACGGCGGCGTGGCGGTGGGCGGCAGGGAAGTCATGCCGACCTTGTAGGCATAGTGCACGGCGGACGGGGCGCGATACAACACGGGGTAGTGATTGTACAGCCGCGGCTGGTCGTCGAGGTCGGTCAGCGGCTTCATAGCCTGTTGCACGGCGTCGTGGAAGGCGGCGCGTTGCGGCGAGGTGTCCCTGCCCGCGCCGACCTGGCCGGGGCGATAATAGGCCGTCACGACCAGCCCCAGGTGCGGCAGGTAAATCGTTTGATCGCAGTGGACGTTCCGCTCCCAGGACTTCGAGGGCGTGATTTCGTAGACGTGAATCATGCCGCTGATTTTCGTGTCGGGCACTTCATAGCGGATGTTGCCAAGACACTCTTTGTCATTTGGAGGAATGCGGTTGGAGATGATCCTGGCTTGAAGCGCGTCTTGAAGGCCCTTCTCCAGGGCGGCCAGCCGATCGGGAACCATGTCGCGGGCCTTTTGGCGGGTGGCCTCGTCGCCGACGTACGACAGGACATTGACCCCGACGTCGTTTTGATAAGGATTCAACGTGAAGCCCAATCCGGCCAACTCCTTTCGCAGCGACAACAGCCGCTCGACGTTGACCGGCGTCGCCCGCATGCGAACATCCACACCGACCTCGCGGCTTTGCCAGGCAAAACTGATAAACGTCGGATCGACGCTCATGTCGATGTGGCGGTAGCCGTTTTCCTCCAGCCAGGCGTTCAGTTCGCGCATTGCCATACCCTGGCCTGTAAAGGTCAGGCGGATGACCTCCTTACCGACAAGCCACTGTTCGAGCGTCTGCTCGGTGGGCGGCGTGGCGGCGGGCGCTGGCGCCGTGGTGGTGGACACCAAGGGATGCCAACCATCGCCGGTCGAGCCGAACGGCTGCGGCTTGCCGTCGAGGTCGATCAGCGGTTGCAGGGCTTTTTTCACATCCTCAGTGACGGCGCCGTGGAGGTGGTAGGCTTGCACGAGCAGTCCCAGATGCGGCAGGTGGATCGTGAAATCCGGCATGGCGGCCGACATGTTGAAAGGAGACTGGGGAATTTCCACGAAGTAAATTCCGCCACCGAAGTTTTTTTCTCCGGTCACGGCATAGCGGATGGAGTGGATTGAGCCAAATCGTTCGTTATTGTCCTTGCCGAAAATCTGTGTGGTGGCCTGGAGTTTGTCCTGAAAAATCGTCGCAATATCGGCCAATATGTCGGGGATCATTTCCCGCGCCTTGCGGCGGGTCGCCTCGTCGCCGACGTACGACAGGACGTGCGTCGCCTTGGTGTCCAGCGTGTAATCCCGCTCGGCCAGATCCTTCTGTAACGACAACAGCCGCTTCACGTTGTCTGGCGTGACCTTCATCGTGATATACGCGAAGTTTCGGCCGCTACCGTCATGAACATAGCCGCTGTGGTAGCGATAGTACGCCGAACCGGCGGCCATGCTATAGTCGTATTCTCGTTCCGACAGCCACGTGCGCCACGCGTCCAGTTGATCCTCCGTCGCAGCCAGGCCTACGAAGGCGACTTCGACAAACTCCTTGCCGCCAAGCCATGGTTCGAGCGTCTGGGCAGTCAGTTCCACCGCCGCGTCGGATGTTGGCGCCGTTGCGGGGGTCGTCGTGATGGCCGTTGTGTGCATCGTGGCGGTGTGGTTTTCTTTGCACCCAGCCGTCAGGGCGGCGCAGAGGATTGCGAGGCATATCGTGATGTGGCGCGGTCGGGCGAAATGGCGCATGAAGATTCTCCTGGCTCGGTTCGTGTTCCAGATAGATAGACGCCGGGTGAGTGCGTTTGTTCCGGTCATTCCAGAATAATTTTTATGGTTGCGAATGAGTGTGCCAGGAAGTTCTGGCATCAGGAAAATCGTTGAGTTGGCGCTGATATCGGAACGTAACATTTTGGCGCACCCTTCCGAGTGCACCGGAAAAGTTTTCGCTGTGGCGGAAGATATTTCCGGTTGTCGAGATGGCGTTTGGCGTGAGATGCCGGTGGGGTCCCGCCGGGGTTGATAACGGTAACACAAGTTTTTGACATGTCTTACGCACCGGGCGCGATAGGATTTTTTGCGTTGGCACGGGGGTTGCTTGGTAGTGGCCGAAGGTGAGTTGGCGAGATGGCATCGACGGCCGTTGACAATTCGAGGCATGAGTCTGCCGGCGCGGGCAAGGCGTCGCCGCAGCGCGGGAAGGCGTTGCATGGCGGCGCGGGCGGCGATGAATCGGTACTGGCTGGCGGCGGCGAGTCGGCGGAGTCGGGCGGGTTTTTGATGGCGTTGATGGCGCAGCTTTTTACCAGTACCGGCGGCGAAAACGGGCCGATGACGGCGGCGACTGTAACGATGACTGGCGGCGTTGTACGTGGCGAGGGCGATTTGACGTCTTTTAACGGTCAATCCCATGGAACGCACAACGTGGGTGGGCCTGCCCTGCGTAGCCTTGGCGAAGCAGGGACGCCCGCGTCACGTATTGCCGCAATGACAGAGACGGACGACGGGGGCGTGAACTCCCGGGCCTGGGTTTCATCCGGAGGCCTCGTGCGTGAGCATGAGGCCGCCGCCGGCCTTTTTGCGGCGGGTGGCGTCGAGGCGGCTGCGGAGACGTTGTTGGCGGATGCGGCCAGTGCGGGCACGCTGGCGGCCGGCGCGGCGGAGAGCGCCAAGTCGGTCGCGGCGGCGTTTGAGGCGTCGATGGCTGCGAATGCTGCCGCCGCGTCTTCCGGCGTCCAGGTGCATGGAGTATCCAGCGCGGGCGACCCGTCTTCGCTTCGCTCCGTCGCGGCAGAGACGTCCGCGGGGCGGTTGGCGGTGGATGTGAACGACGTGGCTGGTCAGATCGCGAAGGCGGCGTCGGGTTCGGCGTCGCGGGTGTTGGTGATTCGGTTGGATCCGCCGCATCTGGGCGAGGTTCGGTTGACGATGTGGTCGTCGGGTTCGGCGGTGGAGGGGAGGCTCGAGGTGGCCCAGTCGCACACGGCGGCGGCGTTGCGCGGGGAGGCGTCGGCGTTGGTGGCGAGGTTGGCGGAAGCGGGCATCGCGGTGCGACAGATGGAGGTCGTGATGCGGGAGTCCGGCGCGTCGGACGGCGGCCAGGAACGCGGCACGGACCGCGAAGGCGGGTTCCGATTTGACGGCCAGCACTCGGGGCAACCCGGCGGCGGTCGAGGCCGGGGTGACGTTTTTAATGAGACATTGAATGACGATAACGACGACGCGGAGCGAATGGCGTCGTCGAACTCCAGTCCGGCGGAGATGTCCGCCGCCGGCGTAAACGTGTGGATGTGAGGCAACGTGGCGCGGGCGTCTCGCCCGCGTGTGCGTTCCATCGGCCCAGCGTTAGGAAGACGACAAGACGGATGCGGAAGTCCTACCCGCCAGACGCGGGCAAGATGCCCGCCAGACACGAGGGCGAGACGCCCTCGTCACGAGGCAACCATGAGCGTTTTCGGCACAGGCAGCGGCGACATGCGGATGAGCTACCTCAACCTGCTCATTGTGCAGTTGCAGAATCAGAATCCGCTGGAACCGATGGACAACAACCAGATGGCCATGCAGTTGGCCCAGCTTTCACAGTTGGAACAGATGGAGAACATGTCCAACAGTTTCGCCAAGAGTCTGCTGGTACAGCAGGTGGATCAGGCGTCGGGGCTGATCGGCAAGCAGGTGACGTATTTCGTGCCCGGCGAGAACGATCCGCGTACCGGCGTGGTGAATCAGGTGGTGTTGATTCGAGGCCAGCCGATGCTGGGTGTCGGCAACGATGCGGTGAATCCCGCGGACGTGATTCTGATTCAGGAGCCTGACGCGCCCCCGCCGGTGCTGCCCGCGCCGCCCCCGGCCGATCCGGGCGACAACGATGACGATGACGATGACGACGTGGTGCCTCCCATCGCCAGCGCGACGGACACCGAGGACGACGAGGCGGGCGACGAGTTCGCCGCGGCGGACGTGTGGGCGTCGGCCTTGGCGGCGTCGGCGGCGACGCGGGCGTACGCGCGGTCGGCCGAGTCGGCACGCGGCGCGACCGGCCTGACGGCGTGACACGGGCGTCTCGCCCGCGTGTGCGTTCCGCAGGTTTGGCATGTTGAAGACGACAAGACGATGCGGATGTTCTGCCCGCCAGACGCGGGCAAGATGCCCGCCAGACGCGAGGGCGAGACGCCCTCGCCACGAGGAGAGAGGATCGACATGAATAACGCGATGATGTCGGGCGTATCGGGTTTGAAGGCCCATCAGACGATGATTGACGTGACGGGCAACAATCTGGCGAACATGAACACGACGGCGTTCAAGGCGTCGCGCGTGTCGTTCGGCGAGCTGCTCAGCCAGACGCTGCGTGAGGCGTCGAGCGGGTCGAGTTACAGCGGAGGCACCAACGCGATGCAGGTTGGCTACGGCGTGGGCGTGCTGGCGATCGAGCGCAACATGACGCAGGGCAGCCTGACGCACACGGGCGTGCCGCTGGACATGGCCATCAGCGGCGCGGGATACTTCGTGCTCAACGACGGGCAGAAGGACGTCTTCACGCGCGTCGGCGCGTTCACCGTCGATGAGAATTATTACCTCGTCGATCCGAGCACGGGGTATCACGTGCAGCGGATCGGGGCCGAGGGCGTGGCGGAGGGGTTCCAGAATGTGGCCAACAGCAACATTCGCATTCCGTACGACACGGCCTTGCCGGCGAAGGTGACGGAGAACATTTCCTTTACGGGTTCGTTGGCGGCCGACGACTATAAGGCGACGACCAATCTGCTCACGAGCGTCGTTCAGTACACGCAGGGCGCGGCGGTGACATCGCCGGCCACGCGGCTGGCCGATCTGGACCAGGTTTCCGGCGGGCCGTTGAACGGCACGATCACGATCACGGGCACGGACCGCGCGGGCAACGCGGTCTCGAGCACGCTGACGGTGGACGCCACCACGACGATGGGCGACCTGGTGGACGCGATCTCGGCGGCCTTCCCCGGCTCGACGGCCAAGCTGACCAACGGCGAAATCCGCCTCAAAGACGACGACGCGGGCTACAGCCTGACCGACATGAAGCTGTCCTACGCCGGCACGGGCACGATCGAGTTGCCGACGTATTTCAAGGTTCTCGAAGCCGGCGGGCAGTGCTCCAAGACGGTCAACGTGACGGTGTACGACACGCAGGGCGTCGGCCACGTGCTGTCGGCGGAGTTTGTCCGCACGAACGTCATGAACCAGTGGGACCTGGTGATCACGTCAATCAGCGGCGACGTGCAGTTGGTGGACCGCCGCATCGAGGGCATCAAGTTTCTCAACGACGGCAGCTTCGGCGGCGTGGGCGTCGGGGCCAATCCCGACAAACCGATTTTCCAGATGATCTTCGCCAACGATCCGGGCACCACGCGCGAGATCACGATCGACTTCGGTTCGGTGGGCGAGTTCAACGGCGTGCAGCAGTTTGGCGGCGCGAGCACGGTGGCCGCCAGCGGGCAGGACGGGTACGCCTGCGGCAATTTGACGTCGTTGTCGGTGAATCCCGAGGGCGTGCTGGTGGGCACGTTTTCCAACGGCATCCGCAAGAATATCGCGTGTTTGAAGATCGCGACGTTCCAGAACCCCGCGGGCTTGACGGCCTTGGGCGGCAACTACTACCTGCCGTCGGCCAACAGCGGCGACATGACGCCCGTGCGGGCCTTGTCGGGCGGGGCGGGCTCGGTCAGCGGCGGCTCGCTGGAACGCTCCAACGTGGAGGTCGCGGGCGAATTCGTGAACCTGATCCTGGCCCAGAACGGCTTCCAGGCCAACGCCAGAACCATCAGCGTGGCCAACGACATGATTCGGGAAGTGTCGAATCTGCTGCGGTAAAAGACGAGCCAGTAGCCAATAGCCAATAGGTAAGGAACGGTTTGGGCGAAACGGGCAAAAAGGCAGTGAAAGCGGGAATTACGATGAAAGTAATACAGATTGAGATCGTGTGATTGGCGACAGGTTTATCCATACCTGCTGGCTAGTGGCTATTGGCTAGTGGCTTTTTGAACGGAGTGCACGGACGCATGGAAATGATTGCGATACATAACGTCATGTTGGCTCAGGGCGCGTGGGAGCGGTTGGCTGCGGCGGTGCGCGGCGACGGCGGGGCGGCGAGTTGGTTGTGGTGGACGCTGCCGGTGCTGCTGTTGGGCATGCTGGCGTTGACGTGGCTGGCGTGGCGGCATGTGCGTCGGTATGAGCGGGACCGCACGATGGCGGCGGCGTTTTTTGAGCAGGGGTTGGCCATCGGGCTGGAGCGGGCTGAATGCACGCTGCTGCACAGGATGGCGGTGGAGGCGTCACTGCCGACGCCGATGGCGATGTACACGTGGGACCGCGCGTTCGAGGAGGCCGCTGCGGCGCTGCGGCAAAGCCGGCGCGTCCAGCACATGACGGCCCCGGAGCGTGCCAATATCGAGACGGCGATCGCGCATCTTCGCAATAAACTCGGGCTGCGGCGTACCGCGGCTGATCCGCAGACTGCCGCGCCGGCCGTTGCCCTCAAGGTCGTCACGTCGAATCGTGCGGGCACGGCGGGCAGTCTGGGCGAGTTCGCTTCCGACGCCGAGCCAGCGGGCGCCAACCGGCGGCGGTTCCCGCGCGTGGCGACCAGCCGACCTTGCCGGATCGCGCCGTTCGCGTTCGATGCCGACGGCACGATGGGCACGCCGCAGTACGTCCCGGCCACGCTGGTGGAAATCGGCGGAACAGGGTTGAAAGTTAGCGCCACGCTCGCGCCGGCAACGGGCGACCGCGTGATGGTGGTGACGCAGCTCAACAACGGTCGATCGGTGCAGGGCCTGGCCAGAGTCCGCCGCGTCGGCGCCGCCCTGGCGGGCGCGCGGGACATCGCGTTGGAAATGATCGGCCTGCATCCGTCGGAAGTGGCTGTGTTGGCGGAGGAAACGCAACAGAGAGCCACTAGCCACTAGCCACAAGGTAAGGAACGCTTTTGGCGAAAAGGCAGTGAAAGCGGGAATGGACATGAACGTAGCGAAATTCAGATCGTGTGATTGGCAACAGGCTTCGCCATACCTGGTGGCTAGTGGCTTGTGGCTAGTGGCTTTTCTGGCGGTGTGATTATGGATCCCGTATCAAAAAACGTAACCGCGAGCCTGGCCGCCTTGACGCGGCAGTATGAGGCGACGACGTCGAATTTGGCCAACGCGTCCACCGTGGGGTACAAACGGCACGTGACGGCGTTTCATCAGGAATTGGCCAGGCAGATGGACGCGACGGCGCGGGCGACGCAGACGCATCCGGTGGTTGGGCGGACGCGGATCGACTTTCAGCCGGGCGGGCTGACCGAGTCGCAGAACCCGCTGGACATGGCCATCACGGGCGACGGGTTCTTCGCGATCCAGACGCCGCGCGGCGAGGTTTACACGCGCAACGGCTGTTTCCGCCTCAACGCCAACGGGCAGGTCGTCGACAGCAGTGGGTTTCTGGTAGCCGGCGTCGACGGACCGATCACCATCCCCGCCAACGTGGGTCTGTCACAGATCCGCGTGGGCGAGGACGGCACGGTGTCAGCCGGCGCGGACGTCGTCGGACGCATTCGCGTCGTCATGTTCGCCAACCCGGCGACGCTCACGCCGATGGGCAACGGCTTCTACCAAGCCCCGGCTGGCACACGCGGCGCCATCGGGCCCGACGCGAGGATCGCCCAGGGCTATCGCGAAGCCTCCAACGTCAACGTCGTGGAGGAACTGGTCAACATGATCACGGTAACGCGGCTGTACGAGTCAGGCCTGAAAACCGTCGCGACCGAAGACGAGCGGATGAAGACGCTGATACAAACGGCAACCGCGTAGGCGTTGCGTGGTGTGTTGGTGAACAAGAACAGTTTGTGACAGGGAACAAAGCCAGTAGCCAATAGCCAGTAGCCAATAGGTAAGGAACGGTATTGGCGAAAAGACAGTGAACGCGGAAATGGATGAGAGAATGAAAAAATCAGGATCGTGTGATTGGCAACAGACTTTGCCATACCTATTGGCTACTGGCTACTGGCTGGCGGCAGACATTCCCTCGAACCAGCGGCACGATTTTACCGTCGAGCAACGAAAAGGAGTTCAATGTGTTAAGAGCTTTTTCCACAGCTGCCACGGGCATGACGGCGCAGCAGACGGTGGTGGACACGATCGCCAACAATTTGGCGAACATTAATACGGTCGGGTTCAAGCGCAGCCAGGTGGACTTTCAGGATTTGATGTACCTCAAGCTGCGGGAGGCGGGCACGGAGACCGTTTCGGGCGTGCGGGCGCCGACGGGGTTCGAAATTGGCAGCGGCGTCAGGCCCGCCAGCACGCTGAAGGTGTTTTCGCAGGGCGAGGTGGAAAACACCGGGCGTGATCTGGACGTGGCCATCATGGGCGACGGATTTTTCCAGGTCACGGTGGCGGGCGTGACGCGGTACACGCGCGACGGCGCGCTCCGCGTGAACGACGAGGGGCAGCTCGTGACGGCCAGCGGATATTATCTCGAGCCGCCCATCACCATCCCGAGCGACACGCGGGCGATTTCCATTGGCGAGGACGGCACGATCAACGTGTTGACCGGCACCGAGAGCACGCCGCAGCAGATCGGGCAGCTTCAGTTGGTGCGATTCATCAACCCGTCGGGCCTGAGCAGCGAGGGCGGCAACCTGCTCTCCGAAACCGCCGGCAGCGGCCCGGCGATCACCGGCACCGCCGGCAGGGACGGCTTCGGCTTGCTGCGGCAGAATTTCCTGGAGCGTTCCAACGTGCAGATGGTCAGCGAGCTGGTGAATCTCATCACGGCCCAGCGGGCCTACGAAATCAATTCTCGCGCCATCCGCGCCGGCGACGACATGCTCCAGACGGCTAATCGGCTGATTTCGTAACAGATCAGCCACTAGCCACCAGCCACTAGCCACAAGGTAAGGAACACACCGGGCGAAAAAGGCAATGAAAGCGGGCCTGAATATGAAATACAGTGACGATCAGGATCGGATGATTTACGGCAAGACTGGCCATACCTTGTGGCTTGTGGCTTGTGGCTTGTGGCTGTTGTGCATGACGGCAGTTCCCGTGCTCGCCCAGTCCTTGCCGATGGTGAAAATTTACGTGCCTCGTTTGGTGCAGGTTGATGGCGAGACGTTGACGTTGGGGCAGTTGTGCGTGATTCACTGCGAGGATTCGGCGTTGTCGGAGAAGGCGTCGGCGGTGGCGATGGGGCGTGGGGCGCTGTCGCGGGAGGCGTTGGTGCTGGATCGGCAGGCGATTGCGGCGCGGTTGGCGGCTGAGGGAATAGCGGCCTCGCGGGTGGAATTCAGCGGCGCGGAGAAGTTGACGATCACGCGGGAGGAGCGGCTGGCGTCGCCGGCGGAGTTGTTGGCGGCGGCGGACGCGTTTTTGAAGGAGAATCCGCCGGGTGGCGCGGCGAAGTGGACGGTGGTCAAGCCGCCTCCGGCGCTGGCGGGTAAGTGCTCGGCGGGCCAGGGCACGCTGTCGGCCCGGCTGGTGCGCGGCGTGCCGGTTGGTCAGGCGAAGGTCGAGGTGACGCTGATTGACGAGGGCAAGGCCGTCGCGCGGGCGGAGATTTTGTATCGGCTTCAATACAACGTTCGTCAGGCGGTGGCCACTCGCGAAATTGCCGCGGGCGACACGATCACGCCGGAAAACGTCGAGGTCCGCACGGTGTTGGCGGATCGGCCCGCGGCGGAGGCGCTGCCGTATG
This sequence comes from Phycisphaerae bacterium, assembly GCA_009783465.1. Classification (GTDB taxonomy): domain Bacteria; phylum Planctomycetota; class Phycisphaerae; order SM23-33; family SM23-33; genus WRDM01. The sequence goes on along the minus strand of WRDM01000003.1, from coordinate 88,072 downwards.
GCCGCGTGGCGGCCAGTGCCATGGCCGTTGGGTCGGTGGTGTCGGGCGGGAAGCTCAAGGCGGTCAAGCCCGCGTTGGCCGTCGCGAAGGATCAGGCGGTCGTGATGCGGATCACCGGGCCTGCGTTCACGGTGACGGCGATGGGGCAGGCGCTGGAGGACGGGCAGGTCGGGCAGTGCATCCGGGTTCGCAATATTGATTCCAAGCGGGTGCTGATGGCGACGGTTCGCGCCGACGGCAGCGTCGAGCCGGTGATGCAACGTGGCGAGGGCGTCTCGCCCTCGCGTCCCTCCACAGACCAGCCCAACGGAACGCACAACGCGGGCGGGCCTGCCACGACGAAGCGGAGCGAAGACGGGACGCCCGCGTCACGTGAAGAGACGCCCGCGCTACAAGACGACGACACCGCGCCGATTGCCGTCGCTTCGGCGACGGATGAAGGAGGTCAACGATGAAACATTCCCTGTTGTGTCTAGCCGTGCTGACGCTCACGACCGGACTGGCCGCCCAGTGGGCGCTGGCTGGGTCGATCTGGCAGAAGGGCTCTCGCGTGACGCGCATGCAGCCCAGCGACGACGTGGCCCGCGACGTCGGCGACGTCATCACGATCGTCATTAACGAAAAGAGCGTCATCGCCAACAAAATCAACCGAAATGACGAGAAGAAAACCGCCCGTTCGGTCAACGTGGCCGGCGGGACGGTCGATCTGGGCACCATGACCGCCGGCCTGGGCAAGAACGTGCTGGATCTGCCGCAGGCGTCGTTCAATTCGCAGTTCAGCGCGAAGATGGAAGGCAAGGCCGACTACGGTAGCAACCGCAGTTTGAAGGACATGATCACCGTCACCGTCGAGGACGTGCTGCCCAACGGCAACATGGTGATTATCGGCAGGCGGGTTCGCGAGGTGGCGGGCGACCGGCAGGTGATCGAGGTCAGCGGCATCATTCGGCCCAGCGATATCTCGTTCGAAAACACCGTCGATTCCGACCGCGTCGCCAATTTCAACATCGTGCACAAAACCTCCGGCACCGACACCGCCTACACCAAGCCCGGCTGGCTGACGCGGGTGGTGAATGTCATCACGCCGTTCTGACGGCACGCACTGGGAGCAGTGAGATGTGGATTTTTTTGCAAAATCGAGGCATGAAACCGGCTGTGGGCTGTGGGCTGTGGGCTGTAGGTACGGCTAGGCGTGTCGCGCCTACAGCCTACAGCCTACAGTCTACAGTCTTCGTTGCCGCCGTAGCATTATTTGTGTGCCTGTGGGCTCCCGCGGTTGGCGCCGAGCGGATCAAGGACATTGTGGACATCAAGGGCGTTCGCGGCAACCCGTTGCAGGGGTATGGCGTGGTGGTTGGGCTGGCGGGGACGGGCGACGACTCGGCCCTGGCCAAGCGAATGCTCGCGAACATTCTCCGCAAGCAGAATCTCGTGGTCGAGCCGAAGGACCTCGGCGGGAAGAACATCGCCGCCGTCATGATTCGGGCGGAGTTGGGGCCTTTCACGCGTGAGGGGGCGGCCATCGATGTGACCGTGTCGACGATGGATAAATCCACGAGTTTGCAGGGCGGCACGCTGCTGGTGACGGAACTCAGCGGCGCCGACGGGCACGTGTACGCGGTGGCCGAGGGCGCGATCAGCGTGGGCGGTTTTTCGGCGGGCGGCGAGAACGCCCGCGTGTCGAAGAATCACACGACGGTCGGCGCGATCCCCAACGGCGCGACGGTGGAAAAGGAAGAAACTGCCACGTTCGTCGACGAGAAAACCCGCACGATCACGCTGCTGCTTCGCAACGCGGATTTCACCACGGCCAAACGGATCGCCGAGGCCGTCAACGAGGCGTACAAAGGCGCCGCCACCGCCGACGATGCCGGCTCGGTGAGCGTGCAGTTGCCGTCGAATCTCACGCGGGCGGGCGTGAGCGAATTCATCGCCACCATCGGGCAGCTCACGGTGGAGGTGGATAATCAGGCCGTCGTCGTCATCGACGAAAAAACCGGCACGATCGTCGTGGGCGAGAACGTGATGATCTCAACGGTGGCGATTTCGCAGGGCAACCTGTCGATTATCACGAAGGAGATCAAGGACGTCTCGCAGCCGCTGCCGTTCTCGGGCGGGCAGACCGAGGTCACCACCGACACGAATATTGAGGTCGTCGAAAGCGCCCCGCCCGAAGTCCTGCACGTGGTCAACAAAACCGTCAGCGTGGCCGACCTGGCCCGCGCCCTCAACGCCATGGGCGTCACGCCACGCGACCTGGTGAGCATCTTCCGCACACTCAAGGCGCAAGGGGCGTTGCAGGCGCAGTTGAAGACGATGTGACAAACAAAGCCACTAGCCACTAGGTACGGAACGACGGTTGTTAAAAGACAATGAAAGCGGAAATGAATGACAGGGAATGGCCCAAATCAGGATCGGATCATGTGTGACAAACCGTGCCATACCTGGTGGCTAGTGGCTTGTGGCTAGTGGCTTTTTTCAAGGAACGACCATGAACGACATTCAAGCGTTGACTATCCACCGCGCGTTGCCGGCGGCCGGGGCCATGGATCCCAAAGCGGTTCGGGCGGCGAAGGATTTTGAATCGGTGTTGCTCAACAAGCTCATGGAGGCGATGCAGGCGACGGTGCCCGAGAGCGGACTGCTGGAGGATGGAACGTCCAAACAGGTGCAGTCGATTTTCTGGAGTTATCTGTCGCAGGACGTAGCCGACAAGGGCGGTATGGGGTTGTGGAAGGATTTGTACCGCCAGTTGGAAGGTAGCACGGGCGTCTCGCCCGTGAGTCGCATGGGCATCTTGCCCATGCAGGAACGTTCCAGTACGGATGTCGTGTCTATGCCAGCCACGGGCGGGACGCCCGTGGGACTCACGGGCAAGATGCCCGTGCTACGGCTTGAGGGCGAGACGCCCTTGCCGCAGGTGGAGGTGTTGGAATGATCGTGGCCAATCCGATGGTCGAGTCGTTGTTGCCGGAGTTGTTTGCCTTGCTGGATCAGACGACGGCGGCGATGGGTGAGCGGTTGTCGCACATGCGTCAGTTGTCGGCGTATGTGTTGGAGCGTCGGCAGGAGTCGATGGAGCCGCTGCTGGATCAGATGGAGCGCGCGGCGCGGGAGCAGGAGTTGGCCGACGCGAAGCTGGCCGCGATGCGGACCACGCTGGCCAAGGCGATCGGCGTGCCGGTGGCGGAGTTTCGACTCAGCCGGCTTCAGGCGGAGTTGTCGCCTCGTGACGCGGCCCCGCTTCAATTCCGGCGCGAACAGGTCCTCGCGCTGGCAGGACAGTTGCGGAGCGAGCACCTTCATGCCGCCGTGCTGCTCAACGAGGCCGCCCGCGTCAACCGCGCGATGCTCGACTCGCTGATGGGCGCCGTCGGCGTCGCGACGTACGGCCCCGGAGGCGACAAACACTACGATTCCTGCCAAGGCCTCGTCAACGCGGAGCGATAATTATGTTCAACTATTCCATCGGCCTGCGAGGCCTGCAAGTCGCCCAGCGGGCCATCGAACTGATCGGCACGAACCTTAACAACGCCGCCACGGAAGGCTACCATCGGCAGGAACTGGCCATTTCGCCGCTGGAGTTCGATCCGTACTTCCGCATCACGGCCACGCCGATCGACCTCAATAACGGGGCGCTGCGGAAAATCGACATGCTGCTGGAGCAGGAGTTGACGCGTCAGCAGCCGCAGATCGGGCAGGTGCAGATGGAGCTGTCGGGGCTTCGGAGCGTGCAGGCCGCGCTGGGCAATGTCGGCGAGGCGGGATTGGCCAATGCCCTGGGCGCGTATTTTGACGCGTTGAACGCACTGGCCGTCGACAGCTATTCAGGCCCGTTGCGGCAGCAGGTGGTGGGCGCGGCGCAGTCGCTGGCGGCCCAGATTCGTTCGGTGTCGACCTACGTGACGGACATGCGGTCGCACATCGAGGTGCAGGCCAAGGCGGACATCGCGCAGGCCAACGTGTTGATTCGCGAAATTGCCGCACTGAATGACCAGATCAACCGCGTCACGACCAGCGGCGGCAATTCCAACCTGCTTCGCGACCGCCGCGACCAGGCGATCAACGAGCTGGGGCAGTACATTGATATTCAGGTGAACAACCGCGCCCAGTCGACGGGCATGGTGGACGTGGCCGCGTGGGGCACGCCGCTGGTGATGGGCATCACGTACACGGAGTTGGAGGTCGGCACGGACGAGTCGAACCGGCTTGGCGTGTCGGTCAAGGGGGCGTCGTATTATCAGACGGACGTATACGGCGGGAGCGTCGGCGGGCTGCTGTCGCTGGCGAATGACCTGCTGCCGGAGGTCCAGAACGGCCTGGACGCGTTGGCCCGTGAGCTGGTGACACAGATGAACCGGCTGCACGTGCAGGGCGTGGGGACGGACGGTTCGTTCACGTCGCTGACGGGCCAGCCAGTGTCCGCCGATAAGACACTCGGGCAGTGGAATCTGCCGGTGACGGACGGCGTGATCAGCGTGCGCGTGATTGGGCCTGACGGCGCGGTGACGTGGCACGAGGTCGCGGTGGACGCGTCGGCGGACACGGTGGGGTCGATGGCGGCGAAGTTCAACGCGTTGGGCGGCCTGACGGCGAGCGTGACGAACAACGTATTGGTTTTGTCGGCCGAGACGGGCTACGCGTTCGACTTCCTGCCGGCGTTGTCGGCCGAGCCGACCGCAAGCACGCTGACGGGCACGAGCGAGGCGTCGGTGTCGGGGCTGTACACCGGCGGGGCGAATCAGACGTACCGTGCCGTGGTGGTCGGCGGCGGCGAAGTGGGCGTGTCGGAGAATCTGGCCGTCGAGGTGTACGACGGTTCGGGCGCGCTGGTCAAGCGGATGTCGGTTGGCCAGGGCTACGTTGCCGGCGACGCGGTGGAGGTGCACGACGGCATTTTCATGTCGTTTTCCGTCGGCACGTTGCACGCGGGCGAGACGTTCGACGTCCGCGCGGTGGCCGACAGCGACACGTCGGGTTTTCTGGCGGCGGCGGGCTTGAACACGTTTTTCCAGGGCGACTCCGCCGCGACGATCGACGTGCGTGCGGAGATCATCGGCGATCCGCGTCGGTTCGCGGTGTCGCGAGGTGGCGAGGGGCTCGACAACGAAAACCTGCTGCGGATGGCGGATCTTGCCCGGCAGGAACTGGCGGGCCTGGACGGCCTGACGCCGCAGGAATATTTCCGCCGGTTGACGGTGTCAGTCGGTCAGTCGGTGGCGGTTCGCGAGACGCGGGCGGCGGCGCTGGAAAATGTCCGCATGCAACTGATCATGCAGCGAGATGCCGTCAGCGGCGTGGACATGAACGAGGAGTCCGCCAAGCTGATGATGTTCGAGCGAATGTTCCAGGCCATGAGCCGATTCATCGCCACGCAGGACCGCGCTATGCAGTCGCTGCTGGAAGTTATCCGATAAAGAAACAGCAGCCACAAGCCACAAGCTACTAGCCACAAGGTAAGGCACGACGATGCAAAAAGGCAGTGAAAGCGGGAATAGATGATAGCAAAGCGGCCAAATCAGGACCGTGTAACCGATAACAGGCGTGGCCATACCTGGTGGCTAGTGGCTAGTGGTTTGTGGCTTTCATTGCCAGGGGAGGGAATGTTGGGAACGGTTGTCCTGCAAGGAGACACCCCATGAGCGGTTGGGGCGCGATTTACAATCAGACGCAGTTTTCGTTGAAGACGTGGTCGGCGACGTTGACCCGGCTGTTTGAGCAGGGTGCCAGCGGTGTGCGGATCCTTCGCGCCTCCGACGCCCCCAGTGCCGCCTACCGCGTGCTCGGGCTGCGGGACACGCAGATGTCGATCGGGTCGTATCTCGACAACGTGGCCGAGATCAATCGGCGGATGGACAACATGCACGCGAATCTGACGGAGATCGACGACCTGCTGACGCGAGTGCGCGTGCTGGTGTCGCAGGCGTCGGCGGGCACGTTCGCGCCGGTCAACCGCGTGCCTGTCGCCGACGAGGTCGACGCCCTGCTGGAGCAGGCGGTGATGTTCGCCAACGGCAATGATTTAGGCCGGTATTATTTCGGCGGTTCGGACACGACGAATCCGCCGTACAAGGTGATTCGCGAGAACGGCAAAATTGTTCGCGTGGAGTACGTCGGCAGCCAGCGAAACACGGACGTGCCGGTCGCGCCGGGCGTGCGGTTTGCCGGCACGCTGGTGGGCGACAATGTATTCAGCGGGAAAAACGGCGGCGTGCCGACGTTTTACGGAATCACCGGCGTGCAGGCGGGCGTGGGCACGTCGACCGTTCGCGGCGACGCCTGGCTGACGATCACGCACCGCGCGACGAGTTTCGATGCCGCCAGCGGCCTGGCTGCGGGCACCGGCTCGGCGGGCGGCGACACGATCCTCGGCACGCACCGCGTCACGATCGACGCGGCCGCGAGAACGATGCAACTGGACGACGGCCCGGCCATCGCGTTCGACGGCAGCGAGACGAATCTGAAATTGACCAACGCTGCCGGCGACGCGGTGCACGTGGACGTCACCGGCTGGTCGGGCGCGGATGGCGCGTTCGCCGTCAGCGCGACCGGCTGGGCGTCGCTCGACGGCGGACTGACGCGCACCGCGATCACGGACGACGGCAACCTCGCCGTCACCGACAGCCGCACGGGGCAGATCCTGTACATCGACGGCGCGTCGGTCCAGCGTGCCGGCGTCGAGCCAGTCCGCGTCGAGGGCAGTTTCGACCTGTTCGGCACGCTCATCCAGGTCCGCGATTTGCTGCGGAACGACACGCTCTCGGCCACGCAGCAGTCGGATCTGCTGAACCTGACACAGGGCTCGCTCATCGAGGTGTTCACGGGCATCACGCAGAGTTTGACGACGCTCGGCGGGCGGATGCAGGCCCTGGACCGCCTCGCCGCCGGCTTGGTCATGACCGGCGACAACGCCAAATCCCAGGCCGACCGACTTCAGGATGTCGATGCCATCACCCTGGCCGCCGAACTGGCCCGCGCCCAGACGTTCTACCAACTCACCCTCGCCAGCTCGGCGAAACTGTTATCGTTGTCGCTGCTGGATTACATCTGAGCGGAAGCAGCCACTAGCCACTAGCCACTAGGGTTTGCGAAGCGTATTGGTGAAATCGCTCATCACGTTCGAGAGAGCGGTCCCGATGCTTCGCTGACTCAGTGGTCGACAGAACGTCCATGTTCACCGATCATCGAGTCTGCGAAGCATCAAAACCACTCTCTCGAACGTGATGAGCGATTTCACCAATACGCTTCGCAAACCCTGGTGGCTAGTGGCTAGTGGCTGTCGTTCCTGGCACAGTTCTTGCATTACGTGAAACATCAATGGTAGCGCACAATTTTCGCGCGGGAGACGCTTGTGACGGCATCGAATGCCTTGTATGAGAAGGGTCTGCAATTGGCCCAGCGGAACGACCTGGAGGGCGCGCTCGCGTGCATTCAGGAGTATCTGGTTTCGTGTCCGCGGGACGGCGAGGCGTTGAATGACGCGGGGACGATTTTGTCGGCCTTGGGTCGTCACGAGCCTGCCGTCGAGCATTTACGGCGGGCGGTGGAGGTTACGGGCGATCCGCGGTGTCTGGTGAACCTGGCCGAGGCGTGCCTCGCGGCGGATCAGCCGGCCGAGGCGATGGACTTGTTCGCCCGCCTGTACGCCGACGGGCTGCTCACGCCCGAGTTCGTCAACCGGACCGCGCAGACGTTTCTCGTCCGCGACGACATTGGCGGCGCGATCGAGGCCCTGTTGGCGTCGCGGGCGGCCTGGCCGGAACAGGAAGTCCTCACGCCGATGCTGACCAACCTGCGGCACCTTCGGCCTCGCGTGGCGTTTTTTTGCGACTCGAAGCAGTTCACGTTCCTTCAGGACATCTACAATTTCACCGCCGACCGCTACGAAACGCACGTCTGCACGGACTATTCGCCCGAAGGCATGGCCAGCCTGCTGGCCTGGTGTGACATCGCGTTTTTCGAGTGGGCAACCCAGCAGGTCGTCACCGCCACCATGCTGCCGAAAACGTGCAAGATCGTCGTGCGGCTGCATCGGTACGAAGCCTATCTGCCGACGATCGACCAGATTCGCTGGGAAAACGTCGACGACCTCATCACGGTCGGCAACAGCGCGGTGATGGATCACCTGCGTTCGCGGGTGGGCGACATCGAACGAAAAACGCGCGTGCACGTCATTCCCAACGGCGTGGACGTCGCGCGGTTTCCGCTCGTTGATCGGCCTCGGGGCAAGAACCTGGTCGCGCTGGCGAACATCAGGCCGGTCAAAAATCATCCGCTGCTGCTCCAATGTTTTCACGCGTTGTACCAGCAGGACCCGGAGTATCGGCTGTTTTTCGCCGGGCAGTGGGCCGACGAGACGTTGCGTCAGTATCTGCCGCACATGGCGAAGGAATTGGGCCTGGCCGACGCGGTGCGGTTTGATGGGTTTATCGAGCCGGCGGCCGTGCCGGCGTACCTGGCCGACAAACACTACCTGTTGCTTGGCAGCGTGATCGAAGGCCACAACTGCAGCCTGCTCGAAGGCATGGCGACGGGTTTGAAGCCGGTGATTCACGCGTTTCCTGGCGCGGCGTCGCTATATCCGAAGGAATTTTTGTGGCGGACGCCGGCGGAGTTTTGCCGGCTGGTGACGGAGACCTCCTATACGCCGCGCGAGTACCGCGCGTATGTTGAGCAAGGGTTTTCGCTGGAGCGGCAATTGCGGTCGGTGGACGCGCTGCTGTGTCGGTTGGAGTCGCAAGGCCCGCCGACATGGCGCGGGCGTCTGGCCCGCGGGTGCGATTCATCGGCCCGGACGACGGAAGAGGACAAACCGGTTCCATGCACGAACGCGGATGGGCCCCCCTCGTCACGTGGCGGTCAGGCGTTTTACGATCAATTCTGGTCGGCCAATTCGCCCGCCGGCAGTGCGATGCGCGGCACCGAGAATGCCTGGGAACGCGCCAGGCACGACAAAGTCATTGGCGCGCTCCGCTCCATGACGCGCGGGCGGCTTGCCATGCTGGATTTCGGCTGCGGCCGCGGGCTGATGGCGCGTCGGCTGGCGGAATTTGGCGACGTCACGGGCGTTGACTGGTCCGCGTCGGGCATCGAGTCGGCCAGGGCCAACTGTCCGGGTGGCACGTTTTTGTGCGGCAGTTTTTTTGACGTCCACCTGCCGGCTGAGGCGTTCGACGTCGTCACGTCGATCGAGGTGATTGAGCACCTCGAAACGTCCGACCAGTTGCGGTATCTGGAGTTGGCCCGTCGCTGCCTCAAGCCCAGCGGCCTGCTGCTGCTGACCACGCCCAATCGTCCGATCGCGCGGGCGCTCAACGAGCACTTCCGGCAAGCCCACGGCAAGGGCTGGTCCGAACAGCCGATCGAAAACTGGCTTGACGCGGCGGGATTGCTGGACCTGGTTCGCACCGCCGGCCTGACGATGCGGACGATGGAAACGATCCTCGACGCCGACGGGGCCATCGGCATTCATCTATGGCTGGCGGCGTATAAACAGGCATGAAAACGTGGCGCGGGCGTCTCGCCCGCGCTGTGCGTTCTATCAGTTTGGTCAATGGAAGACGGCAAGACGATGCGGATGTCTTGCCCATCCGGCGCGGGCAGGATGTCCGCGTCACGTGAGACGACATGACGACACACGGAAAATCAGGCCCGCTGGTGACGGTGCTCATCAGCACGTTCAATCGGCGGCGGTTTTTTGCCGACGCCCTGGCGAGCATTCTCGGCCAGGAGTATCGCCATCTCCAGGTGATCGCCGTCAACGACGGCGGGCAGAGCGTCGGTGACATCGTGTCGGCTGCCAACGACGAGCGGGTCATTCACATCGACCGCCGCGAAAATCGAGGCCTGGCGTATTCGTTCAATCAGGCGTTGCAGTACGCCCAGGGCAAGTACGTGGCGTATCTGGGCGACGACGATTTGTTCTATCCGCATCACGTGCGTCGGCTGGTGGAGACGCTCGAGGGCGACACGGACGCCGGCGTCGCGTACAGCGACTTGTACAAAGTGTTCTGTCGCGTCGAGCCCGACGGCAGCCGGACCGTGCTGGGGAAGTCGGTCAATATCTCGCGGGATTTCGACCGATTTTTCATGCTGCATTTCAATCACACGCTGCACGTGTGCATGATGCACCGGCTGGACCTGATCGCCAAAACGGGGCCGTATAACGAAGACATCCGCGTGTTGATCGACTGGGACATGACGCGGCGGCTGGCGTTTTTCAGCGATTTCACGCACATCCGCGACATCACGGGCGAATACTACGCCGCCGTCGCCAACAGTGACCGCATCTCGTATCGCATGCGAAAGGACAAGGCCGAGTATCTCCGCAACATCCTGGCGATCCGCGCCGGCCGACCCGCCAAGCCCTGGCCGATGATGAAGGACACGTCGATCATCCTCCAGCCTGACGGCATGGACGCGGCCGCCGGGCAGCAGTTGCGCGACCTGTGGTTGTGGACGTACGTGCCGTATCAAGTGCTGCTGCCGTTGCCGGCGGCGGCATTGGATCGGCTGGATTCGCACATGCCGGGCCTGGTCCGCGTGCCGGCGGAGTCGGCCTCGTCGGCGGAGCGGTTCGATGCCGCGTTGGCGCGGGCGGCGGGCGATTTTGTCGCTGTCGTGCCCGGCGGGTTGAAGATCGAGAACGGGTGGATCGAGACGGCGGTGCATGCGTTGTGGCACGACGATCGGCCTGGCGTGGGCTATCTCGCCGCCACCGCCGACGAGGCGCACTGGTCCGTCGTCGTCCGTCGCGAGGAGGTCCTCGAGGCCCGGCGACGCTATCCCACACTGGGCGTTCGTGCCAGCATGGAGGCGTGCAACATCCGTTTCCAGACGCCCGATCCGTCGCGGCGGCCTTTTCAGTACGACGAGGGCTTGCAGCAGGCCAAGCATCTGGAGGCGGAGGGCGATTTTGTTCAGGCGGCCTGGGTGTACGAGCAGATGCTCGCGTCGCAGTCGAACGTGGAGTTGTTGCGGGAGCGGCTTGCGGTGGCGTTGGCGGAGTCCGGCGGGCAGGCGGCTTCGTCGCGGGCGGCGGCGATGCTGCGGACGATCAACGACGCCCGCCCGACGCCGGCCCTGCTGTTGCAGGAAGCCCGGCTGTCGCGGAAGCACAGTCGACACGACCAGGCGGCGGCATTGTTGGAGCAGGCGCAGGCGATGATGACGGAAGGCTGAGTGCGAAGCGACACGTGACCAGCGACAAGCGACCAGAGAAGGATACGCCTGTCGTGTTTCGTCGCTCTCGTGGGAAGCAACGATTTTGAAAGGCAAGACATTCCTTCTCTTGTCGCTGGTCACTTGTCGCTTGTTTCCTTGGCGGCTGTCGTGGTGGCAGACAAACGTTACGAAAACCGAAAAGGCGTGAGTCATGAAGCTGGACGCGGAAGGGTTTGAAATTGAGGACGGCGTCGATTTGCACTATCGGGTGCTGAAGGAGCTGGGCGATTGTTACGCGACGCTCGGGCGGCACGGCGAGGCGTGGCGGTGCTATCGGCAGGCGGCGGAGTTGTCGCCGGAGCAGTCGGCCCCGCTGGTGGGGCTTGGCGTGGTGGCGTTGCAGCAGGGGCGGCTGGATTCGGCGGCGTCGGCCTTTGACGACGCGCGGCGGCTGAATCCCGCGTGCGCCGAGGCCTACAGCGGCCTGGCGATGGTCTGCCAGCAGCGTCGCGATTTTGCTGGCGCGTTCGATTTTTACCTCCAGTGCCTCCAGTTCAACAGCGACAATCTCGTCGCTCTGCTGGGGTTGTTCCAGGCGTCCTGCCAGATGGGGACGTTCGGCAAAATCATTCATTATCTTGAACGCTACCTCGACCGCCATCCCGGCGACACGAGCGTGTTGTTCTGCCTGGCGTCGCTGTACGCCCGTGAGGGCCAGTTGCTGCGGGCGCAGGACGCCCTGCTGACGGTGCTGGCGCTCGATCCGGACAAGCCCGACGCGCAGAAACTGCTGGACGACGTGACGTACCGGCTGAGGCAACAACCCATGACGGCGTGACGCGAGGACAGGGCAAACGCATGGATATTCCTCTCTTTCACACGGGTTTCGTGTTCAGGCGCCACTGGCCGCAGGCCCTGCCATTTTGCGTTGTAAAACGTTGTGAACGACAGAACGTTTTGGCTGTCACAGCGGCCTACAACGCAAACTGGCAGGGCCTGCGGCCAGTGGCGCCGAACACGCCGGTCACGCGAGAAACCGGAAAATGTACATGCGTTCGCCTTTGGACGTGAGGACACATGACCGAACGATCCCAACGAGATTCATCGACGTTTTCGCGGGAGTTGACGGAGTTGAAGCGGCGGCTTCAGGAGCAGCAGGCGTTACTTCGCGACGAGCGGCTGGAGGAGTTGGTCGAGCTGATGCGCGAGACGACGCAGCGGCTGCAAACGGTGGCCGGCGCGACGTCGGGTGGCCTGGCGGAGGAATTTGCCGCCGATCTGGCGGAAATCCGTTCGCTGCACAGCGCGTTGGAACTCTCCCTGGCCGACCGATTGGCCGACACCCGCGACCGACTGGGCCGACTCAACAAAGGCCGACAAGCCCTGCGGGCGTATCGGGGATGACAACATCGTGGAGAGAATGTTTCGAACTCGACGGTGAAATCAACCGTTGGTTCGAGGGAACCGTTTCGTTAATTCGTTAACACGTTAACTCGACGGAGCGATCATCCAGTCCACCAGTCAACGAGTTAACCAGTTAACGAGTCAACGAAACGGTTCCCTGTCACTACAGGTCCTTTTTCACCAACACGCCTCGCAAATCGAGCGACTATTTTATTGACGTCCCCGCCGCGGAAATGGACAATGCCCCGGCTTTTCGCCTACAATATCGGCGAAGAATACTGCCGGCCTCGGCTGGCTGACCCTGACAAAAGGAACGTGGATTATGAACAAACGTCTCACGCTGAGCCTGTGCCTTGCCCTGTTGGCCGCCTTCACGATCGCGCCCGCGTTCGCCCAGGACGACACGGTCATCACGCCGGGGAGAAATCAAGCCCCCCCCGCGCCCGGCGGCGAGGGGGCCGGCACCGGCACCGGAACGGCCGAAGGCCAGGGGCCGCAGGAACGAAGGAACGAGGACGGCGGGTTCGGCAGTTGGCTGCTGCCGCTCATGATCGGCCTGCTGGTGGTGATGTTCGTCTTCTCCTCCCGCAGCCGCAAAAAGCAGGAAGCCAAACGCCGCGAGATGCTCGACGCGATCAAGAAGGGCGACACGGTGACGTCGATCGGCGGCATCATTGGCACGGTGGCGGAGGTTCGCGAGAAGGACGTGATCGTCAAAATCGACGACACCACCCGCATCAAACTCGCCCGCTGGGCCATCCGCGGCATCGGCGACGACTCCATGAGCGAGGCCGAGAGAAAAGATGGGCAGAAGTAGGGCGGCAGACTGTTAGACGATTAGGCAGTTAGACTGTTAGGCGCGGGCTTATGGAAGATTTGGCCTAATGATTCATACGCCGGCGCCTAACAGTCTGTCATTTCAGAGGTCACGATGACCAAGGTGCACAAGTTTGTGTTTGGCGGGGCGGCCGTGGCCTGGCGAACGGCGAGTGACAATGAAAGTCCGCTTTCATATCCTGTTTGACTAAGAAAAGTTCACGTATTATCTTTTCTTAGTCGATTGTATTAGGAAAGCATCCTTTCTTTAGGAAACCCATAATGAAAGCGAGCGGGTCTTACGTCAGATGTTCGACGGCCGGTGAGGCGTTTGAGGCCTTTGTGCCCGCCCCGCTGCCTCCCGATCCGCCGCTGATGCTGGCAGAGGCTGATCAGGATTTGCTGGAACAAGCCAATCTCGCGCTGGGTCGCCTGGATGGATTGACGGCGATTTTACCGGATTCCTCGGTTTTTCTGTATGGATACATTCGCAAGGAAGCCCTGTTATCGTCGCAGATCGAAGGAACGCAATCATCCCTTACGGATCTTGTGTTGCATGAGAGCCATCTGTTCCCTGGCATGTCGATTGACGATGTACAGGAAGTGTCCAATTACGTCGCGGCGATGACGTACGGGTTGCGACGGATTCGCGAGGACGGGTTTCCGTTGTCGTTACGGTTGCTGAAGGAAATCCATGCGGTTCTGATGGCCAAGGGACGCGGCAGCCGGCAGTCGCCGGGTGAGTTTCGGCGGAGCCAGAACTGGATCGGCGGCACGCGCCCGGGCAACGCGGTGTTTGTGCCTCCGCCGTGGGAACAAGTCATCCACTGCCTAGGGAATCTGGAGAAATTCCTGCACGATCAGCCCCGACGGACGCCCGTGCTGATCAAGGCGGCGTTGGCCCATGTGCAGTTTGAGACGATCCACCCGTTCCTGGACGGTAACGGGCGGCTGGGACGGCTGTTGATCACGTTGATCCTGTGCGCTGAGGGCGCGTTGCAGGAGCCGCTCTTATATCTTTCCCTGTATTTCAAGCAGCGACGGCAGACGTATTACGAGTGGCTTCAACAGGTTCGGATCCAGGGCGATTGGCTTGGCTGGCTGCGATTTTTTCTGGAGGGGATCCGCGACACGGCGCAGCAGGCGTCCAACACGGCCAAGGCGATCCTGGTCTTGTTCGACAACGACCGGCGGAAGATCGAAGTGATTGGCCGCCAGGCTGGCACCGTGCAGCGAGTCCATCAACTTCTTCAGCGAAATCCAATCCTGTCGATCGCCCGTGTAGCCGAAGCGTTGCAGGTGACAACCCCAACCGCTCGCGCCGCCGTGGAAGCCCTGGAGAAAATGAAGATCCTCCGCGAAATCACTGGCAAGCGCCGTGGCCGCCTGTATGCGTATGCGCAGTACATGAAGATACTGAACGAGGGCACAGAACCGCTGCCGCGATAACGGCTACTTCTTCCCCGCCGCGCGGTGCCGTAAATACGCGTCGAGGAAATCCTGGATGTCGCCGTCGAGCACTTTGTCCGTCTGGCTGCTTTTCAAGTCCGTGCGTTCGTCGCGGACCAGTTGGTACGGGTACAGCACATACGAGCGGATCTGGTAGCCGAACGCGATCTCGCCCTTGTTGCCGTACATTTTCGACAGCTCCGCGTCGCGCTTGGCCGCCTCCAACTGGTACAGCTTGCTGGCGAGCATTTTGCGGGCCTCGGCCATGTTTTTGTGCTGGCTGCGCTCGTTCTGACACTGTACGACGATGCCGGTGGCCTGGTGGGTCAGCCGGACGGCGCTAGCGGTCTTATTGACGTGTTGTCCTCCGGCGCCGCTGGCGCAGAACAAATCCTTGCGGACGTCCTTTTCCCAGTCGATGTCCACGTCGACGTCGTCCAGTTCGGGCGTCACTTCCACGCTGGCGAAGCTGGTTTGGCGTTTGTCCTGCGCGTTGAAGGGGCTGACCCGCACCAGCCGATGCACGCCCCGCTCGCAGGAGAGATACCCGTGCGCGTAAGGCCCGGTGATGTGCAGCGTCACCGAGCGGATGCCCGCCTCCTCGCCGTCGGTGCGGTCGACCTCGGTGATGGCCAATCCGTTCCGCTCGCCGTAACGCAGATACATACGAAGGAGCATCTCGGCCCAGTCGCACGCTTCCGTGCCGCCCGCGCCGGCGTGAATGGAAAAGTAGCAGTTGCCCGCGTCGTGCGGGCCTGACAGCAGCGTCTTTAACTCGACCTGTTCGAGTTGCTTCGCCAGCCGGTCTGCCTCACCGGCCGCCTCGGCGAGCGCGTCGGCAGACGCCTCCTCCTTGGCCAATTCGTGGAGCACCTGGAGGTCCTCGACTTTCTGCACGAGGTCGGTCACGGGCGCGACGACGGCCTTGAGGGCTTTGAGCTGCGTCACGATCTTCTGGGCGGCTTCCTGATTATCCCAGAACCCGGCCGCTCCCATTTTTTCTTCCAGGACAGCCATTTGCTGCGTTTTGCCAGGGACGTCAAAGAGAGTCCCGGATAGCGACGATCCGGGCGTAAAGGGTTTCGATGGTCGGGGCCAGATTGTCAAGATCAGCCATGCGGTTACTCCCTGTGTGTATATCTGTTATATGCGGAAGACCGCCGAAAAGCCACACGTCACACGGTATTCGAGGGGTATTATTGCATTTTCTGACACAAGGCCAATCGGGTGTTTTCAATGTAACGCCAACGATTCGTCGCGTGCAGAAAATTCAACCACACCCGCGACAAGCGACCAGAGAAGGCAATGTCTGTGGTATTCGATGCTCTCGTACCGTGTGAGCGTTTCGCAAGAGAGCATTTTCCTTCTCTTGTCGCTTGTCACTTGTCGCTGCCTACAATACCCACGATGGCTGGGTTGGTCTTCCTACGGACTTATCGGGGTATGCCGTGAACAGCAAGTGGGTGAAAATTGGCGTGTGGGTGTTGGTCGCGGCGGCGGTGGTGGCGGCGTTCTGGGAGGCGTTTGCAGCCATGTGGCTGCGGTGGTTCCCCGCGTGGAACAACGAACGGCTTGGGTTGTACGATCGGCTGGTCGAGGGCGAGAGTTATTACACGCACGGCCCGCTGGTGCCGATGGTGAGCGTGATCATCGCGTGGCTGTTGATTCGTCACACGCGTCTGGAGGCGAGGCCTTGTCCGCGGTGGGGTTGGCCCGCGGTGGCGGCGGCGTTGTTGTTGCATCTGCTGGGCGTGTTGGCGAGGGTGAGTTTTGTCAGCGTGATCGCCTTTGTGGGCCTGGTGGCGGCGGTGGTGCTGCTGCTGTGGGGGCCTCGGGTGCTGGGGCGGCTGTGGTTCGCGATCGCGTTTTTGTTGTTCATGATTCCGCTGCCGGAGGTGACGATCGCGAATTTGAATTTTCGGTTGAAGATGATCGCGGCGGACTGGGGCGTGACGCTGGCGAGTTGGTTGGGCATCGCGGTGGAGCGTGACGGGCCGATGGTCGTGCTGGCGGGCGGGAAGAGCCTGGTCGTCGCGAACGTGTGCAACGGGCTGCGGACGTTGATCAGCCTGCTGGCGTTCGGCGCGTTGTACGCGTACATCTGCCGGCTTCGCGGGGCGTGGCGTGTGGGGTTGTTTCTGGCGGCGGTTCCGATGGCCGTGGTGTGCAACGCGGTTCGGATCGCGAGCTTGATCGTGGTGGCGCAGGTGTGGGACACGCGTGCGGCGACGGGGTGGTGGCACGACACGAGCGGGCTGCTGATTTTCGTGCTGGCGTTCTGGCTGATGTTCGCGGCGGAGCGGCTGATTCTGGCGGCGCGGCACCTGGTCGGCAGGCCCGCGCGGATCGAGCCGCTTTTCGCCGACGTGCGGCGCGACGTTTCACGTGACGCGGGCATCTTGCCCGCGTGTCCCGAGGGCGTCTCGCCCTCGTCTGGCTGTGGAACAGATTCGACGTTTTCCGCTGATCAGCCCCATGGAACGCACAACGCGGGCGGGACGCCCGCGTCACGTGAAATGCCGCCGAACTGGCCCGCCCTGGCCCGGCTGGCGGCGGGCCGTGTGACGGCGGCGGTGCTGGCGGTCATGATGCTGACGGCAGCGGGGGCGTGGTGGCTTGGCAGGCCCGATTTCGCCGCCGCCAATAACGACCTGCTGGCGGCGGCCCTTCCCGCGCGGCTCGACGTGGCCGGCACGGCCTGGCACGGCGAACCTCACCAACTTTCCGAACGCGAGCTGATCATTCTCGAAGGGCCTTCGTATGTCTATCGACGCTACCGCGACGACGAGGGCGGCGAAGTGGATTATTGTTTCCTGTACAGCCGCGACAATCGAAAAGGCATCCATCCGCCGGACCTGTGCGTCGAGGGCCTCGGGCAGGGGATCACGCGAAAAGGCGAATTCGACGTCGTGGGCGTGCTCGGGCACGACCGCGTGCCCTGCCGCGAACTGGTTGCCCAGAGTGAACTGGGATGGGTGTATATGTTGTACACCTATAAATCCGGCCGGGGGTACACGCGGAGTTTTTGGCGGCAGCAGGGCGGGATTTTTCTCGACGGCCTGCTGCGGCGGAATCTCGGCGGCGGCATGATCCGCATCTCGCTGCCCTGCGGTGACGACAACAACATCGACGCCGCCCGCCGCCAGGCGGAGGAATTCCTGCGAATCACCATCCCCGATCTGGACCGGACGCTGGCGGGAGACAGGCTGTAGGCGCGTGTGAAGATTCTATGTGGAAGACAATGGAGCGTCTTTCCCGGTCTCGCGTGATAGTGCCGGTACACAGCCGCGGAGCGGCGTCGTTTTTAGCCCAGGGTGAGCGGTATTCCGCGAACCCTGGGTAAGGTTGTTCAATAAAACCCAAGCCCCGCAGGGGCGTCTTCCCGTATTGGAAACGCCGGCGCGCGTGGTACACCAAGACGCCCCTATGGGGCTTGGATGTTTTAGAGTATCCGTACCCAGGGTTCGCGGCGTACCGCTCACCCTGGGCTATACACGACGCCGCTTCGCGGCTGTGTGCCGGCACGCCAACGCGGGACCGGGGAGGTGACGTTTGTTTTTTCGCGTTCTACACCGCAAAGAGACAAACCATCGCGAAATATTTTTCGAACAGCGTGAGCGTTTGGAATTTTTTTCTTTGGAGTTTTGAAATTTGTTTCGGATTTCGAGATTCGGATTTCGGATTTTTATTTGGGGTTATTGGGAAAAGGAATTGTCATGAAACGTCGAATGATTCTCATCGTGATGGTTGTCGTCGTGTTGGGCGCGTTGGTGGGTGGTGGCGTGTGGTATGTGAATTACACCAGCGCGTCGCGGTTGTTGGATCGGGCGGGCGTGGCGATGGGGGCGCGGAAATTCGACAAGGCGTTGGATCTGGCCCGGCAGTACGCGGAGGCGACGCAGGATTGGCGTGGGTATTTGTTGATGGGTCAGGCGTACAATCAGCTTGGCGATCACGAGGCCGCCCGCGCGGCGTTCGCGCAGGCCGAGGCGGTGTCGTCGGGTTCGGCCAGCGCGGAGATTCGCGTGGCCATGATGGAGAGTTACACGATTCCCGCCCGGGCGTTGCTGTCGCGGCGTAACGGGGATCGCCAGCCGGCGGTGCGGGAGGCGATGGTATTGTTGGACCGCGCGCGGGTCGTGGCCGAGGATGCCGCCGGCGAGGCGAAGTCCGCCGTCGCGCTGCGGTCGGCCAACGGGTTGAATTACGTCGCCATGGGTAAGGCGGAGTTGGCGTTGGCGGACGCGTTGACGAGGCAGGCGGCCGCCGACCGCGCCGCCGGATTGAACGCTCAGGCCGACGCGAGACTGACGCAGGCCCAGGAGGCACGCGACCGCTCGCGCGAAGTGTACCGTCGTGCCACCAACGTGCTGCTGGCCGTGCTCGAAGACGAACCGACGCACGCCGCTACCGCCACCGCGCTGGCGGAAACCGTCATCGAACTCGACGACTCCGCCATGCTCGGGCGGGCGGGCGAACTGCTCGCGACCATGGCCCCCGACCGCAGGCCGCCGCTGGCGTGGAGCCTCATCGTCCTGCGAACGCTGCCGATCGAACAATATCCCGTCAGCGAACCCTTCCGAAGTCAATCCCTCCAACGCCTCGCCGAGGTGGAAACGCAACTGGCCGCGCCAGGGCACGCCCGGCTGGCCGGCAGCGAGTCGGCCTTGATCCGCCGACGAATGGGACAGGCCTACATGCGGCTGGATCTGCCCGACCGAGCGTTGGCCATGTTTGACCTGTCGTTGCAGGCCGATCCGCGAGACCCGATGTCGCAGTTGCTCCGCGGGCAGGTGCTTCTCCAGGCCGGCGACGTCGACGCTGCCCGCAAGCAGCTCTACGAACTGGTCAGCCAATTCGGCGACTGGGCGGATGGGCAGTTCTGGTACGCCCAGGCGCTCCTGCGACGCGGGGAGACGACGCTGGCGTTGCAAAGCCTCCGCCGGGCGACGCGGGCCGACCGCGGCCACATGGCCAGTCGGCGGGCGATCATCGACATCCTGCTCTCGCAGACGCCGCCGCAGGCCCAGCAGGCGTACGAGGACGCGCGGGAACTGCTCGAACTGGCCCCCGGCGACGCGGGAACGATCGACCGGTTCATCCGCGTCGTGCGGCAGCTGGGCAGGCCCGAGTTGGCCGACGCGCACCTGGCCAAAATCCGCCAGGAGCACCGAGCCGATCCGCGGGCGCTCTGGGCCGTCGTGCAGGGACTCGACGCGCTGCATCCCGACCAGCGCGACCAGGCCCGCGCCGTCGCGGCGGAGGTGATCGCAACGCCCGCCAAACGACTCGAGGACCGCGTGGTGCAGGCCAGGGCGATGCAATTCCTCGGCCGCGACGCCCAGGCCGAAACCACGCTGCGAGAACTGCTGGAACAGATGCCCGATTACGCGCCGCTGGTGTTTGAACTCGGGGCGCATCACGACCGCATGGGCCGGTATTTCCAGGCCGCCGAATTCTACGCCCGCGCCGCCGAGCTGGACGCCAGCAACAAACTTTACGGCCGGTCGCTCGCCCGCGTGCTGATGCGCGTCGGCGACGTGGAAAGCGGCATGGAACTGCTCACCCGCCTCCGCGCTGCCGACGCCGACGAGCCCGCCGGTGCGGAGCCGCCCCGCGAAGACCTCACCCTGGCCATGATGGACGCGCAGATGGCGTTGTCCCGGCAGGCCGATCCGTTGGCCGTCGTGGAGAAACTGGAGCGGGCGCTGCCTCGCGAGCAGGCGCAGTGGCTGGTGGCGTTGGCGCAGCTTCGTCAGGGCAGGCCCGACGATTGTCTGGCCATCTGCGAGCGTGCGTTGGCGACGTCGCCTGAGGACACGGAGATGTTGACGCTGTCGGCGAGGGCGTTGGCGGACATGGGCCGGCACGTCGAGGCCGCCGCCGCGTGTCGGAAGATGATTTCGTATCAGCCGGATTCGTTCGCGGCATACGGGGCGTTGGCGAAGGCGTTGGTGGCGGCCTTGCCGGCGTCGGAGCGGGCGGGCGTCAGCGGCAAGACGCTGCTGGCGGCGATGCGGTCGGGCGGGCGTGAGGATTATCTGTCGTTGGCGGTTGGCGGCGCGTTGGAGGGCGTGGGGAACTTCGAGGGCGCGTCGGCGGTGTACGCGGACGTGGCCGCCCGGGTGTCCTGGCCGTCGGCCAGTCGTGACCAGGCCAGGGTGCGGCAGGCATTGTGTTTGTTCATGATGGGCCGGCACGAGGAATGTTTTTCGCGGTTGCGGCCCCTGGTGGCCGGCGACGGCGAGCTCAAAGCCGACGCGACGCTGGCCTATGCGCATTTGATGGTTCGCTTGTCGCGAGGTCCCGAGGCGCGGGCGGAAATCTCGACCCTGTGGGCGGCGGCGCTGGTGCGAGAGGATTATTCGC
Organism: Phycisphaerae bacterium; assembly: GCA_009783465.1. GTDB lineage: Bacteria > Planctomycetota > Phycisphaerae > SM23-33 > SM23-33 > WRDM01. Next base: position 66,871 of record WRDM01000003.1, on the reverse strand, counting down.
AGGCGGCCGAACTGGCGACGATGATGATCGCCGCCGGCGCGGGCGAGGCCGCCGTCGCCGACACGGCCTCGCTGGCGACGAGTCAGCCGGCGGACGTCAGGCCGTTGCGGTTGCAGACCTACCTGTTGCGGCTGATGGATCGCGACGAGGAGGCGTTGCCGGTGTATGAACAGATCATCGAGCTTCAGCCGGGCGAGTTCCAGGCGTATCTTCAGTATGTTGAGGCGCAGGACCGTTGCCAGAATCCCGCGGGCGCGTTGGCGGCGTTGGATCGGCTGTCGTCACAGGGCCGAAGCGGGCAGGGTCAGGCGTTGATGGCGCGGGCGGGGTTGCTCGCGCGATGGGGTTTGACGACGCGGGCGGCGGCGACGTATCGGGAGTGCGAGCCGTTTTTCGCGGCCAGCCCGCCGATGCTGCTGACGATCGCGAGGCAGTATCAGCAGCTTGGCGCCGCCGCGGAGGCCCGCCGCGTGTTGGCGACGGTGCCCGAGCACAGTCCGGCCTGGCGGCAGGCGCAGTGGCAGTTGGCGATCGCGCAGGAGTCAGCCGAGCTGCGGTTGGCGCGGATGGAGGCGCTGAGTCAAACGCAGCCACTTACGCCGGCGCTGCTGGAGCTGCTGATGCGTCAGGAGTTGGCGATGGGCAGGACGCGGCAGGCGGTGGATCGCTACGCGGGCAGCGGGTTGTCGGCGGGGGCGTTGGCGGGCGGCGCGGCCTCGACGTTGGCGGTCGGGGCGATGATTCAGTTGGGCGACTGGCCGGCGGCATGCGAGTTGGCCGACGCGTTGGCTCGGACGGGCGCGCCGTGGTGGCGGCAGGTGGCCGCGACGCTATGGGCAGGGCAGGGGCAGCTCGACAAGGCCCGCGCGCTGCTGTCGACGGCCGAGTCCGCGACGCTCACCGAGGCCATCCTCGGATTGATCGCCGCGCCGGACACTCACCGCGCCGCCTACGTGCAACGGGCGCTGACGGCGGCGAGCGAGGCGACGACGCTTGCCCAAAGTCAACGCGTCTCGCTCCGCGTGCTGCTGCACCTGGCCGCGGGGGATGTCGATCAGGCGGCCGCGGAGTTGGCGAAGCTCAAGGACGCCGGCCCGGCCATCTACGAGCCGGCGGCGGAACTGGTGGCTTCGGCGAAGTCGGCGGCGGCGACATCAACGAGCGAAGCCCGCGCGTTGCTGCTGGCGTCGGTGGCGATGAATGTGCGCCAGTCCGCCCTGGCCCAGCGGCTGGCGACGGACGTTCTCCGCGCCCGTCCGGCCTGCCAATGGGCCGTCGTGCTCGCCATGCACAGCGGCGACGCCAAATCGCTCGCGACCCTTCAGGAACTCTACGCCGATCGGGACGGGCTGCTGGGTTGTCGCCTGGCCGCGCAGGCCGCTACGGCGAATCATGACCTCGCCGCCGCCGCGACCGCGCTGGAAAAGGCCCTCGCTCACACGCCCGCCGATGCGGCCTTGAAAATCCAACTCGCCGAAACCCTGCAAAAACTAGGCCGCGAGGACCGCGCGCTGGACCTCTTCCGCCAGGCGATGGCCTCGCAGGAAAATTCCTGGGCCGCCAACAACGCCGCGTACCTGGTGACGCGACTCCACGCGGACAATCCCGCCAAGTTGGCCGAGGCCCGCGAATGGATGGAGCGGACCCTCGCCAACCATCCGACGGAGCAGGCGCTCTACGACACCGCCGGCTGGGTGGCGTTTCTCCAGGGCGACGCCGAACTCGCCTGCCGCCAACTGCACCGGGCCGTCAAAACGCTCCCGCAAAGCCCCGACGTGCACTATCACCTCGGCATGGCGTATCGACAAGCCGGCCAGGCGACGCTCTCGCGATGGCATCTCCAGCAGGCCGTCGAACTCGGCCAGGCCATGACCAACATCGGCCTGCCCGTACCAACCGAAACGCGCGAGTCCATTCAACTGGCCCAGAACGAATTAGCCAATAGCCAATAGCCAATAGCCAGCAGGGCTTGCGACATGCGATGGTAAACTCGCCTCCCGCGCTGGCGAGAGTGATCTCGATGCTTCGCGGACTCGAAGATCGACCGATTGATCCTGTCGTCAGCGGAGCATTGAGATCACTCCCTCGAACGGGATGTTCGATTTTGCCAATACGTCTCGCAAACCCTATTGGCTACTGGCTGATGGCTATTGGCTATGAAGTCTCCAGCGTCGCCAGGATTCGCAGATAACTTTCGTACCGTCGCGGCAGAATCCCGCCTTCCTCGACGGCGAAGCGGACGGCGCATTGGGGTTCGTGGGTGTGGGTGCAGTCGCGGAATTTGCACGAGGCCGCGAGGGGTTCGAATTCCGGGAAGTACCACGGCAGTTCGCTGGCGCGAAGGAAGACGCCCAGTTCGCGTACGCCGGGCGTGTCGACGAGCAGCCCGCCGCCCGGCAGATCATACACGCTCGCGGAGGTCGTACGGTGTCGGCCTCGCTGGTCCTTCATGCGGATTTCCCGCGTGGCCGCCTGGGCGCCGGGCACCAGCGCGTTGACGAGCGTGCTCTTGCCCACGCCGCTCTGTCCGGCAAGCACGGTGTTTTTGCCCGCCAGCGCCTCGCGCAGCGGCTCGACGCCCTCGCCCGTGGCGGCGGACATCAGCCACATCGACAGCCCCAACTCCGCCAGGTCTGCCAGCACGGCCTCATCGGGCGTGCCGAGGTCCACCTTGTTAATCGCCAGCACCGGCGTCAGCCCGCCGCGCTCGGCGATGATAAGAAAGCGGTCGATCAGCCCCTGCCGCAACGGCGGCTGAACCGATGCCGCCACGATCAGCAGCACGTCCACGTTCGCGACGATCACTTTTTCCAGGAATTCCGTTTTGTACTCGTCGCGCCGCTTCTCGCTGCGAGGCTCGGGACGGGACAACGCGCTGCGACGCTTCTGCCGCAGCAGGATCAGGCCGTCGGTGCGGCTTTTGTCGGCCTCCTGCCCCTGCGCGTGCTCGCGACGCGTCAACGCCACCGTCACCAGATCGCCCACCGCGACGGCCGACGCGTGCTCGGCGCCGCCCGGCACGCGAAACGCCTTGGCCACCCCGCAGAACAACACCCGCCGACTCGCCAGCGGCACGTTCGTGCCCTCGGCCCGCACCGCCACGCCGCCAGGATACAATCCAACCACCATGCCGTTGGCTCGCGGCAACGACTCGATATTCTCCAACTCCGCCGGGTTCCGTTGCGAGGGCAACTTCACCTGCCGCTGCGTCAGCCTCGAGCGCGCGGAAAACTGCTGACGATCTTCTTCGCCATGCTCATACTGCTGCTGCCAATTCATCCGATGTTGCGATTTACCCTTACGCTTGGCCATGTCTATTCCATTTTCGGCAAACCGCGCGCGAAAATCAAATCTTCGATCGGGCTTGCCTCTTTGCGCTGTGGGACGATCCTGTCGGAACATGTTAGATGATCCGCCTTCGCGAAGACCGAGCGGGATTACGCGGATGAACGGATTAATGGATTGCCGTGTGGAACGACAAATCCGCAATCCTGAAATCCCTTAATCCGTGTAATCCCGCTCGGTCTTCGCGAAGGCGGATCACGCAACGCGAGGGTCACTCTTTACAAATCACCCGCCGTCCTCTAAGGTGATGTCATCAAGTACCAATCGAAAGGACCGTGCGATGTCGGAGATCCAACTGCTTCCCCTGGCCAAGCCTCAGCCGGATTATCGGGAGTTTATCCAGGCCGTCACCACCGACTACGAACCCCGCAGGCCTCGGCTGGTGGAGTATCTGATGAATCCGCCGATCCAGAAGGCGATCATGGCCCTGCTGGACAGGCCTTGGGTGGACATCAACGATCATCCCATTCACGAACAGCGCGGCGACGACACCAAGCCTGCCCCCGCCGGGCAGGACCGCGTCAAGGCCTACTACGACAACTTCATCCAGATGTGGTACCGCCTGGGCTACGACTTCGTCCGCATGGAATTGGCCATGGATTTCCCGCGGTACCACCGCCCCGGCGGCGATCAGGGCCGAACCTACAGCGAAACCGCCCGAGGTCCCATCCAAAGCTGGGAAGACTTCGAGAAATACCCCTGGCCGACGTGGACCGACGCGGACTTCTTCCCCTACGAGTACGTCGCGAAAACCATGCCCGACGGGCTGGGCCTGATCTGCTGCCACGCCGCCGGGCCTCTGGAATGGGTCGACATGCTCATGGGCTACGAATTTCTGTGCATCGCCCTCTACGAACAGCCGGACCTGGTGCGGGCCGTCGCGGACAAAGTCGAAAGCGTCGTCAGCGGCTACATCGACCGCCTGCTCCAGGTGCCGCGAATCATCGCGTATTTCCAGGGCGACGACATGGGCTTCCGCACCGGCACGCTCATCGGCCCCGACCCCCTGCGACAATACATCCTGCCCATCCACAAACGCTACGCCGCCAAGGCGCACGCCAAGGGCATCCCGTATTTCCTGCACAGTTGCGGCCAGATTCACGACATCATGCCCGACCTGATCAACGACGTGAAGATCGACGCCAAGCACAGCGTCGAGGACGCCATCGACCCCGTGCAGGAATGGAAGCGGCGCTACGGCCAAAAAATCGGCATCCTCGGTGGCGTGGACATCGACAAGCTCACGAGGCTGTCGCCGGCCGACCTGCGCAAATACGTTCGCCAGATCATCGACGACTGCGCCCCCGGCGGCCATTTCGCGCTGGGTTCAGGCAACTCGATCCCGGATTACATTCCCGTGGAGAATTACCTGACGATGTTGGATGAGGCATTGCGGTGAGCAACGCAGGTTTTCCGTCCTCGTGGCGTGAACGAGCGATTCATCCGAGGGGGGCAAGCCAGTAGCCAATAGCCAGTAGCCAATAGGTATGGAAAAATAAGGGCGAAAAGGCAATGAAAGCGGGAATGGGCAGAGGTGTAGCCAACGTCAAGCTCGTATGATTTACCGCAGGTCCCGCCATACCTGATGGCTATTGGCTACTGGCTTGCCCCCCTCGGATGAATCGTTCGTGTACGTGAAACCTCTTGTCACGCCGCCGATACGTGGTGTTCCTCGCGCCATTGCATCAGTCGGCGGTCGTATTCGTTGGCGGGGAGGCCTGGTTCGACGGGCGGGAGGGTGACGAGTTGTTCCGACGTCAAGATCAGGGCGATTCGCCGGGTGTTCCACTCGATGTGGTGCACCCATGCCGGCGAAGCGACGACTTTTTGGCCTCCCGGTATCAGGCGGTGCGTGTGGAGTTCCAGCAGGCGGATGGCGAACGTCGCGTCGTAGAGCAGGTCGGCGAGTTGGCCGAAGCGGAGGTCGGCCGTCTGGATGTGATAGCCGCGGACCTCGTTGACGCTTCGCAGGTGCGGGTCGTAGTGGGGCGGCGGGACGTCGTCTTTCGCGTCGGCCGGTAGCGGCGGCACCACGCTGACGGGTTCGAGGTTGCCGTAGATCGAGGACGCCCAGTACATCGGCCAACCGTAATAGCGGGCCAATTGCTCCTCGTGCTGCCGGAAGACGGGCAGGTCGGCGCTGACGTCCGGGCCGTTCTCGATCTGCTCCTTCGTCAAGCTCACGCCGATGGCGCCCTGAGCCCACTCCCACCGCCCGATCGCCGCCACCGACAGCAGTACCTCGCGCCGCGGCAGCCACTGGCCAAGATCGACGACCAGGTAGCGTATCACCCACTCCTGATCGTCAAACAGCACGTCGCGAACCTTGCCGATCTCGCCGTCAAACGCGCTGATGTGATACCCCATCGTCCTGGCCGCACTGTATAACATGACGCACCCCCCGTGAGACATTGTAGGGGGTGCGTCTTGTCCTGGCGATTATCCGGCTTCGCGTTTTACTTCATCGTGATTTTCAGCGTCACGATTTCATGGGGTTTCACCTTGACCTTCACCGTGTTTCCCGTCAGTGTGGCGGCGGGGGCATTTTTGATCGGGAACTCCAGCAGGTCGACGCGTTGGACTTTCCTGGCCGGTTTCGGCAGCGTCAGCGTGGCGGTTGCGTTTTTGCCGGCGGATTCCCAGAGGCGGACGATGAGGCTGGCGTCGTCCTGGGCCTTTTTGACGGCGGCGAGTTTGACGCTTGGCGAGGCCAGGGCCAGCAGACTCGTACCGCTGTCGAGCGTGCCTTTTTGTCCGGCTGGGGTTTCGATGGCCGGCATGGGCACGTTGAAGCACAGGCCTGCCTGTACGAGGTCGGCGGTTGGCACGTCGCCCGCGTGGCCTTGCAGGGCGTAGCGGATGAAATGGGGGCCCTGATCGGGGAACGGATCGGGATCATAGCTGGCGCGGAGCAGCGTCATCTCGACGTTGTTCCTGTCGCAGCGGAAGCCGAACTTTGTGTCGCTCAGCAGGGCGGCGCCGCCGGTGGCATCGGCGAGGTCCACCCACTTTTGCGCGGGCACTTCGCGGCCTGTGGTCGGGCGTTCGACGGCCGCGAACGGCGTGTCGCAGAGGAATCGGCCGTCGGTCACGTTGAGCGGGAAGCTCACGCGGAGCATTGGCACGCCGGTTTTCGGACTGCCCTGTTCGAACCAGTATGCATCCAGGCCGAACTCGACGCGGGGCAGGTCGCGATAGACGTGCACGCGCTGGACGAACCGCGAGCGGCTGTGCGTCCGCCAGATTTCCACGGTCGCCCGCACGGGGCCGTTTTCGGTCACGCGGATGTTGTCCACTCCGTCGAGGGTCTGCACGAAGTCGATCGGGCCGATGTCCCAGGCCGTCATGCCGTGGGGTTTTTCCATGTAGTATTTCAGCACGTTGGCGGGCTGGCCTTTTTCGATCAGCTCGCGGCCGATGGTTTTATCGAAAATGCTCGTGACGTGCCCGGTGGCGGGGTCTAGACGGACGGTGAGGCTGTCGGTGTCGATCGTCGTGCCGTCGATGCGGATGGTTTTGGCGGGTTTGGGCGGCATGGCGAGCGAATTGACGTAGAACGTTTTCGCGCCGCCGGCGGGCATGTCGGCGAGGAAGCGGACCTTGAGCCGCTGCCCGCCGGGGAAGATCTTGCTCGCGACGACCTGGGCATCGACGGCCTTGCCGGCGGCGTCGGTCATGTGCATCGTGAGGTACGGCCCCTGGGCGCCCTCGATGCATTTCGTGCGGATTTTTCCCATGTTGGCTTCGACGGGCCCGCCCTGGCCCCATGTCTCGGCGGTCAGCGTGGGCATGGTGTTGTAGGTGAAGACTTCGGCTTCGACGATGTCGCTTCGCTTGCAGGGATGCGGGTTGAAGACGACGACGGGCTGGCCGCGATGGTCGTCGGTCGGCACGGCGGCGGCGAGGTGTCGCATGGCGGAGTACAACGCTTCGCCGGCCTGTTCGAGCGCGCGGTCGTAGAGGGCGACGGATTCGCGGTTGCTCTCGTGCACGGCCGAGCCGCACAGGATGTCGTGGAACTGGTTGAAGCAGATCGCGTGCCATGCGTCCTCGAGCGCGGCGGCGGGGTATTTGTGGCCTCGCAGGGCGGCTAAGGCGCAGAGCAGTTCGGCGGCGTAGAGAGCGTTTTCGCCGCGCCGGCTGCCTTCCTTGACGCGGGCGATCGACGTGTAGCAGCCTTCGAAGATGTACTGCCGCTCGCCTTTGAAGACGTCGAATGTTTTCTCGTCGGCCCGCAGTTCTTCGTGGAACGCTTCGGCGGTGCCGAACTTCAGTGTCGGCGTGCCGGGCAGTTCATTGAAGTCGATGGCGTTCACAATGTCCGCCCGCGTAGGCCCGCCGCCGTGGTCGCCCACGCCGTAGACCAGCATCGCCTTGCCGCTTTGCGGATTGAGTTTTTTCGGCATCAGCATCGTCGCGGGCATGACGGTGCCGTTGTACGTCTCGGTGATGAAACACAGCACGCGGCTGCCGTCGACGCCTTCCCATACAAACGGGCCTTGCTTGGGCATGCACCGATGGCCGTAATAGGATTTCATACCCGAGAGATTCAGCAACTGCGGCAACTGCGCAACGTGGCCGAAGTTGTCGGGCAGCCAGCCGACCGTCGCCGCCCGGCCGAGTTTCGACAGGAAATATCGCTGCCCCAGCAGGAGCGAGCGGGCGATCGCTTCGCCGCCCGAGAGGTTCGTGTCGCCCTCGTCCACCATGCCGCCCAGCGGTTCCCAGCGGCCTTCTTTAACGCGTTGTTGTACGCGTTTGAACAGGACCGGGTCGGTCCGCTCGATGAACTCGTACGTGGAGGATTGACTCTGGCTGAAGCAAAACTGCGGGAATTCGTCCATGAAGGCCATGGCTTGGCGGAACGTGTCGTGCGTGGCCTTGACGGTCTCGGCGGTGTCCCACAGCCAGTTCATGTCGATGTGGGCGTGCCCGACGAGGGTGATGGATTCGTGTTTGTTGTTGCCGGCCGCCTTGGAGAGGTCGGCGAAGATTTGTTCCATCGCCGCCGCAAGCGGGGCGAATTTCCCTGCCGCCAACGCGGCCAGGGCGTTGTACATCGACGCCTCCGCGGCGCCCAGATCGGTCGTGAATCGGCTGGCGTACATATCGAGCCGTTGGACCAGCCGGCGGAACCGCGCCGGGCCGAACCATAGCCGGGCGACCGGATCGTACAGTTCGGCGGGCAGTTTGATCGTCGGCTTGACGCGGCCTGTTTTGGTCTGGGCCGCGGTGAATTCCTGGGCGACTCGCAGTGGCGTGGCGGGGCGGCTGAGCGGATGGATACGAATCTCGCGTTCGCTGAGGACTTCGAGCAGGCCCGGCTGACCGCGGAAAATCGGCGGTACCGGCAGCGGGCCCCGCAGCGACTCAATGCGGAAGCCGGAGATGACCTCCAGCAGAATCGGCAGCAGGTGACGCGACTCGCTTCGCCATTCGCTTTGGCCGTTGTCGCCGCGGTACGTCACGCGCACAGGTTGGCCGGCCGCCAGCGTGTTGAGCACGCCCTGAGCGTCGCACTCCAGCGTGACCTGGGCTGTGCCGAACGCGGGAAAATTCGCCACGGTTTTGGTCGCCAGCACGGCGTCATTCAGCCCCAGCAACTCAAGCACCGCGCCGTCGCCGCGTTTGCCCGACTCGCTCAACAACTGTAACGACAACGAAAACGCCATGCCGTCCGCCGTGGGCTGAAGCGCAAGCCCGTTGCGGCGGTCGCGAAGATGCACGACGTCCTGCCCGTCGCCGCCCAGATCGGGCGGATGCTGCGAAAACGACAACCCCTCCGCGACGTCGGCGGGGACTCGGAACTGGACGATGAATCCCCAACTGCCGTTGCCCTGGGAAATTTTCACCAGCAGTTTGTTCCACCCGGCGTGAAGGTGTACGGGCACCAGGTCGTCGCCGGCGGAGAGGCCTCGGTGGACGTCATTGAAATGCACCGGCACGCCGTCGAGCCAGACGGCGATGCCGTCATCGCTGCCCGCCAGCAGGGTCGCCTCCGTGTCGCGCGGCGAGAAGATGTAACACATCGCATAGGCGTAGCAACAGGTCGTCGTCGTGAACCCCAGCGCCGGATGAAGAAAATCCACCTCTTCGCCTTCCCACCCCTGCCATACCGCCGCCGTCCCGCCGCCGGCCCAACCCAGCCGGGCCGTGAGCGCCTCCTCGCCCTCCAGTCCCATGGCCAAAAACTGATTCGTGTACCCCTCGGGCGCGGCGAACGACCCAAGAATCAACCACTGCGGAACACTGACAACCTTCGCGCCGGACTTCGCATCAGACGTGTTGGACATGACGATTTCCTCGTTTTCCTTATGGGTATCAAACAGGCAACGCGCGGCACAGTGTACCGCAAACGGCGACAAACGACCAGTGACAAGCGAAGCCATCGCAGGGCCATTGCATCGTAATTTGCCCGGTTTTAAGCTGTGGGCTGTAGGCTGTAGACTGTAGGCGCGACATGCCGTGCCGAAGAACAGGTCGAAAAAGCGGTCGTGCCTACAGCCTACAGCCCACAGCCGTTTCGCGGTAAAACGCGGAAATTTAATGCGACAGCCCCGCGATATTTGCCCCGTGAAATTGCCTGGGGGCGAAATCAATCGTAGTGTACGTATTGCGGGGAATAGCGATTGGGGTGAAAGCGACGAAAGGTATGAAGAACACGGGTGTGACACTTTTGGAGATACTGATAGTCGTGGTCGTCCTGGGTATCCTGGCCGGCATCGCGGTCGCGAAGTTCAGTTCCGCGTCCGAGATGGCCAGGGAAGCAACCCGTCAGAGCGACCGGATGACGCTCAGTAACCAATTGGAGTTGTACCGCATTCAGCACGGCGACACGTATCCGTGGGAGTTTGACGAGGTGGGCGAAGACCTCGACCAGATGATCGCGCAGCTCACCAAACGCACGAACCGATACGGCGAACTCATGCCCGACGGCGGGGACTCCCGAAAATTCCGATGCGGGCCCTACCTCGATAAATTCCCGACCTATCTCTTCGCGAGAAAAGACACGCCCGTCGAGGATGTCACCTTCGACGACGTGATCAGCTTCGAGGAAGAAGTCAGCTACAGCTACAGCAGCAACAGCCAACAAGCCGCGCCGCCTCCGCCGTCGATGGATTCCGCGCCGGCGCCGGCGCCGCCGTCCTCCGGTGGTTCGTCCACGACGTCCTCCTCGGGACCCGGCGGAGGCAGAGGCAGCGGCGGGGGACGTGGAACGCTGCGCTGATCGACAGGCCGTTCACAACCTATCCGCCTGTAATCACCGGCAGCGCCTCCGCTGTGACGCGGGCATCTTGCCCGCGTGTCTCGCGGGCGTCCCGCCTGCGTCAGGCTAGGCGAAAGCCTTGATTTTCTTCATGCGCCTGTCGCACGGAATGGCCAGCGAGGGCGAGACGCCCGCGTCACGTGAATGCCTCGCCTGTAATCACCGGCAGCGCCTCCGCTAAGTCGGTGACGTCGTAATTCAGCAACGGCCTCACGCCGCCCTTGACGATGTTGCCGCCCGCGACGCCGATCGCCGCGAAACCCGCCAGCCGGATCGACACCACGCCCGCCGAACTATCCTCCATACCGATCACGCGGGCGCGGCGATCCTTGCCGAGTCCCAGCCCCACGCGGGCGGTTTCGGCGTATAGCCACGGGTGCGGCTTGGGCGTTAACTCGCCCAACGTGCCCGCCTGCCCTTTGCGAATAGCATGGCCGGCCGAAATGATCGCGTCGTAAAACTCCAGCGGATCGCCCATCTCCAGCGTGCGGAAGGCGGACAGAATCTCAGGCCAGGCCTTCTCGAACAGCCCGCTCGTCACCAATCCGATCTTAATCCCCCGGCCCTTTAGCTCCAGCAAAAACTCCTTCAGCCCCGGCGAGGGCGTGAACGCGTTGGGCCTGCCCCGGCCGGCTGTGATCTCCGCCATCTCGTGATGCGTGACCTCGAAGTAAATCCGCCGCGCGTCCTCGACTTTTTTATCCGGGCAGTATTTGTCGATGCAGTACTGCAAATGTTCGCTCACGCTGTGTCCGCTGACGTGCGGCTCGTCGACGCCTTCGAGTTCAAATTTCGGATTGCCCAGCAGCTTCGCCGTCGTCCGCTCGATGATCCACATCCAGAAATGTTCGCTGTGCACGCTCGTGCCGTCGAGGTCCATCAACACCGCCTCGGCAGGGCCTTCAAACCGGGCCTCCTCCAGCGGATACATGGCCGGGTAGCCCATCGCGCTCTTGATGTAACACAGCGTTTTGTCGTCGTAACAGACAAACTCCTCCTTACGATCCAACGGCGTAACAATCCGCCGCACGCCGTCTACGCCGACGCGAAACAGCCCATCGCCGCCGACGGACAGGTCAATCAAATCCGACGCGTATTCCGCGGGAAACTCGCCAAAGCCGGGTATTCGTTGCATTCGTCGCTCCGTTATTCGTTAGGATTACTGGTTAGCCGGTTGACTAGTTAACTAGTTAACTAGTTAACTAGTCAACATGAAAAACGGTACAATCCTCGCATGGCCACGATGCCTTCCATTTTGATTGTCGATGACGAGGACGCGATTTGTTTTGCGTTTGAGCGGTATTTTTCTGCCCGCGGGTTTGCGGTGCGGGCGGAGCGGACGTTTCGGGGCGGGTTGGCGGCGTTTGAGGCGTGGCGGCCTGACGTGGTGTTTCTCGACGTCCGGCTTGGCGACGGCGACGGGCTGGCCGCGTTGGAGCGGATGCGGGCGGTGCATCCCGCGTCGGCGGTGATTGTGATTTCCGCGTACGGTTCGCTGGATGTGGTGACGCGGGCGGTTCGCGGGCAGGCGTTTGATTTTCTGGTCAAGCCGCTGGATCTGGACCGGGCGGCGGCGTTGGTGGATCAGGCGCTGGCGTCTCGTGCGGAGCGGTCGCCGGGTTCACGTGGCGAGGCGGCTGGCGCAGACACCGCACATTCTGAACCCGCGCAGTTTGTCGGCAGTTCGCCGGCGATGCGGGAGGTGTTTCTGCGGATCGGCAAGGTGGCGGCCACCGACGCTAACGTATTGATTCTCGGGCAGACCGGCACGGGCAAGGAGCGGGTGGCGTGGGCGATTCACGAGCACAGCCGCCGGGCCGACGGGCCTTTCGTGCCGGTCAATTGCGGGGCGTTGCCGGAGAATCTCGTCGAGAGCGAGTTGTTCGGCTACGTTCGCGGCGCGTTCACGGGGGCTGACGCGGACAAGATCGGGCGATTCGAAGCCGCCGGCGGCGGCACGCTGTTTCTGGACGAGGTGGGCGAGTTGCCCCCGGCAGCCCAGGTGAAATTGCTGCGGTTTCTGGACAACCGTTCGATCGAGCGGCTGGGGTCGGTGACGTCGATTCCATTGAACGTGCGGGTGCTGGCGGCGACCAATCGCGATTTGCCCGAGGAATGCCGCCGCGGGCGGTTCCGCAGCGATTTGTTCTATCGGCTGGCCGTCGTGCAGATCGCGTTGCCGCCACTGCGTGATCGGCCTGAGGATATCCTGCCGCTGGCGGACCATTTTTTACGGCAGCTCTCGCCGCCACGCGAGCTGTCGTCGCTCCACACGTCAACCCGCAAACGGCTGACCGCCTACGACTGGCCCGGCAACGTCCGCGAACTCCAAAACGCCATCCAGCACGCGGCCATCATTGCCGGCGGCGGCACGATCCTGCCCGACCACCTGCCGCAGATTGTACATGACGGCGCGACAATGCGAGCCGATGGCGAGTCCGCTGCCGGCGAGGCGAATGAGCAACTCCAAGCCTACATCCGCGCCCTGCCAACCCCGCCGGGCGAGGGCGGCCTCTACGCCGCCGCTGTCACCCCGCTCGAACGGGCGCTGATACTTCACGCTCTGAACAAAACTGGCGGCAACCAATCCCAGGCCGCTGATTTGCTGGGGTTGCACCGAAACACACTGCGGAATAAACTCAAAGAACTGGGACTGGACGGGGATAAAGGGTAGAGGTAAATTTGGCTTGCCTCTTTGCGGTGTAAAACGTTGTGTAATCGGACGTTGTATTTTACACACCGTCCTGCAGCGCAAAGAGGCAAGCCAGATCTACGATTTGGTGACATCGCCTGTCAAAAGGACGTTGATGGGGGTGTTACGTGATGGAAGTGGCAGGTTTTTATTTTGTATAATAAATCTATACAAATTGTTATCTTTTTGAATGATATAAAGTTGAGCATACCGGCACATTGATTGCTATAATCCGTCCCGTCGCACGTTTTGCGTTAGTGAAATGGGCGACGGGACTGGTTTATAGCAAACAATTGAAAGGAGAATCGTCAATGGCGGCAAAGAAGTTGGCATTTGAGGCCGATGCACGAGCGGCCCTGCTGGCCGGCGTCGAGAAGCTGGCGAGAGCGGTCAAGAGCACCCTGGGGCCCCGCGGACGCAATGCCATCCTGGACAAAGGATGGGGCGCCCCGACCGTCACCAAGGACGGCGTGAGCGTGGCCGAGGAAATCACCCTGGCGGACAAGGCGGAGAACATGGGCGCGCAGCTCGTAAAGGAAGCCGCTTCCAAGACTTCCGATATGGCCGGCGATGGAACGACCACCGCGACCGTACTCGCCGAGGCCATCTTTAAGGAAGGCTATCGCAATCTCACCGCGGGCGCGGACGCGATGGCGTTGGCCCGCGGCATTCGCAAAGCCGTCGATGCCCTGGTGGCTGAGCTGAAGAAAATGAGCGTGCCCGTCAAGGGCGACGCGGAGATCCGCAACGTCGCCGCCGTGTCGGCCAACAATGACGCCGAAGTCGGCAAAATGCTCGCCGAAGCGATGGCCAAGGTCGGACGCGACGGTGTCATCACCGTCGAGGAAGGCAAGGGCATGGAGACCACCGTCGACGTGGTCGAAGGCATGCAGTTCGACCGCGGCTACCTCAGCCCGCATTTCGTCACTGATCCCGAAGCCATGCTCTGCGTGCTGGAAAAGCCGCTGATCCTGCTCAACGAGGACAAGATTTCCAACGTCGGTAAAATGGTGCCGCTGCTGGAGAAAGCCGCCAAGAGCAAACGCCCGCTGCTGATCGTGGCCGAGGACATCGAGGGCGAAGCCCTGGCGACGCTCGTGGTGAACAAGCTGCGCGGCATTTTGAACGTGTCGGCGGTGAAGGCGCCGGGCTACGGCGACCGTCGCAAGGCCATGATGCAGGACATCGGCATTCTGACCGGCGCGAAAGTGTTCACGAAGGACCTGGGCATCGATCTGGAAAGCGTCAGCCTGGCCGACCTGGGCACGTGCAAGAAGATCACGATCGACAACGACAACACGACGATCATCGAAGGCGCGGGCAAGACGGGCGAGATTCAGGCCCGTATTGGCCAGATTCGCAACGAGATCGAGACGACCACCAGCGAGTACGACCGCGAGAAGTTGCAGGAGCGGTTGGCGAAGCTGGCTGGCGGCGTGGCGCAGATCAACGTCGGCGCCCACACCGAGAGCGAGATGAAGGAGCGAAAGGCCCGCATCGAGGACGCCCTGCACGCGACGCGGGCAGCCATTGAGGAAGGCATCCTTCCCGGCGGCGGCGTGGCGTTTATTCGCGCCCGCAAGGTTTTGGACGGCATCAAGGCCAGCGGCGACGAAGCGACCGGTATTGCGATTGTCAAGCGCGCGGTGGCCGAGCCGCTTCGGACCCTCGTCCTCAACGCCGGCGAAGAGCCCAGCGTGGTGCTTCGCAAGGTCGAGCAGGGCACGGGCGGGTTCGGTTTCAATGCCCGCACGATGGTGTACGAGGACCTGTTCGCCGGCGGCGTGATTGACCCGGTGAAGGTCACACGGGCGGCCCTGCAAAACGCTGCCAGCATCGCGGCCCTGCTGCTGACCACCGACGCGTGCGTCAGCGAAATCCCCAAGGAAGCCGAACCAATGCCCCCCGGCGGCCCCGGCGGCGGCATGGGTGGCATGGGCGGAATGGGTATGGGCGGCATGGGTGGGATGGGTGGCATGGGCATGGGTGGGATGGGAATGTAATTGAAAGCCCGAATGCCGAAACCAGAATGACGAATCAATGACGAAATACGAATGACGAATGATATTCGAGCTTCGTCATTGATTCGGAATTCGGGCTTCGGCATTCGGATTTGACGAAGTCGGTTGGAATAAAAACACCAGATAACACTTGGAAAAACAAGGAGCAACCATCATGGCAGTCAAACCGTTGGATGATCGTATTTTGGTCAAGCAGAGTCAGGCTGAGGAGCGGACGGCGGGCGGGATCGTTTTGCCGGACACGGCCAAGGAAAAACCGCAGCGTGGCGTGGTGATCGCGGTGGGCGCGGGCAAGTTGATGGACAACGGCCAGCGGGCGGCCAGCAGCTTGAAGAAGGGCGACGAGGTGTTCTACGGCAAGTACAGCGGCACGGAGATCAAGATCGACGGTGACGAGTACGTCATCCTCCGCGAGTCCGATGTGCTGGCGGTGATCGAGAAATGATCTTCGTTGACTGGTTAACTAGTTAACTAGTTAACAGGTGAATTGGTTGGTTCGCTAACCGATTACCAGTTAACAAGTCAACCAGTTAACTAGTTAACTAGTTAACCCGTTAACAGGAGCAAACGCATGGCATCCAAGCAAATGTTATATGACACTAGCGCCCAGGCAGCGATTTTGGCGGGCGTGGAGAAGTTGTCCGCGGCCGTCAAGGTCACGTTGGGCCCGACCGGGCGGAACGTTATTCTTCAGAAGTCGTTCGGCTCGCCGAAGGTCACCAAGGACGGCGTGACCGTTTCCAAGGAAGTCGATCTGCCCAATCCGTTCGAAAATATGGGCGCGAAGATGGCCAATCAGGTGGCCTCCAAAACGGCCGACGTCGCGGGCGACGGCACCACCACCGCCGTCGTGCTGGCCGAGGCCATCATGAAGGAAGGCTATAAGAACGTCACCGCCGGCGCCAACCCGATGGCGATCAAGCGGGGCATCGACCTGGCCGTCGAAGCCGCCGTCGACGCGATCGGCAAGATGGCGAAGAAAGTTTCCGGAACCGACGACCTCCGCAACGTCGCCACCGTGTCGTCCAATTGGAGCACCGATATCGGCGGCCTGATCGCCGAAGCGTTCGACAAGGTCGGCAAGGAAGGCGTCATCACCGTCGAGGAAGGCAAGAGCATCAACAACGAGCTGAAGGTCGTCGAAGGCATGCAGTTCGACAAGGGCTACATCTCCGCCTACTTCATGACCAACGCCAACACGCTCGAAGCCGTGCTCGAGGACGCCTACATCCTCATCCACGAGAAGAAAATTTCCAGCCTGCGGGACCTCGTCCCCGTGCTGGAAAAAGTCGCCACCGGCGGCAAGCCGCTGATGATTATCGCCGAGGACATCGACGGCGACGCGCTGGCCGGACTTGTGATTAACAAGCTCCGCGGCGTGCTGAACGTGTGCGCCGTCAAGGCACCCGCCTTCGGCGACCGTCGCAAAGCCATCCTCCAGGACATCGCCGTCGTCACCGGCGGACAGTTCATCAGCGACGACCTGGGCATCAAGCTCGACGCCGTGACGATGGACATGCTCGGCCAGGCCAAGCGAATCGTCGTCGACAAGGACAACACCACGCTCATCGAGGGCGCGGGCAAGAAGAAAGACATCGCCGCCCGCGTCGAGACGATCCGCAACCAGATCGAAAAGACCACCAGCGACTACGACCGCGAGAAGCTTCAGGAGCGTCTGGCGAAGCTCTCGGGCGGCGTGGCCGTGGTGTACGCCGGAGCGGCCACCGAAACCGAGATGAAGGAACGCAAGGACCTCATCGACGACGCGGTGCACGCGACCCGGGCGGCCGCTCAGGAAGGCGTGGTCCCCGGCGGCGGCGTGGCGTTCCTGCACTGCATCGAAGCCGTGCGGAAGGTCGCGTCCAAGGCCAGGGGCGACGAGAAAGTCGGCGTGGAGATCGTGGCCAAGGCGTTGGAATCGCCGACGCGTCAGATCGTCGAGAACACCGGCGCCGACGGCGGCGTGGTGGTCGCGGACATTCTGGAGAAGGGCGCCAACATCGGCTACAACGCCTCGACCGGCGAATACGTGGACATGGTGGCCGAGGGCATCATCGACCCGGCGAAGGTCAGCCGGACGGCCCTGCAAAACGCCGCCAGCGTCGCCAGCCTCCTGCTCACCACCGACCTCATGGTCACCGAGTACAAGGAAGACGACGACGAAGCGGCCCCGATCCCGGGCGTCGTGCGGTAGGCTGTAAAGCCCGAATGATGAAATTCGAATGACGAATCAATGACGACGTTCGAATGACGAAAACGGGAGATCGGCCTTCCCAGCCTTGCGCTTGTGGTGCCGGTATCCAGCCCCGGCAGGGGCGTCTTGGGTAGCCCAGGGCGAGCCGTACTCGGCGAGCCCTGGGGTAGCGATCCCCAAAGAACAAGCCCCGGCAGGGGCGCCTTGGATGTGTGAAACTCCAAGACGCCCCTACGGGGCTTGGGTGTTATAAACGTCTGCCCCCAGGGTTCGCCGAGTACGGCTCACCCTGGGCTACCCAAGGCGCCCCTTCGGGGCTAGAAGTATATAGTACTACTCATTTATGCCGACCAAGCGTGATTATTACGAAGTGTTGGGTGTTGAGCGTTCCGCGGGCGCCGATGACGTCAAGCGCGCGTATCGTAAGTTGGCGCTGAAGTTTCATCCTGACAATTACAAAGGCGACAAGGCCGAAGGGGAGACGAAATTCAAGGAGTGCGCCGAAGCGTACGAAGTGCTCAGCGATCCGCAGAAGCGGCAGGCGTATGACCGGTTTGGGCATGAAGGGCTTCGCGGGGCGGGGATGCACGATTTTTCGAACATGGGATTTCAGGACGTATTTTCCATGTTCAACGATTTATTCGGCGGCGGGTTTGGTGGCGGCGGTCGCGGCGGGGCGGTCGATCAGGGCATGGACCTCGAGACCGAAGTGGAGATGACGCTTGAACAAGTCGCCACCGGCGTGGAAAAAACGCTGGAATTCGAGCGGATGGATTTTTGCGAGACGTGTTCGGGCAGCGGCGCCAAGCCGGGCACGACGCCTGACAAATGCGTGCAGTGTGGCGGCTACGGCCAGGTGCAGCAGCAGGTGCAGAGTTTTTTCGGCATGAGCGTTCGGGTGATCGCATGCCCGCGGTGCAAGGGTAAAGGGCAGATCGTGTCCGACCCGTGCGGCGAGTGTCGCGGCAGCGGGCGACGGAAAAAGAAACGCGTGCTGTCGGTGCACGTGCCGGCGGGCATTCAGGACGGCCAGGTGGTTCGCGTGCGCGGCGAGGGCGAGCCGGGTTCGAGCGGCACCAGTCGTGGCGATCTGCACGTGTACGTTCGTGTGAAGCAGCATCCACTGCTGGGGCGACGCGGCGACGACGTGGTCTGCCAGGTGCCGATCAGTTTCACGCAGGCGGCCCTGGGCGGGAGACTTGGCGTGCCGACGCTCACCGGGCGCGAGGAGATCGACGTCCCCGCCGGCGCGCAGAACGGCGACGTGATCACGCTCAAACAGCGAGGCCTGCCCAACGCGCGCAGCGGCAAGAAGGGCGACCAATACGTGCAGGTGTTCGTCGAAGTGCCGCGAAAACTGACGTCTGTCCAGCGAGGCCTGCTGGAACAATTCGCGGCCACCGAGGACCAGAACATCACGCCGCAACGCAAGAGTTTTTTCGAGAAGCTGAAGGAGTATTTTTCGTGACGGCGAGCCAGTAGCCAATAGCCAGTAGCCAACAGGTAAGGAAGACACAGGGCGAAGTGGAGAGTTTATGAAACCGTTGAAAATGGCCGCTTGCGGACTGGATTGCAACGAATGCGGTCTATATAAAGTCACATCGCAACAGGATGTGAACGCGGCGGAATCGTTGGTTGGGTGGCTTCGAGGCATTGGATTGATCGGAAACGATGAAGGGGCCGAAGCGGTGCTGAAGAAAACTCCGCTCTGCGATGGTTGTTGGACTAAAACAGGTGTCTGCTGGTCCGGCAACTGTGGTTTACGTACGTGCTGTGAAGAAAAGCAACTGAATCATTGCGGCGAATGCGGCGAATTCCCGTGCGAAAAATATACAAAATGGGTGGAGATCTTCGTCGACGGTCACCAAAAGGCGATGGAGCATCTGTTGTCGTTAAAGACAAATTCATAACGGATATGTTCGAAAGCGAGAAACCCTCATGGCCGTGGGCGCAAGCATTTGTGTAAAAGGAAGTATTGAAGCGGTAAAATTTTACGAAGAGGCGTTGGGTTTGACATCGGCGCACCATGGCCTGAATCCCGGTGAAACGTACGGCCATGTGGAATTTCAACGAGACGGCGAAACCGTTTTTTCGTTAGCGGAGGTGGGAGCGGAGGCGGGGGATGCGAATCAGAAACTTGTCGAGATGATGCTGTCGGGAAACGTGCGTTCGATTATGTGTTTTGCTCTTGGTTTTAACGCTGAGGAAGAAGTTCATAAGGCATTTGAGTTATTGTCAAAAGGCGGACGTATCGTGAACCCGATAACCGCACTTCCATGGAGCCCATGCTGCTTTGATGTCATAGATAAATATGGTGTATGGTGGTATATTTACCTGCCCGCCGGCAAGCGTCCAACCGCAAAAGAGGTCGAAGAATTTTTCGGCTGGGACCGCAGTGAAGACGAATAAAATTACAGGTAACGATTATGGGTCAGCACAAAAATAAGCATGGAAATCACGAATCGGAATCGCATCAACCCGCGCCGTGCGAGTCGTGCGCCTGTTCGTCGGCCCCGCCGGCCAGCGCGGGCGACGCCGTGGCGCTTCAGGCGGAGCGGGACGATTTGCTCGGGCGGTTGCAGCGGGTGTCGGCGGATTACGCGAATTATCAGAAACGCGTGCATCGCGACGTCGAGCAGGCGCGCGAGTTCGCCAACGAGTCGCTGCTGAAGGCGCTGTTGCCAATGTTCGACGACATGGAGCGGGCGCTGGCGGCGGCGAAGGCGCATCCCGACGACACGGCCTCGCTGGTGGCGGGCATGCAGATGGTGCACGACAACGCGTTGGCGGCGGCGACGGCGTTTGGCTTGGCGGTCATCGCCGCCGCCGGCAAGCCGTTCGATCCGTCGCTCCACGCCGCGCTGCTCCAGCAGCCCAGCGGCGACGTGCCGCCCCAGACCGTCCTGAACGAGGTGCAAAAAGGCTACACCCTCAAAGGCAGGCTCCTCCGCCCCGCACAGGTTATCGTCTCCACGTCGCCGGATGCGTGAGCCGTGAAACGAATGGTGAAAGGACTGGTGCAGCTTATGGCCTTGGCTGGTATTGTCGCCTGCCTGTCCGCCTGCGCGCCGCGATTCGGCAAACTTCCCGACGGCCCGCGGCTCGAGCGCATCAAGCGGTCGCCCAATTACGACCGCGAAGTTGGCCAATTCAAAAACCTCGAACCGACCACGATGCTCACGTCCGCGAAAAAGGGCAATCGGTTTTTCACGATATTGAAATTTCTGTTTGGCACTATGGAACGCCCCAAACCACCGGCGGAGCTGCCGATGGCTAAAATCGATTTTCGCGGCCTGGACCGGAACGTCGACCTGGTCGTTTGGCTGGGCCATTCCAGTTGCTATCTGCAACTGGGTGGTCAACGCATCCTGATCGACCCGGTGTTCTCCGACAGCGCCGCGCCGTTCGCGCGATTCAACCGGGACTTCAACGGCCCGTACCCGTACTCGATCGACGACGTGCCCGATGTCGACATCCTGCTCATCACGCACGACCACTGGGACCATTTGGATTACCCGACCCTGCGTGCGTTGCGGCAGCGGGTCAAGGCCGTCGTCTGCCCGCTGGGCGTCGGATCGCACCTGGAGTATTGGGGGTTCGATCCGGCGATCATTCACGAGGGCGACTGGCACGATACGTTCCGCCTCGCGACGGATGTGACCGTGCATGTGTTGCCGGCGAGGCATTTTTCAGGCCGTTGGCTCAGCCGAAACAAAACCCTCTGGGCGTCGTTCATGATTGAGACGGCAGGGCGTCGGGTTTTTTGCAGCGGCGATAGCGGATATGGAAGTCATTTCGCCGAGATCGGCGAGCGGTTCGGCGGCGTGGATTTGGCGCTGATGGAAAACGGCCAATACAACATGCGGTGGCGACACAGCCATCTGCTGCCGGAGGAAACCGTGCGTGCGGCCGTCGACGTCAAGGCCAGGGCGGTCCTGCCCATCCACACCGGCCGATTCTCGCTGAGCGATCATCCGTGGGACGATCCGTACGTCAAACTGACCGCCGCCTGCGGCGACAACGCGTTCGGACTCCTCACGTCAACCATCGGCCAGGTGGTGTATCTCGACGGCCGGGAACAACATTTCACGCCGTGGTGGGAGTCCGTGGGGAGCGGCGAATGAACCGGACGATGTAAAAACCGGAAATTTGCCTGGAAATCCATGTAACGAAAAAATAGAATCGTATTGATGGAGACTATAGATGCCATCACTCGAAAAAACACCTTCCAAAATACTGATCATTATCATTAAGGGAATTGGCGACGTTATTCTTACCGAGCCGTGCGCCCAGGTGGTGAAACATAATTATCCCAAAGCGCAACTGGATTTTCTGGTGAACAAGGACGGCGCGCCGGTGTTGGCGAATAATCCTTATATAGATCATGTCATTACCTATGACAGAAAACATCCGGTAAAAGAACTATTCAGGATCCGCGCCCGCAAATACGACTGGGTTGTGGATCTTTCCGTGAACAATCCGCGTCCGGCGATGATTACCGCCTTCTGCGGCGCGCCGGTGCGGGCGGGCGCGAGGCGATGCGGGCATAGCTTTTATGCCTACAATGTTAAGTTTCCGAACAACCACCTTTATGAATCCGACTATAAACTGGCCTGTCTCAAACATCTTGGACTCACCTGGCCGGATGAGCACGCGCCGCTGGCGAAGTATTATATGACGCCGCAAGAGATGGCCTTCCGGGATCAAACATATAACGATCTGGGCGTGAAAGACGGCGAAATGATCATGGGGTTCTATCCGACTCCGCGATATGAAACGCGCCGCTGGCCCGCCGGACAATATAGGGAAACGGCAAAACTTCTGTATGAAAAATATAAGGCCAGGATTTTCGTTTTTTACGGTCCCGGCGAAGAAGATCTCGCCAAGGCCGTCACGCACGACATGCCGTCCTACATACAACTGGCGCCCGCCGCCAAAAACCTGGGCGACGTGATGGCCCTGTTGAGCCGGCTTTCGATTTTCATCGCTTCCTGCGGTGGCACCAAACATATGGCATTGGCCGCGGGGGTTCCCACCGTGACCGTTCATACCGTAAACCATGCCGACGTCTGGACGCCGCTCTTCGACCCCAAGCACCGCGCGGTATCCGCCGACGTGCCCTGTTCGCCGTGCTTCCGGGGCAAGATTGGTTGCGATAAAAATCTGGAATGCATGTCCAACGTGACGCCACAAGCCGTTTTCGAGGAAGCGAAAAAAATACTGGGATAAACTACACGTTGCCTCTACGGCTTCCACAGAGGCGCCCGCAACGGAAAGCGGCGAGCAATAGTTCCCGAAAGATGACACGGTAGCATCGTTACATGGAAACGAACGGGTTGGCCTTCCCCGGCCTCGCCCGTATTCGGGCGTGCCCTGAGGACAGGTTATTCGGAAATCATTTCATCGTGCCTGACGCCACGGGCCGCATAGCATACGCGCGGGCTGTCGGCGGCGAACGACGTGCACATTCCCTTGTTCGCGTCGTCCGATGCCGCCTTCATGCGACGGTGTGATATGCGGCCTGTGGCGTCAGGCACGATGAAATGATTTCCGAATAACCCATCGTCCCAGGGTTCGCGGCGTACCGCTCACCCTGGGCTACCCGACGCCGTCCCTTCGGGACTGTGGCCCGTCATTGCCGCGCGAGGCCGGGGAGGAACATCGGTTGTTTCCCGCGAAAAATCGGTGAATCTGCCGTGTGCCAGAACATCTGGGCACACCCACAGTCATTCGGTACGAGAAAATCGTTGACATCCCTTTGGCGATCCCCTAAGATGGTTTGTAATGCAAACTGGTTTGTATTACAAGGAGAATGGCGATGGAGAACCCGGACACGAACAGGACCGATCAGGGCATGAACGGGGGCGAACCGGATGTGAAACCGGACATGAAGGAGGCCGATCGGAAAATCGCCGAAATCGGCCGGCGTGTCCGACGGGGCAACATGGAGAGCGGCGTCGTCGAACTGGTGAACGGCTTGGGGTTCGTCTGGATCGGTATGTTTTTTCTGGGTCGGGTACTCCTGGGCGATTCCGTGGCCGTCCAGATTTCGATAGGCCCCCTGCGTGGGTTTGACATGTGGCCTTACATGCTCGCGGTGTGGTGCTTTGGTGCGACTCTGCCGACAGTCTGGCTCGCGAGAAGGCTCAAGAGCCGGCTGGTCGAGCCTCGCGCGGGCATGGTTGTTCTTCGCGGGGCGACTTGGACTGTAAAACGGGTGGTGCTGATCATCGTTGGTGGTGCCATTGGGGGCGGCGTTATCGGGCTTTTGTGTGCGTTGGTTCCGGAGTTCTATCCGATGGCGGAGCGCGGGTATGCACTGATGTTTGGCGTCTTCGGCGGCGGGATTTTATTCCTCACAGGTATGCATTTTCAATTACGCCGCTTCCAGGCCTTAGCGGCGTTTTCGGTGGTCCTGGGGTTCGTCATGTTCTTTTTGCACTTTGATGACACCCTGGTCACGGGGGGATACTTCAGCCTGATTGGCGTAGCTTTTATCGTCAGCGGGGGGGTTGCCTTGCGGGCGTTTGTTCGTAAGAATCCCCTTGTGGAGACCAAGACGGAAACTCCGGAGGGGAACAGGCCGTGAAGCGGGATATGCGGGCCATACTTCAGGTGGACAGGTTAATTCACGAGCCGGGACGGCTGGTGATCATGGCGGTGCTGTATTTTGTCGATGCCGCCGATTTTCTCTATCTGCTTCGCGAGACGGGCATGACCAAGGGCAATCTCTCCTCGCATCTGACGAAGCTGGAAGCCGGCGGGTACGTCGAGATCGAGAAAACCTTCCGGGACAAAATGCCGCGAACGATCTGCCGCCTCAGCCGCGCCGGCCGGGCGGCCTTTCAACAGTACCGCGAAAACCTCAAAGCCGCCGCCGACACGATGAAGGATTGACGGCCTCAATTTTTCCCGTGCAGCACCAACTGTTCAATGGCCTTGGCGGCGCCGTCGTTGTCGTGGTGGTCGGCGATGTGGTCGGCGACGGCGAGGGCTTCGGGGCAGGCGTTGGCGACGGCGACGCTCGTGCCGGCCCACTGCAACATGCCGACGTCGTTGGCGTTGTCGCCGATGGCCAGCGTCTCCTCGCGGGCGACGCCCAGCTCCGCGGCTACCTCGCGAAGGGCCTGCGCCTTCGACGTCGTCGCGTGCATGAGTTGCAGCAAAAATCCCTCCAATTGGACCATCGTGACCTGGTGCGCGTGCGTCCGCTCAAACCCCCGCCGCAGCGACGCGAGCATGGGTTGTTCGCCCAGCAGCAGCAGCTTGGTGACGGGGCGGTTGAGCCATTCGTCGATCGGCCCCAGTACGTCGGGGCGGCAATGGCGGGCGGTTTCGGTCATGTACCGGTCGTCGACGCGGTCGGTGAACCATCGGTCGAGCACCTCCGCCGAGACGACGACGTCGGGGTGTTGCGCCCGGGCGGTCTGCACGAGGTCGGCGGCCATGTCGGCGGGGATCGGCCGATGCGCGAGCACGCGTTGCGAGGGCGGGTCGTAGACGAGCGCGCCGTTGTAGTTGATCATCGGCGTGTCGAGTTCCAGTTGCGTGTAGAACGGCATGACGCTTCGCGGCGGTCTGGCCGACGCCAGCACGATGTGCACGCCCGCCCGCCTGGCCTGGGCAAGGGCGGCCTGCGACCGCGGGGAAATCCGCTTGTCGCCCGTCAGCAGCGTGCCGTCCAGATCCACCGCCAGGAGACGAAATTTTGTTTTGCCTGCCTTCACAAACGCGATAGTATCATGACGATGTGGTGGTTGTGAAGCCGTACGCAGGGCCAACGTATCCTACGTGCCAATTTTTTCGCAAAAAGGCCGTGGGCTGTAGGCTGTGGGCTGTAGGCGCAGGCTTATGAATCATTGGACCCAATCCGTCATAAGCCTGCCCCTACAGCCTACAGCCCACGGCCTACAGCCAAAAATGGGATAATACGATGCGACGGTCCCGAGGCCGCGTGGATGAAATTTCTATTTGGCTGCATTATTCGTTCGTCGGGCGGCGTCATTAATGGTGGTGCGCGGATTGCGACGATTGCGTGATTGAAACAAAGCCTTTCGTGAAACGTTTGTTGCGGGCGTGCGTCCCATGAGGCATGCGAAAAAGGATGACACTATGAACAGGACTCGATCGGGGTTGTGGATGGCGCTGGCGGTGAGCCTGGCCGCGGTGTCGGCGGCGGGGCTCAAGCTGGACGCGGCTGCGCAGCGTCAGGCGGCCCAGAACGTGCTGGACATCAAGGGGCTGTTCATCGAGAGGACGCAGGACGTTCAGCTTCGGCCGTACGTGATGACCGACTCGGGCGGTTACCGTTGGGACATTTACGGCGGGATGTACGTCAATAGCGGCACGAACAACGCGTTCAGCAGCGCGATGTCCTGCCAGATCATGGTCAACGGCACGGGCGGGTGGGGGTTCCCCGGTTCGGGCCAGGCGGCCATCAATGCCGAGGGCGACGAGATTCAGGGCGGGCCCTTCAATCTCGGCGGCGTCGTTTTGACGCGGCGGGTGAAGGTCTTCAAGGACGCCCCGTTGGCGCGCTGGCTGACGATCATGGAAAATCCCTCCGACCAGGAGATGAACGTCCAGTTGATCCAGTACGTGTACACCAACTGGAATATCGACACGCAGTTGACGTCCGCGGGCAAGAATCAGCTCACCGCGGAGGACTGGGCCGTCGCGACGCAATGCAACCAGGGCGGCGGCAACGTGCCCGTGACGCTGCACATCTTCGCCGACAGCCGGGCCAAGAACAGGCCCAACATGCAGGTCAACGGCAACACCGTGCAGATGCGGTACGAGGTGAAAATCCCCCCCAAAAGCGGCGTGATCGTGTGCAATTTCGTGTCGCAGGGCAAGACCCTCGACGAACACGCGAAAATGATGAAAGACTTCCGCAGCGCGAAATACATGAAGGATCTGCCGGCGGCGGTGCGGAAACTGCTGTGGAATTTCGCGCCCGGCGGCACGGGCGGCGTGGACCTGACCCGCAGCGACACCAGCGACTGCATCATCCGCAATAACAACGAGGAGGATCCGCTCTTCGGAAGAATCGGCAATGCGTCGTACAAGATGACGACGCTGTTCGGCGAGCTGGAGATCAGGGCTGACGACGTGATCGGCATGTCCTGCCTCGGGCAGAACGTTTGCGTGATGACGACGGACGGCCAGGTCATCTCCGGCGAGTTGGCGGCGGACACGTTGATTTTGTTGAATCTCCCCACCGGCGGCGAGCCGCTGAAATTCCCGCTGTCGAAAATCCGGCAGTTTTCCTATCAAATCACCAAAAACAAGCCCGAAACCACCGATCCTACAGGCCCGGTGATGGTGCTGCGGACGGGCGACCAGTTGCAGTTTGACTCGGCCGCCCTGGCCATCCGGTTCCGCACGCGACACGGGCTGGTGGAGCTTCGCGGCCAGGATTTGCAGAACATCACGATGGACAATCCGGGCAACGCGTTGCACCGCGCGAGTTTCGTCAACGGCTCGCTGCTGGGGGGCATGATCGACGACGCGACGCTGACGGTGAAGCTGACCAAGCTGGACAAGACGCTCGACATTCCGCGCGACATGATTTTGCAGATCCAGTACAACCGGGACGAAAAGGCCAGCCCGTACCTGGCGGAGGTTCAGCTCAACAACGGCGACGCGTTGATGGGGCGGTTCACCGACGAGCGGTTTACCATCGTCACCGACGTGGGCACGGTCCGGCTGCGTCCGAGCAACGTTCGCAAGATGGAGTTCGCGGCCAATCAGCCTGGCCGGGTCACCGCGACGCTGTGGGATAAGTCGGTGCATCGCGGCCGGCTGGCGCAGGAGGAGCTGACGTTCCAGGTCATGTCAGGCCCGTCGTTGAAACTGGGCGCGGGGCAGTTGGTCAAGCTCGAGCAGAGCGTGGCGTTGCCGCCCGACGACGTGGTGAAGAAGGTCGACGCCCTCGTGGCGAAACTCTACAGCGAAAGTTACAAGGACCGCGATGCCGCCAGCGAGGAGCTGCTTCGCATGGGCGCGCAGATCGTGCCCTGCCTGCTGAAATACACGCAGGACAAGGACGCGGAGGTCCGCCAGCGTGTGGGGTCGATCATCGAAAAACTCGGCGGATCCAAGGCGGCCGCGACGGCAGAGGGCGCGGAGGTTCTTCTTATCGACGACGAGATGTTCTTTGATGACGACGATGATTTTTGACGACGCAGGGACGGGACGTTTGATGCGTGCGTAGAACGGAAAAATGCGTTATGCGGTTTGGGAATTGTTGGAATTTCTAGCATGGCAGATGTGGAACACAACCGATTGGCCTCCCCGGTCTGGCGTTTGGAGCGCCGGTTCACAGCCCCGACAGGGGCGTCTTGGGTAGCCCAGGGTGAGCGGTACTCCGCGAACCCTGGGGAACGAGGCCCTTTTTTCCCCCGGACCGTGCCTGACGCCACTGGCCGAGGGCGCACACATTGGCCTGTGCGGCACCGAACAACGCGAACAGGGGAACGTGCGGATCGTCCGATGCCGCGCTCGCGTGACGGCACGGCCTCGGCCAGTGGCGTCAGGCACGGTGAAAAAAACTCGAAAACACTCGCACCCAGGGTTCGCGGAGTACCGCTCACCCTGGGCTACCCAAGACGCCCCGTTGGGGCTGTAGGCCGGCACTCCAACGCGAGACCGGGGAGGCCAATCCGTGATGTTCCGGTTGTTCCAGGTGAAGGGAAGACCACGATTTTTCTTGCGGGGTTTTTTGACAACGTTCTGAACACAAAACGCTGAAAATTTCTGGCACAGGAGTGCTTTCCATGCGTACACGATTCGCGATAGTGTCGATTTGCTTGATAACGGTGTGCTGTCTGGTGGCGGGTTCGGTGTGGGCGCAGGACAACAAGAGTGCCCTGCACATCCCGGACGGCCAGGGCGTGTCGTTTAACTGGGACGTGAAGGACGGGCTGGGCAACCGCTGGGATATCAACGGGGTCGGCGGGGTCAGCAGCGGCGTGAACAACGCGTACAGCAACGGCATGCGGCTGACGATCACCGACGGCAACGAGTTTTCCGGCGGCGGCAGTCGCATGAGCGAGGACAAGCGCGAGATCGAAATCGGCCCGTGGCAATACGGCAACGTCCGCGTGTCGCGACGGATCTACGTCGACGAAAAACAGGGCTATTGCCGCTGGGTCGACATCTTCGAAAACGAATCGTCCGAGCCGTTCCGCGTCGCGCTGTGCTATCGCAACCGCATGGGCTCGACGATCCACGAAGTCGCCGGCAGCCGGGGCGCGAAAAACATCGAAGCCAAAGACTGGGCCTTCGCCACCATGTACCGCGAAAACTCCAACCGGCCCGTGATCGTCCACGTCATCGCCAGCCCGGCCGCCAAAACCAAACCACGCATCCAGTGGAAATCCGGCACCAACGAAGTCATGTACTTCTACGACCTCACCGTCGAACCCAACAAGCCCGTGGCCTTGTGCTTCTTCCAAAGCCAGCAGCCCAACCCCGAAAAAGCCAAGGCGTTCATGAAGAGTTTCGACGTGGCCGCCGAATTGGGCAAACTGCCCGCCCCGCTCCGCGAAATCCTCCTGAACATGCCCTCGGGCGGGACGGTGATGGATCGGCTGGAGATCCCCCGCGACGCCAAGGACGACCTGGCCGTCCTGCGAAACGGCGACCAGATCCGCGGCACGATCGCCACCGAAACGTTCGTCGTCAAGACGGTGTTCGGCGAGATGAAAATCCCGGCTGACAAGGTGTTGGGCGTGCTCATGCCGCAGGAGGAGGACGCGTACGCGCAGGTGGCGTTGACGGACGGGCAGATTCTGGCGGGCGATTTGACGTCGAGCGTGGTCATCAAGCGGGACAGCGAAAACAGCGTCACGCTGGCGCCGACGGATTTCCGCTCGGCGGCGTTTAAAATTTCGCCCGAGAAGCCGGCGGACGTCAAGGTGGCTGACCAGTTCGTGGTGCTCCGCAACGGGCAGCGGCTGTATTTGGCCGACAAACCGTCGCTGGAGTTCAGCACGCTTCACGGCAAGATTAAGCTCGATGCGGATACCGTGTCGCGTATCGTCACGGACACGCCCGACGGCGGGCTTCACCGCGCGATGTTCCGCAACGGCTCGGTGTTGTCGGGGCTGCTGACGGCGGATAAATTTTCCGCCAAGCTCGCGCTGGGCGCGACGCTGAACGTGTCGATCAACATGGTCGCTCGCGTGGAGTTCAGCACCGAGGAGGCCGCCTCCAAGGCGACGGCCCAGGTTCTGCTGCGAAACGAGGACGCCGTCATGGGCACGCTGACGGACGCGGACGTGACCGTCCAGACGGAAACCGGAAAACAGAAGGTGAAACTTACCGACATCTCCGCGATGGAGTTTGATGCCGAAAACATGGAAAAAGTCACGCTCACGCTCAACAGCAACTCGACGATGAGCGGCAAGCTGGAACGCAAGAACCTTAAGTTCAAGATGGACAACGGCCCGGAGATCAACCTCTTCGTCGGCCACATCGCGACCATCGCGATCACCGCGGCAGAGGAATCCGACGAAGGCGACACGCCCGCCGAGGCCGCCCCGACCGACGACGCGCCGATGACGGAAGAGGCAGCGAAGAAAGCGGCCGAGGCGGCCAAAGCGGCGAAGGCCCGGGCGGTGGAGGTCCAGGCGGTGCCGGTGCCCGTCGCGTTGCCTGTCGTCATCGTAGACTGACGCCCGGATACAGAGAAAACCACGGTTCGGATTTCGGACCAAGACAATCGTATCGGAATGCCCTGTTTTTGAATGATCTTCATGTTCAGGCGCGACTGGCCGCAGGCCCTGCCATTTTGCGTTGCAGATCGTTGTGCCAGCCGAAGCGTTCAGTCGCTCACAACGTTTCGCAACGCAAACGGGCAGGGCCTGCGGCCAGTCGCGCCGAGTTCAGAATCCCGTACGAAAAACAATAAAATGGATGTGTTCGCTCCAGGATTTCCCCGTTTTTGCGTCGCATGCCGTCGCGGGGGACACTAGAATACGCTTCGGCGGCGTGTTGGCCGCCTGTCGCGGGTTGGCGTTGCGTTGCGTCGGTTCGCGGGGCGATCAATCAACGCGCGTCGGAGAATGCCCTTGGCTTGGCTGATCTGGGCCGCTGCCCTGGCCGCGATCGTGTCGGGATTTTTCTCGCTGGCGGAGTGCGCGTTTCACGGCGTCCGCCGGGCCGGTTTGCGCGAACAATTCCACGACCGCCCGCGTCGCATGGTCCTCCTCGAACGCCATCTCGCGCCGCTGCGAATGACCGCGTCGCTGGGCCGAACGCTCGCCAACCTCACGCTCGTCACGCTACTGCTGTACGGCTTCCAAAACGACACCGGCTGGCAGTGGTCGGCCGCGCTGGCTGCCCTGGCCGTGGCGGCGGGACTCGTCACCGTCTTCAGCGTCGCGATCCCCCACGCCTGGGCGGCCCACGCGACACCACGCGTCATCGCCGTCTGCTACGCGCCCCTGCTGGCCTTGCGATTCCTGTTCTACCCCGTCGTCGCGATCATGCTCGCGTGTGACATCCCCGTCCGACGACTCGCCGGCGCGAACGAAACGTCCGAGGATCGCGAGGATGCCACCATCGCACAGATCCTGCAAGCCGCCACTGACGGCGTCGCCGAGGGCACCGTCCAACGCGACGAAGTCAAAATGATCGAGTCCGCCCTGGAATTCGGCGACCTCCAGGCCGGCCAAATCATGACGCCACGAACCGCCCTCTTCGCGCTGCCTGTGGAGACCACCTGGCAGCAGGCGTGCGATGAAGTCGTTCGCGCCGGGCATACCAGAATCCCCGTCTACAGCGACGATCTCGACAACATCATCGGCATCCTCTACGCCAAAGATCTGCTCCGGCACGTCGGCTCGGCCTCGCCGGTGGAACTGCGGGCCATCATTCGCAAACCGATTTTCGTTCCCGAAAGCAAGCCCCTCAACGACCTGCTCAAGGAGTTCCGCGGGCGGAAAATTCACATGGCCATCGTGCTGGACGAATACGGCGGCACGGCCGGCCTGGTGACCATCGAAGACGTGCTGGAGGAGATCGTCGGCGAAATCAGCGACGAGTACGACCGCGGCGAGCCCGCCCTGCTGAGCCGCGTGGACGAACGGACCATCGAGGCCGACGGTAAACTATATATCGACGACCTCAACGACGCCCTCGGCCTGGACGTGCCCGAGGACGAAAACTACATCACCATCGCCGGGCTGGTCTTCAGCGAACTGGGCTACATTCCGCAGCCGGGCGAAACGTTCGACGCCTTCGATGCCCGCTTCATAATCCTCGCCGCCGACGAACGAAAAATCACCCGCCTCCGCGTAGAACGCCTGACGAAAACCGACGGCGAGAAATTGTAGTGGCGGCGAAAAACTTATTCTTTCATATGCTCGGCGAACCAGGACAGGCATAGCGTGCGGATTTCGTCGAAGTGGCTCCAGAAATAGTCGCCGTGGCCGCTGGTTTCAAAAAGGACGAGTTTCGAATTTTTCGGCCTGGCCTGGTACATCGCGAGGGCGTGCTCGATGGGGACGTTGTTGTCCTTTCGGCCATGGAGAAGCATCACGGGTTTCGTCGACTGGAGGGCAAACTCCCGGCCGTCAAGGTTGTAGGCCTCATGCCCCATTCGCCTGCTGAGGATTTCAAACATCCGTTCCCGTTCGAAGGTGGGCATCCATTTCCAGATCCATTTTTGCGACAACTGGAATTCGAGCACATCGCGCCATTGCATCGGCGTGCCGGAAAGAATCGCCGTGGAAATGCGGGGATCCTTGAGCATGGCCAATCCGCCGGTGGCCGCGCCGTACGAATGCCCCATGATGCCAACGGGCCTGGTCAACAGGTCATACTGTTCCAGCCAGTCCAGCACCCGGCTGACGTCCTGAGCGTCCTTGATGACAAAGCCAAGCTCCGCGCCCGTGGAATCGCCCTGGCTGCGAAGATCGATCATGACCACACGATACCCCGCGTTGGCCAAATAGCCGGCGGTAACCCAGGACCACGAGGAAAAATGCACTCGCATGCAGCCGCCCTGTCCGTGCAAAAGGACGACGGTTCCGCGTGGCGTCACCTCCGGAGTGGATTCTTTCGTGAACCATTGCAGGTGCAGGTTAAGGGAGCCCGCGGGTGCCCCCGGATACCAGAACGACACCGGCTGAGGCGGGAAGGTCGCAATAAACCAGTCTTCGGGAACCCATCCTTCGGGAACGGCCAGGTTTTTTTCTTCACCGATCCACAACTCGGCCAGGAAATGCCGCGGCTGG
Source organism: Phycisphaerae bacterium (assembly GCA_009783465.1). Taxonomy (GTDB): domain Bacteria; phylum Planctomycetota; class Phycisphaerae; order SM23-33; family SM23-33; genus WRDM01. Next base: position 34,107 of record WRDM01000003.1, on the reverse strand, counting down.
ACGACCCAGACCTTCAGGTCCACGCGAGGGGGGTCCTGCACGCACACGGTGTGTCCCTGCGCAAACGGAATCGTGGCCGGAAAGTCATGCGTAACTGTAAGCGGCGTGCCCCGGTTGGAGCCTTCGTGGAGAACGAAATCGGCCACGATATTGGCGCAGCCGGAACAGAACAGGCACACGAACACGGCAGCGATCGTACGTCGAATCATGGTGCACCCTGGGGTAGTCGTGAAATGTTCCGTAATGGCTTGCCGGTTTGCACTGTAGGATGTTGTGGAACAAAAAACGTTTTGCTTTTACAACACCCTACAGCACAAACCGGCAAGTCACTGCGAAACATTTTACGAATATCGTGTGTCTTTCTCTGTGTTCTCTGTGTCTCTGTGGTAAAAACTCGCGTCCACTCACCGCTTCGCCGCGGCGATCATGTCGGTGAGTTTGCACGAAGCGGCGGCGACGACGCGGTCGGCGGCGCCGTAGTAGACGGTCATCACGCCGTCGTCGTCGACCACCAGGCCGTTGGAGAAGATGGCGTTTTTGTACAGGCCGATCGTTTCGTAGTCGGTCGTCGGTTCGAGCACCGGGCGGCTGGAACGGCAAATCACCTTCTCGGGGCGGTCGAGGTCCGAGAGCATCGAGCCCAGGCAGTATCGGCCGTTGGCGTCGGCGGCGTGGTAGATTTCCAGCCAGCCTTCGGGGGTTTTGATCGGCGGGGCGCCGCAGCCGATTCGACTGCCTTCCCACGTGCCCGGCGTGCAGGTGAGCGTCATTTCGTGCTGCCCCCAGTGGATCATGTCCGGCGACCAGGCCGTCCAGATCGAGGGCTTGTTGAACATGCCGCCGTCGGGCCGATGCCGGCAGACGAACTGCCCACGCACGCGCTCGGGGAAAATCGCGATGTCCTTATTGTTCGTCGTGAACATCGTGCCGAGCTTCGTGAACGTCTTGAAATCGTCGGTCACCGCCAGCCGCGTCGCCACGCCGCGCGTGCTGATGGCGGAATAATTGATGTAATACCGCCCCTCGACGAGCGTGATGCGGGCGTCCTCCAGGCCGAACATCTCGTCCGGGCAGTCCGGCGCCATCGCGGGCGCGTCGTCGAAGGTGAACGTCTTGCCGCCGTCGCGGCTGCGGGCCAACCGAAGATGCGACACGCTCGTCAGGTAGCCCTGCTTTTTGTACGTGAACACGCGCGGGTCGTCGTACACCAGGTCGGGATCCTTCTTGTTGATTCGCAGGACGACCAACTCGCCCCTGGCGGGATCGAAGAAACAGGTGGCCAATTCGTTGTCGTCGGTGGCGACGGGCTTCTCCGCGACGCGCACCAGCAGCAGAATCTCCCCGCCAAACCGCACCGCGCCGGGATTGAATGTGCAAAGAATCTCCAGATCGCCGCGCGTCGGGTTGACGTCGCTCGGACTCAGCAACGGATTATTCGGATGACGAACAAAGGCCATGACGTTCTCCTTGAAATAGATTGGCCGGAGCGTACCCGCGCGGCGGGGAAAAATCAATGTCTTGTGGGCGAAGCTGGGGTAAACGTATGTACATCCCTGGTTCGCACGGGCTTTCATGTTCAGGCGCCACTGGCCGCAGGCCCTGCCATTTTGCGTTGTAAAACGGTGTGAGCGACTGAACGCTTTGCCTGCCACAACGATCTACAACGCAAACTGGCAGGGCCTGCGGCCGGCGGCGCCTGAACATGTATCTCGTGAAAAAAGAGGAAAATACATGCAATTGCCCTGGCTGAAGTACCCGTGTCACGAGAATACGTTTACCTCGGGCAAGGGCTTGCCGGGGGCCTGAACCATGGGATAGAATGTGCTTGTGGTGATATGATCCACGTCCGGCTACGCCGGATTGGTTTACTTGTGCAGGAGATCGCCTGAATCTGTTGCTGACAAATACGCCGCTGTGACGATGGCGTTATATTCTTTGGGAATGCCTCAAAATCGCCAAGGTTTCCTGTGTTCCCGTGCCTGTTCGCAAAGCGTCCCTCCTGGGATGCTGTTGTTGTGTTCAGGCACGGGCTTTGGCGAGCCTTGAGGCAGACGCATACGGCGGCGTCCCTTTTACGCGCCGCCCCCACGTCAATGATGGTTCGGATCGCCCTGTCCACGTCGGACAGGGTTTTTCATTTTGAAGCCCTCGCAAGAACGGGCCTGGAAAAGGAGAAGGTCATGATGGGCAAGCTGCTGATCGCAGGAAACGGGAAAGGCAACCCCGAAATCACTCGCACATGGGTGGTCATGGCCGTTTTCATTGTCGTGGTTTCCGTCGTGTGTTTCGGTACGGCGGTTCACTTATGGAACGAGGCTTCCGGTGTGCGAGACACCATCCGGGAGACGCGGAAGATGGTTGAAACGGACGCTGCCGCGATGGCGGCGAATCAGGAAATCGAAAAGGAGAGAATCGCCGACGCGAAACTCCTCGACAAGGAAGCGGTCGGATGGCTTGCGGGCGGCGCATTCATACTCGTCAGTGTACTGATTTATCCGATACTGACTCTCCGAAGTATCAAAAAAACAGAGATCCAAGTATATGAAGAGATGGTGACGGGAAAGGGGTATGATCGTCCGGGGGGTCTCAGGGTCGTAGAATTTCAGATAGCGTACGATCAAATATCCAGTGTGGAGATCACAAAAAATGCAGTCACTGTGCGTGCCGTCGGACAGGGAAAATCCTATAAATGTTGCGTGTTGAACCCCGCCCAGATACGTGATGTTATTCTGACGCGTATTCCAAAACAGTAGTCGCAAAACGGTTGATATCAAGGATCGTTTTGCGTTGTACACCATGTAACAGCGCAAAGAGGCAAGCCGTCGCGAAATGTTTTTCGAGTTCGAAAAGTATACGTCTCTGTATCTTCTGTGTCTCTGTGGTAAAAACGTCCCCTCACACTTTTCGGCTGCGGATGATCGACACCACCAGCCACAGGCCCAGGATGGCGGCCAGGAGGTAGCCGATCATGCCGAAGGTTTGCAGGCTGGCCAGGCCCATGATGAATTCCTCGGGCCGCTGCACGAGCAAACTCGACGCCACCAGCAGCCCGGCGATCACCATGCCGAAACTGACGCGGTTGGAACTGATGTCCAGCATCCGCACCAGGCTGTCGAGATGTTCGTGCTCCAGGTGTATGCGGACCTGGCCGGTTTTGAGTTTCTCGACGATCGTGCTGACATCGTCGGGCAGGGATTCCATCAGCCCCGCGACGTCGCGCAGCGTACCGTAGCCGCGACGCACGACGCGACGCGGGTCCAACTGGCGGCATCGCAGCCGGGCCGCGTATGGGCGAAGGTGCTCGATCAGCGTGAACTCGCTGTGCAGCGAGCGGGCCATCGACTCGCTGACCATGAGGCTTTTGAGCATCATGGTGAATTCCGGCGGCGGATGCACGCGGTGTTCGCGGATGATGGCGAACGTCTGGTGCATGATGTGTGAAAACGGAATTTCACCCATCGGCAGATCGTGATAGGTTTCGAGCATGACGTCGAGTTCACGCGTCAGGGCCGGCAGACTGGGCGTGTCGTCGAGCATGCCGCCGTGCCCAAACGCCCGCACCAGCCGCGACGCGCTGACGTCCACCACCGCCAAAATCACCTCGCCCAGCAACGCGCGATCGCTCCGCGTCAGCCGGGCGGCCTGGCCGAAATCCACCACCGCCACCACGTTGTTCGCCTCGACAAACAAATTCCCCGGATGCGGATCGGTGTGGAAAAATCCGAAATCGAAAATCTGTTTCAAAATAAACCCGCTGACCGTCCGCGCGACGACCTGCGGATCCAGCCCCGCCTCCGCCAGCGAGGCCGCCACCGTCGGCTTGACGCCGTGCATGAATTCCATCGTGATGATGCCGTCGCGGCAGTAGTCCTCGTAAGGCCTGGGGATGTGCACAGTCGCGTCGTCGCGGAAATTCCGCCGGAATTGCCGCAAATTGGCCAGTTCGTTCTGGAAATCCACTTCCCGCGTGACGGCCTGCGTGAACTCGCGAATCACACGCACCGGGTCGATCCCGTGCGTGTCCTCCATCGTCGAATTCACCAGCCCGGCGAACCCTTCGAGAATTTCGCATTCCGTGCGAATGACGTGCACGATGCCGGGGCGGCGGACTTTCACGGCGGCGATTCGGCCGTCACGCGTCGTCGCGCGATATACCTGCGCGATGCTGCCCGCGGCGATCGGCTGGGCGTCGAGTTGCGGAAAAAAATCCTCCAGCGGGCCTCCCAGTTGCGATTCCATGTCCGTTCGCACGCGGTCGAAGTCCTCCGGCGGCACCTGGTCCTGAAGTTTTTCGAGCTCCTCGATGTAATCCGGCCGAAGCAGGTCCGGCCTCGTGCTGAGCAATTGCCCGAATTTGACAAACGTCGGTCCAAGCTCCTCCAACGCCAGCCGAAGACGTTGTGGGCGGGAAAGCCCGTTTCGCATCGGCTGCTTGAGCGTCACGCCCGTGCGAATCCGCAGCGACACGCGGTGCCGCAGCCCGCCCGCCAACTCGCCAAGCCCATGTTTCATCAGCACCCGCGCGATATGATGATACCGCCGCAGGTGCTTGATGGTCCTGCCGAAACGAAAATGGCGAAGTTTCATTGATGGTTTTCGAGGGCGGCGTTTTTTACCACAGAGGCACAGAGGATCACAGAGAGTGGCACTGGGCAGCGTGCAAATCTCTCGCGATGGCTTGCCTCTTTGCGCTGCAGGATGTCGTGTACCGCGAAACGTCTTTCGAGGCCGAAAGTCTACTTCGCTGTATCCTCTGTGCCTCAGTGGTAAAAAACGCCGCCGTTTCCTCAATCGTTTTTCGCGCCGGCCACGGTCGATTCCGGACAACACTCCAGCAGGGCGTCGAGTTTGGCTTCGACGCGGGCCAGATCCTCGCGCGACGGCAGATTCAGCGACGCCAGCGTCGAACGAATCTGCTTGTCGATCATCTCCTCCAGATTGTTCCGCGCCCGCGTGGCCGAGTCCATCACGTCGTCCACGAACTTTTTCTGATCGCCTCGCTGCTGCCGCCCGCGTTTGACGGCATCGTCGAACAACTGCTCAGCCTTCTCGCGAGTCATCGTCAACGCCCCAAACCCCGCCGACATCATCTTGTCCAATGTCTCAAACATGCCGTCTCCCGTTTTTCGATGTTGAATCCATGATGAATTGTACGCACCCGCCGCAAAAAAGAAGCCATCAGCCACAAGCCACCAGGTGTGGCGCGATTTGTCATAAACCAGGACATACTGCCGGTGTGCACATGTAACACCGAGCCACGAGTCTGCGGAGCATCGAGACCCCTCTCTCGAATGGGAGGTGTGATTTTACCATGTTGTGGCGAAAACCCTTGTGGCTTGTGGCTAGTGGCTTTCGTTTCTATCTCTTGTCACTTGCCGCTTGTCACTTGTCGCTGCTGCCCTTACGATATCCCCATGTTTACAGGCATTATTCGTCATGTGGGTTGTGTCGAGGGCGTGGAGTCGGCCCGGTGTGGGCGGCGGGTGGCGATTTCGTTGGGGCCGCTGGCGGCGGGGCTTCGCGTGGGGGACAGCGTGGCCGTGGACGGCGTCTGCCTGACGGCGTCGGCGGTGCGGGAGGGCGTGGGAGTTTTCGACGTAATCCACGAGACGCTTTCGCGAACCACGCTGGGCGGGCTGACACGGCAGGCGCGGGTGAATCTTGAACCCGCGTTGCGCCTCGGCGACGGCCTGGACGGCCATCTGGTGCAAGGCCATGTGGACGGCCTGGCGAGGCTTTCGCGCGTCCGCGACGGCGCGTCGCGCGAACTGGAGTTCACCGCTGGGGCCGACCTGACCGACCTCATGGTCGTCAAAGGCAGCATCGCCATCCACGGCGTGTCGCTGACGCTCACCGCCGCCCGCCGCGACGGCTTCGGCGTGGCCATCATCCCCACAACACTCCGCGAAACCACGCTGGGCCAGTTGCGCGTCGGCGACGAGGTCAACATCGAAACCGACGTCATCGGCAAATATGTACTGAAATGCCTGAAAGCAGGCCCGCTCCGTGACGGCGGCGGGCTGACCATGGACAAACTGCGAGAGAATGGGTTTCTATGAAAGAATAAAGAATGAGTATACAAAACATCACCAGGAGTAGCGCGATGAACGCGATAAAACGGCATAGGTTCGTCTTCATACTGTCCCTGGGTCTTTTCGTCGTCGATGGCGGCTGTTCAGAACCGGATGCGAAGCTGGTGACACGAACGGCGATTCACCATTTTGACAATCCCAATATGTTTGCCGGTATGACAACGATCGGATATCGCGATGCGGCTTCCCTCTTTAAACACTATCCGAAATATCCGAAGGCCACGGTATTCTGGCAGCAGGACGGAAAAGCCGGTAGCACGAACAGCCCGGATGGAAGCGCCCGTCACGTGGAATGGTCCGCGACATTGCGAGAATATATACTGTTGACGCTTGATGGTGTTTATGCGATTAATCCGATGGATGGGACATGTCGGCTGGTTTGGCGGAAAGAAGGATATCTACAGAGACCAGCATGGGCGTTTGACGCAAAACGAAGTCTCGTTGCCGTTACAGGATACGATGTTGACAACGACAAATACTTTTTTGCCATTGTTGATTTGGTACATGCGAATGCGTCCGTCCTGAATGTTGAAAAACCAGCGATCAGCATGGCATTTGCCAATGACAACAAGATCCTGGCGTCTATGCGGGTAGGATTGATGGCCGTTCACCGGAGCGATTCTCAAGAGTGGACGTTGACCAGGATCAATGACACTCAGCCTCCCGAACTGCTGATCGGCGTTTTGAACGATGTCCCTGTTTACCGCGAAAAACACAATATTCTTATCGGAGATCATTCCATCGCGCTGGATGGCGAGATCTGTCGCGGATCCGTTGTGGGGGATACGATATTTGCCGTTACGGAAGAGGGTCGTGTATTTCGCATTGGACCGGATAGGCAGCCGGTTAAACTCGCAACGTTGCTTCACGATAATATCATCGGCAGCGGGACATCCACTGATGGATTCTGGCTGGCCCTCGAAGACGGTTCCGTGCATGTATATGACGGTCAAAACGGTCAGGAACGAACGGTTACGATTACCATTCCGTGAGGATGTGATCAAGGTTTCCAGCACGATATGTGTTTTGGCGGCGCCTGTCTTAGCCCCGAAGGGGTGCCTTGGGTAGCCCCCTGCTTCGCTCTGCGAGCTATGCAGGGTGAGCCCGTACCCGGGCGAACCCTGGGTTTTCGGGAGTTTTTAAGTTTTTCATGCCTGACGCCACTGGCCGAAGGCGTACCATCTTGCGAGTACGGATTCGAACGACACGAACAGGGGAACGTGCGAGCTGTTCGAGGCCGTACTCACGCGACGGTGTGACCTCGGCCAGTGGCGTCAGGCATGATGAAAGAATTCCGCAAACGTTTTCGCACCCAGGGTTCGCGGAGTACCGCTCACCCTGCGTAGCTCGCAGAGCGAAGCAAGGGGCTACCCAATACGCCCCGTTGGGGCTGTGGGCCGCCGCTTCCACGCGGGACCGTGGAGGCCACTTTGCAGTTCTCGACCGCGAAAACCAAACATACTTTCTAGATAGACATGAACGGGATGATGATTCACATTAAATTACTCTATATTTTTGCCAACCGTTGTTCTGGACTCCAGCCACGTTTGTCGAACAAATCATATATTTTTTCGATCTGTTGTTTATTCTCGACCATATTCGTGAAGGCGAAGTAGGCGCAGCCGTTTGACGGTACAGAATCTATAAGATATTCGAGGAACATGCATTCGTCGGCGAACGGTGGTTGATGATTTAATGCCAGCACGTCGTTGTCTTTGTGCATGTTGAGGACGACGTGTGGGGCGAGGACGGCCTTGCCTGCGAATTCGCGCATGATGTCCGCGGAGTCGTCACTGTTTCCCGGGTTCCAGTTGTAGGCGGCGACGTGGCGGAGTTGGTGGATGTTGTCGAAGTGTGGTTTTCGCCATGTGCAGGAGTGATAGTAGACGGGGCCGCATGCGTCGGCGATTCGGTTGAGGTAGGGCAGGCTGAATTCGGCGTGCATGGCGGGGGAGACGAGGCTCATGGTGTCGTCGGCGATCATGGTGCCCCGGCCTGTCGCCCAGATCGGTGGCCAGGCAACGGGCATGAGCCGCTCGCCGGCGAGGCGTTGGTATTCGCGGAGGAACGCGATGAGGAATTCGGTGATGTTGTTCAGTAGTACATGGACGGCGGCGGGGGCTTCGATCAGGGCGAGGTAGAACGACTCGTCCCATAGGAGTTCGGCGATACCGAGGGGGCTTTGCACGTCCACGGGGCCGAGTTGTCGGCACGGCGGCGTCGCGTCGGCGGCCTGCTGGAGGTTGCGAAGCACCGCGCCGGTCCTGCCTTCGTAAATATCGGGCATTCGCAACGCGCGGGCTTGCGACGGCTCGCCAATGCAGGGTGCGATCCACTCTCGGCCTTCGCTGGTCCGTCGCGGCGGGCAGCCCAGCGAGAGCGGAAATAGCGTCGTGCCGCCGCCCTCGACGCCTTGCACTGGCCAGGGCCACCAATCCCAGTGCGGCAAGGCGTTCAGTCGTTCACAGGCGGTCGCCCGGCCTGAGCCGGAGTAAAAAATGTTATGCACAGCCGGGTTGGCGTAGGCGCCCATCAATATCGCGGCCATGATATTTTCCGAAGATACCATGTGTGACAGTGTACCCGACAGCGAGAATCGCGTCGAGGTTGTAGTGCCCAATGTTCCTGATCACATCCCACGAACTTTCACATTGAACGATTCGGAAATTCCGAATCGTTGTGAGGGATTAAGTTTTTCTCATCGTACATGTTTCTCATATGTTCGTTTATGGCCGGGGTGGCCACCTTTGTCGCGAATTTGTAAGTATTCCCTGCACGTTGCCGTTCGGGATGATCTTTGAGGTCCAAATGAATTTACACAGGATGAGGCCAAATACTGGGCAATTCTTTCTTGCGAACGGCTGTGAAAAACGGAAGATATCGCTCATGATTCCCACGACCACGATCCGCGTCGATGGCAAGACGGTGACCCTCAGGCTCATGGACGAGTCGTGGCTGATCAATCAGTGTGCCGGGGCCCATCCGTTCAAGCCGCGGCCGGGCGTCGTGTGGCAGGCACATGAACGGTGCGCGAGGCTGCCCGAGATCGCCGGCGATGAGTTTCCGAATATGCTGCGGCGGCTGCGGGACACCTATGGCCACTGTGCGGCCATCGCCTGGCACGACGAACGGGTCCTGGGCCATCTCGTGTGGATGCCTCGCCACGAGGCCCGGACGCTGCGGGCGAAAGGCTTCGAATGCTTCGGCCCCGCCGCCGACGATGCGACAGGGGCCGGCGACGCGGGCACGCTCGTGGTGGTGAATCTGGCCTTTTGTTCGCTCAGCGGCCACGGGTTTCGCCGCAAGGGCGTGGGCCGGGCGATGGTGGACATGATGCTCGCGTGGGCGTGGGAGCACGGCTGGCGACGCATCGAGGCCTACGACGTAACAGGCGGCCTGTTCCCGTGGGACTGGCTCGACGCGTGCATTCCGCCCCGGCCGTTCTGGGAACACATGGGGTTTGCCGTGTTCGGTCAGCGGCTTCACGCGTATACGGAGGAAGAACTGGACGGCCTGCTCGCGGATAATCCACGCCATGACGATCGCGAGCAGGAGGAGAAGCGAAGTATTGTTGCTCGTGTGCGAGCCGGCCAGGTGGACGAGGCCTTGATGGGCCACTTCGACCTGCGGCTCGTGCTCGCAGAAAAACCGCCGGAAAATGGAATTGACGCGGATGAATATCGAGCGGAAAATAAAGCCAAATAGCAGGCTTGTCGGCATCGTGGTTGGCCGGGCGTGATCATTTTTACATGATATGGAAGTGAAGCGATGAACACTCCAATTCTCGAAACAGAACGAATCATATTGCGTCCTTTGAAAATATCAGATGCCGAAAACATATTCAAAAACTGGGCAAGCGATCCCGATGTTACGAAATACATGCGATGGAACACGCATCCATCGGTGGATGTTACCATAGAATGGCTGACTTCGGTAGAAAACAACCTGGCGAGCGATACGTGTTATGACTGGGGTTTTATATTAAAAGAAACAGGCCAGATTTTCGGATCAGGTGGTATTTTTGGTCACGATGTGTTTGAAATTGGATACGTCATCATGAAGAAATACTGGAATCAAGGGCTTACCGCCGAAGCCGCAAGAGCCATGGTTGATTTTGCGATCAACGATTTAGGCCGGACCTCACTTTATGGCAGACATGCGAAAGAGAATATCGCTTCTGGCAAAGTGATGGAAAAACTGGGATTTGTGTATCGAGATGACGGAGAAATTTCAAGTTTTGACGGAAAACGCGTTTTTCAGAGTAAAAATTATGTTTTGACAACAGATTCGCCGTCAGAGGGTATCCGGCATGAATGAACGGCGTCAACGGCTCCTGGAGGCCAGCAGCGTTCTTGTAAAGCATCTGAGTTCCTGCCCATACGTCACGTCGGTCGTCTGTTTCGGGTCGGTGGCTATGTCAACCGACGATGAACTGTCGGATATCGACCTCTATGTTTTTTGCGATCCGCTGGTCATGCCGGATCGGCAGAGGCGTGAACTGTTGCTGGGCATTCCGGGGGTAGCCGATCTTCGGTTGGGAACGACCTCGGCCGGTTTCGAGAACGACTGGATGGCGGCGCAGGACAAGTTATATATAAATGAACTCCCGTGTGACCTATCCTATAACACCATCGCTTGGATGCGCCGGCTTGTGGAGCATGTGCTTGCCCACGGAACGGCGCCGCTGGCGGAACTGCCGTTCCGGCCCGACACCATGCTGGGCCTGCTGGACACCTGTATCGTGTTGTTCGACCGCAACGGCGAACTCGGCAACATAAAACACCAGTTGTGGCCCTATCCTCAAAAGCTCAGGATGGACATTATACATCACGGGATGTGCGTTCTTTCCGAAGCGTTGGAGGAGTTGCGGGATTACGAAAAGCGGGGCATCGGCAATACCGCGTTTGCCTTTCATCTGAATCGGATGAGCGACGCAATATGTCGCTCGCTCTACGCCCTGAACGAGTGTTACGACCCAGCCATCAAACGGGTGGAGCAAAGTCTCCAGGGGCTACACAAACTCCCACGAGATTTTATGAACCGCTATACGCGGCTGTTAAGCTTACCCCTGGACGACCCCGGCCGCCACCGCGTCATCGAAGAATACGAGTCCCTATACCAGGATCTTCTGGCCTTGTGTAATTCCGAGAAGGTTAGCCTGCCTCCAAGCTAAGCAGGGTACGAGGCACCACCGACCCGGCGTGCTGGTGTTTATTCTTACGTTTGCCACATGGGTACAAGGTGATTCTGTTGACCGCTTGCGGTGTGGCGTTACAATGTTTGCGCGTGGTTTGTGAATGGTCGATTCCCGCGTGGCGGATTGTGTGAAATGTTGGCGGAGCATCATGGAAACGAAGCATCTGGAGCAGATTTCGGGGGAGTTGAAGGTTGGCCTGCGGCAGGTGGTGGCGACGGCGGGCCTCTTTGACGGCGGCGCCACCGTGCCGTTTATCGCCCGCTATCGCAAGGAGGTCACCGGCGGGTTGGACGAGGTGGCCATTCTCGCCATCCGCGATCGGCTGGAGCAACTCGTCGAACTCGACAAGCGCCGCGACGCCATCCTCGCCAGCCTGACCGAACAGGGCAAACTCACCGACGAACTCAACCGTGCCGTCCTCGACGCGCCGACCATGGCCCAGCTCGAGGACATCTATCTGCCGTATCGGCCCAAGCGACGCACGCGAGCGATGCAGGCCCGCGAAAAAGGCCTCGAACCGCTCGCGATGCGACTGCTGGAACAGACAGCCTTCGACGTCGTCGCCGCCGCCGCGGAATTTGTGTCGGCTGAGAAAAGCGTCGAGGACGCCGCCGCGGCGCTGGCTGGGGCGCGGGATATCATCGCCGAAATCGTCAACGAAGCCCCCGCCGTCCGCGCCGCCATGCGCGACCTGTACGAATCCCAGGCCGCCTACCGTGCCAAAGTCATCCCCGGAAAAGAAGCCGACGGCATCAAATTCAAAGACTACTACGATTGGTCCGAACCGGCCGCGTCGGCGCCGTCGCACCGCATCCTGGCCATGCGACGCGGCGAAGCCGAGGGCGTCCTCTCCCTCCGCGTCCTGCCCGACGACGCGCCCGCCGTCGCCCTGCTCACAGGCCTGTACGTCAAAGGCGACTCCGCCGCCAGTGGGCAGGTCCGCCAGGCCGTCGAGGACGGCTACGCACGCCTGCTCTCGCCGTCGATGGAAACGGAAATCCGACTGGCCACGCGAAAACGGGCCGAAAACCAAGCCATCCACGTCTTCGCCGACAACCTGCGCGAGCTGTTGCTCTCGAGCCCGCTGGGCCAAAAAAACGTGCTCGCGCTCGACCCCGGTTTCCGCACCGGCTGCAAAGTCGTCTGCCTCGACCGTCAGGGCAAACTCATTCACGACGAAGTGATCTTCCCCCACGAGCCGCAACGACAACTCACCGAGTCGGCCACCCGCATCATGGACCTGTGCCGGCGATTCGATATCGAAGCCGTCGCCGTCGGCAACGGCACGGCCGGCCGGGAGACCGAAGCCTTCGTCCGCGCCCTGCCGCTGCCGGGCGAGCCGATCGTCGTCATGGTCAACGAGTCCGGCGCGTCGGTCTACTCCGCCAGCGAAACCGCCCGCGACGAATTCCCCGACCAGGACGTCACCGTCCGCGGCGCGGTCTCCATCGGGCGTCGGCTGATGGACCCGCTGGCCGAGCTGGTGAAGATCGACCCGAAATCCATCGGTGTCGGGCAGTACCAGCACGACGTGGATCAGGGCGACCTCAAGAAGGGGCTTGACGACGTGGTCGTCAGTTGCGTCAACAGCGTGGGCGTGGAACTCAACACCGCCAGCAAGCAGTTGCTGCGATACGTCTCGGGGCTTGGCGACGTGCTGGCGGGGAACATCGTCGCCTTTCGCGACGAGCACGGGCCTTTCGCCAACCGGCACGAGCTGCTCAACGTGCCGCGGCTGGGCCCGAAGGCGTTCGAGCAGTGCGCGGGCTTCCTCCGCATCCGTGACGGCGCCAACCCGCTCGACGCCTCCGCCGTGCACCCGGAGAGTTATTCCGTGGTCGATCGCATGGCCGGCGATCTCGGCGTGAGCGTGCACCAACTTCTGCGCGAGCCGGAAACGCGGCAGAAAATCAACCTGGAGACATACGTCACGCCGAAAACGGGCCTGCCGACGCTGACGGACATCCTCGCCGAATTGGCCAAACCAGGCCGAGATCCGCGAAAACAGTTCGAAGTTTTCCAGTTCGCCGAGGGCGTCAAGACGCTCTCGGACCTCACGCCGGGACTGCGGCTGCCGGGTATCGTGACGAACGTGGCCGCGTTCGGCGCGTTCGTGGACGTCGGCGTGCATCAGGACGGCCTGGTGCACGTCAGCCAACTGGCGGACCGTTTTGTGAAAGACCCCGCCGAAATCGTCAAGGTCGGGCAACGCGTCATGGTGACGGTGCTGGAAGTGGATCTGGAACGCAAACGCGTCAGCCTGACGATGCGGATCAGCCAGGAAAGGCCTGCCAATCCCGCGCGGGAGAACGCACCAGGCCCGCGAGGCGGTAGCACGGCAGGTCCGCGTGAGAAGTCACAAGGCCCGCGCGAGGGCGCACGAACCGCCGACGAAAAACCCGCCCCACGCCAACGGCCCGCCGCAACCACATCGCCAATCACAGGACCGGCCGCCGACGCAAAACCCGCGCCACGAAAAGATAAAGATAAAACCAACCAGGCCCGTACGCAACGATACGACCAACCACTCAATAACAACCCGTTCGCCGATTTCTTTAAGAACTATAAACCGAAACAATAGAGACGGCGCCTCGTTACATGGATAAGAGCAGAGCGGCCTCCCCAGCCCGCGCGGGAGGGTCGGCACACAGCCCCAACAGGGGGCTACCCAAGGACGCCCCGTTGGGGCTGTGTGCCGGCCCTCCCGTGCGGGCTGGGGAGGCCAATCCGTTCGTTTCCATATGGCGTTGTTACCGTGTCAAAAAATAACCCATACAACACGATGTCTTCATCACCATCCCACTGGGCCGTCGCGCACATTGCCCTGGGCAGCAATCTGGGCGACCGAGATGCCACACTCCGCCGCGCGGTCGAACTCTTGCGCTGCCGCGGCGACGTTCGCGTGCGGGCCGTCAGCCGATTTTTCGAAACGCAACCCGTCGGCCCGGCGGGACAGGGGCCTTACATCAACGCCGCCTCCGAAATCGAAACCACGCTCTCGCCGCACGCGCTGCTGGCAACGCTGATGGAGATCGAATCGCATCTGGGCCGCGACCGCTCGCGCGAACAACGCTGGGGCTCCCGCACCTGCGACCTGGATCTGCTGCTGGTCGGCCAAATCGTCCTCGACACGCCCGACCTGACGCTCCCGCATCCCCGCCTGCACGAACGAAAATTCGTTCTCGAACCCCTCGCCGACATCGCTCCCGCCGCGGTGCATCCGGTACTGGGGAAAACGGTCGCCCAGTTATTGGACGAACTTGGATAACGGCAAAATCCGAAATCCGAAGCATAAAACAAACTGAGATTGCAGCACAGTAGGTGTGTGATTTTGAGTGAAAGTCAAACGGATCGGCTCCCCGGCCTCGCGTGGACATGCCGGCACGTAGCCCCAACGCCGCTGACGCGGCTGTGTGCCGGCGATTCCCCATGTGAGGACGGGGAGGACAGGCCGTTGGTTTCCGAGTCCATGAAATTCCTGTTCGTGAAGTTCTCTTTACTCGGTGCAAACCACTCGTTACTTTTGTGTGCACGATGTCTCCGCTTCGTGAACAGCATGTCAAGTTGAACGCCACCTTTGGCCAGGATGCCGGGGTGGGGGTGCCATTGTCGTATGGGGATGCGATGGGTGAGGCCTGTGAGTTGCTTGGCCGGGCCGGGTTGGCGGATGTGTCGCATGGCGGGCGGATCCGGCTGCGGGGCGACGACGCGTTGGGGCTGCTCGAGCGGCTTTGCACGCACGACGTCGCGAGGCAGGAGGACGACACCGCGGCCGCCACGCTGCTGTGCAACGAACGCGGAGGCATTGTCACCACCGCCCGCCTGCTGCGGCTGGAGGACGACTGGCTGCTCCTGACGCCGGCGGTCACACGGGAGAAAACGCTCGCCCACCTGCGCGAGCATCAGGCCGGGCGGAGCGTCAAAATCGACGACCACACGTCCAAGACGGCGGAGTTGCTGCTGGCCGGCCCGGCGGCGGCGGAGATTCTCGACGCCGTGCTGCCGTTCCGAATTTCCGACCTCGCCGACGGCGGCGTGAAATGCGGCTCGGTGCTGATCGCCAAATACACCGCCGTGCGGGTGGACCTGGGCGCGATCTGGTGCGGCCGCGTGGTGCTGCCATCGTTGCTGGCCGGTCAGGCGTGGAACTACATGACCACGCGCGCCAAAGGCAAGCCGGTGCGCCCGGTCGGACAGGCCGCGTTGAACGCGATCCGCGTCGAGCAGAATTTGCCTCGTTACGGCTATGAGATCAACGAAACTATCGACCCCGCGACGGCGGGCTTGCTCGATCGCGTGAGTGCCCGACAGGATTTCCTCGGCGGTGCCGCCCTGGCGGCGTTGGCCAATCGAGGCCCGTCGCGCCGCCGCGTGCGGCTGACCCTCGCGACCACCGAACCGGCCATCCCGCGAATGGGCGACGCCGTCCTCAACGCCGACACCGCCGAAATCGGCGCCGTCACCAGCGGCACCTGGTCGCCCACCCATCAGTGCCCTATCGCGCTGGCCTACATCGCGACATCGCACGACGACGAAAAGGTGTTCGTGCAACTGGCCGGCACACGCGTCGCGGCGACGGTGCGCTAGAGCGATTTTTCCGCGCCTTGCCCTTGATCGTGTGCCCCGTTATAGTGTCGGCCTGTGGGCCCGGCTGCGGGTTGGCGTCGCGTGGTGCGCGGCGTGCGGCGTGGCGGGGTTGGTGAATGCGCATGAGTCGATTATTGTTGGCATTACTGGTGGCTGCGGGCATTGGGCTTTGGACGGTTTCGGCCGGCGCGCAGGATGGGCATTTCGCCGACGAGGCGGAGGACGAGGTCGTCGACGCGCAGGAGCCCGCCGGTCAGGACATGGAGTGGGTGGACGGCCAATGGGTGCCGGCCGCCCCGCGGGATTTTTCCACGCCCGAGGGGATGCTGGCGTGGATTCGCCAATACGCCGACCGCCGCCAGAACGCGTTGGTCATCAGCACGGCGAAACGGTTTCTTGAGCAGCATCCCGGCGGATCGCGCGCGGAGGAGGCGATGCTGTTGGCGGGCGAGGCGGAATTACGTCGCGGGCGGTACTGGCAGGCGTACGGGTGGTTTGAGCGGCAGTTGAACGCGTACCCGGCGGGCCGATTTTCCGCGCGAGGCCTGGAGCGCCAGCACGAGGTGGGCGTGGCGTTTCTGGCGGGAAAACGACGGATCGTATGGGGTTTTTTGCCGCTGCCCGCCCGGACGGAGGGCATTGACATTTTGTTGCGAATCGTGGATCGTGCGCCGGGGTCGGCCATTGGCGAGAAATCTATGATGGCGGTGGCGGAGCATTATTTCGACCGGCGGGATTATCTGCTGGCGGTCGGCGCGTACGACCGGTATCAGGAGTTGTTCAAGGGGTCGCCGCGCCTGGCGTTTGCGGTGTATCGGGCGGCGTTGTCGACGCTGGGGACGTTCCGCGGCACGGTGCGTGACGGCACGCCGCTGATCGACGCCGAGCAGCGGTTCGGGATGTTCGTCCGGCGGTTTCCGCGGGACGCGCAGGCGGCGGAGGCGGGTAAAATTATCGCGACGATTCGCGACCTGCGCGGGCAGAAGTCGTTCGAGACGGGCGTGTACTATCGCGACGTCGGGCGGGCCGAGGCGGCGGCGTTTTATTTCGATCGGACGGCGGACGCGTTTTCGGACACGGTCTGGGGCGAGCGGGCGGCGGCTCAGCGGCGGGCACTTGGCGACGTGCAGCGTCCCCGGCCTGTGGGCATGGCGATCCCCGCGCCAGGCCTGCCCGTGCAGGCCCCCGAACGCCAGGACGAACCCGACACCCCGACGCAGCGGATCGAGGAGATCGAACAGGCCCCGCAAGAGGAGCAGCCATGAAACCAGGGCAAACGCATGCAACGTGTCGCGGGCATCTCGCCCGCGTGTCTCGCGGGCGTCCTGCCCGCGTTCGGATGCGGAATACCTGGGTTTTCACCATGGCGTCGGCCGTGTGGAACGGTTTGCGAGGGCAGGATGCCCTCGCCACACGCGGGCGAGACGCCCGCGTCACATTCCATGCCATGACACGGGCCGTGATGATTCTGACGATGCTGCTGGCGACCGCGCTGGTCGGCGGGTGCGGCTACACGATGGACAGCCCCTTCCCCGACGACGTGCGAACGGTCAACGTGCCGATTTTCCAACGCGGCAAAGAGGTCTTCCGCCGCGACATCGAGTTCGACCTGACCGAGGCCGTCATCAAGAGGCTCCAGCAGGACACGCCCTACAAACTCGCCTCCCGCGACGAGGCGGACACGGAGCTGACGGGCGAAATTCATTCGATCTCGCAGCAGATCCTCTACTGGAACACCGACACGGGCGCGCCGCGCGAAATGGCCGTCACGTTCAACGTCTCGTTCGAATGGAAGGACCTGCGCACCGGCGAAATCCGCGCCAAACGCGACCTCATGCCCATCGTCGTCACACGCATCAGCGACGCGCCGTTCAACCAGACGTTCTTCCAAAGCCAGGAAGACATGGTCAATAAAGTGGCCAAGCGAATCGTGGAGAGCCTTGAATCGGAGTGGTGATTGCGCTCAGACTGCGTGGCGCGTTGGTGAAGAAAAATCGGATGTTCGAGGGAATCGTCTTAGTTAACTGGTTAACTAGTTAACTAGTCAACCAGTTAACTTGCCAGTGGCATGTTTTTGCCGCGATTTTCCGCCTCGCCAGCCGATAATTGAATAAGATGATAGGTAGACATGAGTAATCAAACGCCAGAAAAGCCCGATCGCGGGTCCATGCCGCCGCCGATGCCTAACCGCTTCCGGTCCTATCTCGGCTGGATCGTGCTGATCGCGGTGGTGCTGATTGTGCTGGGGTATTTCGGCAAGCCCGGCGATCGCCGTACGATCGACGTGACGGCGTTCTGGCAGTACGTTGAGAACGGCAACCTCACGGGCGAGCTGCGAGTCCGCGACAACGAAATCGACGGCCAAAACCGCGACAGAACCGGCATGACCGCCAAGGAGAGCGACAAGTTCACCGTCAGCTATCCGGTGGCCAATCGCGACAAGGATTTCGACACCCGGCTGCGGGGCGCGTTGCGGGCGTCCAGCCCCGACGTGAAAGTGTTCTACGAGCAGTCCAGTTGGATCGGCGACGTGCTGATCCAGACGCTGATCTTTGTGGGCTTGCTCATGCTGGCGTGGTTCCTGCTGTTCCGTCGGATCGGCGCCGGCGGCGGGGGCGGCGGATTCCTCGGCAACTTCGGCCGCAGTCGCCATCGCATGGCCACCAAGGAACTCAGCAAGATCACGTTCGCGGACGTCGCGGGCATTCAGGAAGCCAAGGACGAAGTCGGCGAGATTGTCGAGTTTCTGAAAAACCCGAAGAAATTCCAGCGGCTCGGCGGGCGCATTCCGCGCGGCGTGCTGCTGTGCGGCGAACCCGGTTGCGGCAAAACGCTGCTGGCCAAAGCGATCGCCGGCGAGGCGGAGGTGCCGTTCTTCAGCATCAGCGGCAGCGATTTCGTGGAAATGTTCGTGGGCGTCGGCGCCAGCCGCGTGCGCGATCTGTTCAAGCAGGCCAAGGAATCCTCACCGTGCATCATCTTCCTGGATGAAATCGACGCGGTGGGGCGTCGCCGCGGCATGGGCTTCAACGGCGGCGGGCACGACGAGCGCGAGCAGACGCTCAACGCCATCCTCGTCGAAATGGACGGCTTCGACAGCAGCGACCAGATCATCGTCATCGCCGCCACCAACCGCTCGGACATCCTCGACCCGGCGCTGACACGCCCGGGCCGGTTCGACCGGCAAATCGACGTGCCCCTGCCCGACGTCGAAGGGCGTATGCAAATCCTCAAAATTTACCTGGAAAAAATCAAAGTCAGCCCCGACGTCGACGTCACCCGGCTGGCCCGAGGCACGCCGATGTTCAGCGGCGCGGACCTGGCCGCCCTGGTCAACGAAGCCGCCATCGCCGCCACCATGGGCAACAAAGAATACGTCGAAATGCCCGATCTCGAAGAAGCCCGCGATAAAGTCCGCTGGGGCCGAGCACGAAAAAGCCGCGTCGTCGACGAACAGGAAAAAACCACCACCGCCTATCACGAAGCCGGCCACGCGCTGGTGCAGGTGATGACCAAAGGCGCCGACCCGCTCCACAAAGTCTCCATCATCCCGCGAGGGCAAATGGGCGGCGCGACCTTCAGCCTGCCCGAAAAAGACCGTTACCTCTACACGCGAGGCTACTGCCTGGCCATGCTCCGCGTCGCATTGGGAGGCCGGCTGGCGGAAAAAATCTTTTGCGACGACATCTCCAGCGGCGCCAGCAGCGACATCGCCCACGTGACCGAAATCGCCCGACGCATGGTGATGGATTGGGGCATGAGCGACAAACTCGGCACCCTCCGCTACAGCGCCGACGAACGCCGCATGATGATGGACGTCGGCGCCAAAGACTATTCCGACCGCACCGCCGAGATCATCGACCAGGAAATGAAGGACATCGTCGACCAGGCCTATCGCGAAACCGAACAAATGCTCATCGAGCATCGCGACAAACTCCGGGCCCTCGCCGAGGCGCTGATGAAGTACGAAACGCTCTCGGTGGAAGACGTCAACCGCATTCTCGACGGCCGAGGCCTGGACCGCCCAACCGTCGGCGACCTGCTCGACCAACCGCGCCCGACCGGCAAACCCGCGACGGATCCGCCGAAGGAAGAGAAACCCGAACCGCCCGACGACGAAATCAAATTGCCGGAACTGGATTGAACGCCATGAACCCTTCGCCGCCAATCGCCGCGCCGCGGGCCTTGATTGTGGCAGGCCCAAACGGCGCGGGCAAAACGACGTTCGCCTGCGAGTTTCTGCCGGCCGAGGGAAACTGCCCCGCGTTCATCAACGCCGACCTCATCGCGGAAGGACTGTCGCCGTTCCGCCCCGAAGCGATGGCCGTCGAAGCGTCGCGACTGATGCTCGAACACGTCCGCCACCGGGTGGCCCGGCGAGAAGACTTCGCCGTGGAAACAACCCTGGCGGGCCGGGCATATCTGCGGATGATTCACGAATGGAAATCGGTTGGCTACAACGTAGAACTGACGTTCCTCCAACTGCCTTCCGCCGACCTGGCCGTGGCGCGAGTCCGCCAGCGCGTCACCCAGGGCGGACACAACATCCCCGAACCGGACATCCGCCGCCGCTTTGACCGCGGGCTGGAAAACTTTCACCGATACTACCGCGCCGCCGTGGATAGTTGGCAAATTTACGATGCCTGCCAATGTCCGCCTGTCGTCATTAGTGAAGGAGCAAATCCATGACGGATCTGTACGAAAAATACCCCGCCATGAAAGGCAGCCGGCGGGCGATCATTCGCGCCGCACGGCGGGCGGCTGAGATCGCCCGGCAGCACGGTCAGCCGCTGATCCTGTGGCGCGACGGGCAAATCGTCCGCGTCATGCCCGACGACCTGCCGCCCCTGCCAGACGAAGCCCCCGACCTGCGCGACCTCGAAGGGCAGGACAAAACGTAATCGTAATCGCGAAACCAATCGACAAACAAAAAGAAGAAAATTCCGAATAAAAACGGCGTCGCCACGCGTCAAAGCACGGGGGGCGCCGTTTTGGCGTTTGGGGAACGTGCGAGTCGTTCGAGGCCGTCTTCACGCGATGGTGCGTCCTCGGCCAGTGGCGTCAGGCACGAGGAAAGAGTTCGGAAAAGCACCTGAACTCAGAACAGAAAAGGAACGGCGATGATTACCGCTATGGAGATGGCTGTGTGGCGATGGCTTTGCGTTGCGGTCGTCGTGGCGACGGTTTGTCCGGCGGCGGCGCAGGAGACCCAGCCGGCGAAGCTGCCGTGGGAGGGGTACACGTTCCTCAACCTGTCGAGTGAAGAACACGCGGCCTTGATGCAGAGGGTGGAGGACGCGGACCTCGCATGGGAGGATTTCAGGAAACGCTACCCCAAGGACTCGGCCACGACGAAACCCGCCTCCGACGACGCCAACCAGGAGGCGGCGAATGTGCTGGCTGCTTACCAGACGGTGCTGGACCGATATCCCGGCTCGAAGATGGCCGCCTATGCCGCCACTCGAATGGCGGGATTTTACAATGATCTTGGGCAGCCGGACAAATCCCTGGAGATGCTCAAGGATGTCGCGCACATGTACCAACGCACGCCGGACGGGCAGCAAACCGCCATCACGATCGGGTTGCATTACGCCCAGCACGCGAAAAAGCCGGCCGAGGCCATCGCGTGGTTCAAAAAAGTTCCCATGCCCGACGGCCTGCCTATCACCGACCCCGACGACAAAAGACGCGACACGGGCAGCGAGTATTTTTTGGCCCAGCAGCACATCGCCAAAGTCACCCTGCTCCAACTGGGCAAGCCCGACGAGGCGAAAATCATTTTTGACGACCTGGGGGAACTCTATCCGATCCACAAGGACGATCTCGAACGGTCCTGGAAATTCCTGACCGAAGAGGCCGAGTCCGCCGCCCGCGAGGCCGCCAAACGGAAATCCGCCACAACCCAGCCGGCCAAGCGGCAGTAATGAGTGACGAGTGACGAGGACTTCGCGGTTTCGGGCAAAACGACGGATCCGAAAGCGCATCACACCAAAAATGAACCGTTGCCGTCGCGGCGGCAAAAGAAAGTAGAGATTTCCCCTTACCGCGTCTCCGAGGGCGCTACGCTTGCCCTATGCGAGTTATGCCCATTCGGAGAATGTCATGAATATCGTCAGAGTGCCGTTCGTTGCCGCGTTGGTCGTTGCGTTCGTTGTCGCGTTGTGGTCGGTTGGGGCTGCACGGGCGGTGCCGGTCACGATTGATCCGGGGCTGTTCATCGTCGGGCCTGACAGCGGCGACAGCACATGGTACGCCGTCAGCTCGATTCCTGGCGTCTGGCTGTGGGAGACGCGCGACGCGCAGACCGTCGACGTGCCCGTCGGCAGCCATGTCGACGTGTACATTCAATGGCCCGGCGTGGGGCCCGGCGTCTGGCCTGGCGCGTGGGTGGGCCTGTTCACCGTGCACGACGACGGCGCGATCGTCACGCCGTTTCCCGACGCGTTCACCGT
The DNA here is from genome assembly GCA_009783465.1 of Phycisphaerae bacterium. Taxonomy (GTDB): domain Bacteria; phylum Planctomycetota; class Phycisphaerae; order SM23-33; family SM23-33; genus WRDM01. The sequence goes on along the minus strand of WRDM01000003.1, from coordinate 11,779 downwards.
CGCCGGCTCGACGGTCACGTTCAACACGCATCCGGTGACGCTCGACACGACGGGGTACGACAGCGGGATGTGGATCAACAACGTCAATTGGCAGGCGGGCGCGAGCGGGCATCAATTCACGTACAATCTGCCGGCGACGCTTTCGGGCGCGTACGCCGTCACCACCCCCGGCGGACGCACCGGCCTGTTCACCGTCGCCACCGACGGCACGGTGGCGGTGACTGACCCCGGCCCGATGGGTTTGGCCGTCGTCGACGGCGCGCTGCGATTCACCAACACCTACCCAATCGAATACAAATGGGCAGGTCAAAACGTGCCCGACGACCTGCTGTGGTGGGCCGGCGACGGGCCCCAGGGCGGCGGGCCTGACAAGGGCGTCGCGGGCGTCACCGGCGTCGTGCCGGGCGAATACGCCGTGAGCTGGTCCACGCTGCCCGCGGGCAACTGGTATGGCGGCGCGACGTTCGTCGTGCCCGAAACCATCCAGCCCGGCTGGACAAAAACGCTCACCTACAACACGGTCAATCACGGCCCATGGACGCTCACTCTCTCCTACCCCGTGCCCGAACCGGCGGCACTGACGCTGTTGGCCCTGGGCGGCATGGCGGTGATGCTGCGGCGACGACGAACGTCAGCCGAATAGCGCCGGCACGTGGGCGAGGTTTGGCGCGATCCAGTCGGCGCCGCAGTCGCGGAGGGCGTCGGCGGAGAAACTGGTGGTTAAACCCAGGCAGGCGGCCCCGGCGGCTTTGGCGGCCTGCACGCCGTTGGGGGCGTCTTCGACGACGACGCATCGCGCCGGCGGCAACGACAATTTCGACGCCGCCAGCAGAAAAATCTCCGGGGCGGGCTTTTTGTGAACCACGTCCAGCCCGTTGACCACGGCATCGAACGTCGCCCACGGCAGGCCGATCTCTCGCAGGTTGCCATCCACCTTCGCGCGGTCGGCGCTCGACGCCACCGCCAGCTTCAGTCCGCGCCGGCGGCAATTGGCAATGAACTCCCGCACGCCCTCCAAAGGCCCCAGCCGCCCGCGAATGATCTCCAGGTAAATCGCGTACGTGCGGGCCTTGTCGCTCTCGAGATCCAGCGTCACGCCGTATTTCTCCGCCACGCCGCCGAGGTAACGATTCTCGCCCGCGCCGACAAAGGGCACAAAATCCGCCGCCGCGACCGCCAGCCCGTGACGCTCGCGAAACATCGTCATCGCCGCCTCACAAATAAACGGCTCGCTGTCGCACAACACGCCGTCCATGTCAAAAATCACGCCGTCAAACCGCGAGGAATTTTTCGTGGTACTCATGCCAGAAAGCGTACGGCCACGGGCGGGCGTTGTCAAACGAACGAACGCGCCATTTCGTCTGGACATTCACGGCCGATTCTTGTAAGTACACCGTTGATGAAGAAAAAATTTCGTCAACACGCGCGGGAGGTTTTGTTGCGGATTTCGTCCGAGCAGGCGGCCTTGCAGGCGGCGGCGGCGGCGGCGGCCGTTGTGGCGTTGCCGGAGTTTCAGCGGGCCCGGAGCGTGTTTTTGTATCTGCCCATGCCCGAGGAGATCGACACGACCGCCGTCGCCGCCGCCGCCTGGGCCGACGGGAAAGTCGTCCTCCTGCCCCGCTGCCGCATAAGTGACCGTGCGATGGACGCCTGCCCTGCCTTCTCTTTCGACGACGAGATGACGCCCAGCTACTACGACATCCCTGAGCCCTGCACCGAGCCGTACGACGCGGGGCAGGTCGACTTCGTCATCGTGCCGGGACTGGCGTTCGACCGCGCCGGCGGGAGGCTCGGACGCGGCGCGGGATTCTACGACCGCTTCATCGAGCGGCTTGGCGGACACGCCGTCACGGTCGGCCTGGCGTTTCATCAGCAGATCATCGAAACCGTGCCAATGTTTGACCACGACGCCCGGCTTGATATACTCGTGACGGATACGGAGACGTTGCGGTTTGGACCGTAGCATGGGCATCCTGCCCATGCGTCCCACGGGCGTCTCGCCCGTGGCTGGTATTGGAACGCGAACGTTTGGTTTGTCATGTGGATTTGCATGGGCGAGACGCCCATGCGACTCACGGGCGGGACGCCCGTGCTACGGTTTAGGATGAACTCATGGCCAAAACACGGATGATCATTGTGGCGTTTGTGTGCGTGATTCTGGCGGCGGGCGTGACCTGGATCGCGCTGACGCGGGAGGCGATGCGAACCGCTGGCGGGCCGGAACAGCCAACCCCGCAGCCGACGCTGGCCGGGACGGGCGGCGTGAAACCGCCCGCGCATGAAACGGATTTCGACGTGCCCGCGGCGATGCAACACGACGCCGAGGCGACGGTGGAGTCGGCCCTCGTCAGGCCTGGCGAGGACGACATCCCTCCCGCCGACGATGATGTGACTGCTGACGACGACAACGACATCGCGTCGACATCGCCGCCGCCTGCCGACACGGAATTCGCCGAGGCCGACCCAATCAAGCCAGCCACACAGGCCGAAAGAACGCCTGCCGTCGCCGACGCCGCGTCCGCCAAGGCTGCCTTCGACAAAGGCCTCGCCGCCCTGTCGGAAAACGACCTGCTCAAAGCCCGCGCGCTGCTCTCGCAGGCCGTGTTGTCCGGCGCGCTCGCCGCCACCGACGACGCCAAGGCCCGCGACCAGCTCACGCAACTCGTCGAAACCACCCTGTGGTCCCGGCAGGTCATCGAGGGCGATCCGTACACCTATCACTACCCGGTCAAGAGCGGCGAGGTGCTGATTGCCATCGAACGCGGTGAAAGCCTTCGCGTTCCCACGGAAATTCTCGTGAAAATCAACGACCTCGGCACCGCCAACGCCCTGCGGGCCGGCGCGAGGATCAAACTCATCAAAGGCCCGTTCCACGCGGTCATTCGCAAGAGCGATTTCACGATGGACATTTACCTCCACCGCGAGGGGCTGGACAAAATCTGGATCACGCGGCTGGCGGTCGGCACCGGCAAGGGCGGCTCGACGCCGGAAGGGCTGTTCCAGGTCGGCGACCTCAAGACGGGCACGCTCAGGCCCGGCAAACTCGTCCGCCCCACCTGGACGCCGACGGAATCCAGCGAACTGCGAGGGCCTATCGTCTACGGCAAGCCCGGCTACGCGCTGGGCGACAAAGGCCTGTGGATCGGCCTGGCAGGCGCGGACGAAACCACCCGCCCGCTGACGGACTACGCGATCCACTCCACCAATATGCCCGACAGCATCGGCAAAGAAATGTCATCCGGCTGTATCCGACTTGCCGATAAAGACATTGACCTCGCCTGGTCGCTCCTCTACGAAAAATGGAGCACCGTGCGGATTGTGAAATAGACTGTAGGCTGAAGGCTGTAGGTGCGCCCGTCGTGTTCGCGGGATGTTTCGCGATGGATTGGGGACACGCTTACTACGTACCAATGATCCTGCTGGCTCTGGGACGTCGGCAGGTCGCAACTCGAAAAGGATGTCGAGTATGAACGTCACCATGTGGGGAATTGTATGCGCCGTGGTCCTCGGAATACTGGCCGTCGGCGGGAGTCACGCGCAGGCCAATAAGGCAACTCAGACCAAACCGCTGACCGCCGTGAAACCGGCCGCACCGACCGCGGCGCAAAATCCCCTCGCGGCAGGTCTGGCCGAGGGGCTTCGTCTCCAGAAAACGCCAGGCCAGGAACTCGCCTCGCGGCGGATGCTCAACCTCGTCTACTTTCACCCCGACGCCACCGCCGATCAGAAATCCCAGGCCCGCAAAGCCTTGACCGCCCTGAACGCCACGACAATTTTCTCCGCAAAACGGTACGACGGCGACCCTGTCGCGTACGCCCACACCGTCCGCGCCGGAGACACGCTCGCCGCCCTGGCCAAGCAAAACGGCTGCCCGATCGACATTCTCGTCCAGATCAACGGCCTGAAGAACGCCAACGCCCTCCGCGCCGACAGCACGATCAAACTGCTTCGAGGCCCGTTCCGCGCCCAGATCAGCAAACGCGACTGCACGCTCGACATTTACGCCCAAGGCCGAAACGGCGAAAAAACGCTGGTGTATCACGCCCGCGTGTCGGTCGGGCGAAACAACGGCACGCCCGAGGGCGATTTCCGCATCGGCGGCAAAGCCGAAAAAGCAACGTGGTATCCGCCTTCGAGCATGAAGGCCGCCCATCCCGCCCCCGTGAAATGGGGTGAAAAGGGCTATCCGCTCGGCAAGGACGGCATCTTCATGCGGCTGGACGGCGCGACGCCGGCCACCGAAAAATGCAAGGGCTACGGCATTCACTCGACCAACGACCAGGCGAGCATCGGAAAGGCCCGCTCTCACGGCTGCATCCGCGTCGGCGACGGCGACATCCGTACGGTCTATCGTTTATTGGCGACCGGTGCCGACGTGAAAATCGTTCCGTAAAGTAAAGTCAATCACGAAGTCGACCACTGTTTTCACGGGCTCGCCTTTTGCGATGTAGGATGTTGTGAATTACAAAACGTTTTGTAGTTTACAATGTCCTGCAGCGCAAAAAGGCGAGCCAGTGAAAACAGTGGTCGACAATACTTAATTTATGTTGTTTTCCATTCTATGGGATTGCCTGGCTCCAATGTTCCCTGCCCCATCGGCGTTATTTCTCCTGTTTCCGGATGGGTAGGACAGTGGATTTGATACAGATATCCCGTTGTTCCGTATCGGCCGAGTTTATGTTGATCGTAGCGGTCACTGTCCATGCAAATATGGACGGCTTTTAACGCGACCGTTAGATCGGGGCTGCCCTTGCACAGTTCATGTTCCCATAAAAATTCGCATTCAATATTCAGAAAACATTCTTTGATTCGCGGCGCGTTCACCTTCACGGCTTTTTCCGACGTAAGGCCAGCGGCGGCAATTTCATCCGTCTCGAATTGATTGTTTCCTATCGTTTTTATACAGCGATCATAGATATCCTGTGAGGGAAAGTTCAGCACGCAAACCCCGGTTTCTTTCAGGGATTGATACATATGTCCGCCTGTCTGGACTTTCGCCATAATGCAGACAAAATCATCGACTCCGCCTCCGACACAGGTCGACCAGGATTGCAGGCAGGCGTTTTCTTTTCCGTTTGATTTCCAGCCAGTGACGACGAATACCAACGCGGGCATGGCGGTCACAAAATCCTGCCATGCAAACCCGCCCGCTTCTTTCGACACCAACCACTGTTTCGTAATGGCATCCGGCCCTGTGGGAAACTCTTTCTTCATATCGCTATGTTCTCCTCTGTTTTTCAGGTTTTCTCTCCGTGTCGCCGGTTCTTTGTATCTCGCGATACAGGCGGCAGGAGTCGCACGACGTCGCGGCGGCGTGTCAGGCGCCAGTCTCGCGGCAGGTTTACGGATTTGACGGCGGGGTCATACAGCAGGTCGCACACCCGCGCGACGACGGCGGCGGACAGATCGCGCGCGGGCAGGCCGGCCTGTTCGAAGGCCAATCGAATCGCCTCGCTCCGCACTGCCGGATACGCTGCCGCAAGCACCGCCGCCGAAAACGCGGGCGGCCCGCAATGTGACGCGGGCGTCTCGCCCGCGTTGTGCGTTCCATGCGACTGGCCACTGGAAGACGTCCAATCGCCTTCGACGCCCGACGCGGGCAAGATGCCCGCGGGACACGAGGGCGAGACGCCCTCGCCACGTGAAGCGCCAGCGTCCCGTTGCACGGCCTCGACGGCCGCCTGTAACACCTTTTCCGCCTCGGTCCGCAGGAACGCCGTTGCCGCCTGCGCCTGTTCGGCCAGCCGGAGCAGCGCGTCCTCCGCGCGCGGATTGACGTGCTCGCGGATGTGCGGCAGCAGGTCGTGGCGGAGGAAATTCCGCCGGTGGTCGAGATCGCGATTGGATTCATCCTCCCGCCACGACAGGCCTCGGGCGGCGAGAAATTGTTCGATGTCGGCCCGGCGGCAGTGCAGCATCGGCCGAACCAGACGCACGGCACCGAGGGGGCGCTCGACGGGAATGCCCGCCAGTCCCGCCAGACCTGTGCCGCGAAGCACGCGGTGCAGCACCGTTTCGGCGTTGTCGTCGGCGTGATGGGCGACCGCGACGGCCTGCGCGTCGGCCCGCTCGGCCGCGTCGGCAAGAAACGCGTACCGCGCCCGCCGGGCGGCGGCTTCGATGCTCTCTCCCGTCCGCCGCGACTCGGCGGGCACGTCGGCGGCCCCGACAATACACTCCACTTGCCACGACGCACACAAGGCCTGCACAAACCGGGCGTCCGCCGCCGCCGCCGCGCGAATGCCGTGATTCAAATGCGCCGCCGCCAGCCGCCACATCGCGCCGGCCCGCTCCGCCAACTCTCGCAGCACCGCCAGCAGGGCCACACTGTCCGCTCCGCCGCTCACACCGACCAGCACGCACCGCGCATCGCGAAACAGCCCACACGCATCAAGCGTCGCCGCCACGCGATCGACCAAATCGCAGGATGCCGCCAACGGCCTCACCGCCCCGCCGATCCCAGCAGTTTGAAGCCCAGCGGCGTTTGCGTGATAATCAGTTGGCCTCGCGCGGTGATCTGAATGGCGCCCTTGCCCTCGGGCTGCCACATGTCTTCGCCGATAGAGTCCTTGATGGCCTGCACCAGCCGCTCGCCCACCAGCCGGCGATATTCCTCGCGGGAGACGCAACGCGGGTCGTTCTTGTCCTCGTTGCGCGATTCCTCGAACGGGCTGCCGTTGTCGTTGTTTTTGTTATCGCGATTGGTCGTGATGTTGAGTTTCAGCACCGGCGCGATGGGGTTCGGCACGGGGTGAAGCAGGTCGCTGACGTCCGTGACCGTGGTGCTCGTTTTGGTGTTCAGCGCGTTGCCGGTGGAGATCAGCACCACGCCGTCGTCGATCACATAATACAGCCGCTCGTATTTGTCGCGGGAGCCGCTGACGTCGGCCAGGAGCAGGTCCAGCACACGGCCCAGGGTGAGATTCCGCGCCTTGAGGCTCACGGGCGAGTCCTTGGTGATGCCCACTTCCTCGAGGGCGGTCCAGTTGACGGCGATATTCAGGCGGGCTTTGTCGCGGAGGAAATTCACGACCTCGCGAAGCGGCGTTTGCGAAAACTCCACGCCGCCCTCGAGGGCCTTGGCGATGGGAACGGCCGCGGGAGCGGCCTCTTTCGCCGGCTGTGCCGACGCGCCCGACGTGCGGGCTGGCGTGTTCGCCGAGGCGGTCCGCGCGGGGCGGCGGTCTTCGATGGCCGCCTTCGTCGTGACGCGAATCTTGTCGCCGTCGATATACCAGCCCAGTGGCGCGTCCTTCTCCGAGGCCGACAGCACCAGCAGATCCAACAGTTGTTTCACCGTCGCGTCGCTGGCCCGCACGACCGCCCGCGTCTGCTTGTCCAATCCCGCCGCCGTCAGACGATCCCAATCCACGGCAATCTTGACCTTACCCGCCGTCGCCAATGCCGCGACGGCCTTGTCCAGCGGACCATTGGCCTGAAACGTCGAGACCTTGCGGGAAAGGGACTCCGCCACGCCGTCCGCCGCGAACGCCGGAGCGGCCAGCACCGCACACACCACAGCCAACCACACGCCGCGTTTCATGAGGCACCCCTTTCCTATTCTATTCATCGGCCAATTCTACCGGACATTGGCCGATTTGTTCCAAGGAAAACCGGGAAAACCGAAGGGCGGGTGTGTGGTTGCGTTTTCCGTTTTTGCGCGACCGTCCTATTCAGGCGTAACTGGCCGCAGGCCCTGCCATTTTGCGTTGTAGACCGTTGTGACAGGCGAAGCGTTCAGTCGCTCACACCGTCGTACAACGCAAAATGGCAGGGCCTGCGGCCAGTTACGCCTGAATAGGAATGCGGGCGCAAAAAGAACGTACATACTGTCCTGCGAAAAATTCGAGGTGCGGATTGCACGTCACGCCTGTCGCTGTTTTTCCTCCCACAGCCGTTCGGCTTCGCTTTTTCGGGCGTAGATGGGCAGGAGGTTGTGGTAGTCGGTGCCGGCGTTGGCGTGGGCGAGTCGTTGGCCGACGTGGTAGACGCTTTCGGCGGTGGGCAGATGGAGCGCGGGGTCGGCGAGGATGATACGTTGCGTGGGTTCGCCGGCCGATCCGTCGGTTGCCGAGGCCGCTTCGCGGAGGGCGTGGTGATAGGCGAGTCCTTCGCCGATGAGCGTGACGGGCCTTGGGAATTCAGCGAGCATTTGCTGGGGCGTGAGGATTCTCGGCGGGCCGGCGGGTTGGGGCGGCGCGGCGTCGTGGGGCGTTTCCCGCTGGAAGGACTGCACGTAGGCGAATTCGTCCTTGGCGTCGAGAACGACGGCCAGGTGTTGCCACGGCAGGGCGCGGGCGTTTTCAGCCACCGCGTGCGTGGTGGGGACGGCGACGGTTTTGACACCCGGCATGGCCTGGGCGAGGGTTCGCGCGACGGTCACGCCGACGCGGACGCCGGTGAAGCTTCCAGGCCCGACGGAGACGTACACCTCCGTGACGTTGGCGGGGACGAGGCCGTGGGCGGTCAGCAGTTCCCGCAGCCGGACGAGCAGCGTGGTGGCATGCCGGCTCGACGCGTCGAACTGCCGCACGGCCGTCAGCGCGCCGTCCAACGCCAGCGCCACGCCGCCGGCCCGGCAGGAGGTTTCAATGGTCAGACATACGGATCGCATGCACGTAGTGTATCGCGAACGCGGCGGAAGGGATAGAGACAAACGATAACTATGGCGTGTACCCCGCATGCGATTATCTTGGAAAAATTGTGGCCGGGCATGGAAGTAGACGATATAGTTATAGTAGCAGGCACATTGGAATGGCTTCGCCGATACCTTATCACATCGCAGAAGGCGAAACAGGAGCGCATCATGTTCTCGAACGGGAAAGGATGGCGACATGGAATATCAACGGACCCGCATAAGCAAGCAAGTCTGAATGCCTGAAACACGGTTTTACGCTGATTGAGTTGTTGGTGGTGATTGCCATTATCTCGTTGTTGGTGTCCATGTTGATGCCCTCGCTGTCCCAGGCGAAGAAGTTGGCGAAGGTGGCCGCCTGCGCGAGCAACATGCGGAACACGATCGCCTCGCTGCACGTGTACGGCAACGACTACGGCGAATGGCCCACGAACGAACGGCTGGACGGGACGGAGGTGGATGGCGCCCACTATTACCGTTACCTGACGAGGCAGGGCACGGCGACGACGTGGATGTATCAACTGGAGGGCAAGACAAGCGCCTATTACAGCGGCGCGTACCGTTGTTCCGAATCGCTGCCGGCGGATAATGAGTTGCGGGGGAATATCCCGCGTGACGGCCGAACGTGGTGCTGGGCTGCCCGCACCGGCTCGGGCGGGGGCGGGTCGAAAGATTTCAATGCCAGCGGGCTTCGCAACGGCGACCGCAACTGGTTTGTCTTCCTCGGGCCGCTGAGGCCCTATCCCGCGGACGTTCCGGAGAACCAGCGCGCCTGTAGCGAGTGGGACGTCAAGTACAACGCCTGGGATCTCTGGGGCGACTCCTGGGGCAACTCCAATGCCAAAAATCCCAGCGCGCCGATCCGTCACGAACGACTCGACAATTATTCGTCCAACACGGCCAATTTTTTCCGAAAACCGCTGCAAAACGCCGTCATTCTGAACTGTCCGACCATGTTGCGAACGGATAATCATCCCATCTGGTGGAACGAGTGGCGGGCACCGCACGGCAACAAACCGCTGACCGGACGCGACAAAGGCGTCTGGATGTACGGCCTGGCCGACGCGCGAAATTATGGCTTCGTTGACGGCAGGGTGCAGTACGTCCAATACGGCGACGACGTCGCGACGCTGGCACCGTGACGGAAAAGAAAATCCGAAATCCCAAGCACGAAACTTGTTTTGATAATTTCGCAAGCATCGACAAATCGAATGTTTGCGAATCGGCGGTCGGGCCGCTCACCGTGAAACTCACCGGGTGGGCGCAAGCGGCCGCCCCGGCCGATCCGCACCTTGCCGCCGTGCTGACGGCGTGGGCGGCCTTGCCCGAAACCGTTAAGGCTGACATCGTGGCCATGATTACGGATGACGGCCTACTCGCGGTAGGATAACGCCGCGAGTTTCCGATTACAATGGCCGGGTCGAGCCGTGTCGCGTCGCAATAGAAATGACATGGCCGGGTCGAGCCGCGCCTTTTGTCGAAGCGGGGCTCGACCCGGTTGTGTTTCGGGCATAGCGGGTCGGTTCGGTTGAGGGGAGGGGTCAGGCCATCCGTGGCGTTGCCATCTGCGCGGCCTTTGGGCGCGATTTCACGCGCGGACGGTCGGCGGTCCGTGGCGATCAGTGTTTCAATCGCCACGGTCAACGCCGGCCTCGCGGCGAGGGGTTTCAGACGGCCGGGCGGCGCTGCCGGCTTGGGCTGTTGGCACAGGCCCGCTACGTTTTGGATTTTTCCACGATCTCAATCGCTTTGTTGATCGCGTCGAGAACGTCGGCGTCATTTTGGGCGATTCGCATGAGCGTCAGTTCGACCATTTCGCCCCAGTAGCCGCAATGGCCGACGTGCGTGTCCCAGTTCGCGCATCCCTCCAGGCCGATCAGGGCCCAGGCGAGGTCGTGCGTGTAGCCGTGGCGGGGGCCGATGATGTGGCCTAATGCCTTGCACTCGGGATGGCGAAGTTTGCTCACGTCGCCGACCCCGTCATACACGGGCGTGTCGCCGTCGCGGCAATATTCACGGAACACCTCCGCGAAGTTGTGGCAATTAAACGTGTGCCACATGGTCTCGGCGACGCGTTTCATCCGCGCCTTCTTTTCCTCCAGGCTGACCTTACCCAGGCTGTCGTTGGTGTACAGGCCCATCTTTTCCATGTAGCCGTCCCAGAGTTTCTCGCTGGCGTTGTACTCCATAACCTGCCGGATGCGTTTGAGGCCGTCGATCAGTGTATAACGCGGCGCGATTTTATTGCCGACGATGTATAGAACATCAAGTTCATCATAGGCCGGTGCGCCCTCCGGTTTTTGCTGCGCGTTGGTGAAGTCGGGGCAAATCAACGCGTCGTCATCATAGCCAATGATGACACGAAAACGGCCGCCGCCGATTTTGACCTTCGCCATGACGGGCTTGCCCGCGTCGATGGAGGCGATGATGGCGGTCTTGAACGCGGCGGGGTCGGTCAACGTGCGGAACTCCCAGCCGGCAAAACCGAACAGGAAATCAATGTTTTTCTCCGTGCCGCCATCGTAAAAGTCAATCTCACAGATCATCTTTTGCATCGCGGTCGGCTTGCCGTCGAAACGCCATCGCAGGGAACTGCGCCCACACACGGTGTCAAACAGGAAGAAAAACTTTTCCTGCCGCGAAATCGGCGTGCCGCCGCCTTTACCACAAAGGCCGCAACTGTTACACGATTCACCGTCCAACTGCCGGCACACGTAATCACTACCACCGACGGCCTTGTTCTCCAAAAACATGTATGTGGAGGCGAAACAGTTGATGAACGTGGTTCCGCAGAATCCACTGAACGGGACGTTGAACGCGAGAACGTTTTTCATGGATTATCCTTTTCCATTGTCGCGTTGAACGTGACAAGTTTTCCTATTTCGCCCACCGTTTCAGTTTTTGTTCCACTGGGCCGCCCGGACGGATATTCCGTTGCGGCAGTCCCGGAAAATCTTTGTTGATCATATTTCTCCTACTACTCCAGTTCCTTTCTCATGACCACACCGCTGTTTTGACTTGTCGTCGCGGTGAATCCCAGTTTTTCAAACAGGCGGGCAGGCCCGGTGAAGTCCCATTCGTACCGCTGGGCGTGGTTCATGGCAAAGCCCTCGACGGCGGCATATCCCTCGGCCTTGGCGTCGG
>WRDM01000002.1 GCA_009783465.1 Phycisphaerae bacterium | reverse complement strand
CTTATGTAGGATTTGGCCAAATTTTTCATAAGCCTCTCCCTAACAGTCTAACAGTCTAACAGCCTGAAAACGGCCCGTTGCGGAAAATCGCACGAAAACAAAAGAATGTAGATGCGATGGCCCCGAGTACGGCTCACCCTGGGCTACCCAACGTCGCCGCTTCGCGGCTACGAATCGCAGAAACAACACATTACATTGTTCCAGAAAATGTTGTCACACCCCGTGCCCCGTGCCCCGGTAAATCCCTATGGCGAACTTGCGGTCTGGTCGATATGTACTATAGTGTGATGCGGATTATGGAAATCAGGTGAATGGGACTGTGGTGTCGACGGCGAGTGATGATTTCGGTGCGTATGAGCGGCTGGTCGTTTCCGATCCGGGACGGCTGCGGGGAATTTGTCGGGCCATCCGGGCCGCGGGGGCGTTTGCCGTCGATACGGAATTCATTCGCGAGCGTTCGTATCGGCCGAAGTTGTGCCTGGTTCAGGTGGCCGTTGGCGACACGGTGTCGTTGCTGGATCCGCTGGCGTTGGATTTGGCGGAGTTTTGGCCTCTGGTCGTCGATCCGGCCATTGTGAAAATCGCCCACGCGGGCACGCAGGACTGGGAGATGTGTTTCCACGCGTGCGGGAAGCCGCCGGCGAATGTGTTCGACGTGCAGGTGGCCGCGGGGCTGGCGGGGCTGCCGTATCCGCTGTCGTACGGCAAACTGGTGCGGCAGATTTTCGACGTGGAGATTCCGCAGGGGCATAGTTTCAGCGATTGGCTGCGTAGGCCGCTGACGGCGCAACAGTTGGAATACGCGGCCGCGGACGTTACCTGGCTGACGCCGGTGTACGAATTTTTGCGTCGGCGTCTGACGGAGTTGGGGCGGCTGGACTGGATGACGCAGGAGATGCAGCCGTTCGAGGGCACGGAGTTGTACTGGTGCGAGCCGTGGCAGGCGTGGCGGAAGGTTCGCGGGATCGGACGGCTGAGTCCGGTGGAGTTGGCGGTGCTTCGCGAGTTGGCCGTCTGGCGGGAGACCGCCGCCGCCATCGCCGACCTGCCCGCGCGAACGTTCCTCGCCGATCCGGCCATGGTCGCGTTGGCCAGGGCAAAACCCGCCGCCGCGACCGCCGTTGCCGCCTGCCGGTTCGTGCCCCGCCCGCTGGCGTCGCGCCACGGCGACGACATCACCCGCGCCGTCCAGGCAGGCCTGGCCACGCCCAAGGACAAACTCCCCCGCCTGCCGAAATCCCCGCCACTCGACGGCGACAAGGAACTCGTACACCGCCTGGCCGTCGCGGGCGCCCAACACTGCCTCGCCAACCAGATCACGCCCGAACTGTTCGCCGCAAAACACAACTACTCCGAACTCGTCCGTGCCCTCACCGACCGCCGAAAGTCCAAACACGCCCCGCATCTATTGGCCGGCTGGCGAAAACATCTCACGCTCGAAATCCTCGCGTACTCCAACACCGGGCTGGCTCCGGCCGCACCCACCGATTCCGACCACGCCCGATGAGGTTCCCAGGGCCATCGCATCTACATTCGCCCATTTTTTCGTACAAGAGGCTGTTAGACTATTAGACTGTTAGACTGTTAGACTGTTAGACTGTTAGGCGCCGGCTGATGTGAGATTGGGCCTAATTTTTCATAAGCCTCTCCCTAACAGCCTAACAGTCTAACAGCCTTCAAAAACGGTCCTTTGCGGAAAATCATACGAAAATGAAGGAGTTTAGATGCGATGGCCCTGACGAGGTTCCGGCATGGCCTTCCACGCGTTGCCGTCGTTCTTTACGCTGGTTTGATTTTCGCCAGCACGCGAAACGCCCAGACCACCGATGAGATGGGATAGGTCTGCGGTGGCATCTGGTCGTTGACGGGGATCAGGTGCACCTGCTCCCCCTCGCGACGCCACAACTTGCACGTCACGCCGATCTGATCGACCAATTGCACTACGGCCGCCTTGCCGTCCACCGCCTCCGCCGACGGGCTCAGTACCACCAGATCGCCGTGCGAAATGTCGGGATGCATCGACAGGCCGTCGATCCGCAGGGCAAACGCGTCGGCATAACGTGCCTTCAGGGAGGGACTTTCGATAAATTCGGTCACGCCCGCTGCCCCGTCGCCAAGGACAAGCCGCACGAGCTGGAGTCCGTCCGCCGGATCGGCCGGGCTCATCGACGCCCCGTCGGACAACTCCACGCGAGCCTGCTGACACTGCACGTCGCCGACATGACGTGCGATCGCATCCGCCAGCCGGGCAACGCCCGTCGAATCCTGATCTCCCCAAAAACTCGCCACACCCGCCGCCGACCGCCCCAGAACGGGAATCCATGCCTGACGGCCTGGGGTTTCGGGAGGTCGACCTCGGGCTTCGGACGCGGCGGCGGTGGAAATCGGCAGCGACGGCGGCGGGGAGGCGATCGCCGCATTCCCCGGGGCGCGAACATCCGACGCCACAGGCGATTGAGCAACCTTCGCCCGAAAGGCTTCCTGGATCTCCGCTACCGCCGACACCACGGACGACGAAGCCGTATACGACGAAGCCGCTACCTCTACCTCCGGTGCCGCCGACACCGGAATCTCCATAGGCTGGCCAGCAACAGCTCCGTGAACGGAATATGCATGTTGGCCTTCGACAACAGGTTGCACGCCGTCGGCGCTCTGGCCGAGCGGGCCTTTTTTCGGAAACGCCATCGCTGCCGACAGCAACTCGACGAAGGCCGCCAACGGTTCCGCCGCCTGCGGGTATCGCGACAGCATCGCTGCCGCTCGTTGAACCACCAGGTGACTGGCCGGCACCGCCTCCTCCGGAAACCGCCCCGTCACCAGCCAACGCAAATCCACGCCCGTCACGTCGGAGATCCGCACCAGCACCTCCACCGGCACCGCCCGGTCGTTTTCATAGTTGTCGTACGTGCTGGGCGACAACCCCAGCCGCTTTGCAAAGGCCGCCTTGCCACGAACCCCATCCATTTCCATCCGCAAGGCAGCTATGCGAGCGTGAATTTCTCCTGAATGTGTTATATTGTTCATATTTTATTCACGATTGTGAGTTTTGTATTGACGTATATTCGTAATTGTGATATTTTCTCTATTTACTACGTACGTATCATGATTCAAGAAGCTACCGTTCGTCGTGATTGTGTGTTTTTCGACAACCAGAGATAGTACAACCTTCCAGGAAAAGGGCAAGAAAATGTCAAAGTTCCGCGACAAAAAACCGAAAATGCTGGTCGAAACCCTCCAGGGGATCCTTACGCTCCAGAACTGGCAGACCCAGTTGCTGGAACTGGCCATTCTTCAAACCAAGCACACCGACCAAGTCAGCCGCACCGAAAAACCATTCGCCGCCTGCCCGGTGAAACGCCAAAGCAAAGCAAAACAAACTCCGCCACAAGATACGTCTCCGCGGGAATAGGCCCATCGGCACGCTGGTAGAGCAACTCTGAAATGAGCTGTCCCCTTTTAGCCGCGAATGACGCGGATTTTTATTCAGGAATTTGCGTAATTTGTGGTATTCGTGGCTAAAACAAGGTGACAACATTTCAGAACCGCTCTAGCCGTCAGCGGCATAAACTCCAAAACAGCCCAAAGCCTCATGCGGCACAGCGACATCAGCCGGACCATGCGTTTGCCGCGTTACAACGTGAATCCCGCCTTCGCAAGCGTGTCGTTGAGCACGTCGCGCATGAGGCAATAGCCGTTGTGATTGGGGTGGATGCCGTCGTAGGCGAGGTCTTGTCGCATCAGGCCCGTGCGGTCGAGGACGTGGCGGTGGTAGTCCACGTAGATGTGGCCGCCGCGTTTGGCGAGGTCCCGCAGGCCCTTGTTGATTTTGACGGTCAGGCGGTTTTTCGCGACGGCGAATTCCGGCAGGTTGTACCAGATGGGCGAACGGAGCGGGAAATTCGAGCCGATCGCGACGGCGATGCCGCGGCCGGCGGCCGCTTTGGCCATCGCCTGGATGTTGCGGAGGACGACGTCGACTTTGGCGGGGTCGGGCGAGCCTGCCCCCCAGCCGGTGTCGTTGACGCCGACGCAGATGACGGCCAATTCGGGCGCCAGTTGGAGCACGTCGGCTTCGAAGCGTCGGCGGACGTATTCCGACGAGTCGCCCGCCATGCCGCGATTGACCAGCACGCTGCCCGCGCCGAAATAGGCTTGCAGGTCCCAGTTGCCCGTGATGCTGTCGCCGATGAAGACGGCGTACGGTTTGACGCCGTTGGCGATCAGGGCTTCGTTGGAGATGTCGAAATCCGCCCGCCGGGCGTCGGCGGGAACGGTCAGGCCAAACAGCCCCGGCTTGATAACGGCGGGCATCTTCGACACGGTGGATTTTTTCGGCATGTGGTTGTCCTTTCTGTAACGTGGCGCGGGCGTCTCGCCCGCGTTGTGTGATCCATGTGACCAGTCTATGGAAAACATTAATCTGTTCAATAACCCAGCGAGGGCGAGACGCCCGCGCCACACGCGGGCAAGATGCCCGCGTCACGTTATGTTATGTCGTTCGGACGTCCAGCACGTCGAGAACGATCGGGCCTTGTTCGGAAAATACCGCGACGCTGTGTCGGCCCGGCGGCAGTTCGCACGCGTACACCGGGGCCGACGCAATGTCCGCGTCGGCGCACAGATCGACCGATGCTTTGTATTCGCCGTCCACGACGACGCGCATCACGCCAAGCCGGCTGGATTTCGGCGAATAAATCGTCACGCCCCGCCCGACGACGTTCCATTTGCCGTACATCTCGACGGCCGGCGACCCCGGCGAATCCGAAGGCGAGCGAACCACGGCATGCTGGCTGACGCACGTCAGGCCAACGCTCTCGACGGCCTGCCAGTCGGCGCTTCGCTGCCCCGCGCCGAGCAACGCGTCGCGCGCGTCGTATCGCAACACGCACGGAATCTCCTCGCCATCGACGAGAAATTCGTCGCACGTTAACAGGGAATACTCATGGGTTATCAACGCCAGCGGACCGCCGGTGATCGCCACGCCTGCCGGCCAGGCCGGGCCGGACAATTCACGCGAAACCCCGTTGATCTCGAACGCGATCCTGCCGTCGCCAACACGCAGATGCAAACTGACGTTGCTGCCGCCGGCGCCGCCCGCGTCGGTCGTTCGCGGAAATGTTCCGCTGTCCAACACGATTTCGCCCGCTCCGCCGCGACGCACGGAAACCAACGCAAACGTCTCGCCCGAGAGTCGCACCGCCAGATAATCAGTCAACGCTTCCGCCGACGGCTCCGCGCAGGCCTGGGGTTTGTCAGGCCCGAGGACGCCGTGATAATCGAACGCGACTTCGACGGTTCCGGTGAACACAAACCGGGCCCTCAGGCCGAATCGTTTGTACGCCCGCATCAGGGGCACGACGGATTTTCCCTCGTGGCCGGAAAACGTAAAGCCGTCGCTGTGGGGCGTGTCCCAGGGCCTCTGTGCGACCGACAGCGTGCCGAATCCCCGCTCATCGCGCGAGGGGTACATGACGGTGAGCCATTCGCCAGCCGGGCCGGCGTGGACGAACCCGTGGTATGTCTGTCCCCAGATGCCGTAGTGTTCGTGCGGCAGCGGGCGGGCGTGCCACGCGTTGCCGTCGCCGGTGAGCGTCCACGCGTCCGGGGCGTGCGCCGCTTCGAGCGGCGCGGCGTGCAGGGTCTGGTAATTTCGGTTGCGTCCCAGGGCCGTCGCGGGCGCGTACACGGTGTCGCCGACGGCGAAGCATGGGAAAAATTCCACCGGTGCGGGATAGTACTCGCCGCGGTCCACCGACAGCAGAATCCTCGGCGCCGACCAGGGCCCGCGCGGCGACGGCGCGGTGAACCCGAGCAACCCCCACGAAAAATATTCGCCCGAATCGCACAAGGTCAAGGCCAGCCAGTCGTTTTTACGTTTGAAAATTGACGTGCCGTAGGCGCGGGTAAACCGCCCGATTTTTCGGCTGATTTCGAGGTTCGAAAAAATCGGCGAGGTCAGCCTCGTGAACGGCCCTGCCGGGGTCGTTGCGTACGCGATGGCCGCCCCCGAGTCGTACGTTTTCTCCGGCGGATGATGGGCCGTCGCCCAGGAGCAGTCCTCGTTCAGCCAGTCGTACGCCAGCCAGTACAGCTTTGTATCGGGATCGTACGTCATGACGACGTCGGGATAATGATTCGCCGCGGCGGTGTGCCCGTCAAAACGGAACCCGCTCTCGAAGCCCCAGCCGAGGTCCTGCCAGGATCGGCCTTCGTCGGCGGATTGGAAGATTCGGAAATTGTAGAACGATTTTTTTCCGTCGCGTTCGCCCATGGCGTATCCGAGCGGATACAGCCCGCCGAAGTAGTACCACGCTCCGCCGACGGGATCGCGAAACAGCGACCCGTTCACCGCCCACTCGTACGGCGGCTGCGAAACATGCACGGT
Source organism: Phycisphaerae bacterium (assembly GCA_009783465.1). GTDB lineage: Bacteria > Planctomycetota > Phycisphaerae > SM23-33 > SM23-33 > WRDM01. The sequence continues at coordinate 111,251 of WRDM01000002.1, read as the reverse complement.
GTCGCCCAATTTTTCGAACGTGTCAAACGAGGGGTCGCCAAGAATCGGATGCCGCACCCACGCGTCCATGGCCGCGGTGGTGGCGTAGTCCGTGACCGAGGCCGTTGGAGTCGCGGTGTCGGAGTTCCGGTTTGTTTTCGGTTTCGTCTTCATGAAAGCCCTCGCGGCGGAAACGCCGGGGCGTCAGCATACCCGTTGAGGACAAGGCGGCACAACAGGAATTGCCTTGTCATCGTCCGGGCGTTGATTATAATAACCACCTTGTCCGGGGCGTGGCGCAGCTTGGTTTAGCGTGCTTGACTGGGGGTCAAGAGGTCGAGAGTTCAAATCTCTCCGCCCCGACTGGCTGAAAGGGTCGTACGTGCGAACACGTACGGCCCTTTTCTGTTCATGGTAAAACGCACCGTTGAGGCTTCGGCCCGTGTTATGTGTGGGCCTTTGTTTCTTGGCGGCGAGAGGCCGGACGGTGTTTTGGTTTGGCTTGGGCTTTTTCGATCTTCTTGCGAACCTGAGCCAGCAGAACATCCGCTGACGGGACCGCGTTCAAATGGTCAAAATACGCATCCATCGTCTTGTGCTTTCGCCAGATCTTCTCGCGGATGGCACGAATTTCCTCGACAGGATTTCGCTCGTCAGTCATCGTTCACCTCCAGCAGGCGTTCGGGGGTTAACACCAGCGCGGGCGAGAATCCTTGCGCTCTGATGGTTTCCCTGATTTTCTCCCGTAAATGGGGATTGTCCAAGTGCGTCTGATTCCACGTCGCCAAGTAGTCCATTCCATGAAACGCCGCCAACGCCAAGTGCGCGGCATCGGCTTGTGCCTTGTCTGGTATGGGGATCTCGGTGGCCAGTTTACCAGCCATCGCCCGTGCCTTGGGGTGATCGGACAACACGGGCAACTCTCGCACTACGACAAGCCGCTCCGCCGCCGCGAGAGGATCGCCGTCAGCGATTTCTTCCAATACGGCAGGCGACACAAAGAACTCCCATCCCTCTCGTCGCGCCCACCATTCCCGTGTCAAGTGCTGTCGTGCCAGCGTGATTAAATCACGCGACGGCCACGCGGTGAGGTAGCTGATCACCGACGATTCGATATAGACGCGTTTTTTCGCCATCAGACACGTTCCCGTTTCTCCTCACAGTATATTCTGACGCCTATCCACAGACAAGCCCATGGCGATCGCATCTAAAAAGGCCCGCGTTTAGACTGTAGGCTGTAGGCGCGACATGCCGTGCCGAAAAAAATGTCGCAAAAACTGCCGCGACTACAGCCTACAGTCTACAGCCTACAGCCTCTCCGCGAAAAAACGGGGAATTTAGATGCGTTTGTCCTGCAGACAAGCCCGGCAAAAGGCCCACGTGGGGCGTGTTTTCGGTATAATGTTTTCATGTCGAACGAGCGGCCTACAATTGGGATTACGATGGGCGACCCGGCGGGGGTTGGGGCGGAGATTGTTGTCAAGGCCCTGGCGGAACCGTCGTTGCGTCGGCAGGCGCGGTTTGTCGTGTTTGGGCTGGCCGAGCAGATGGAGTACACGGCCGATCAGGCGGAGATTGCCCTGCCGGTCTTTTGCGACCGGCACGAGAACATCCGCCGCTATCCGCACGAGGTGGTCGTGTTGGATTACGACGAGTTCGGCCTGCCGTCGGCCCAGCCTCGCGGGGCGAGCAAGCTGGGCGGGCAGGCGTCGATGGCCTTTTGCGAGGGCGCGATCGACGCCGCCAGGGCAGGCCTGATCGACGCCATCGTCACCGCGCCCATCGCCAAGCAGTCCTGGGCCATGGCGGGATTTCGCCGCTTCCCCGGCCACACGGAACTGCTGGCGGAAAAATTTGGCGTTCGCAACGTCGCGATGATGTTCGTCGCGCCGCAACTGCGCGTCGTGCTGGCGACCATTCACAATTCGCTGCTGGAACTGCGGAACCTGTTTACCATCGGCAGAGTGTTCACGCCGATTGATCTGGCCCATCGCGCCTTGCGGGAGTGGTTCGGGATCGAGCGGCCTCGGATCGCGGTGTGCGGGCTGAACCCGCACGCGGGCGAGGGCGGGCAGTTTGGCGACGAGGAGGCTCGCGTCATCGAGCCGGCCCTGTTGATGGCGACCGAGGTGGGCATCGACGCCTCCGGGCCGTTTCCCGCCGACACGGTGTTCCTAAAAGCCCTTGATGGAAAATTCGACTGCGTGGTGGCGATGTATCACGACCAGGGGCTGCTCCCGATCAAGCTGCTCGCCTGGCGGGAGGCGGTCAACGTCACGCTGGGGCTGCCGGTCATCCGCACCAGTCCCGACCACGGCACCGCGTTCGACATCGCGGGAAAAAACAAGGCTGACCCTTCCAGCATGCGCCACGCCATTCAACTGGCGATCGACCTGGCGAAACAACGCGGCGAAACGAAATGACGGAGCACGAACGACACGACGACGAGCGGTTCATGCAGGCCGCGCTGGAGCAGGCGGAGTTGGCCCGGCGGCTGGACGACGTGCCGATTGGCGCGGTGGTGGTTTGTGGCGGGGCGGTGGTGGCGGCGGCGCACAATCGGCGGATTATCGACCGCGACCCGACGGCCCACGCGGAGATGCTGGCGATTCGGCAGGCCGCCGCGGCGATGGGCGACTGGCGGCTGACGGACTGCACGCTCTACGTGACGCTTGAGCCGTGCTCCATGTGCGCGGGCGCGATCGTGCTGGCGAGGCTGGCCCGGCTGGTGTATGGCGCCGCCGACCCCAAGGCTGGCGCGGTCGACACACTCTACGCACTCTGCACCGACGACCGCCTCAATCATCGCGTGGCGGTCACCCGCGGCGTGCTGGCCGAACCGTGCGGCCGCGTGCTGACGGAGTTCTTCAAAGCCCAACGTGCGAAGGGAAAACGGTGAGCGAGATATGATGAAAAAGAGCATGAAAATCCGCATCGGGTTCGGGTCGGTGATGATGGCCGGCGTGATTGGATTGATGGTTTGGGACTGGCGGCTGGAGGCGTCGGACGTGTCGGGCGCGGGCGTCAAGGGGTTGCCGCTGGCGGGCCTGATTGCGTTGATGGCCGCGATGGGGTTCCTCGAAGTGCACCGGATGGCCAAGGCGTTGGGCACGTCGGGGCTGCGAATCAGCGGTGTGCTCGGCACGGTGGCCATCGCGACGTTGCCGGTGTGGAGCCAGTTTCTGGCGTTCGACGCGTCGATGAAAATGTCCTCCGGGGCGAAGTATCTGCCATTGCTGCTGCTGGGCGGCGTGGTCGGGTTGATTTTCCTGGAGCAGATGGCCGTCCATCGCACGGAGGACGCGTTGCGGCGGGTGGCGGTGACGGCGCTGGGCGTGTTGTACGTCGGCGTCGGGTCGTGCCTGGTGCTGCTGCTTCGCGTGGAGCACGGGCTGGCGTTTCTGGTGTTATTTTTGGCCGTCGTGAAATTCACGGACATCGGCGCGTATTTCACGGGGTCGTTTCTGGGCAAGCATAAGCTCATTCCGTGGCTGTCGCCGGGCAAGTCGTGGGAGGGCCTGGCCGGCGGGTTGGTGACGGCGGCGGGCGTGGCGGTGCTCGGCGCGTGGCTGATGAAGACGTTTCCGTTCGGCAAGCACGATTGGTTCGGTCCGTTGTTCGGCCCCGGTTCGCATTTATGGCGGTATGTGATGTTCGGCGTGGTGGTGGGGGCGTTCGGGCAGTTCGCGGATTTGTGCGAGAGCCTGCTCAAACGGGCCGCCGGCGTGAAGGACAGCGGGGCGATCGTGCCCGAATTCGGCGGCGTGCTCGACATCGCCGACAGCCCGCTGCTGGCCGCCCCGATCGCGCTGCTGTACGTGGAGGCGTTCACGTATATCGCGTAGTAACACAACGCGGGCGAGACGCCCGCGTCACGTAAAAAACGCCCGAGTATCCGTACTCGGGCGTTCATCCGTGTGTTTTGCGTGCCGACTTCCGTCGTCGGCAGCGGATCATGTCGGGCGGCGGCGAGCGTCCTTTGCGATCGTCCCGCGGCGGCGAAACTCCGTATGCCGTCGCGCCGAAGCGCCCTCCATAGCCACGCCCCCGCCCGACGATCAGCCCGTTCCCAGAGCGGGCCGACACACCCAGCCGCCTGATCCGCCAACGGCCGGGAATGCGATTGTCCTCGCACCATTCTACAACTGTTCGGCCAGCACCTGCACCACGTCCGACGCGGGCATCGTTTTGGTGCCCATCGGCGAGAGCCAGTCCAGGTCCGCGTTCTCCGCCAGGGCGGCCTCCATTTTTTGCACGGCCAACACGACGGAGGAATGGTTTTTTCCCATGGCCTTCCCGATTTCGGGGAAGCTCATCCGCGTGTGTCGACGGGCAAGGAACATCGCGACCATCCGGGCCGTCGACACCGTTCGCGTCCGGCGGGAGGAATGCAGGTCCGCCTGCGTGATGCCGAAAAACGCCGACACGATCGCCTCGATGCCGCCTAAGGTGACGGCGGAGTCGCCACGGGCCAGATGATCGGCCAGCGCCTCCGCCGCCACAGCTCGCGTCACGGCCGAGCCGCTCAGGGCGGCAATGGCCGACAGTTTGAACATCGCGCCTTCCAGCTCCCGTACGCTTCCGCGAACGTGCTGCGCGACGTACGCCAACGCCTCCGCGTCGGCGTTCAATTTCATCTCCTTCGCGCGGCGACGCAGAATCTCGCCACGCAACGCCTCGTCCGGCGAGCCGACCTTCACCACCATCCCCGACAAAAAACGGCTCGTCAACTGCTCGTTCATCTCGCCAACAAGCCGCGGGTGCGCGTCGCTGGCCATCAAAATCAATTTGCCCGCCGACTCGATCGCGTTGAACGTGTGCAGGAACTCGTCCTGCGTGGCCTTCTTGGCCGAGAGAAAATGCACGTCGTCGATGGCCAGCAGATCCAGGCTTCGATAGCGGGCACGGAACTCCTCAATTTTTTTCGCCCGCAGCGATTGAATGAACTCGTTGGTGAACTGCTCGCCGGTGACGTAGCGGCACTTCATCACCCTGCCGCCGCGGACGCCGCGGGAGGTCAGATTGCACACGCCCTGTAACAGATGCGTCTTGCCCACGCCGCACGAGCCGTGAATGAACAGTAAGTTGAAGGGCGGCGTTTCGCCCAGCATCGCCGTCGCCGACGTGTAGGCCAACCGATTGCTTTCGCCGATGACGAACCCCTCCAGCCGATGTCGCAACGGCGATGCTTCGCCCGCCTGCCGCGACCGGGCGCGCCCCTGCACGGCCATGTCTACCGCCGTCGCCTGCGAATCGCGTTGCCGCTTCCGCAGGTCGCCCGTCAGGCCGTGATCGACCGCCACCGAAACCGTCACCGCCAAGGCAAGTTGTTCCGTCGCGACGGCCGACAAATCGCGAGAGTAGTGCGTGTCGATCCAGTTCGCCGCGAACGCGTTCGAGGCGAACACGCGGAGCACGTCGCCTTCCAGCGTCAGCCGAAGCCCGTGCCGGAACCACGCGTTGAATTTCTGCGTGCCGAGACGTTTTTCCAAAGCCGACAGCACGGCTTGCAGGTTGGGCGAGATTTCGCAGACGGGCGAGGAGCCGTTCGCGTCGGCAGGCCTGTCGGGTTTGGTTTTGGCGCGCACCACGGGCGTCACACTGTTCATGTTTCGGTCCTTGTCGAACGGGGCGATCCGTCATGACAGCCAACGCCGCGCGGCCTCATGCCACACGAACTTCGACAGCGGCTTGCTGCCGAAGTGGATGAGGTTTTACTGCGGAATTCCCCGATCTGCAAGGGGGTGAATTGGCTTACGATTATCCACAGTATTCAAGTGCCGATGCATGCGGGAACTTACCGCGAAAAAAAAACTTCTATCCACAGGGGATTAACAGCGGTTTTTTGAGGGGAAACCCTCAGCCACGTCGCGCCGCGTGAAAATCCAGGCGTCGCGACGGTGCGAGACGGCGAACTGGAACGATTCGTAAAGCCTGACGGCAGGCAGGTTTGACGAGTCGGCGGCCAGCGTCAACCGCCGCCAGGAGACGCGCTGTGCGTGCGAAATCGCCTGGACGAGCATGGTCCGTGCGATGCCCTGGCGGCGAAATTCCGGCGCCACGCCGAGGTAGACGATTTCGCCGTCCTGCCCGGTGAGGGATTCGTTCAGCAGCAGGCAGCCTGCCGATTGGCCCTCGACGTGGACGATCCACCAGCTTTCGGGCGAGAACAGCCCGCTGGCGCGATGCCCCGCGACGACGTCGCCGAGATCGCGCACGCCCGCCAGTCCCGGACAATCCCGCGAGTCCTCGTAACTGCGGCGGATGATCTGTTCCAGCTCCCGCGCGGGAAACTCGGCTGCGACGTGAAACGTAGCACGGGCATCTTGCCCGTGAGCCGCATGGGCGTCTCGCCCATGCTCGGCATATGGCATAATCGCTTCGTTTGTATTTATCTGTGATGTGAAGGCCTGATCTGCTGGCGGCGTTTGCATGGGCGGGACGCCCATGCGACTCATGGGCAAGATGCCCGTGTTACACGCCAGCGGCACGGCCAGCTGCATGTACGCCAGTTCGGCCAAGCGGTGATAACCCGCCTGGCCGAGCATGGCCAATTCGGGTTTCGCCTCGGCCGGCAGGAGTGTCTGGATCATCGACAACCCGCGGCGGATTTCGGCCCGCGACAGTTCGCCGACGAGGCGGGCGAGTTGTTGGGCGTCGACGTCCGGCGCTGCCGCCGGACTGGCCAACAGCGTGCCTGTCCGTCCGACGTTGTGATAGATCATCGCCGCCGCCAGCTCCGTCCGCCCTCGCCGCGCCCACCACAATTCCGCCAGGCCCGCGTCGGCGCCCAGCGTGCGCTGATACAACGAATCCGCCTGCATCCGCGTAAACGTGTCGCGCGACGAACCGCCGATGAGAAACCTCATCGCTGCCCGCCGACGCGACAAAGGCACGCGTTCAATCACGACATCATGCATGCCGAAAAGGTACCGTCGTTTCAGCCATTGGCCAAGAGGAAATGCCACGACAAACGCATATACAGCCCTCTTTTCACAGGGGGTTCATATTCAGGCGCAATTGGCCACAGGCCCTGCCAGTTTGCGTTGTCGATCGTTGTGACAACCGAAGCGTTCTGTCGCTCATACCGTTTTGCAACGCAAACTGGCAGGGCCTGTGGCCAATTGCGCCTGAATATGAAGAAATACGTGAAAACTGGAAAATGCACACGCATTCGCCCTGGGGTAAATACACGGCGATGGCCTGAGATTTCCCGCTTTCCCTGTTGCCCGTATCGCGATTGGCGTATATAAAAAGTAATGGGAACCAAGGAGTTCGTATGATCAGCCAGCGGCTACAGGACGCGTTCAATCGGCAGCTTGTTCATGAGATGTTTTCGTCGAATCTGTATCTGTCGATGGCCGCCAGTTTCGAATCCGCCGGGTTGTCCGGCATGGCGCGGTGGATGCACGCCCAGGCCGGGGAAGAACGCGCGCACGCGATGAAATTTTTCCACTACCTCGTCGATCGAGGCGGGCAGGTGAAAATCGGCGCGGTCGAGGCCCCGCCGTTCGAGTGGCCGCTGCCGCTGGCCGCCTTCGAGACCGCGCTGAAGCACGAACAAAAAACCACCGCCGCCGTTAACGACCTCCACACGCTGGCCGCCGCCGAAAAAGACCACGCCGCCGGCGCGTTCCTCCAGTGGTTCCTCATCCACCAGGTCGAAGAAGAAGCCTCCGCCACCCGAAACGTCGAACAACTCAAACTCGCCGGCGACAACAACGCCGCCCTCCTCGTCATCGACCACCAACTCGGCAAACGAGAGTGAGCTGGATTTCAGACGGTAGCCTTGTTGCATGAATACCCAATGGTCGGCCGCCCCGTCGCGGCTACGTGCCAACACGTCCACGCGAGACCGGGGAGCACCCTGTTATTGTCAATACCCTGCAACACAAAAAGGCCAAGTCGTTGAAAACATTTTGCGAGCACGACAAGCACGAGCACCTTCTTTTCTCTGTGTCTCTGTGGTAAAAAACACTTGGTCCCACGGCACAATACATTTCAAGGAGACTTCCGATGAAACGTTCGAGTATTGCGGTGGCCTTGGTTGTGACGGTCGCCTGTTCGTCTTCGTTCCACGCCCTGGAGCGAAGAAACCCGGATAATGATCCACCGACCGTCTCCATCGTCTCGCCCAAGGCGGGCACGATCAAGGGGCCGGTCGCGATGGAGGCGAAACTCGACGGCGAACTGCCCGAAGGCGGCGGCGTGCAGTTTGTCCTCGACGGCGCGCCATTGTGCGGCCCCATCATGCAACCGCCGTTTACGTTCGCGTGGCACACCGCGTACGTGTGGGACACCGATGCCGTGCTGGAGGCCGTCGTCGTCAACGGCAAGGGCGAAACCGTCGCCACGAGCAAGCCCGTCGCGATGCGGATCGACAACGGCTTCGGCGGGCGCGTCACCGTCAGCGGCGCGGATTTGTCCAAGCCGCTCACCGGCGTCGTCAAACTGAAACTCCACGCCGAGCGAACCATGACCGATGCCGACCGCGAAGCCAACCAAGCCGCCGGCCAGCACCCCGACAAGGCCATCGAATCCATCATGGTCTTCATCGACGGCGTGCAGCACACGCACAAATTCGGCGCCGCCGAGATCGAGGTCGAACTCGACACCGCCCGCCTGCCCAACGGCCCGCACGAACTGTTCGTCCAGGTGGCCGCGTTCAAAAAAGACGTCCCCACCTGCGCCATGCTCCGGCGGATGTTCGTCACGGAGAATGAACCGCCGTTACCGTACCTCGAGCCCAGGTTCAACCGCGTCTATCTCGCGCCCGGCGAGAGCATCAACTTGAATCCGGTTGCCGTCTTTAACGACAAGGGAGGCAACGTCATGTCCTCCTGCGGCCCCATCGCCGACACGGCCGTCGCCACCATCGACGACAAGCGCGACGTTACCGCCGTCGCGCCGGGCGTCACGACACTCACCATCACGGGTCCGTTCCTGGACGGCTCGACCGAGAAAAAAATTACGATCATCGTCGACAAGCCGCACGGGTTCGCGCATTTTGGCCGCGACGGCTCGATTCTGACCGAATACGACCCGAAAAAATCGCTGTGGGTCCGCACGATGTTCACGCTCGAACCCCACGAAATCGACCGCACGCCGGGCCTGCCCGAAGCCGTCAGGGCCGCCGGCCTCAACGTCCTCAGCGGCGGACTCTACAACAACCCTGCTGACGGCGGCGCGAAAAGTTTTGACGAGTGGTTCCCCGGCTGGAAATCCCGCTGGGATGCACAACTCGCCTTGAGCGAAAAACTGGACATGCCGATGCTGCTGCACGGCGACGACGTCGCACGCACACGCAACGAAATGAACGGAAGCATCAACCTCGAATGGGGACCCAAGGCCGTCCAGGCTGCCTTCCAGGCCGCCGCGGACTCCAAACGCGTCGTCGGCATCGAGATGATCGACGAGGTCTCCTTCCTCTGGGGCGACACGCCCGTGCCCACCGACGGCCGATGGGATAGAGGCGAGTTTCCGTTCAAGGACGACGCCTTCCTCCGATTGATGAAGACGATCAACGGAGTCAAGGGCCGCCCCGGCATCACCTGGCCGATCGGCGGGATCAGCTCGCACCAGGCCTCCTCGGCGTGGATGGGCGACCCGCGGTTCAGCGATTACGCGACGCTCTTCTGGGACATCCTCGCCTGGCGACGCGCGTACAACACCGGCGGCAGCCATCCGCAGGAACTCGACGCCCTCCGCCGCTGCGTCGACGACCGCCTCTACGGCCTTCAGCGCGACAAGCCCATGCTCCTGCTCGCCAGCGGATGCGGGCCGTTCTACAAGAAGCGCGGCGAAGGTTCGCAGTACGTGCCCGGCCAGGACCTCTCGCTTTGTCCGCCGGGCCAGCCCGCCACGCCCACCAATAGCACGATCCTGATGTACGCCCCCGCCGCCGGCATGGCGGGCGTGCGGGTCTACAGCTTCGACTACCAGGGTTGGCGCGACGAACGGCGGATGAACAAGCCCGGCAGCGAGGCCGAACTCCAGACCGGCGCCCACCCGTTCGAAGCGGGCACGGACCGCTGGCTGTCCATGGCCGCCGCGTTCCGGCTGATCGAAAACCTCGAACCCTACATGCTCCTGCCACAAACCCACGCGCCATACCTTGGCGAAGGCATCTTCACCGGCGCGCGAAAAGGCAAGGACGGCGAGATGGTGATCGCGATTAATATGACGAACGGTGTGCGGACGATTGACAACCTGCCGTTTCCATCCGCTGACGCCACGGATGATGTCACGGTGGATGCCGAGGATCGCGTCATCTCGCGGATGGGCATACGCGCCAGTGCCACGTATGTCGTGCATCGCGTGCACGGCATGACGTTGCGGGCCGACAAGTACACCGGCGGACCGCTCACGCTCAAGCCGGGCGAAGCGGTGGTGCGCATCGCGCCGATGAAAGACGGCAAACGACATTTCATCAAAGGCGTGACGTGCGCATTCGCCTCACCGTTGACCGACGCGCACGTCCGCGGCAAGGTGAACGTGGTGGTGGCCGCGGCCAGCAACACCCTCGTCGAAGACGTGAAAGTGGACATCTTTGTCGGCGGCGTCGCGCTGGAGGGCGTGAAGAAAACCGAATGCGGCTTCGAGGCCGTCTGGGACGCGTCGAAGGCCAAACCGGGCGTCTGGCATGGCCTGTCCGCCGTCGCCACCGACAAAGACGGCAACAAAACCGAAGCCCGCACGGCAATCTTTGTGCGGGAACCATCGGAAAAACAACCGGAAAAAGAGTGACACGGATATGGCTTTGCCTGTTTGCGCTGTAGAACGGTGTGAGCGAAAGAATATTCTTTCGCTCACACCGTTCTACAGCGCAAACAGGCAAAGCCATCGCGAAATGTTATTCGTATACTCGAAAGATTGACATGTCCCGCAATCCGTACACCCAAGCGGCCGGTCTCGTCCTGATCCTATTATTGTTGGGAATTCTCGTGTATTTCGTGCGTTTTAATTCACCAGACGTTACAGATCCCGCGCGGGGCGGCAAGGCGACGGTGGTGCAGCGCGTGGAACAGTACGGGGCGGCGGCGAGGGGGCGGCTGGCGGGGCCTTTTCGTCAGGCGGGGCTGGACTATCCGCCGAAGGAGGTCCTCTTCGTCGGCATCAAGGACACGGCGAAACTGGAGGTCTGGGGACGGGCGGCCACGGATCAGCCGTTCCGATGGATCGTGACCTACCCGATCCTCGGCGCCAGCGGCACGCTCGGGCCTAAACTCCGCGAGGGCGACCGGCAGGTGCCCGAAGGGATCTACGACGTCGAGTCGCTCAACCCCAACAGCCGCTTCCACCTCTCGCTCCGCGTGAGCTACCCCAACGCGTTCGACCGCCGCATGGGCACCGCCGACGGCCGACGAAACCTCGGAGGCGACATCATGATCCACGGCGGCACCGCGTCCATCGGCTGCCTCGCCATGGGCGACGACGTGGCCGAGGAACTCTTCATCCTCGCCGCCGACACGGGCATCAAAAATTGTTCGATCATCCTGACGCCCGTGGATTTCCGCGTCCGCGACTTGCCCGCCACCATGCCGCCCACGCCGGAGTGGACGAACACACTCTACCAAACCATCCGACAAAACCTGGCGGAACTGCCGCCGGCGCCGCAATAAACCCTAGAGCGGTTCCAGCTTGCATGGTGCCTGCTGGCCTGCCTGCGGCGTCGCCAGGCGGCGTCGGCCTGCATCGCCGATGCGATGCATCGGCTGCTTCGGCCTCCTGGCCTGGCTCGTCCTCGGCGACGGCCAGCAGTCACCATGCAAGCTGGAACCGCTCTAGATGTTCTCCAGCGGGCCCAGGGCCAGGCAGGCGGTTTTTGTCAGGTCGAAGGTGTTGGCCAGTTCGTGGATTTGTTGGCCTGTCACGGCGAACATGTGTTCGATGCGTTGGGGGAGCGGCAGGTATTCGTGGCGGTATACCCAGTCGAATCCGACCGCGGTGAGCCGTCCCATGGGGAGTTCGCCTTTGAGCGTGGCGGCGGAGGCGAGTTTGTTTTTGGCGGCGGCCAATTCGGCGTCGGTGGGGCCCTCGGCCATGAATCGGCGGAATTCCGTGTGGGCGATTTCGAGGACGCGTGCGGCGCGGTCGGGGTCGGTGGAGAGGAAGGTCATGAATCCGCCGGCCTGGTCGAGGGCGTCGTAGGTCATGGAGGCTTCGTCGACGAGGGCGGGTTCGACGAGGGCGTAGTAGAGTCGGCTTCCCGTGCTGTCGCCGAGGATGGCGGCGAGCAGTTGCGCGGCGTGGATGTTGTCGGCCTGCGCGGTGGGGGCGGGGCTCATCAGGCCGAGGTGTTCGCGGACGATTTTTTCGTCGTGGAGGATTTTCACGCCCACCGGCGACGGTTGGGGCGGCGTCGCTCGGCCGGCCTGGCTGGGCTTCCACGGGCTGCACAGGGCGTGGACTTTTTTCACGAACGCGTCGAGGTCGACGTGGCCTACCGTGACGACGGTGATGTTGTCCGCCGCGTAGCGGGCATCGAAGTACGCTTTCATCTGATCGCGCTGAAGTTCACCGATCGACTGCCGCGAGCCGAGGATGCTTTGTCCCAGCGGATGGCTGTGGAAGAAGTGGCCCATCAGGCCGTCGTATACGCGGAATCTCGGCTGATCGTCGTAGAGGGCGATTTCTTCGAGGATGACGTTTTTTTCGACGTCGAAGTCCTCTTGCCGCAGGGCCGGCCGAAGCATGTCGCACAGCAGGTCCATGAGTCGGTCCTGGAATTCGGGCAGGACGGCGCCGTAGTAGACGGTGGATTCCTCGGAGGTGAAGGCGTTGTAGTTGGCGCCCATGTTGTCGAACTCGAGGTTGACGTCGGCGGCGGATCGTTTGGCGGTGCCCTTGAACATCATGTGTTCGAGGAAATGGCTGACGCCCGCGACGCCGGGCGTTTCGTCGCGCGACCCTGTGCGGACGAAAAACCCCGCGGCCATGCTCTGGGCGGCCGGGTTGACCTCCGCGATGATCCGCAAACCGTTATCGAGCGTGATTTCGTGGAAATTCATTGGTTTTTCCTTACACAACGTCTGGTGGGCAAGAGCCACAAGCCACCAGCCACTAGCCACAAGGTATGGCCAGTTTTGTTGTGAGTCATACGATCCTGATCGTCGTCACATTGTCCATTTTGGCCCGCTGTTGTTGTTTTTTTGCCGTCGTCGTTCCTTACCTGGTGTCTTGTGGCTAGTGGCTTGTGACTATCTCCACCGGCTCGGGTCCGAGCACGAGAACCGTGAGGTTGTCTGGCGGGAACGCTTTTTGGTATTCGGCGACTTCGTCGGCGGTGACGTGTTCGATGGCGGCGGCGATTTCGTCGAGGCTTCGCAGTCGGCCGAGGTGGTAGTAGTCGGCGGCGATGGCGCCGGCGCGGGCTCCGGTGGATTCGCCCTGCATGATGAGGGCGGCTTTGAGCTGCGTGCGGGCGCGGGCCATCTCGTCGGCGGTGACGCCTTCGGCGAGTCGTCGGATTTCGCCCACGGTCACGTCGAAGGTGGTTTGGGCGACCTCCGGGCGCGTGCCGGCGTAGGTGAACATGCCCGCGTAGTCCTTGAGGCTGTGGTATCGGCTGGAGACACCGTAGACAAGGCCTCGCTTTTCGCGGACTTCGGTGAACAGCCGGCTGCTCATGCCTCCGGAGAGGACGATTTCGGCGACGCGGGCTGCGTAGTACATCGGGTGTCGCACGGTGACGCTGGCGTGGGCCATCGCGATGTGCGTCTGGGCGGTGTCCTTTTGAATATGTGTTTCGCCGCGTGGCTGGGCGGCGATGTCGACGGGCTTGGCGGGGGCGGCCTGCCAATCGCCGAAAAGTTGCGTGGCGAGGCTGACGAAGCGGTCCCAGTCGATGTTGCCGGCGACGGCGAGGATGGCCTTGGCGGGCGTCATGGCGGCACGGGCGTGGCGACGCACGTCGGCCGGCTGCATGACGGCGAGGCAGTCGGCGTGGCCGAGCACGTTTCGCCCCAGCGGGTGCGGGTAAAATCGTTCGCGAAGCAGGATGTTGCACTTGCGGGCGGGCTCGTCCTCGAGGGTTTCGAGATCCTGGAGGATGAGTTGCCGGCAGGGGTCGAAGGTGTCGTCTTCCAGCCTCGGCCTGCGGAGCATGTCCGCGACGATGGCGAGGATATCGGGGAGGTTTCGGCCCAGTTGCGCGGTGGAGACGTGCAGGTGTTCGCCCTGGGCGCTTTCGTCGTGTTGGCAGCCGAGCGCGTCGAGGGCGTCGTTGAGTTGTCGGCTGTTGCGGTCGCCGGCGCCTCGGATGAGCCACTCCGCCGTGACGGCGGCGGCCCCGGCAGCGTCGGCGGGGTCGTGGGCGGCGCCCATGGGGATCAGGACCGACATCGACGCCGACGACACGCCGTCCATCGGCTGGCCCAGCAACGTCAGGCCGTTGGGAAGCTCGTGAATATGAAATCGTTCTGTCACGGTCACCTCGATAGTAACGCGGAATCGGCCCATTGTATGCGGCGGGGACGGATGTGCAACAGGGTCTTTCGATTCTCGTGACGTGAGGACGTGAGAGTACGCATCACGTTTGTGGGCGGAACCATCGCCAAGCCCGAATGACGAAACCCGAATTCCGAAACAATGACGAAGCCCCAATGGCGATTGACTTGCCCGCCGCACGATAAGGCAGACGAAAAACCATTCGTCATTGGGTTTTGGTCATTGATTCGACATTCGGGCTTCGTCATTTGGATTTCCGCCACGATTTTCCACCCACAAACAGGATGTGCATCCCTCCGTGCCGCGAGAATGGAAAAACCCTACCTCCGGCACGGGGATTTTCGCTATACTGCACCGGTGGCCTGAACGCGGAGGAGATGTTATTTCTGAACCGTGGCATAACAAGGACAGCCGCATCAAGCTCGCCCCCTGGGCGCAGCAGGATGAAGACGTGCAGATCATGCTGCGGTTCCGCGCCGGCGACCCCAACGCGTTCGAGGAACTCGTCGAGCGGAACACCGCCAAGGTGCACGCGCTGGTCTTCCGGTTCCTCGGCGACGCCGGGCAGGTCGAGGACCTCACGCAGGAGGTCTTCCTGCGAATCTACCGCACCGTCGGCCGATATCAGCCGACCGCCAAGTTCAGCACCTGGCTGTATCGCATCACGGCCAATCTGTGCTTCAACGTGCTGCGGTCGCGAAAAAAAGGGCAGATCCGCCAGATCAAGGCCGAGGGAAACGACGGCGAAGATTTCTCCCAGGAAATCCCCGACACGCATCACGAACCCCCGTACATCCAACTGGATGCCGCCGAACTGCGAGAGCACGTCTCCGCGGCCATCGACCAACTGCCCGAAAACCAGAAAGTCGCCATCATCCTCAATAAATACGAACAAAAGAGCTACGAAGAAATCGCCGACATCCTCGACTGCACCACCATGGCCGTCAAAAGCCTCCTTAGCCGGGCACGCGGGAACTTGAAGCTGTCGTTGCAGCGGTATGTGGATAAAGGATAGGAATGGAAGAAACCCTACGAAGTGACAATGAAACGGTCCAGCACGAGCGCGTGCTGCTGGTGGGCGTGATGCTGCCCAAAAGCAAGGCCAACCCCAACGACCCGCTCGACGAACTGCGGAGTCTGGCCAAGACGGTCAAGGCCGTCGTCGTCGATGAAATGGTCGCCAAACGGCAGGACGTCAGCCCTGCGCTGTACATCGGCACGGGCAAGGCCCAGGAAATCGCCCTGCGCTGCGACCAGAACGACGTCGACACGATCATCTTCGACAACGATCTGTCGCCGAACCAAATCCGCGACCTTGAGGAAATCACCAAGCGAAAAGTCATCGACCGCAGCGAGCTGATTCTCGACATCTTCGCCGCCCATGCCCGCACCAGCGAGTCCCGCCTCCAGGTCGAACTGGCCCAGCTCGAATATACCTACCCCCGGCTGCGGCGAATGTGGACGCACCTCGAACGCCTCGCCGGAGGCGGATCCACCGGCGCGGGGTCGGTCGGCGGCATCGGCACGCGCGGGCCCGGCGAAAAGCAGCTCGAAATCGACCGCCGACTCGTCCAGAAACGCGTTAGCGCGCTCAAGCGGGAACTCCGCGAAATCCAGCAGCGGAAAGTGCGGACCGTCAAAAGCCGCAAGGACACCTTCGGCGTCTGCCTCGTCGGCTACACCAACGCGGGCAAGAGCACGCTGATGAATCTGCTGACGGGCGCCCAGACGTACGCGGCCGACAAACTCTTCGCCACGCTGGACACGAAGACGCGGCGGTGGAACGTCGGCGAAGGCCAGAGCGTGCTGCTCTCGGACACGGTGGGCTTCATCCGCGACCTGCCGCACCATCTGGTGGCCAGTTTCCGCGCCACGCTCGAGGAGGCCGTCCACGGTGATTTGCTGCTGCACGTCGCCGACGCGTCGCACGAACGCGTGGACATGCAGATCGAAGCCGTCGAGTCCGTGCTGGATGAACTGAAGATCAACCGCGCCAACGTGCTGCTGGTGCTGAATAAAACCGACCGCATCGTCGACCCCACGACGTACACGATTTTGCGGCAGAAGTATCCGGGCGCGATGTTCCTCTCCGCCGCCACCGGCGCGGGCGCCGACGCCCTGCTGTCGACGGTCCTCCAACGCAGCGGCGGCGGCACGGTCCGCGTGACCCTGCGCGCCAACTGCCGCAACGGGAAACTGATGCAATACATCGCCCAACACGCGCAGGTCGAGCGGCAAACCTACGAGGAAAGCACCGCCGTCATCGACGCGACCATGCCCACGAATCGACTGGCGGCGCTGAACAGCTTCGGCGCGGACGTTGAGGTGATCAAACGGGAGTAACAATAACGTTCTTCTCTTCATGTTTCCTTGCGGCGTTCTGTTTGTCAGTTATGCGCTTTTTTCTCACGCGCCATGCCACCAATCCCAGGAAGGAGCAGCAGAGAGAAGCGATGCAAAAATACGATGCCGAATCCATGTCTTTGCGGTAAACCGATTCCTCGTGGTAGTGGACGACCGCTGGCGACTCCGACTCAACGCGGGCGACCATTTCCGTATACACGATCAGTTTTCGATCGATGAGAGCGCATTTCGTCGGTATGGCATGCGTGATCTCATAGTCCTTCACGAGAAGCCGAATGTGCTGTATGCCTTGGGTTTCTTTGGCCATGTCGTATCGGCCTCGGCTGACCAGGAGCAACTCCGTCGCGTTAAGAAGTTCGAATGTCCCATCATGATTCAAGAGCAATTTGTATTGGGAGGTGTTTCCAGAATCGCCGCGTTCCACTTCGCCGCTCCATACCCCGGTGAGCGGCGGGTTCACGAACCGAACCATGCCAACCACCATGGACAATATGAAGACGCCGCAGAGACAGGCTTCGACGGCAACGGAAAACGCGGCTGGTGTCGCCCGCCGTTTGGGAACGTCCGTAACGTTGACGGTTTCCATGGATTACCTCGATTTTTTGTTGGGGAAAATCAAAACGAAAATAAAAAAGCCCGAATCCGGCACGGTGCCGGACTCGGGCAAAGTCGTATCCAATCCGTTCACAAAATGTGTTGCGTGTAGGGAGGGAGGAGGGAAAAAAATCGGGGGCCGCCCGCCACGCGCTTACCTGAGGCCCGCCAAGGCCCGTCAAAAACGCGAGAACGAGCCACGCCCCCTAGGGGAGCGCGTCCCGGTTCTCGGTCATCTTTTGACAATGAAATTTGGCGGTTTCCGAGCCTGTCCGAAAATCTCCGAACAGACTCACAGGTAAAATGCCCGAGTCGTGACGCCGATGTTGTCGGCGTGATGTTATGTCACTACATTATACTCGCGTTGTCGTCTCCTGTTGGTGGCCTTCGAAACGAATGCTCAATGGGTTTATTATCCATCTCAACAAGCGGCCTAGCAAGGAAGAAAATCGAACGGTCACGTCCTCAGGGGGTACGTCACGTTTGTCGGTGGAGTCTAAAACCCGAATGACGAAGCCCGAATTCCGAATCAATGACGAAAGCCCAGACTGTGGCGTTATGCGTGTGTGGTTTACGGCGTTGTACCGGCACTCCATCGCGAGACCGGGGAGGCCGATCGATTGTCTCCAATGTCCTACACCGTAAAAAGGCGAGCCAGCGTGAAACGGTTTTCTACTCCACTTTCGCTCCGCGTTTTGCGAGTTCCTGCCGCGTCCAGGCGACGGCTTCCTGGCAGGCGGGGACGTTGCCGCCGCCGGGGGGTTGGAAGATGTGGCCTGTGGTGTCGCCGGTGAAGAGGCGGTCCAGGACGTAGTGGGTGTAGTGTTCTCTCGCCCGGCCTCGCCAGGCGTCGCCGCGGCTGATGTCGTTGACGTCGACGAGGCAGGTCATGTTGCGGCGGGCGCGGTTGACGGCTGCGTCGTCGGTGGCGTTTCGCGGCAGCGGGTACTCGCCTTCGCCGGCGTGGAACTGCACCGACCGCACGCCGTCGATCCGCAGCAGGTTGTCCATGTTGTGGCTGTAGTTGCCGCAGGAGTGGATGTGGCAGCCGCCCAGTGCCCGGCTGACCATGCTGTTGTACGGCAGCGCGAATTCGCGATACATCTCCGGGCTGAGCATGATCAGCGGCGTGTCGTCGGCGATGCAGATGCCGATGTTGTCGCTGATGCTCGGGTAATTTCGCCCTGGGAAATTCGGATGCTCCATCTGTTGGATGTGCTGCTGCATCTGCTGGATGGAATATTCCGCCACCATGTTGACGAGGTGGTGGACGGCCTTGGGGTCGGTGACGCAGGCCATCATCAACTCGGTGGGTTCGACGATGTGGGCGGCCACGGAGAAGGGGCTTTGGACGTCGACGGTCCAGAGGGGCACGTCGGTGCCGAGATGGCGCTGGGCGTAGTCCACCCATTCGTTGAGCCGGCGGACCATGTAGCTCGTGCCCAGCGGGGCGGGCTTGAGATTCCATACGCCGGAGATGTCCGGCAGGGCGGCGGTGCACCACGGGTCGGCGCCTTCGGTGTAGACGACCTCGCAGCCGAACGCCTCGGCGATCATCACGACGTCGACGAAGGTGTCGAGGAACGGCAGCCAGTCACTGCCGTTGGCGGCCTGGGCGTTGGCCCAGCCGACCGCGTCGACGGCCATCTTTTCGAAATCCTCCAGCCGCTGCTTGGTGGAAAATTTTCGCGCATACCCGCCCGGCTCGACCACGGGAACGGCGGCGCCGCTCACGCGGTCGAACGCGTTGCGAAGGCGTCGGGCGGAATCGGCAAACCGGCTGTCACGCGGGTTGAAGTCGAAGGTTGTGTTCATGGGCGTAGTGTACGGCGGCCAGTGACAAGCGACAAGCGACAAGTGACAAGAGAAGGAATCGGCTTGGTTTTCAGGTGTTTTTATACGGAACAAACGCTTTGAAAGACCAGAGATTCCTTCTCTAGTCGCTTGTCACTTGTCGCTTGTCACTTTTTGAGAAAAAGGGCCGTTATGAAGCGATAGTCCGTCACGCCACGCCGTCGCCGTAGGCCGCCTGGTGGGCTCGGGTGACGGCGGCCATGGCGTGGACGCTGTCTTCGAGCGTGGGCAGGTTGGCGACGGGGTTGCCGGCGTGGATGGACGCGAGGAGATCCTCGTAGATGTCGTGGAAATGTTTATCGTCGGCGGCCTGGGTTTCGACGGTTTTGTCGCGGCCCAGCAGGGTGATTTTGCCGAGGGACTCGTTCCACTTGATGGCGCCCTCTTCGCCGATGACGTCGACCTGGCGGTCCAGCGCGCCGTCCTTGGACTTGACCGCGTAGGCCCAACTGCTTTCGAGGCTGGCGACGACGCCGTTGCGGAGGAGGCTGGTGAGCACCTGGTAATCCTGGTGCGGGCCGTGATGGACGCAGGTGCCGAGGCAGTGGATGGCGCCGAAGTCGCTGCCGCCCAGCCAGCGGATCAGGTCGGCCTGGTGGATGCCCTCGGCGACGATGACGCTGCCGTCGTCCTTGAGGATTCGGGCGGCGCGATCGACGAATCGGCCCCGGTGGTCGGCGCCGAACCAGGCGTCGACGATATGGATGGCCCTGACGCGGCCGATCTCGCCGGCGTCGATCCACTGCTTGATCTGCCGGTTGCCCGTGTGATATCGCAGGATGAAATTCACGGCGCAGATTCTGCCGGCGTGCTGGCGTTGGGCGTCCAGCAGCCGCTGGGCGTCGGCGAGCGTGGTGGCGGGCGGTTTTTCGAGCATGACGTGCGCCCCGACGTCGAAGGCCGCCAACGCGATCTCCACGTGTGTGTCGGTCCGCGTCGCGACGGTGACGACATCCACGTTTTCGCGAAGCGCCTGGCGATAATCCGTGCACGCCTTCGCATGCGGATACACCGCCTTCGCCTTGCCCAGGGCCGTCTCGTCCACATCCGCCACGGCCACCAGTTCGGCCTTGCCCGCCAGGGCCGATATCGTCGGCAAGTGTCCATACTCACTCACCACGCCGCACCCAATCACCGCAAACCGCAGGGGTTTACCGTTACGCATTCGCCGCTCCTTTCGGGAAAACTATCTTATCACAAGACACAGAGGGCGCGGAGAGGGATACGCGGAATTCACAGGGCAAATGCATGTACACTTCTTCTGATTGCACAGGATTCCTATTCAGGCGCCTGAATATAAGGTCACACGAAAAACCGGATGACGCACATGCGTTTCCCTGTTCAGGGCATGCCCAGTTGCCTCGCCTTGGCCAGGTCCAGGGCGTAGAGGTGGGTTTTTTCGGCGCCTTGGATGATGGTCTCGCCACGGAAGTTTCCGAGTTGGCCGCCGCCGGCTTTGAAGTAGGCGACGCCGTCCCGCACGACCATCGCGCCGCCGACGAACTCCTCAGCCGGGTATTTCCACAGCGGCTTGCCCGTGGCGAGATCCAGCGCCAGCAGGCCGTCACCGACGGGAAAAATCACCTCGCCGTCGCACACCGTGATGTTGGTGATGACGGCGTAGCTGTGCGATGCCCGCAGTTGCGCCCGCGTCCGTTTGATGTCCTCGACAGGCATTTTTCGACCGTCGAGTTTGACGGAAAAGTCGAGATCACCGTACGGCGCGTACCGCCACAGTTCCTTGCCGCTGGCGAGATCGTACGCGACCAGTCCGGCGTACGCGGTGCTCAGCAGAATCTTGTCCGTGACAAGAACGCCGTGGCCGGTGAGGGCCTTGACGTCAACCGTGTACGGGCCTTTCTCCAGTTTTTTTCCGGTTTTCAGGCTGTATACCGTGGCGGCTGGCGTTTGCGTGTTCGGGTCCGGCGTGAAGGTGTACAGATAGTCGCCGACTCCGCCGCGGACGTAGTTCGGGCCGGCCGGACCGGTCAGCAGCCACTGTTTTTCGCCGGTGGCCGGGTCGACCGCCGCCATGCCCCACGAGACCGACTTCGCGTTCTCCCCGTGATAGGAAGTCAACCGATACGCGTCCTTCGTGAGCACGCTGCTGTGCATTCCGCCGTACTGGCTGCCGAACAACTCCGGTACATCCAGCCGCCACGCGACCGTGCCGTCCTCCAGCGACAGGCCGATGAGCGTCTGAAGATTGTCGCCCTGCCCGACGAGGAGATGCGTCGTCCCCGCGTCGTAGGGAAAGTAACGGTCTTCGGTCTGCCAACGTTCCTTTCCCGTGGCCGCGTCCAGGGCCGTGATGGGACAGAACCCTGACGAGGAACTACAGATCAGCGTGTTGCCGGCTAGTTCCAGGCGCGGGGAGTTCATGTGGTCGGCTTGGTATTCCCACACGACGCTGCCGTCGGTTCGTTTGACGGCGAAGACGGTTTGGTTACGGCCTGGGAGGAAGAGCAGCTCGTCGTTGATGAGGGTGTCCCGGTGTCCCCAGACGCTGACGGGGAGTTCGGTTTTCCAGAGCAGGCAGTCGTCGATGGCGGCGGCGCGGATGGAGGTGATCAGGAGGGAGGCGCGGGCGGCGACTTCGGGGTCTCGGTGGGTGGTGGCGACGCGAAGGGCCGGCAGCGCCGGCAGGCCGATGTCGGCCAACGCTTTCGACGCCTGCTCCCGCCGGGTGGCCCGGCCGTCGCCCAACTGCACCACCCACTCCGCAATACGCGCCGCTTCCGCCGAGGGCAGCGACGTCGGTGCGGAGGTCGGCGTAGAAGTTGTCGCGGCGACCGGCGGCGTTTCCGCCCGCGCGACGAAAAACGCGACACACACCAACCAGCCCGCCCCCAACGCCACGAAAAACGTCACTCGGTTTGTCATAGGTGGTTTCCCGATCTATAAAGTCTAACGTCCCGGCGGAAGAAAACGACCGTGCGGGCTTGATTTTTTCCGAGTAGAAGCCGATAATGTTTATGAAGCCGGGCAATGACTCGGGATAGCTTGAGCGGCTGCTCATGTCTACCGTATATGCGTGCCCGGCTTCGGGAAGGGCTTGTGGGTCGACGATCTACAGGCCCTTCAGTTCTTGGTGGTGGAACACGCGAAGATGGCCCAGCATTCTCGTGCTTTTTTTCTCCACTCTCACAATCATCTCGGCCATGTACGTATTGTCGCCAATGCGGAGCGGAGCCCGATATCGCTCAACGGCAACGACGTTATTCCGGTTGCGTTTGTCGGGCGATTCTCCTGTCTTGACGGCACGCTGTAGAAGTTGAGGCAATGCGATAACCGCATAGATATCCTCATTCGTTTTAGCGGCTGTCAGCGTGTGTTTGATCCCACTCATCGCAACCAGAACCTCAACGCCTTCGGACTCGATGGCCACTTTTTTGTCGAAAAAATTCGTTCTGGCGTACTTCCGTGCTTCCTCCAAAAGCCGGTCGAACACCAGGCCATCGCCTAATTCGTTGCCTGTCAGACGAGTAACGCCGCCGTCATCTTCGCCATGTTTTCGCTTGTCCTCGCCTGAACGGACGGTCGCGGCTGCCCGCGCGTAGCCGCGCAGCGTATCCTCGCCGAGCGGCTGGCTGACTTCCAAGTCCATGCCTGGCGACGGAAATTCCCGTGTGTCCATGTGCGGCAGCGTGGCGAGGGCTTCGGACAGGAACTCGTCGCGGAGGGTTCGTGGCGAGGTGTACGTTCGCATTTCGTCCGCCAGGCCGGCGTGGAGGAAACGTTGCAGCACGCGGTGTCCGCCTTCGACGAGCAGGTACGTCATGCGTCGCCGGCCCAGTTCGTCCAGCAGGGCGGGGAGGTGGATTTTGCCACCGAAGCTGTCGTCGGTGGACAGTTCGAGGAGTTCCACGCCGGCGTTGCGGAGCGCGTCGGCTTGCATCAGGAACGTTTCGCTGATCGGCTGCGGTTGCATGGGCGAGACGCCCATGCGACTCACGGGCGGGACGCCCGTGCTACGTGGCGCGGGCGTCTCGCCCGCGTTGTGTGCTTGTGTGACGATCATCAGCGGGAACTCGCGGGCGGTCTGGACGAGTCGGCTGGTTGGCGGCGTGCGGAGATGGGTGTCCAGCACGATGCGGGTTGGCTGTTTGCCTTCGCCGGAGCGGTTGTTGAGCAGGGGGTCGTCGGCGAGCACCGTGCCCACGCCGACGAGGATCGCGTCGCACAGGCCCCGCAGGCGGTGGACGTCCCGCCGCGACGCCTCGCCGCTGATCCATCGCCCCGCCGACGGCGGCAGCGCGAGATAGCCGTCGGCGGTCTGCGCCCATTTACAGATCACCCACGGCCTGCCCTGCGTTCGCAGTTTGACGTACGCACGCAACAGAGTTTTCGCGGCCGCTTCGCACACGCCGGTTGTTATCGCCACGCCCGCGTCGCGAAGCATGGCCAATCCGCGGCCTCGCACGTTGGGGTCGGGATCCTCCATCGCGACGACGACGCGTCGCAGGCCCAGCCCCGCGAGCATCGGCGCGCAGGGGGGTGTTTTTTTGTTGGTGTGGCAGCACGGCTCGAGCGTGACATAGAGCGTCGCGCCGCGCAGGTCGGTCCCGGCGGCGCGGGCGGCGAGCACGGCCTCCACCTCCGCGTGATGCCCGCCGAATCGCCGATGAAACCCGCGGGAGATCTCCCGCCCGTCGCGTACCAACACCGCGCCGACCATCGGGTTCGGTTCGACGTGCCCGCGACCCAAGGCCGCACACGCCAACGCGGCGGCCATGAACGCACTATCGCTATCGCCTGTCGCTTGCACGTCGGTCATGGACGGTTACCACGCCTTGGCCGGTGATTTTCTGGTCGGATTTCGCCGGGCCCGTGATGATCCGCAGCGTCACGCCGGCGGGGAGATTGTACTGGAATTTCGCGCCCTCGCGGCGGACGTGCGCGATGCCGTGAACGGTCTGCACCTCGCCCTCGATCCACGCCAGGCCGGTGTTCCGCGGCGTGAAGGTCAGCTCGCGACCGCCCGGCGAGGCGAAACGCAGCCCCAGCACGTCGCCAATCAGCGTCGCCGCGATGTGGATGCCGTACCCCTGGCTGAAGCACGTCGAGGCCACGTCCTCGCGCATGAAAATCGGCCACATCTCCCACAGCCCGCCTTCGCCTTCGTCGATCATGGCGCCGAAGTTGTACCGCAGATACTGGACGACCTCGGCGGGCGAGCCGAGGTGCGCGATGGTCTGGGCGCACAGGGAACTGGTGAAGGGCGTGCCCGCGACGACGGGCTTTCGCGGGTCGTAGCGGACGCGTTCGCCTTGGCCGTAGCCCTGCCAGCCGCTGCGCGAGGTCGGCCACGTGCCGCTGCGTCCGGCGCAGAATCGGTAGGCCGCCTCGGCACGGTCGGGCGGGATGATGTCGTGCCGCAGCGCGAAGGCGTTGTCGACCTGGGCACAGAAATCCGACAGGCTGCCGTCTTCCATCGTACCCTGCGCGAGGGCGTTGTGTTCCTCGTGCCACAGCCGGGCGTTGACGGCGGCGGCCAGCGCGTTGGCGGCGTCGGCGGCCTGGTCGGCGTCCGACACACCGAGATACCGCTGCAAGGTCGAGACGGACCGCCACGCGACGATCGCCAGCAGATTCTCCCACGTCGAGGCGTTGAACGCGGAGTTCATGTTCCATTCGGTCCACCGGCAGGCGTTTTCGTGGGCGCGAAGGATCAGCCCGCTGGCGTCGGGGCGGTAGAAGTCCAGGACGGCCTGGCTGGCGGCCAGCAGGCGCGGGGCCAACTCGCGGTCGTCGGAATACATGATGTAATCCCACGCGACGATAGGGAACCACAGGTCGTGCGCGGAGATCCACTTGAGGAACAGAATGGACGACGGGCAGAAATTCGGGATGAATCCGTGCGTGTCGAAGGAATCGACGTAATCCTCGAGCATTTTCCGCGTCAGCCGCAAGTCGCCGGCGATGTGGAAAAAGCCGTGCGCCTGCGCGTAGAGATCGGGCCCGCCCCAGCCCTGGCGTTCGCGGCGGGCGTTGTCCACGTGCGAGTGGAGCGAGCACTGCCTCGCCGTCGTCTGGGCCAACGCGAACACACTGTTGAGCGTGGGGTCGCTGCACGCGAACCGTGTCCGGGTGTCGATGGGATAGACGTGCTCGCGCACGGAGATTTCGTGCAGCGTGGCCTCGCCGCTGAAGGTCATTTGCAGGTAGCGAAAGCCGCGATCGGTCGGCAGATGGACGTACTGCCGGCCCTTGGAGAGGATCAGGCGGTCCGCGAAAGCGTGCTGTTGGAGCAGGGGATCGACGCGGCCGTTGCGGAGGTGGTCGGCGTAGCCGAGGTCGACGCTGAGGGTGTTGGCGCAGTCGATATCCAGCCAGACCTGCCCGCTGGTTTGCATGCCGAAGTCGACGCAGAGATAGAATTCGCCGTCGCAGGGCGGGATGCGGACCGGGCCTGTGGGGGCGGCGTTGGCGTTGGTCCACTGGAGGTTCGGCAGGCGGTGCGGGCGGGGCAGTGAGATGGCCAGCCCTTCGCGTTCCTCGGTGGAGAGGACGGTGAAGCGGTGGACGTTCCGCACCAGGCTGCGGTGTGACTGCGATTTCATCCGGGCGGCGACGTCGTCGGCGAATTGCACCTCGCCTCCGCCGGTGGCGACGCCCGCGTCGATGAGGGAGGCCACCGGACGGACCGTCGACGTCAGAGGCCCGAGCGGGTCGTGCCGCAATTCGTACGGGTCGGGTCGGCCGACCACGACGGCCGACGCCCAGCGGGAGTCGTCGAAGAAGGGTTCGTGCCAGTCGCTGCGTCGGCCTCGCAGATCCAGCACGGTGATCCGCCGGGCGGCGAAACTGCGGCGTTCTTTCCTGGCCAGCCCCGCGCGGGCGATCCGGCAGGCCTTCCACTGCGTGCCGGTGGGCGTGATCTGATCGTCCACGCTCAGCCAGCCCAGCACGCCGGCTTGAATGATGTCCACGTCGGTCGGCGGCGAGTTGGGGTCGTCGAACCACACCTCCAACGCCAGCACGTTGCTGCCGTCGGAGATCAGCGAGGACAGGTTCCACGTCGTCAGCCTCGGCTTGGCGGCCAATCCCGTGCACGGACCGACGCCCATTTCACGCCCGTTGAAATACAACGTGTACATGCTGTCGGCAAAGCCTGTCCACCGCACGTCCTGGCCCCGGCGGGCATCGAATCGCAGCCGAAACCATGCCACCTGGCCTGGACCGAGAACGTCCTCGTCCACCCAGATCCACGGATGGGCTTTCGATCCCGCCGTAGCGGCCGTCAATGACGATTTATCGCTCATACAAGACTCCGAATTTACGCAGATTACCATAGGGATAACGGGAGTTCAAGATTTCGACACAGCGATTCAGGGCAAACGCATTCTCGTGGCGTCGGGGTGAACAGGTGCCGTTTCTTTGAGGGGACATCTTCGTTAACTCGTTGACTGGCGGCGTTTCCCGAGTTAACGAGTCAACCAGTTAACGAGGTAACGAGGGGGTCCCTCGAACTGGCCATGCGATTTTACCGTCGAGTCACGGGAACGTGTTCGCCCTGCGTTGCGACGCGATCCCCTTGCCGGACCTCATGGGTGCTTGTATAGTGGGAATATCCTGAGTGGTTTTACTCATTAATTCATGTGGACGTGGAGGAGAATTGAAATGAAATGGGTTGTTGGAAGCCTCATGATGGTGTTGGCCGTTGCGGCGGTTTCTGCGGGCGCGGCGGTGGTTCCGGTGGAGAGCACCTTTGCCGCGGGTCTGGACGGCTGGACCGGGATCAATAACGTGAAACTGGATTGGGTCAGCACGGGAGGGCCGTCCGGCGACGACGGGTATCTCCGGTTCACCGATCTGGGCGACGGGTGGGGAACGATCGTCGCTCCCGACAAGTTCGTCGGCAATCTGCTGGATTACAACGGAGGCATCCTTGCGTTCGATTTCAAGGTCTTCACGTATGGCGAAGGGGTTATGGAGCATCTTCCCATCGTGTTGACGCTCGTGACGTCGAGCGGCTCGTACAAGTACACGGTGGCCTCGGCGGCGGACGTGGCGGCGCTGGGGACCACGGAATGGGAACATTTCGAGGTGCCGATGACGGCGTCGGCCTGGGGCATCACGGGGGGGGAGCTGGTCTGGCAGATGATCCTTCGCAATGTGAAGGGAGTTCAAATCACCGTCGAAGCCGCCTTCAACTCGACGGCGCCCTATGACGTCACCGGCATCGCCGGCATCGCGCTGACGCCGAAGGATTACGTCAAGGCGGAGGTCCCCGAACCGGCCACGCTGACACTGCTGGCCGCCGGCGGTGCGCTGGCCCTGTGGCGACGGCGGGGACGACGTGCCTAGAGGGTAGCGTTATTTTTACCACAGAGGCACAGAGAACCACAGAGAGAAGAGGAAATAGTGTAGACGTTTTCCTCTTCTCTCTGTGGTTCTCTGTGCCTCTGTGGTAAAAATAACGCTACCCTACAGCATATCGTTCCGTAAATTCCGTTTCGCCAGAACGACCATGACGGCTGCGGCGGCGAGGTAGAGTGCGGACCAGCCGACGATGGTCAGGGCGGTGAAGGTGAAATCCTGGTCTGGCCAATCATAGCCTGGCCATTGGAAATGGATTATGGTTTTGAACGCCGTTGTGGGGTCCCAATGGACCCCCTTGATCGCGACGTAGATTTGCATGAACGGGTTGGAACGGAGCACGGTGTCCCAGCCGTCCCATGGCAGCACGCGGCGGAGGAGTTTCGCCACGGCCGGCAGGCCCGCCCAGAGCGTGCCGGCCAGCAGGGCGTTTCCCATCAGCACGGCGGCGGGGCGTTTGAGTTTTGATCCCAGCCACAACCCCGCGCCCAGATGCAGCCCGACCACGCTGAGGATGGCCAGCCCCGCCAGCGCCAGTCCGAGCGGATGCAGCACGCCCAGCAGGCCGAAGATGATCAGGTGGATGGCGAAGATCATCCAGCCAGGCCAGGCGGTCAGGAACGCGCCGACGGCTTTGTCGCGCAGGATTCGCCAGTCGCTCAGGGGCGTGGTGAGCAGGGCGGTGAGGCTTCGACTTTCGCGTTCGCCGGCGAGCGCGTTGGACAGGGCCAACAGCAGCGGCACGAGCAGGACACCCAGCCAGATGTTCATCATGTAGGCCTGCGTGATTCGCGAGGTGATGGCGCCCGTCGTGATGAGCACGGTGTACGTGACGGTGATGACGAACATGATGGCCAGGAACAGCCACTTCGGCAGACGATGGTGGAGTTGTTGGCGGAGTTCTTTCCAGAGAACGGGCGATCCGCGGACGGAGCGGATGGTCTCGCGTCGGTCGGGTTGTCGCGTCGGGCCCGGCGGCGCGGGGACAGGCCTCGGGATTTCGGCGGAGTAGGGCAGCGGTGGCGAGGCGAGCGGCCATGGCGGTGGGGCGGCCGTCGCGATGCTCGCAGGTGGCGGCGAGGCCGTGGCTGGCAGCGGCGGCATGAGCACGGCGGGCGTCGATCCGAGGGCGTGCAGGACGCGTTGTTGCGAGGTCGCGTCGAAGAGCGGGGCCTCGCGGACCTCGCCGCCGAACAGCCGTTCCGCCGCGACAACGCGGAGCCGCTGGCCTGTCAGGTACGTGAACAGCCACGCCAAACCGAGCATGATGACGCACTGGATTGGCCACAGCGTATGCACGTACGCGGAGAGGATGCCGCTTCCGGGATGGAGAAGATCGATCGTCAACGCCGTCATCGCGAGGAACGGATTGGCCATCAGGCCCGGCAGGATGGTCATGATGCAGCAAACCGGCATCAAACCCGTCATCAGGCAGTGGACGGCGATCAGGCCGACCGACGTGGCGGCGGTGACGAACGGGCCTCGACAACGCAACGAAACGTACATCGTGAACGCGCCCGCCAACGCCGCCCAACAAAGCGTCAACCCCGTGGCCGCGAGAAGGTACGTGAACTCCACGCCGCCGAAGACCCGCACCACGCCCAGCAGCGGGAGAATCAGCAGGACCAGCGTCAGCAGCGGCATCAGCCTGCCGAGGAGCTTGCCGACGACGATCTGCCAGTCGCTCAAGGGTGTGACGAGCAGGGCTGTCAGCGTGCGGCGACGGATCTCCTCGTGCAGCGCGGTGCTCGCCAGCGCGACGGCCACGAGCGTCGCCCCGGCCAACTGAAAGAAAACAATGTACGCGGTGACGGTTTTGCCCAGTTGGGCCATCTGATAGCTGTCGTAACTGCTGACACCGTCGCCGGACACGAGCGAAAGATATACGCCCACGACGTAGACGCCCAGCGCAACCAGGTACGCCGCCCGCAACACATAACTCCGCCCCCGCCGGCTGACAACGAGCAACTCCTTCAACAGCACCCCCCGCAAGGATGCTCCGCCCCGCGTGGGCATGGCGGCGATGGAATCGGCGAGGGCAACGGGTTTCGAGGCGTCGGCCATGCGGACGATTGTACTCGGCGGGGCGACAACATGCCAGCCGCCGAAAGTCAGGACAAACTTTTGCCGTGCTTTCCCTGTTGTTACGGCCTTCACGTTATATGACGGACAGTTTATAAGAATCCATCGGAGTCGACGATTTTAATAAATTGTTCAGATTGATTGTGAATAATTTAACATTCGCGCTGTGTCTATCGTATTTTTCTATTGGCCGAAAGCTGCGAACTAGAAGGTTTTTGTGACAACCTTCGAATAACAAGGAGAGGAAACATGAACGGTCGTAGAAATTACATTGTTCCGAGTGTCGTAATGGCCATCCTGGTGTTGCTGATGATGTCGGCCCTGCCAACTTGGGCGGCGATTGTTAAGGAAGGCGACGTGGGCGATTTGTACATGGGCAAGACGGGTGTTGGGAGCATGGTGATCGACGACGGGTCGGTCTTTAGTCCAACCGGCACATTTGACATGGGCCGTTTCGAAGGCCAGTGCCTGTTGACGGTAAAAGGCCCTGGCACGGTATGGAACGGCTCGGCCTATGCACTTCTCGTGAGAAGCAGCTTTGTCCATGTGTCTGATGGCGCCAAGATGTATGTCGGCAACGATTTGTCGATAGCTGCCAATCCCGATCACGGCAAGGCGGCGGCCCGTTTCGACGGTGCCGGAACGTATCTGAATGCCGGCATGGTGGATGTGGGCACTAGCACAAGCCGATGCATGCTTACGTTTACGGGCGGAGCCACGGCGGACATCGGGACCCTGAATGTTTACGGAAATGGGCGAGTCGGTGTCAAGGTCACGGGAAACGATCAGTTGACAATAAACACGTTGCAATGCGGAACCATTTTCCTGATGGCCGACAACAATCTGGCCAACGGCACGTATACGCCCGTCAAGATTACGTACACGAACACGGGGGGTACTGTCCGAGTGTTTGGTGGCACATGGGACGCGAAGACGGGGAACTTTACCGTCACCGACGCGGTGGCGGGCGCCACAGGCCAGACGTTTGCGATGAATCATGGCGATCGGGCCGTTATCACCGACTCCGCTACCGGAAAACAGTTGACGTACAGCGCTGAATGGAGCAGCACCCCAGGGACGATCCAGACGGTGTTCAGCGTGATGTCACAGTCGGAACTCGACGCGGTGCGGGCGCTGGATGACACACTGACGGTACTGTCCGGCTGGTGGCACGATATCATTGGCAGCAGCCAAGCCATGTTTACACTCAACATCGGCGTGGGTCAGGACGTGGAGGGCCTTGTGTTCTGGCAGCGTTCCACGACAGGCCAGTGGGAGCAATTCACGCCGGAACTCTACACGTATGAGAAAGACGGAACGCTGTCCTTCATCAGCAGTAATCTCAGCAACTATGACGGCTTCGTGGTGACGGGCATGGATCCTACGAACATTCCCGAGCCAGCGACGGTGCTGTTGCTGGCGGCAGGCGGGGCGGCGCTGCTGAGTCGCCGTCGTCGACGATAATGTGATGCGAAACGGCCTCCACAGTGGCCGATCTCTGATGCCTACCTCGCAGGGCTTCAGGAAGCTCACAGAGGCCGCAGCCTTAGGAGGTTGCGGCCTTTTTTCTTTCACGATCGGGCGTTCATTGGTGAAAACGTGCCGCCGGGGTGGAGGTATTTGCTCTCGGCGGGGCGATAAGACGTACACATCTGTAGCAAGAAAATCATCCGCAATATAATTATCTGGTTTGTGTGTGAATAATTTTGTCGTTTCGTGCTGTGTATTGTATTTTTCTGTCAGACCGAAAGACACGAACTAGAGGGCTTTTAGGACAGCCCTCCAATAAGGAGAGGAAGTATGAATAGTCGTAAGTATAGAATGATTCCTGGTTTCGCCGTGATTTCCTTGGCGCTGTTGTTGATGTTGGCTCAGCCGGCATGGGCGGCAACAGGGAACGACATCGTGGTCGATGACGGGTTTGTCTATGACCAGACATCCGACATCTACCTGGGCATCAGTCCCAGCGGCCCGACTACGGTGACGGTCCAGGGGCCTGGGTCGGCCTGGAACGGCCCGGCCCACAGGATCTATTTGTATTCCAGCGACAGTTGGATGCACGTGCTTGGCGGCGCCACGATGAATATCGATTCATTGATGGCGGTCTCGTTCATTGGCGATCGGGCGTCGGTGGCGTCGGTTCGTCTGGACGGTGCTGGCACGCATCTGAACGCCAACAAAGTGCATGTGGAAGCCTCGGGCAGTGGAGAATCCGGTCAATACGGTGCCATGCTGACATTGTCCGGAGGGGCGACGTTGACGACCAAGGAATTGGCGGTTGGCGGACAGGGTCGGCTTGGGATCAAGGTCACGGGCAACAATCAGTTGACGGTGGAGTCGCTCAACGGCATGTTCGGAACGACGTTTCTGATCGCCGACAGCACGCTGGCCAGTGGTAAAATCTATCAGCCCATTAAGAGCCCCACGGGCCTGCTGGATGTGCCGGTCAAAACCTTTGGCGGCGTATGGACCGCATACTTGAACGGCGGGAGCTTTAGCGTCCTCACGGCCATGCAAACAGGCCAGACGGGCCAGGCGTTCCAGATGTACTGGGGCGATCGGGTCGTCATCACCGACACCGCCACCGGCCAGAAGTTGACGTACAACTCGGAAGGCAAAAACGGCATGGCGCAATTCCAGGCGACGTTCAACGTGCTGTCGCAGGCCGAACGCGATGTCGTGCGGGCGCCGGACACGGATTCCGTCGTGTTGTCGGGCTGGTGGTATGACATCGCCATCGACGCCCAGGCCGCGTTCACGATCAACATCGGTCTTGGCCAGGACGTGGAGAACCTTGTGTTCTGGCAGCACTACACCAACGCCGACGGCGAAGGATGGGTGCAGTTCGTGCCGGACGTCTTCATGTATGAATCCGACGGAACACTGACGTTCGTCAGCAACAACCTGAACGACTATGACGGCTTCGTGGTGATGGGCAGGGACCCCGCGTACATTCCCGAGCCGGCGACGATGGCGTTGCTGGCGGTGGGCGGGGTGGCGATGCTGAGCCGCCGTCGTCGAATCGTCTGATGCGGCCAGGGGCCACATCAGCCACAACCGCGAAACGGCCTCCACAGGGCCGGCTCCTGACGCCTACCTCGCAGGGTCTCAGGAAGTTCGCAGGGGCCGCAGCCTCAGGAGGCTGCGGCCCTTTTTTGTTTCACTATCGCCCTTCGCCTTCAGGCGCCACTGGCCACAGGCCCTGCCAGTTTGCGTTGTAAAACGTCGTGAGCGACAGAACGCTTCGGTTGTCACAACGATCTGCAACGCAAACTGGCAGGGCCTGTGGCCAGTGGCGCCTGAAGGCGAAGGGCGTGCAAGAGGAGCGCATACGCGTTCGCCTGTGCGTTTTCCCTGCCTGTTGGCTAGCGGTCGCGTTCTCCGGTATGATTCGTCGATATGATTCGCGTGTGTGAAATGATCACCGAGCTTGCCCCCGCCGGCGCCGAGCGGGTGGTGTATGAGTTGGCGACGCGGCTGGACCGGTCGCGGTTTGGTGTGAGTGTGGCGGCGTTGCGTGGCGGGGCCGTCGCTGAGCGGCTTCGCGATGCCGGCGTGGAGGTGTTCGTGCTCGGCGTGGCG
The DNA here is from genome assembly GCA_009783465.1 of Phycisphaerae bacterium. Classification (GTDB taxonomy): domain Bacteria; phylum Planctomycetota; class Phycisphaerae; order SM23-33; family SM23-33; genus WRDM01. Next base: position 78,026 of record WRDM01000002.1, on the reverse strand, counting down.
GGCAAGTGGGACGTGCTGAAGGTTCGCGAGCTGTCGCGATGGCTGGCGGCGGGGCGGTTTGATATGGTGCACACGCATTTGTTCCACGCCGACCTGGCCGGGCGGCTGGCGGCGAGGCTGGCGGGCGTGCCGCGCGTGGCCCACACCGTTCACGTAGCCGAGCGGCGGTTTCTGCCGTGGCGGAGTCTGTACGGTCGGCTGTTCCAGCGTCGCGGGCCTGTCGTGTGCGTGTCGGAGAGCGTGCGGGCGGACCACATTCGGCGGTCGGGGATTTCGCCCCGGCGGTGCGTGACGATCGAAAACGGCATCGACCTGGCCGCGTATGCACGGAACGCGTCGCGAGGCTTGGCGTGGCGGGAGCGGCTTGGCGTCGGCGAGGCGGATCGGTTGGCCGTCTGGGCCGGCCGGTTATGTGATCAGAAGGGGCTGGACATTCTGCTCCAGGCGTTGCCGCTGGCGGCCCAGCGGTTGGGGCCACGTGACGCGGGCATCTTGCCCGCGTGTCTCGCGGATGTCTCGTCCGCGTCTGGAGGCGAAGACGCTTGTTCGTCCTCTAACGGCCAGGCCTATGGATCACACAACGCGGGCGAGACGCCCGCGTCACGGGCCCGGCTTGTCGTTGCCATCGCCGGGCAGGGGCCTTGGCAGGGGATGGTCGAGGAATTTGTGCGGAATCAGCCTGCCGACGGGGCGGTACGGGTGGTGTTTCCGGGGTTTGTTGACGAGATCGCGGGCCTGTACTCTGCGGGCGATTTCCTGGTCATGCCAAGCCGCTGGGAAGGGTTTGGCCTGTCGGCGGTCGAAGCGATGGCCGCCTCGCTGCCCGTGATCGCCACCGACGTCGAGGGACTCCGCGACGTCATGCTCCCCGGCCAAACCGGCCTGCTCATCCCGCCCGAAAACCCTGCCGCCCTCGCCGAGGCCATGATACGCCTCGCCCACGACACGCCACTCCGCCGTCACATGGCCACCGTCGCCCGCCGCCGCGCCGAAACCTTCGCCGTCGATACCATGGTCGCCGCCCACGAAAAACTCTATCTCGAGATGATGGGCCAGGACTGAACCGCCCCGCCCCGCCACATAAAAACCGCCCACAGGGCAAACGCAATGTAGTTTCCCTGGCTGTTCGCTGATTTTCGCACGTGGCGTGATTGGCCGCAGGCCCTGCCAGTTTGCGTTGTAGAACGTGGTAAAAGCGGAGAACTCGGCCCATGGCGACGTTTGAAACGCAAACGGGCAGGGCCTGCGGCCAGTCACGCCAACCACAAAGGTCACGTAGCAAACCGGAAAATACACATGCGTTTGCCCTGAATCCGCCCATTTCGCCGCTTGACGTTTTGGCCAGACGGGGTACAATCAGGGTGTCCTCCATTTTCGTTATTGCATTGTCGGCGTTTCAAACCATAAGGAGTGGTGGTCATGCGTAATCGTATTTTGGTTGTTCTTGCCGTGGCGGCGTTGTCGTTTGGTCCCGGCGTCCAGGCGTTGGACAGCCTTGCCTGGTCGGCGGATCATTTCGGCGTGGATCACCCGTTGTCGAATGGACAAGTGCGGAATATCGCCGACCGGTCCATCTGGTCGTGGGGGCACGACAACAACGCGCCGCAGGTCCAGTACATCAGGCCCACCGACGAGAATCCTGATCCCGCTCAGCCCTCGCTCGAACCGTACATGCTATGGAACACGCCGCAGGATATCCGCGTGTTGCGGCTGTTCGCGGACTGGAACTGGGGCGGCTGGATTACGAATATCTGTGTGGACACGCTCGCGCCTGGCTGCGACGTGAACGATCCGAATAGTTGGGTTTGGGTGGAGCGATATGACAGCAGCGACTTCGGCGCCCTGGCGCAGGTTTTGGTTCATGGCGTCGACCTTGGACAGGCCTACACGACGGCGGGCCTCCGGGTTCGCGTGACCTACGGCACACCGCCCGGTGGCGACAACCGTCGTTCGCTGGGCGAAATGGACGTGTTCGGCGACATCGGCGGCACGCTCGAAAGCCAGCAGGTAAAGCCCAGTTCCACCGGCTGGCTGGCCAGTTCCAATATCGGCGGAGCGGGCGCGAGTGGTCTTGACTCCCTCGGTCAGTACCGTTGGCTGTCCCAGAGCATCGCGGCGAACATCGACGCGGGACACGATTTCTTCTTCGTTGATCGGACGTTCAGCACCCCGGAAGACATCAACCTCCTTTCCATCGCATGGCGGGCCAATTCCGACAACGGCGATCGGGCGATCCCGAGTTACTGGGTGGTCCAATACCAGACGGAAGATTCGCAAGGCTGGCTGAACGCGGGGACGTTCTACTCCGAACTGAACATCAACGGCGCAGTATCGAAGTGGTACTATAACGATCTGGGCGACCTGACGGGCGTGACCGGCCTGCGGATCATGGTTCCGTACGACGCGATGCCCACCGTGTGGGACGGGGACCTGGAAGCATTCGTCCCCGTCAGCAGCAACGGCATCGGGATCCATCTGACGGAAACGTTCAATATTCATCCGATTCCCGAGCCGGCGACGATGAGCCTGCTGGCCCTGGGCGGCCTGGCGCTGCTGCGACGGCGGCGGTAGAACGTTGCCCATTCGTTCACATTTCACAACGCCCGTGGCCGATGGCTGCGGGCGTTGTGCTTTGCGGGCGTGATTTCTTCACAGGGAAAACGCATGTATATTTGTTCGTTTTTCGGGTTTGGCGTGAATGGCCGCAGGCTTGCCGTTTTGCGCTGTTCCGAACGTTCTACAGCGCAAAACGGCAAGCCTGCGGCGACTCCCGCCAAACCCGAATCCCACACGAATCATTGGAATTTTACCTGCGTTCGTCCTGATTTCTTCACAGGGCCATCGCATCTACATTCGCCCATTTTTTCGTACAAGAGACTGTTAGACTATTAGGCTGTTAGACTGTTAGGCGCCGGCTGATGTGAGATTGGGCCTAATTTTCCATAAGCCTCTCCCTAACAGCCTAACAGTCTAACAGCCTTCAAAAACGGCCCTTTGCGGAAAATCATACGAAAATGAAGGAATTTAGATGCGATGGCCCCGATTTCTTCATTCGCGGCCTTGACGTGTTGGCATGCTGTGGTACGATATATAGAGTCGGCCTTCGTGGCGCGGCATTCATTTTCCGTTTATGTGCATCGTAAAGGAGTGGTTATGCGTATTCTCATTTCGACGGTTCTCGTGGCGGCAGTGTCATTGGCGTGGTGTGGCAGCGCCGTGGCGGCGATTTTCGACCATCGGGAGAATGTGAACATTCTCAATACATGGAACCCGGATCTGAAGATTACCTCGGCGTACGGAACGATGCCGGCGACCAGTTGGCGGATCTACAGCGAGGCCATTTCCTACGAATATCGCGACAGCGCCCATGCCTATGACAACGATATCACCTTCGATTTCGGCGAAGTCCAGAACATCAAGACGATCCGCCTGCACTACTGGGCCGGGTATCAGGCCAGCAGCTTTGACGTGTTCGCGAGTAACGACGGCGGCGTGACGTTCACGATTCCCGTCGAGTGCGAATATTCGTATGCTTCGGGCACGGGCACCCTGGTGTTGAAGACCGAGGGCGGGCTGGACACGCGGCATCTGCAAATTGTCCCGACCGGATATCAAAACGGCCCCGGAGGGAACGAGCCTGGCCGGATGATTATCCATGGCATCCGCGTGTTCGGCGACGTGGGCACGCTCAGCCCGAAGAACAACAACATCGACTTGATTTCCAGCACCGGCCTGGCGGGCGCGACGCCCGGCTCGCCGGCGGTGACGATCACACCAGTGGGCGGCGTTGCCATCAGCCCCAACCTCGGCTTTGTGGACGACGCGTACAACCCACTGGGCCGAACGGTGATGTACAGCCTCAACGAGGCGGGCAAGGGCTTCATCGTGAACTTCACCAACGGCGTCGAGTATGAATTCACCAAGCTGGGCCTGTCCGGGGCGGGAACGGGTTATAACAGCGCGACGGCGACGTTCAATCTGTTCTATCGCAACGGCGACGACGACGCGTGGCATCCCGTGACGTTCGCCGACGGCACGACGACGCAGTTTCTGCCGGTTTTGTATGGCTATTTCGATTTGTCCGAAGGCATCATCGGCACGGCCATCATGCTGACGATGGTGGACGGTGGCGGCAGCGCGAACTACATCAACGAGGTGCAACTGTTCGGCGCGCCGATTCCCGAACCGGTGACGATGAGCCTGCTGGCCCTGGGCGGCCTGGCGCTGCTGCGACGGCGTCGTTAAGATCGGTTGTTGATCGAGCTCCTCAGCGCCCGCGGCCGATGGCTGCGGGCGTTGTGTTTTCTGTCCCTGTTTTCTGGTGTGGTGGAAAAACTTGACGAAATGTTACAAATTTTTTTTTGGTTCCGTCCTGGCAGCAGTGGGTACCAATTCTGGCATTGTCTGGGGTGGCGGCTACTACAACTTGGGGTTTGGGGCGGCAGGGCTGGTGGTTTTCCCGCAATTTTCTTTGCAGGCCATGGAAATTTTAGCGAGATTTTACTAGACAGTCCCTGAGAATGGTGTATTCTCCCTGTTATTCCCTGTCGCTGAAGGGGATTTCAGGATCTGACGGCCATGGCGTTTTTTCTTGGGGAATTTGAGACGACGATTGACGCCAAACATCGTTTGGCGATCGGCTCGATATTCCGGGATCAGGTCGTGCCCGAGGTGGATGGCGAGAGTTGGGTTCTCGTCGTGGGTCCTGACAAGCACTTGCGGCTGTATCCGAACCTGGTGTACCAGAAGATGGTCGCGTCGCGGAAGCCGTCGGTGTTTCCGACGCCCGAGGAGAGGACGCTGTCGTTGATGCTGGCGATGGCCAGGCCTCTCAAGAGCGACTCGCAGGGCAGGGTGGTGTTGCCGGAGAAGTCGCTGGAGCGGGCGGAGATTTCGGAGAAGGTGACGTTGGTCGGCATGAACGAACGGATCGAGATTTGGCCGACGGAGGCTTGGGAACGGTATGTGAAGGAGTCGCTGCCGTCCTATGGCCAGATGTTGTATGAAGCCGGCGCGAAGTTGCACGCCGGCGAGTGAGACGCGGGCCCACTGTCATGGATGAACGTGGGTCTGGCATTCCCGGACGAAAGGATTCGCACATGCTCATCCCTCAGAAGGCCCGGCGTAAGACGGTCGATGGCCATGGAAGGCCGACGATTGCTCTTTCGGAACTGCGGAGCCAATTGGCCAACGGGTCGTCGCCTGGCGACGGCCACCGGCAGCGCCTGCTGGATTTGGCACAACGGCTGGCCCGCATTCAGGCCCTGGGGGATGAGTATGCCGGGATCACGCTCTCGCCCATGGCGGCGGGCGTGGTGGAGCAGGCGGAGGCAGCGGCGGTGTGACGGGAAAACCAGCGACAAGCGACAGGTGACAAGCGACTGGAGCAGGAGTGTCTTGTCTTTCAGAGCGATGGCTTGTCGCGAGAACGACGAATACGAAAAACGTTGCCTTCTCTTGTCGTTTGTCACCAGTCGCTTGTCGCTTCGTTGTCAGCGACCAATGTTATGGAAGATTTTGGGCACACGCCCGTGATGGTGGATGAGGTGCTGGGTCTGTTGGGGCCGGCGTCGCGGTTGGTGATTGTCGACTGCACGGCGGGGCTTGGCGGGCACAGCGATGCGTTGTTGCGTGCGGCGTCGGAGAGGGCGCGGGCGGTTCTCATTGATTTGGATGAGGCGAACCTGCGGCGGGCGCGGCGTCGGTTGGAGGGGTTTGGCACTCGCGTGCGGTATTTTCAGGCCAATTTTGGCGACGTGCGTGACGTGCTTGTCGAGGCGGACGTTTCGCACGCGGATTGCTTGTTGGCGGATCTGGGCGTGGCGTCGAGTCAGTTGGATGATCCCGAGCGTGGCTTATCGTTCCAGGCGTCCGGGCCTTTGGACATGCGGCTGGACCGCTCGCAGGGCCTGACGGCGGCGACGATTGTCAACACGTACGGCGAGCGCGAGCTGGCGGATTTGATCTACGCGTACGGCGAGGAACGGCTCAGCCGACGGATTGCCCGGGCGATCGTGTACGAACGCGAAAAAAACAGTATAGAAACCACCGGGTGCCTGGCCGACATAGTACTGTCCGCGGTTCCCGCGATGGCCCGCAAGTCCCGCGTCGGGGTGCACCCGGCCACGCGGACGTTCCAGGCCTTGCGGATCGCGGTGAACCGGGAGATGGACAATCTGGAGCGTTTGTTGGCCGCCCTGCCGGACGTGCTGGCGGTGGGCGGGCGCGCGGCGATCATCAGCTTTCATTCGCTGGAAGATCGGATGGTCAAGCAGGCGTTTGCGAAGTGGGAATCGACAGGCTTGGCGAGGCTGCTGACGAAAAAGCCGCTCCAGGCGAGCGAGACGGAGTCGCGGGACAACCCGCGAAGCCGCTCGGCGAAACTTCGCGGGATCGAAAAAACACAAGGCTAGCCGCTCGGCGGGACTTTACGAAAAACTACTGGAAAACTGGGAACAGTCGCACCGAATGGAGTCGGACATGACGAGAGAGACGAAGATTGGTTTGCTCGTCGGATTGTTGTTTATCGTGGCCTTCGGGTTGGTGCTCAGCGGCATCATGCCCAAGGAGGACGGGCCGTCGGCCTTGTCGCCGGAGATGAAGAAACTGGCGCAGGGCACCGGGTCGCCCCCGGTGCCGACTCGCCCGTTGACGGTGTCGTCGGAAGCCAGCGGCGACCATCGCGTTGTCGGCACGGCGGATTCCGCGTCGGTGTGGGATGCGAGCGTCGGACCTGTCGCTCAGATGAATCCAGGCCGGGTGGAGTCGGCGGTCGTCGGGCCGGCCCAGACAAGCCCGGTCGTAAATGACACGCCGGTGGCGGTTGCGCCGGTCGTGGCGCCGCCCGTGCCGTCGGGCAACCGGACGGTGACGGTGACGTACGACACGCTGGCCGACGTGCTGGCGGCGGAGTCGCGCGTGAATAACACACCGCCCGCGCCTGTCCGCCAGCCCGTGCCGGCTGTCGCGGTGGTGGACACAATGCTCGGCCCTACGCCTGTACCCGTTGTTCAACCGGCCGTCGTCGGACAGAAATACGTCGTCAAGCAGGGCGACACGCTGTACGGCATCGCGAGAACACTCTACGGCGACGCCAACGCGTCGCAGCACACCAAGATTTTCGACGTGAACAAGTCGGTCATTGGCAACCCGAACAACCTGAAGGTCGGCATGGAGTTGACCATTCCGCCGCTGGCGGCGCCGGCACCGGCCCCGAAGCCGACCGTTCCCATCCGCGCGACGGAGACGGTGATTGTCGGCCTGACGCCCGCGGGCGCCGCTTCGCGGACTCCGCCGCTGGTGGTCGTGGATCAGCCCACGCCCGCGCCGGCGGCGGCGAAGGAAAAGTACGTCGTCAAGAAGGGCGACACGCTCTTCGCCATCGCCCGCAAAAGCGGACTGACCACCGACGACCTGGCCAAACTCAACGGCATCAAGGACGCCAACAGCATCCGCGTCGGCCAGGAGCTGATGCTGGGAAACTGACGGTTGATGTAGCCAGTAGCCAATAGGTACGGCACGACGTCGGCGAAATGGCAGCGGCAGCGGGAACGGGTGTACAGGTAGCCAAGATCTGGATCGTGTGATCGACATCAGGCGTGGCCATACCTACTGGCTATTGGCTGATGGCTACTGGCTGTTGTCGGAGCGGTTATGCGAATCGCGTTTATCATCGTGTGCTTTGCGGCCATCGGCGTGGTGCTGGTTCAGTTTCGCGCCGAGGAAGCCCGTGTGCGCAATGAGACGCTGTCGTTGCGGAATTACTGCGATATCGAAGTGCCACGGCAGGTCTGGACACAGGATGTGGAGATTTCCCGCCTGGCGTCGTTTCGGCAGGTCGGCGAGCGCGGTGAGGCGGTGGCGGCGAAACTGATCGACCCCACGCATCGCGATGCCCTGGCCAAGGGCTTAAAAGCCCCCGAACCGACCCGTCGCGCCGTGGTGCAACGTCGCGAAGCGGCCCCGCCCCGCGAAACCACAACGCCGCCACAACGAAACGATCGGCCGATTCTGCGAGGACGGTAAGCCGAAAAACAGCCACTAGCCACAAGGTAAGGAACGTCGGTGGCGAAATGGCAGTGAAAGCGGGAATAGACACGAACGTGGCGAAGTTCAAGATCGGATGATTCGTAACAGGCTTTACCATACCTTGTGGCTACTGGCTATTGGCTACTGGCTTGGTTCCCTCGAACTGACGGTGCGATTTTACCGTCGCCCAACGAAGATGAGACCCGCATGGACGCGAACCTTTCATCATCGAGTAAGTGGATTGTGAACCTCCTGTTTGGCGGGTTGATCGTGACGGCGCTCTGCCTGATCGTTCAGCACGCGGACATGATTGTGCACTCCGCCCAGTACGCGCGGGAGGCGGCGCTGGTTCAGGAGCGGATCGTCATTCCGGTCCCAGGCCGCCCTGGCGACGTGTATTTCCGCGGCGTCAATCGCGATTTTATCGCCGCCACGAGCAAGCTATCGCCGGCCTGCTACGCCGACCCCAGCCTGCTGGACAACGAAAAACTCCCGCTCACCGCGACCGCGCTGGCCAACGTCCTCCGAATGGACGCCCGCGAAATCCAGAACATCATCCTCGCCAAACGCGACACGACCTACCGCTGGATCAAGAGCGACATCACGCCGGAACAACTCGAAGCCATCGGCGACCTGAATCTCCCGCGCGACATTCCCGACGACCAGTTGGACGACGCCAGCCAGAAGGTGGCCGCCATTTTGGCCGTCGACGCCGAGCGCGTGCGGCAGGCGTTTCGCGAGCGTCGCGGCTCGAAATTCGTGTGGATCAAGAAGGACCTGGACGAGGTCGAGGTCGAGGCGATCAATGCGCTTCGCAAGAACAAAAATTACCGGGGCATCGGCATCGAGTGGCAGTGGCACCGCGATTATCCCAACGGCAACCTGGCCTCGGCGACGCTTGGGTATCAATTGAAAAGCGGCGAAGCGGGCGAAGGCATCGAGGCCGTGTTGCACAAGTACATCGCGCCGAAGGCGGGCGTGCGGGAGAACCTCGGCGATTCAGGCCGGCGGCAACTCTCCGCGCTACGCGACGTGCCTCCCGTCGACGGCTCGAACGTCTATCTGACGATTGATCCGGTGATCCAGGACATTCTGGAAAAGGCCGCCAATCGCGCGAAGGACAAGCACAAGGCCGCCTGGGTCGCGGGCGTGGTGATGGACCCGCACAGCGGGCGGATCCTGGCGATGTACGGCACGCCAGGGTTCGACCCCAACAAATTCAACGAGGTCGACAACCCGGAGCAGCGGCAGAACCGCCCCCTGGTGAGTCCGTACGAGCCCGGCAGCTCGTTCAAGCCGATCATCGCGGCGGCGTTCGTGGACGCGGGGCTGATTTCGTGGAACACGACGATCGACTGCGGCGGGGGCACGTTTTACCCGCCCAACGGCGGCAAGGTCGGCGACCACGGCAACGCGTACGGTGTGCTGAGCATGTCGGACGTGATCATCCGTTCGAGCAATATCGGCATGTCCAAGCTGGGGTTGATGATGGGCAAGACCCGCGTTCACGAGGTGGTGAAGCGGTTCGGATTCGGCAGCCGTGTGCCGATCCAGTTGCCCGACGGTCGCGCCTGGCCGGGGCAGTCGGCGGGCATTGTCCGGCGGCTTTCGGACTGGGACGGTTTTTCGCTGCCCCGCGTGCCGTTCGGACAGGAGGTCGCCGTCACGTCGCTGCAACTGACCAACGCGTTCTGTGCGTTGGCCAACGGCGGCGAGTTGCTTCAGCCTCGGCTGGTGGATTGCATCGTCGCCCCCGACGGCAGCGTGACGTGGCAGAGCGAACGAAAAGTGATCCGCCGCGTGATTTCGGAGCAGACCAGTCGCAGCACGCTGGCCGTGATGGCGAGCGTGGTGGAGAAGGAATACGGCACCGGGCACGCGACGACGCAGATGGACCGCTGGACGAGTTTCGGCAAGACCGGCACGGCCCAGGTGGCCCGCGGCGGGCAATTGGCCACCGGGGTGTACACTGGTTCGTTCGTCGGTGGCGCGCCGGCCAGCCATCCGCGCGTGGTGTGCCTGATCTCGGTACACCACCCGCGTACGGGCGGCTACTACGGCGGCACGGTGGCGGGGCCTGTATTCAAAGACGTGGTGGAAAAAACGCTCGCGTACCTGAACGTCTCGCCCGACCGGACCGAACCGGTCATCCGGCGCGCGTGGGTGAGGAATCGCGATTAACCCGCAGCCACAAGCCACTAGCCACAAGCCACAAGGTAGGGCGAAGCTTTCCAGAAGCCAGGGCATACTGCTGGTGTGCGTGTGAGAATTGATCTACGAGTCAGCGAAGCCACGAGATCACTCTCTCGAACAGGAGGAGCGATTTTACAGCCGAGTCACGAAAACCCTGGTGGCTAGTGGCTGATGGCTAGTGGCTTGCTGTTCAATATTCCCAGCGTAGGCTCAGGCTCTTGACGTCACTTGGGGTGGCGTTGTTCCTGGGCCTCGGAAACTCCCCGGCCTCACGGCGGATTTTGTCCGTCGGGCTGGTTTTGATACAGTTTCGTTGATTCGTTAACTGGTTGACTCGTGAAGTTGCGACGTGCGCCAACGAGTTAACCAGTTAACGAGTTAACGAGTTCACCAGTTAACGAAAACATGCGTCTGTCGGAATTGTTGGCATCGGCGGGGGTGGACGTGGTCGTTCGCCGCGGCGACGGGCCTGTGGCCTCGCTGGTGAGCGACTCGCGACGCTGCGCCGCGGGGGCGTGTTTCGTGGCCGTGCGCGGGCCTGTGGTGGATGGGCATGATTTTATCGCGGCGGCGTTGGCGGGCGGGGCGACGTCGGTGGTGTGCGAGGATGCCGCTGCCGTGCCCGCGTCCGTGCCGTGGGCTGTGGTGTCGAGTTCCGCGCGGGCGCTCGGGCCGATGGCGCAGGCGTTTCACGGCTGGCCGGCGCGGAAGTTGATCAACATCGGCGTGACGGGCACGAAGGGAAAAAGCACCATCACGCTGCTGGTGCGGGCGATCCTGGAGGCGGCGGGCCATCGGCCGGCGCTGCTGGGCACGATTGCCTACGAAACCGGAAAAACCAGCGTCGAGGCCAACAACACCACGCCCGGCGCGGTGGACTTGGCGGAGATGATGGCCGAGATGGTACAGGCCGGTCGAACGCACCTGGTGATGGAGGTGTCGTCGCACGCGCTGGATCAGGGCAGGGTGGCCGGCGTGGAGTACGCGGCGGCGGCGTTCACGAATTTGACCGGCGAGCATTTGGACTATCACAAGACGATGGCGAATTATCTCGCGGCCAAGCGGATTCTCTTTGCGGAGTTGCCCGCCTCCGCGACGGCGGTGATTAATTTTGACGATCCGTCGGGCGAGGCGATGGCGGCGGTGACGCGAGGCCGTGTGGTGAGTTACGGCCTGGACGGGCCGAGAACGCTCGGCGCTGTGATTCGCGACATCAGCGACCGCGGCACGGAGTTTGTGATGCGTGACGCGGGTATCTTGCCCGCGTCGGGCGAAGACGGTTTGACGTCTTCTAATGGCCAATCCCATGGCACGCACAACGCAGGCGAGACGCCCGCGTCACGTGAGATCATGATTGCCAGCCCGCTGATCGGCAAGCACAACGTGCGGAACGGTCTCGCGGCGGCGGGTATTTGTCGCGGGTTGGGCGTGTCGTGGGACGTGATCGCCTCGACGTTGACGAAGGGCGTTCGCGTGCCGGGGCGGCTTGACCGCGTGCCGGTGGACGCGCCGTTCACGGTGTACGTGGATTACGCTCATACGGACGACGCGATGGCGAACGTGCTGTCGGCGGTCAGGCCCGTGACGCGGGGGCGGCTGATCGTGATGTTCGGCTGTGGCGGCGATCGCGACCGACTCAAACGGCCTCGGATGGCCCGCGTGGCAGAAGAACTTGCTGACGCCGTCGTCGTCACCAGCGACAACCCGCGAACGGAAGACCCCCGCGCGATCATCGACGAAATCCTCGCCGGCTTCACACCGGCAGGCCTGGCCAAAACGCACGTCGAACCCGACCGCCGCAAGGCGATCGAGCGGGTGATTCAGCACGCCCGCGAAGGCGACGTGATTTTGTTAGCCGGCAAAGGGCACGAAACGTACCAGATTGTCGAGGAAACCAAACATCATTTTGATGATGCCGAAGTGGTGCGCGAGATGTTGGTGAAACGATGAATAAGAAGGAGTTCATTCGCAACCTCAAGCTCGAAGGTCTTTCCTGACGAGTGTGCCGGTATCAAGCCCCGGAAGGGGCGCCTTGGGTAGCCCAGGGTGAGCGGTACTCCGCGAACCCTGGGATAGCGGCCCAAGAAGAAAAAGCCCCGGCAGGGGCGCCTTGGAGGTTGCGAGAATCCAAGGCGCCCCTACGGGGCTTGGACGGAATGAAACGCCTTGTCCCCAGGGTTCGCCGAGTACGGCTCACCCTGGGCTACCCAAGGCGCCCCTGCCGGGGCTAAAAGAATCAAGCGGTCGTGTAGGCATTGGATGTGATAGCAGAATGTATTGCCAGGTGTGTTGTTATGAAGCGGACGTCGCTGGAAGACATTCGAAAAATCGTGGACGGCCAATCGTTCTGGTGGCCTGGCGCGGACTGCGCCGGCGCGGATGTGAATGTCGCCAGCGCTGCCGTACGTTCGCTGGCGGCGGTGAGTGTCGAGGCCGTCGAAATGGACAGTCGGAAGATTGGGCCGGACGGGCCGTTGTTTATCGCGATCAAGGGCGAGACATTCGACGCGCACGATTTTCTTCCGCAGGCGTTCGCCGCCGGCGCGGGCGGGGCGCTGGTGGATGTTCGCGTGCCGCTGCCGGCTGATTTGGCGCGGCGGTTTGGCGATCGGTTGATTGGCGTGTCGGACACGCTGGCGGCGTTGGGCAGGCTGGGACGGTGGCACCGCGACGCGATGCCCGCCCGCGTGATCGCCGTCACGGGGTCCAACGGAAAGACGACCACCAAGCGGATGTTGCATCACATTCTGAGTCGTGTCGCGGGCGGGACGCCCGCGTCACGTTTACACGGAACGTGCAGTCCGAAGAGTTTTAATAACAACATCGGCGTGCCGCTGACGCTGTTGGGCGTTGGCGAGTGCGATCAGTACGTCGTGTGCGAGGTCGGTACGAACGCGCCGGGCGAGATCACGCAATTGGGCGAGATCTGCCGGCCCGACGTGGCCGTGATTACGTCGGTGGGCGAGACGCACCTGGAAAAACTTGGCAGCCTGGAATTGGTGGCGAAGGAGAAGGCGTCCCTGCTTCGCTCGTTGAGCTACGCAGGGCTGCGCGGAGCGGGCCAGGCGGTGGTGTGGGCGGACAACGAGTCGTTGCGTCGCGAAGCGGTTGCGGCGACGGGTGGAGCGGCGGTGACATGGTTTGGCCAGTCGGCGGATGCCCATTGGCGGCTGGTGGATTTCGAGGGTGGCGCGGACTGCGTGCGGTTTTCCGTTCGCGTTGGCGGGCGGGACGTGCGCGTGGTGTTGCCGCAGCCGGGACGTCACAGTGCGAGCAACGCGACGGCGGCGATGGCGGCCGCGGCGTGTCTGGGCGTGAGCGCGGAGGACGCGGCGGCGGCGTTGGCGGATTTCGGTGGCGTGGAGATGCGGCTGGAGGCCGTGCCCGCCGGCAGCGTGCGGCTGATTAACGACGCGTACAACGCCAACCCCGCCAGCATGGCCGCGGCCGCGGACGTGCTGGGCGACCAGCCGGGCGCGCGTCGCGTGATGATCGCCGGCGACATGCGAGAGCTTGGCGAGTCGACGATTTCGCTGCACGAACGGACGGGCAGGGAGATCGCGTCTGGGCGGGTGGATTTTCTCATTGGAATCGGCCTGTTGGGACGATATATCGCGCGAGGCGCCGCGTCGGCGGGCGCGACGGCGCGGACGGCGGAGTTCGATTCCGTCGAGTCCGCCATCGAGGCCTTGCCCGCGCTGCTGCGAGCGGGCGACACGATCCTGATCAAAGGCTCGCGAGGCATGGCGATGGAGCGCCTGGTTGGACCGATCGTACGTTTTGGAGCGGCGGCTACGTAGCCACGCAGCCACGTAGGATTTGCGAAGCGTGTGGGTGAAGGTGAACCGGTTGTTCGAGGGAAGCATTTTTGTTAACTGGTTAATTCGTTAACTGGTTAACTAGTGAAGAGGAACCGTTTGGCGAAGGGACCAGTCAACCAGTTAACTAGTCAACTAGTTAACCAGTTACCGGGTTAACGAGAATGATCTACTGGCTTCTCAATTTTTTGTCGTTGGACATCAAGCCCGGCTCGTTGTTGACGGTGCGGATGGGCGCGGCGGCGTTCATGAGTTTTGCGGTGGTCATGATGCTCGGCCCGAGCCTGATTCGGTTTCTCATCAAGAAGAAGGTCGGCGACCGGCCTGAGTTTAATCACATCGACCTGAACGAGATCACCAAGCACAAATCCAACACGCCGACGATGGGGGGCGTGCTGATCGTGGTGGCCATTGTGTTGGCGGTGCTGTTTTTCGCCGATTTGCGGAACTTGTACGTGTGGGCGGCGATTCTCGCGGCCGTCTGGCTGGGCGTGCTGGGGGGCTTTGACGATTGGCTCAAGCTTCGCCGCGCTGCGGGCAAGGGCAATCGCGACGGCCTGACCAGCGGCGAGAAGCTGCTCTTCCAGATCGGGCTTGGCGTGGTGTTGTCGGTATACATGTATCATTACGGCGGGCAGGCGGGTGTGGGGCAGTTGAGGCCTTCGCATCATTTTTACCTGCCGTTCCTGGCCTCGCCGATCGTGCTGACGATTTATTACTATGTGATGATTTCGACGCTGACGATGGTGGCCACGTCGAATGCGGTGAACCTCACCGACGGCATGGACGGTTTGGCCACCGGGTGCGTGATTATCGTGTCGGCGGTCTTCGTCGTGGTGGCGTGGGTGGCGGGCGTGCGGGAGTGGTCGATGGCCCTGGGCGTGCCGCTGGTGTACGGCGCGCAGGAGATGGCGATTGTCTGTGCGGCCATGATTGGCGCGTGTTTGGGATTTCTCTGGTATAACGCGCATCCCGCGCAGGTGTTCATGGGCGACACGGGCAGCCTGACGCTCGGCGGGCTGCTGGGGTTCGTCGCGGTCGTCTGTCGGCAGGAGATCGTGCTGTTCATCGCGGGCGGCATCTTCGTGGCCGAGGCCTTCAGCGTCATCATCCAGGTGAGCGTGTTCAAGCTCACCAAGAAAAAAGGCGGCATCGCGGGCAAGCGGGTTTTTCGCTGCGCGCCGCTGCATCATCATTTTCACCTGGGCGGCTGGGCGGAAACCAAGGTCGTCACGCGATTCTGGATCATCGGCATCCTGCTGGCCGTGCTCGCCCTGGCGGCCATGCGGCTGGAGTTCCAGCCGACGGCGCTGGTGGACTGATCTTTTTACCACAGAGACACAGAGGGTACAGAAATGTAGACGTGGGTATGCGGTGGATATTTCGTAAGGGCTTGCCTCTTTGCGCCGTAGGATGGGTGAACCGAAACGTTTTTAGTTTTTAATATCCTGCTGCGCAAAGAGGCAAGCCGCTGAAAACAGTCCATCGAACACCACGTGTCTTTTTCTCTGAGTCCTCTGTGTCTCTGTGGTAAAAAAAGATTTTGTGATAGAATGGACTCCCACCATGGCACGGACGCCATCACAACCTGACCGCTTGCCGTTACGGCGGAACGCCACGGGTACCAGCATTCTCATCATGACGCTGGCCCTGCTGGCGATTGGCGCCGTGATGGTGCCTTCCGCCGTGGCCAGCCTGAAGGTCGTCGACGCGCACTGGTGGGCGCAGGTCAGCAATCGTCACATCGTGTTCGCCGTCGCGGCCGCCGTGGTGCTGCTGACGTTCTGGCGGTTGGACTACCGGTGGCTGGCGGCGAAATCGTTCCGTCTGCCGCTGGCGGGGGCGATGCCCACGTTCGCGCTGGCGTTGCTGTTGATCTCCGTCGGCCTGGGCGTGCTGGTGCTGTTCGTCGGACACAAAGTGGGCGACTACGCCCGCTGGCTCCGCGTGCCTGTCGGCGGCGTGGAGTTGTCCGTTCAGCCGTCGGAGTTCATCAAGTTGTCGCTGATCGTTTTCCTGGCCGCCTGGCTGGCGCATCCGGCGACGAAGCCCCGCAGCGGCTGGACATTTCTGTCGGCGGCGATGGTCACGGGCGCGTGTGTGGGCGTGATTGTCACGCAGGATTTCGGCACCGCCGCCGTGGTGGGGCTGTCGGCGGCCGTCACGATGATCCTCGCCGGCGTGCCGTGGTATTATCTTGGCGCGTTCATTCCGCCGGCGGCGGGCGTGTTCTGGCTGCTGGTGGTGCACGTGCCGTACCGCTGGTCGCGATTCGAAGCGATGATGGATCCCTGGGGCACCTACCACACCAAGCAGTCGTTGATTGCGATTCTCAGCGGCGGCTGGTGGGGCAAGGGGCTGGGGTACGGCACCTTCAAGCAGGGCTATCTGCCCGAGCGGTCGACGGATTATATTTTTTCCACGCTGTGCGAAGAGTTGGGGCTGTTCGGCGGGGCGTTGCTGATCTGCCTGCTGGTGACGTGGATGTTCCAGGTCCGCCGGGCGGCGCTGCGTGCGCCGGATCGTTTCGGCCTGGCGCTGGCGGGCGGCGTGGGATTCGTCGTCGCCATGCAGAGTTTGCTCCACATCAGCGTGAACCTGGCGGTGTATCTGCCGCCCAAAGGCATCGGCCTGCCGTTTGTTTCCGCCGGCGGCACGAGCATGCTCATCATGGCCGCCGCGGTGGCGCTGATCGTCTCGGTCACCTCCCGCAGCCGGGCGCCCGGCGACGAACTGTCGCAAACCGGCAGCACCGCGGCGGCGATCGCGGCCAAACCGGCGGAATAAACGAATGGTTGATATGGCTCCGCCGGTTTGCGTTGTAGAACGTTGCGTACAAAAAAATGTTTTGTAGTCCACAACGTTCTACAGCGCAAACCGGCGGAGCCATCGCGAAAGTGTAGTCTACTATGAGCGTTTATATCTTCGCCGGTGGCGGTACTGGCGGTCACCTGTATCCGGGATTGGCCGTCGCACAAGAGTTGGTAAACAGAGAACCCGACGCCACGATCGTCTTTGCGTGTTCGTCACGCGACATTGATCGACAAATCCTCAGCCCGCTGTCGTACGTCGTCGCGCCGCAGCCGATTCAGCCGCTGCCGAGTTCGCTGGGAAAACTTTGGCCTTTCGTGACGACGTATCTTCGCAGTCGATCGATGGCCAAGCGGCTGATTGCCGATTTGCGGCCGGCTGCCGTGCTCGGTTTGGGCGGCTTCGCGGCCGGTCCGGTGATGGTGCAGGCGGCGCGGGCGTCCGTTCGGCGGGCGTTTTTGAATCCCGATGCCGTGCCCGGCAAGGCCAACCAAATGCTCGCCCGGCACGCGGAGGTGATTTTCACGCAGTTCGAGAGCACGGCGGAGGCGTTCGCCTCGCGGCATCGCGACAAGGTGCGGTGCGTCGGCTGCCCGATTCGCCCCGCCTTCGCCGCCGCGTTTGGCGACGAGGCCTCGACGGCGGCTGCACGCGATGAAGCCATTCGAACATTCCATCTGCACCCGTCGCGGCGAACGCTGCTGGTCTTCGGCGGCAGTTTGTCGTCGGAGTCCATCAGTGCAGCCCTGGGCCAATTGGCCGACGACCTCGCCCCGCTGGCCGATCGCTGGCAGGTGCTGCACATCAGCCACCTGCCGGCGGCGAAGGACATCGAAACCCGCCTCCGCGCCGCCGGCATGCACACGACAACCCTGCCTTACTGCGACCGCATGGAATTGGCCTACGGAGCCGCCGACGTGGTGCTCAGCCGCGGCGGCGCCGGCACCGTCGCCGAAATCGCCACCGCAGGCCGGGCGAGCGTCATCATGCCCTACCCGCACCACAAAGACCAACAACAAAAACGCAACGCCGCCGCGCTGGAACACGCCAGCGCCGCCGTCATCGTCTCCGACACAAAAACCCCAACCACCAACGCCGCCAGCCTCCGCGAACACCTCCTGCCAATCCTCCGCGACGAGACCACGCTGCTCCAAATGCAACAAGCCGCCACCCACGCAGGAAAACCCAACGCCGCCCAGACCGTCGCGAAGTGGATGCTGGGGGAAAATCTCCATTCACTATAAACGGCCTTGCCTTCACGCGAAAATGCAGCAGAATGGTGAGAAGAAGAAGGTGTGCAGATGGACAACATGTGGGTCGTTTTCGGAGCCGTCTTCGTCGCGGTTTTCGCCGGGTTTCTGTTGGTGGGGCTGTGGCGTGCACATCGTATTTCCCGTCACTGTAAACGGGTGGTTGCGCTGCATGGTCAGGGCCGATATGTCGAGGCGGAAATCGCGTGCCGGGCGATGTTGACATCTCAGGAGCGGGTCTGGATCGTCAGTCCTGTTTGCGTGCAGATCCTCCGCGGTAATCTGGCGGCTGCGCTTCTGGACCAGGGGCGATACGTCGAGGCGGAAATCGAGTGTCGGACGGCACTGACGCAGGAGTTGCCAACGAGGGGCAACGTCAGGCGGCTTTCCACGCTGAATCTTCACAACAATCTGGCGTTTGCGCTGCTTGGCCAAGGCCGATATGCCGAGGCCGAAGCCCAGAGCCGGACGGCGCTGGAGTGGAAGCGCCAATGGAATATTACGGATCCTTCCGCGATGATGCTCCATATCAATCTGGCGGCTGCGCTGGTGGACCAGGATAAACACGTCGAGGCCGAGGCGGAATGTCGGCAGGTCATCCAACAACACGAGGCGGGTTCGGACGCTACGCACCCCGTCGCGCTCCTCATGCACATCAATTTGGCCGGGGCGTTACACGGTCAGGGAAAAGACGTCGAGGCGGAAGCCCTGTGTCTGGATGCACAGAAACGGCTGGAGGAGGTTTTCGGGGCCAGGCATCCGTATACGCTTCTTGGTCGCAGCAATTTGGCGGAGGCGTTGCAAGGTCAGGGCAGGCATGTCGAGGCGGAGGCGGAGTGTCGGGCCGTGCTGATACTTCAGGAGGAGGTTGTGGGGTCACGGCATCCCGACACGCTGGTCAGCCGCCACCGGTTGGCCGAGGCGTTACACGGTCAGGGCCGGCATGTCGAAGCGGAAACGGAGTGCCAGGCCGTGCTGACACTGCGAGAAGATGTGCTCGGGAAGGATCATCCCAAGACTCTCGAAACCCGTGCGCTCCTGCAACGCATGGAAGAGGCAAGGGCTGCCCAAGGTGCTGCCGAGGCGTGACGCCGCACTTCCGCTACGGCATGGTCTTGCAGTACAGAACGTCCTGCAGCGCAAAGAGGCAAGCCGCTGAAAACGGTTGCTGAAACCAATTACTCGTCCTCCTCCTCCACGTCGGGCAGGTCGTCATCGTCTTCGTCCTCCTCTTCATACTCTTCCTCCTCCTCCGGGCCTTCGTCGATGTCTTCTTCTTCCTCTTCCTCCTCTTCTTCTTCGTCGGCCTCCACGGCGGCACCGCGTTTTGTGGCGGCTTTCTTTGGGGTTTCCTTTTCTTTTGCCTGGGCGAATTCTTTGCCCATGTCGTCGGCTTCGTCTTCGGTGAGGAGGTCTTGGACTTCGTCGAAGATTTCTTCTTCTTCTTCCTCGGCGTGGTGCTCGAAGATTTCGCGGAATACGACCAGTTTGGGCAGCCAGCGTTCGTCGTCGGTGGCCGTGCCCTCCAGGTCCTGCAAAATCATCGCCAGCACGTGGTGTTCCTCGATGGCTTCGAGGGCGGCGTCGCGAGTTTCCTTTTCGTCGAGCACGGTGGGGTAAAACACCGCCTCCTCCGCCTCCTGATGCATCGTGAATTCGTCGGCCAGTTTGGTCAGCAGGCGTTCCCTCGTTTTGCCTCGCGGCGAGGATTCTTCCATTTGCTCCATGATTTCGCGGCACAGGGCGTGATCGGTCCGAATGGTTTCGAAAATGTCCATCGCATGTCCTCGTGGTTTTTGTGTTGGGTTTTTCGTGACGGCCAGCCGTCGTCGCGTGCGTCCGGGCATATGGTAGGCAGCGAGACCGCCCGCTTTCAAATCGAGCAGAAAAACAGGCTGTAGACTGAAGGCTGTGGGCTGTAGACGCGACCTGCCTTTGCGAATGATTCTCCGCAACGCCATGTCGTTCCTGCAGCCTTCGGCCTTCGGTCTTTTCGCGAAAAACTACGGAAATTTCGATACGATTGTCCTGTTGGTGTTATTGACCTTTATACGACGTGACGATATACTTTAGGGCCGAGCGGTCGTGGCGTACGCACACGGCCGCTTGTTGGAGAGGTGGCTGAGCGGCTGAAAGCGCCGGTTTGCTAAACCGGTGTACGGTTTAACGCCGTACCTCGGGTTCGAATCCCGACCTCTCCGGTTTTACAAAAGTAACGAGTGATGACTGACGAGGACTGCGGAATTCCGGGCAAAATGCGGAATTTCGCAGTCTTCGTTATTCATTGCGGGTCACTCGTTACTTTTTCAGCGTCCGCACGTAGGCGATGAGCGGGCCTGCGTGTTGTGGGGGGACGGTGAGGTGGAGGATTCGCGGGCCGTCGTTTTCGAGTTGATGGCCTGTGCCCTCGGCGATGGCGCGGAGGAGTTGTTTGTTGGTGCGGGCTTGGATGGCGGCTGATCGCAGATCGCGCGGGACGGGGTGGTAGCTTTCGCCGACGGGACCTCTGCCGTCGCCGGTTTGGCCGTGGCACGGCAGGCAGTAATAGCCATAGTAGACTTGCCCGCTGGCCAGGGGACGCGTGTCGGCGGGGTCGGGGAATCGCACGGGCGCGGGTCGTTCGACGGTCACGGCCCCGGCCGGCGGAAGCGGCATGCGGGCGGCGTGCGTTTGCAGTTTCGGTTGGGTTTTCATTTCCGGCACATGGGTGAACAGCCCGATCGCGACCGCGCCCAGCCCGAGCGTGCCGGCGGCGATGGCGACGTGGATGAGCCGTCGCAGGCGACGCGTGTTCATGGCGACGCCTCTGCGTGTGATGTGGGCGTCTCACGTGACGAGGGCGTCCCGCCCTCGTGTCCCGCGGGCATCTTGCCCGTGCCGGATGGCGAAGTCGAGAGATCGTTTTCCGGTGCCTCGGCCAATGGAACGCACAACGCGGGCGAGACGCCCGCGTCACGTTTGGCTTCGGGGAGCGTTTGATATTGCGGCGGTGCGGTGGTGTCGCGCGGCGTGGGGTTTGTGGAGTAGATGGATTGTCCCGGTGCGTCGGGCAGGGCGCCGTAGTTGTGGACGCGCGGTGTGTTGGGAATGACGGATTTCACGAACAGGCCCCACGCGAGAATGCCACCGGCCAGCAGAAACAGCAACGCCCACGCCGCCGGTTGAGAAAGCACGCGATACTCTTCGAAGGTTTTGGCCATGGTTGCGTCACCAGTTTGGAGGCCTGTGGGCCAGGTACAGCACGTAGCCGACGCCGTACACGACGATCGCGGCGGCCGTCACCGCGAGCAGCCAGGGCATCGACGCCAGCCATTCCCGTAGCGGGGCGTTTTGTCGCGAGGCAACGACGGCGTCCTCGTGAATCTCGCCCTCGCGAGGTTTCCACAAGGCCATGTAAACCAGCACGATGCTCAGCAGCACCACCGTCCCGCCGAAAATCGCGAGCACAAGCCTCTGGTTTTGCAAAACGCTGTATGTCCACATGCGACGCTCCCCCAATACAGTATAGGTGATGGCTACTCCAGGGCGAACGCATGTATATTTTCCGGTTTTCGCGTGACCTTCGTACTCGGCATCACTGGCCACAGGCCCTGCCATTTTGCGTTGTAAGACGGTGTGAGCGACTGAACGCTTCGTCTGTCACAACGATCGACAACGCAAAATGGCAGGGCCTGTGGCCAGTGGCGCCGAAATGCGAATCCTGTGTGGAATAAGGCATGCACATGCGATTGTCCTGATTGTTACTCAGGTGGAATCTTCGCCTCCAATGCCAGCCGGCGGGCGCGGTGTTGGTCGGTGAATTGACGGCGGCGGGTTGCCCAGACCAGCATGACGATAATCGCCACCATCGCCAGGCTGGAGAAGGTCACGCAGATAATCACAAACCGCGTGCTGAACAACGCGTCGATCTGGTCAGGGTTCATTCGTTGCCTCCTGAAGAAAGCCACTAGCTACCAGGTATGGCGAAATCTGTTGTGAATTACACGATCACAAATTATCGCCATGTTCGTATTTATTCCCGCGTTCATTGTCATTTCGCCGTTGTCGTTCCTTACCTCGTGGCTGGTGGCTAGTGGCTTGTGGCTTTGTTCCTTCGACATTACGGTTTGTTTTCACCGTCGTCTCCCGCAGATTCATACGACGCCTCGATGCCGCGGGGTTCCAGGCCCGCGTCGGTGTAGCCTACGAAGCGCACCGCGATGTAATTGGAGACGTCCCAGATTTTTTCGCTCGTGAGTTCGTGTTTAAAGTACGGCATGGCCGTGCCCGTGATGCCGTTCATGATCTGGTAATAAAAAATGCCGCCGATGTATTTGTCCTCGATCAGGTTTCGCCGTAGCGTGGTGAAGTTCATCGGCGGCGGATAGATGGCGGGGCGGCCTCGGAAGGTCGCAAGTCCGCCCCGGCCTTTGCCGTCGCCGACTTCGCCGTGACAGGCGATGCAGTACCATTGGTAAATCAATTGTCCGCGCTGGAGGGCGGCTTCGTCGGCGGGGTAGGGATTTGGCATGGCCCGCCAGGTCGGCGGGACGTTGGCGTGCAGGAACGCGACGTTGGCGTCGGCGCCGGATTCGTACGCGGCCACGAACTGGGTCTCCCAGTGCCGCTGTCTGGCCATGCGTTCGTCGGCGAGCGTGCCCCAGTTGGACTGCACGTATCGCGTGAGGGCTTCGATATTTTTTTCGCCGAGAAATTCCCACGACGGCATGAGGGAGAGCGGTCGTGTGTTTCGCGGGTTGAGGAAGTGCGCGTGGTGCCAGCCGTCGGGGTGTTCGCCGCCGGCCTGCTGGAGGTCGGGTCCCCAGCGTTCAGTGCCGAGGATGACCGGCTGCATGGCGTAGTAGTCGCCTTGTTCGGCGACGCGCTGCCGCCCCAGTCCCCAGTCGAACGTGCGCCCGAACTGGCTGTGGCAGTACGAACAGCCGTTGTCGATGTAGAGCTGTGCCCCGCGCGCCTCATCGGCTTCGCGAGGCCTCCAGATCGCCGACGGCTCGTCGCCCAACGTCATCGCCGGCAAGATGACGGCGATAAACGTGCTGGTCCAGAAAATCAGCAACCCGCCGAGGATGAGGAAGGCTGGGGTCATTTTCATGGGAATCCTTTTGGAAAAAGCCAGTAGCCAATAGCCAATAGCCAGTAGGTATGGCGAAGCCTGTCGCCAGTCATACGATCCTGGCCGTTGCCATTTTTGTATCCGTTCCCGCTGTCACTGCCGTTTCGCCAATGTCGTGCCTTACCTACTGGCTATTGGCTACTGGCTTTGTCGCCAACTCGGTTGCACGTTCCTTACGGCGTATCGTTTTCACGCAGTTGTACAGCCCTACCCACGCGGCGGTGACGATCAGCAGGCCCATCGCGCCGCGGAGGATCATGTAGGGGGGCATCATCGGCAGGGTGTTGTATTCCACGTTGCCGTTGGCCCAGTTGGTACCCTGCACCAGGCCTGCGATCGACAGCACGAGGAAGAAGCCCACCACGCCCGTCATCAGCAGGCCGAACTGGACGCTGACGAGTCGGGTCGAAAACAGCCGACGGCCGAGGATGCCCGGCAGCGTGTGCCACATCGCCCCCAGCGCGATGAACCCCGCGAATCCCAGCACGGCGATGTGCGCGTGGCCGATCGTCCAGTTGGTGAAGTGCGTGACACGCTGCACGCTGGGCAGGCTTTGCAGCGGGCCTTGCACGCAGGTGACGAAATACAGGATCAGCCCGAACATCACGAACCGCCCGCCGACGTCGCGCCACAGCCTGCCGCCCCGGCCTCGCGCGGTCAGCCAGAGATTCATCAGCACGGTGAAAACCGGCAGCATCATGGCCATGGAATCGACGACGGAGAGGGTCTTGAGCCAATTCGGCACCGGCGCCTGGAGAAGGTGGTGCGCCCCGATGTGCGTGTAGAGCGTCAGCAGGATCCAGAAGCCCACCAGGCTGAGCGTGTGGCTGTAGAGCGGCGTGCGCGTGACGCGGGGGACGACGAAATACGCCGCCGCGGTCGCCAGCGGCGTCAGCAGCAGGCCGACGAGATTATGGCCGTAAAACCACAGGAAAATCGAGTCCAGCACGCCGGGCATCGCGCCGGTGGCGGGCTGCCACATCACGTTGCCGATCGGATACACGCCTGCCGTCCACACGGCCATGCCCACCACGTACCACACGCTCACATACAGCAGCGGCTCGCGGCGGGTGGCGATGGTCATCACCAGATTCACGATCAGCAGCACCAGCGCGACCATGATGCACACGTCGAAGGGGAAAATATACTCGGCGTACTCCCGGCCCTGCGTGATGCCCAGCGGCAGCAGGATGAATCCGCTGGCGACGGCGGCGTTCCACGCCAGCCAGGCAAGCCAGCCCAGCGGCTCGGACCACAGCCTCGTTTTGAGCAGGGCGGGCACGTAATGCAGCGCCGCCCCGATCAACATGGGCGCGACGAATCCGAAAATCACCGTGTTGACATGCACAGGCCTGGTCCGCCCGAATACCAGCCAGCTAATATTATCGAACAATTCCGGCGCGATGAGATGGGCCGCCGAAAACAGCCCCCAGGTCGTCCCCATGGCAAACCACACCGCGCCGGCGAGAAGCCAGGCCAACGCGGCGGAGTTGGGTTTGCGGAAGATGGTTTGTCGTCGATTCATTGTTTACAGGGCACGGTTTTAGCCAGTAGCCAATAGCCAGTAGCCAGTAGGTATGGCGAAGCCAGTTGCAAAACACACGATTCTGATTTTGGCCGCATCGTTATCTGTTCCCGCTGTCGTTGTTTTTTGCCGATGCCGTTCCATACCTACTGGCTATTGGCTACTGGCTTCTTCCCTACCTATGGCACACATAGCAATCCACACTCGCCTTGTTGTCCCGGTGGCAGGGGATGCAGAAACCCATGTTCAGTTCGGTCGCGGCGGCGAGGCGATCCATGGCGGTGACGTTGCCGTGGCATCGGCCGCAGTCGATGCCCTCGCGAATGTGCCGCTCGTGTGTGAAGTAGACGAACTCGGGGACGTCGTTTGCTTTGACCCACGCGATGGGCGTGTCGCGTTCGTAGGCCTGGCGGATTTTGACGATTTCCGGGTGTTTCGGAATGATTTTCTGGTGGCAGAGCATGCACTTGGCCACGGGCGGCACGGTGGCGTGCGGGCCGTCGATCACGCCGGGGTGGCAGAAGATGCAACTGATCTGTTTGACGCCCGCGTGGACGCGATGGCTGAACGCGACGGGTTGGGCCGGTCCGATGGCGGCGGGCCAGGGCAGGAAATACACCGCCGCCGCGGCCAGCAGCGTCAGGAAGAGCACCAGCGCGAGCACGGCGGCGGGGCGATGACTCGTCATGTCGCGCCGCCTTTCTCCGCGACGTCATGGTCCGGCCCGGCGCGTCGTACGTGGCGGATTCCCAGGGCCGTCCCCGCGACGGCGGCGAGTGCGACAGCGGCGTCGCCGGCGTGCAGGTCGATGGGCAGGCTGATCACGTCGTGGCCTTGATGGAACGTCGGCACGATCAGCCACCATCGCTCGACGTACATGAACACGAGCACCCACACGGCCATCAGCCGCAGCGGCGCGGGGCGGCGTTTGACCCATCGCGGCAGCATGAGCACCAGCGGGCCGAGGTAGACCGTGCCCAGCAGGAGCAGGCTGACGTACTGCATCGGCGGATGTCGCAGCCGCGGCACGACGAACCGCAATTCTGGCGGCAGGTTGCCGTACCAGATGCACAATAGTTGACCGTACATCATGTACATGGTGAGCAGGCTGAACGTGACGATCAGCTTGCCGAGGTCGTGCCGGCGGTCGGTCGGCTCGAGCAGGCCGCTGTCGGCGGCGACGATCGCCCAGGCGGCTGTCGCGGTGTACATGCCCGAGATGAACACGTATGGCGCCAGCAGCGAGCTGAACCAGACCGGGTCCAGGCTCATCACCAGATCGTAGCCGATCAGCGTCATGCTCAGCACGTACAGCAGGACCACGCCGGTGGCGAGGCCTCGGGCGGGCAGGCCTCGCATTCGCCGGCGGACATACCACGCGGCCACGGCCCAGAACGCCAGTAGCGCCGCCGCGTTTCTCGCGAAGAGGAACTCGGACGACAGCCAGAAATCCTTCCCCGCGTCGGCCCGCCGATCGCTCTGCCAGCAGGCCCAGGTTGGGTTTTCGCATCGCGAAGCCCACGACGGCACGAACAGCGCCGCCAGCAGCACGAACAGCGCGATCGCCACCGCCCAGCCGCCCAGGCCCCACAGGGCGGCCTTTTCCATCGTCCCCGTCCATCGCCCGTTGGAAAGATTCACGACCGCCGACCAGACGACCAGCCCGCCCGCCAGCGGCGAGAAATACACAAACGCCACCAACAACGACTGCCACAACCTCGCGCGGTCGCCAAGCCAATACATGACAACCCACGCCGCCACGCCAACCGTCGCCAGCAGGGCCAACGCGATCGTCTGCGCGCGATGAGGCTCATTCGACGACATGGATCGCCTCCGCGCACAGGGTGCTCAGCCGCTCCCGCATCGCGCCGACCTGCTCGCGATCACACGGGATGAGCAGGCCGAAACGGTCTTCCGAAATCCGCCGGACGTATCCGCGCGGCAACGGCCTCGCGCTGCCGAGGCGGCCATGAAAAAACAATCCCGTCACGTTCGCCAGCACGCCCAGCAGGATCGTGCCTTCGAAAGCGATCACGCAGTACGGCACGATGACGGCGTAGGAAATCCGCCCGCCGACGACAAGCCCGTTAATCGCCGCCAGGCCGATCGCCAACGCGAATCCGCCCGCCGCGCCCGCCAACGCGCCCGCCAACGTCCACAGCCGCACCGGGCTGGGGCCGCGTCCGAGCAGTTTTTCCACCTCCTGTAACCGAAACGGCGTGTACGTCTCCATGCCCGTCACGCCGTCGTCACGCAGTTGCCGCACGGCGGCGATCAACGCGGCGGGCGTGTCGAATGTTCCCCAGACGTAACGTGACGCGGGGGTCTCGTCCTCGTGTCTCGCGGGCATCTTGCCCGCGTCCGATGTTGAAGACGACTTGGCGTTTTCCAGTAGCCAGTCACATGGAGCGCACAACGCGGGCGAGACGCCCGCGTCACGTGGTGCCGGCAAGCCATCGCGATGCGTTTCTTCTTTCACCTCGTTCGCCGCGATGGTCGGTAAAAATTTCGCGAAGCCGAAAAACCAGAAGAAAAACCAGCCGAACGAGCCCAGGAGAATTCCCCATTCGATTGGCCTGGGGACGTATTGGCCCCAGGCGTGGGGCATGAAGTCGTGGGCGAGGCTTGCCGGCACGATCACGCCGCGCTCCAGCCACATGCCGATCGTGATGCCAAGGGAAATGAGCATCAGCGCGGTGGGACTGCGGCGGAGGCGGGGCACGAAAAACGCCAGCGGAACGATGACGTTCAGCAGCCACATCGACCAGTAGCCCGGCGTCAGCCAGGTGTCGCCGAACGCCCGCCAGTGGATGAATTGCCGCTCGATCACGTTGCCGCTGTACCAGGCGGTGAACGGCTCGATGATATACGAATAGCCCATGATGCACGTGGTGACGAGGAGGGTCTTGGCCAGGCAGTCGAAGTGCCAGTCGGTGACGAGGCTTTCCAGCCGCAGAAGTTTCCGCATCGGCAGCAGGAGCACGATAACCATGGCCAGTCCCGAGTGAATGGCCCCGGCGACGAAGTACGGCGGAAACATCGTCGTGTGCCATCCCGGCAGGATGGACATCGCGAAATCCCACGAGACGACCGAATGCACGCTGATGACCAATGGCGTGGCCAGGGCGGCGAAGAACAGGTATGCCCGCCCGTGATGCCGCCACTGGTTGCCGCTGCCGGACCATCCCATGGCCAGGGCGTGATAGAATCGCGTGCGCGGGTGATGGGGGCCGACCAGGCGGTGCCAGCGGTCGCGGGCGCTGGCCAGATCCGGCAGCAGGCCGACATACCAGAAGACCAGGCTGACCGTGAAGTAGGTCGAGATGGCCACGACGTCCCACACCAGCGGGCTGAGGAAATTCGGGTAAATCTGCCGCGTGGTCGGGTACGGCAGAATGTAATAAAACACGCCCACCCGACCGAGGTGGATCAGCGGGAACAGCCCCGCGGTCATGACGGCGAAAATCGTCATGGCCTCGGCGGACCTGGCCACCGCGGTGCGCCATTTCGCGCGGACCAGGTGCAGGATGGCGGAAATCAACGTCCCGCTGTGCGCGATGCCCACCCAGAACACAAACGACGCGATGTACACGCCCCAGCCGACCGGCGAGTTGATCCCGGCCACGCCCATGCCCGTGCGGGCCTGGTGAATCCATAGGGTGAAAAACATCGCCACAAGCCCGCCCAGCACGAGCATGATGACGACATACCGCCGCCTCGCCGGCGCCATCGCGCCGAGAACGGCATCGTCGATTTGTGCGTAGGTCAGGCGTTCCATGTCACACGCCGCAAGTACACCACGGCCGGTTTGGTGTTCAATTCCCCCAGCACCTGGTAGCGTCGCGGGTCGTTGCGGAAGAGTCGTGTCACGAGGCTGTCGCCGCGGAGCAGGTCGCCGAAGATCATGGCCGAGGTCGGGCAGGTGGCGACGCACGCGGGCTGGATTTCGCCGTCTCGCAGCGGCCTGTCTTCGCGGAGGGCGCGGTGCTGGGCGTGGCGGATTCGCTGAATGCAGAAGGTGCATTTTTCCATCACGCCGCGCTCGCGAACGGTGACTTCGGGATTGTGCTGCCATCGCGACGACTCCGGCCAGTCGCGGTCGAACCAGTTGAACCGCCGGGCCTTGTAGGGACAGTTGTTGTTGCAGTACCGCGTGCCGATGCAGCGGTTGTAGACTTGGGCGTTGAGGCCTTCCTCGGTGTGCATGGACGCGTAGACGGGGCAGACCGGTTCGCACGGGGCGGCGTCGCAGTGCTGGCAGAGCATCGGCAGGAAGCCCAGCCGGCCCGCGTCGTGGGGCGAGCGGTAGGGGACGATTTTCAGCCAGGCCATTTCGCGGCCTCGATCCACTTCGGCGGGCCCGACGACGGGGATGTTGTTCTCCGCGTAGCACGCGACCGCGCACGCGCCACAGCCGACGCATCGGTGCAGGTCGATCGCCATCGCCCAGCGGTGGTTGCGGTGTTCGTGCGGTGCGTAGGCGTCGGTGCGGTAGCCTTCCGGCAGCGGCATGCGAAACGCGTCGTCGCGCGGCGGGGGCGGGTCGGCCGACGCCTGCGCGAGTGATGTCCACTGGAGCAGTTCGCGGCGATGCTGATCCTGCATGGCGGATGTTGGATGATAGGACAATGGATTGGCCCCGGCGGCACGGCGGACGCGTACGGCGGGGAAGTTGTCGCGCGTCGGTTGAATCGGGCGGAGGCGGAAGGCGTTGGCGCCGAGGTTGCGGGCGGTGTTGCCCATCGCCCAGTGCCCCTGGCCCAGGACGACGGCGAGGGTGTCGTCGGCGACGTCGGCGGTGATTCGCACGGGCAGGGTGATGGCGGCGGATTTGTCCGTGGCGTCGTACAGTTGGATGCGAATGGCGTCGCCGCCGCGCAGGCCCAGCGCGGCGGCACGGTCGGGATGCATGTCCGCCCAACTGCTCCAGGTGGCCTGGGTCGTCGGATCGGGCGCCTCCTGCAACCACGGCCTGTTGGCTGACCGGCCGTCGAAGAGGAACACCGAAGGCCACAGCCAGAGATGGAAATGGTCGTCTGCGGCGCGGGTGTCTGCTTCACGTGACGAGGGCGTCTCGCCCTCGTGTCTCGCGGGCATCTTGCCCGCGCTGTGCTGTGGAACAGATTTACTGTATTCCATAGGCCAGGACAGTGGAACACACAACGCGGGCGAGACGCCCGCGTCACGTGAAGCGGGCATCTCGCCACCTGGCGTCTCGTCAAACTCCCCGCCGGCGCGGAGGGCGTCCTGCCAGTCGTGTTGCGGGTGAAAATGTTGCCATCGCAGCCGCAGCCAGTGCAGGAAATCTTCCGGCGGGCTTGACGCGTACGGCGGAGTGAGCGGGCGGTTCGTCGCCTGCGCGAGCGCCAGCAGGATGTCGCCTGCGTTTCGCGAATTGTACAGCCGGGCCGTCGTCGGCTGAATCAGGCTGTGCATGCCCGCGTACGGTTCGTAGTCGCCCCAGGCTTCCAGAGGCGAATCGGTGGGCAGCACGACGTCGGCGAGTTCGGCGGTTTCATCGAGCTGCGGGCCGAGATAAATCACGGCGGCGGCGTTTTGTAATCCCGCCGCCGCTGCCGGCAGGGCGAACGCCACGTTGGCGTTGTGCAGAATCACGACGTCGTTTGGCCCCAGCGAGGCCAACCGATCGGCGACTTCGCGTAGTTTGGCGGCGGCGCTCAGCGCGTGCGGCTGCGAGAAATCGACGATGACGCCGTTGTTCTCCGCATCGTTGCCGCCGCTGCCGACGGCGACGTTGAGAAGGATGGCCGCCAGCGAAGCCCATCGTGCCGCATCGCCCGTGGCGGCGGTCGGACACGCCAGCGCGACCGCGCCGCGCGCGGCGGCGAACTCGTGGGCCAGGCGGGCGACGGTGGATTTTTCTAACCCCGCGTGATTGAGCGCGTGCTCGGCGCCCACTATTTTCGCGGCTGCCGCGATCGCGTCGCGTTGGTTTTGCACCCAATCCGCGGCGAGCAGTTCGTGAAGAATCGCCAGGGCAATCCAGCCTTCGGCACCGCTTTGGCATTGGAAAAACTCATCCGCGTTGGCGGCCGTCATGGACAGTCGAGGCCCGACGTATACCAATTTTCCGGGCCTGCGCGGCGGCGACTCGTACGGATCGCGGCCGTATTCGGCGGGGCGGATTTCGCGAGCGTTTGCGAAGCCGCGAGCGAACTCCACGGGCGAGATCCACGTTTCGAGGAAGTCCGCGCCGAGGCTGAGAATGTAGCGGCTTCGCTCGATGCGGTATCGCGGGATTGCGTCCAGGCCCAGGGCGATGCGGTGGGCGTCGCGAAGCGGTTCGTAGTTGCACGGCTCGAAGTACAGCACGGGCTCGCTGCCGTGGAGTGCGGCGAAGGCGGTTTGCACTTCCGCCAGTGCGCCGGTTTGCAAGTCGCTGACAATGTGGACGTTTTTCTGTGGTTTTTTCAGGATTTCGATGACGGCAGCAATGGCATCGGCCCAGGCGGCGTGTTCGAGCGTCGCGTCGCGGTGGACGCGTCGCAGCGGGTGTCGCAGCCGGTCGGGGTCGTACAGGCCTTGCACGGCGGATTGCCCGCGGGCGCACAGCGCGCCGCGGTTGACGGGGCTTTGCGGGTTGCCTTCGGCTTTGATGGCCCGGCCGTCGCGGTGCCGCGCGTGCAGCCCGCAGCCGGCGGGGCACTCGCGGCAGGTGGTCGCGAAGGTCGCCCACTGGCCTGGTTTTATTTCCTCGGGGGGCACGACGTAGGGGATGAGTTTTCCCGCCTGTCGCAGGCCCATGGAGGCGGCCACGGCGCCCGCGGAGCCGGCGGTGACTTGAAGAAACGCTCGACGCGACAACCCCAGCATGACCGCCCCCGCGAAGACGCCCCACGCGACGCCGACCCCACGCCGACGCCCTCGGCCTCAGTGTAGGAACGGCGAACGGGATTCGCAAATGGGGCAGAGGAAAAACAAGGGCTTTCATTTCTCGTGGCGCGGGCGGGCGATCTGATCGAAGGAATCATTTCGCCAGTAGCCAGTAGCCAGAAGGTATGGCGGGTTTTGTTGCAAATCACACGATTCTGAATGTTGTTACTCATGTGCCTGTTCCCGCTTTCCTTGCCTTTTTGTCCTTGTCTTTCCATACCTGCTGGCTATTGGCTATTGGCTTATTTCCCTCGAACGGGTCTCTCATTTGTGTCATAAGAAATGGAAGAACATCGGCCTATAATGTCGCAAACGGGGTCAAGGAGAAGCGAGGCGGCGGACGCCCGTATTTCTCGGAGGAGGCATGATGAGTCGGTTGAATTTCCTGGCCGCGATCGTGGTGGCGGGATTGCTGGTGGTGTCGGTTGGCTGTAGTCGCGAGCAGGCGGAGAAGGCGCGCGAGAAGGGGGTCAACGCGGCCCGCGCGGTGGAGAACGCCGCCAACCACGCCGCCAACGCGATGGAACACGCCGCCAACCACGCGGAACATTTCGTCGCCAATCACGCGGAAAAGGCGGTCGATCATGCGGAGAACGCGGCCAACAACGCGAAGAATTTCGTGGAAAATCACGCCGAAAACGCCGTGAAGGACCATCCCGAAGACAACACCGGGCGGTAGGAGTTGGTTGGCCTTCCCGGTCTGGCGCAGAAGGGCCGGGCCACAGCCGCGTCAGCGGCGTCTGCTATAGCCCAGGGTGAGCGGTACGCCGCGAGCCCTGGGTTTCGGGCGTTTTCAGGATTCTTTCCTCGTGCCTGACGCCACTGGCCGAGGGCGCACCGTCATGCGAAGTCGGCGGCGGACGACGTGCACAGAGGGACAGGCGTGTCGTCTCAACCATATCCATGCCGGACATCTTTTTGATCGACACATGGCATCCATGTTCGATTTGTCATACACTGGTGCAGGACACAGGCAAGGAGTCGGTATGACAAACACAAACGACAACAACGCGTATCGGTTGGGCACGCTGGCGTTGCACGCGGGGCAGGCGGATGATTCGCCCACGCACTGTTCCGCCGTGCCGATTTACGCGACGGCGGCGTATCATTTTGCCTCGCCCGAGGACGCGGCCAATTTGTACGCGCTCAAGCAGCCGGGCAACATTTATTCGCGACTGACGAATCCCACGAATGAGGTGCTGGAGAAGCGGCTGGCCGCGCTGGACGGCGGCGTGGGCGCGGTGGCGTTGGCCAGCGGACAGGCGGCCATCATCGCCGCCGTGATGACCCTCGCGCAGGCCGGACAGAATATCATCACGTCCGCGAGCCTCTACGGAGGCACGTACATGCTGTTCTCGCGCACGCTGAAAACGCTGGGCGTCGAGGCCCGTTTTTACAACGCCGATCGGCCCGAGGAGATCGCCGCGCTCGCCGACGCCAACACGCGATGCGTCTATGTCGAGAGCATGGGCAACCCCCGAGGCGACGTGCCGGACTTTCGCAAGACCGCCGACGCCGCGCATGCCATCGGCGTGCCGCTGATCGTGGACAACACGGTGACGACGCCCTGGCTGCTTCGGTCGATCGAGCACGGCGCGGACATCGTGGTCTATTCCACGACGAAATACATCGGCGGCCATGGTGTGCACGTCGGCGGCGCGGTCGTCGACGGCGGCGCGTTCGACTGGTCGAAGGAACCGGGCCGCTGGCCGCGGTTTACCGAGCCGGACAAGGCGTACAACGGGTTGACGTTCGTCGAAGCGTTTGGCCGGGCGGCGTTTGTTTCGCACGCGCGGACGCACTGGCTGTACGACACCGGCGCGTGCATGAGTCCGTTCGCGGCCTTTTTGTTCCTGCTCGGGCTGGAGACGCTCCACGTCCGCATGCCGAGGCACTGCGAAAATTCGCTGGCGCTGGCGAAATTTTTACAATCGCACGAGGCCGTCGAGTGGGTCAACTACGCGGGGCTAGCCGGCCATTCGCATCATGAGTTGGCCAAAAAATACCTGCCCAACGGCGCGGGCGGGATCGTCGGGTTCGGCATCAAGGGCGGCCGCGACGCCGGCGTGCGGTTCATCAAGAGCGTGAAACTGGCCTCGCACATGGCGAACATCGGCGACGCCCGCACGCTGGTGATCCATCCCGCCAGCACGACGCATCAGCAGATGACCGACGCCCAGCAACGCGCCGCCGGCGTCAGCCCGGAATTCATCCGTCTCTGCGTGGGCATCGAAGACCTCTCCGACCTCCAGGCCGATCTGGACCAGGCGCTGCGGGCGTCGCAGCGTTAGCGACGTTCGAAGACGATCATCGTGTTGCCGCGGTGGAGTTCGCGTTCGCTGGCGAAGAGTTCGGCGATGCGGGCGGTGTAGGCGTGGTGTTTTTGTCGGCCATGCCAGGGCAGGACGGCGATGCGGATGTCGGGGTTTGCCTGCCAGAGGTTCCAGAGTTCCTGTGCATCGTCGGGGCCGAGCAGGCCGTCATTGTGCGGCGGCGGGGTGATGAAGGGTCGCCCGCTGTAATAGTACACGATTCGTCCGGGGCCTCGGGTGGCGAGGAATCGGCCTTCTTCGGGCAGTTCGTTGGCGAGGAGTTCGGCGACTTTTTTGTGTTCGCCCACGAAGCCGCGTTTGGCCTCGGTGTCGTAGCGGTCGGTGTGGGCCAGCCAGGCCATGCGATGCACCAACTTGGCCATCGGCACGACGTTGGCGAGCAGGATGGCCGCCGTCAGGACGATCAACGCGGTGGTCGCGTGATTTCGCCGTGCTCGCGCGAGGTGGCCTGCCGCCGTCGCGAGCGACCAGACGCCCTGCGTCAGGCCGAGGTAGACCAGCGGCGCCACCGGCAGCATGAAGCGATCGGGGTTGTCGGCAGCGCGGATGACGGCGATGAACAGCGTGTACGGCACGAGCACGAGCAGGCCCAGCCAAAAGCCCCGCCACAGCACGGCCAATCCCAACAGCGCCACCGGCCAGAGGATCAAGCCCAGCCAGGGCATGCTGGGCACGCCGATGAGGAATGTGGACATGACGCCGGCCTGCGCCCACGCGGCCTCGCCTGCCCGCGCGAAAAATCCCGCCGTCAGCCGTGTGGCGGATTCGACGTACGGCAGCGGTCCGATCGACCGGCCGAGAACGTACCAGAACGCGAAGGGGACCGCGGTGGCCGCCAGCAGCACGGCGGCGGCGAACCAACGCCGTCGCGCGGCCCGTGGCGCGGGCGTCTCGCCCGCGTGTGGCGAGGATAACTTGCCCTCGCGGACCGTTCCGCATGGCAACGGTCCAAACACCAGTCCCGTTGCCAGCAAGGCCAGGAACGGCGCCATCGGCGCGCGGATCGTCATGGCGGCGACGCACAGCCCTGCCGCCAGCGCCAGCCAGGCCCAGTGTCCGTGCGTCGCCCGCAGCGCGGCATAGAAGGCAGCCCACGCCAACGCGACCAGCGGAATGTCCGTCAAAATATAGTGTGAATGCTCGAAGAACAAAAACGAGCCGGCCAACATGAGCGTGGCCAGGTCGGCGGATAACTTCGCCGGCGCGGGCGATGCGATCGTGTCACGCAGCCGTGATGTGGGCGGTGACGGCGATGAGTTCGTCGATGGCGGCGCGTCGGCGGGCAGCAGTTTTCGCAACACGGCCCGGATGAATAATAACGCCGCCAACCCCGAGGCCGTGATGAACAGGTTGCACACCCACCAGCCGTCGCCGCCGGTGAGGAGCCTCGCCGCCGCGATGACGGCCGGCAGGCCCGGCGTGGCCGTGTTGTCCACTCCGCCATTGAAAACGTACCCTCGCCCTTCAGCGAGCGACCGCCCCAGCCCGGCGTACAAGGCGCTGTCGGGCGTGGGATACCAGCGGTCGTTGACGCACGCCAGATACACCGCCGCCAACAGGGCCGCCGCGACGAACAGATACCGTCGGATGAGCGGCTGCGCGGGTTGGAGGTTGTGTGTGGTCATGTCATATGTTTTTTACCACAGAGACACAGAGAAGAAAAACGGGATCCTGATTTTCGTTTGCTCGACGGTAAAACCATGCCGTATGTTCGTGGAGCTCTTTTCGTTAACTCGTTAACACGAATCAACGAGTTAACGAATCAACGAGTTAATCGGTTTTCGTCGTCGTCCGACAAGGTACACCGCGCAGCCGATGACGCTGCACGCGGCGATGATGGCGGCCATCGGCAGGGCGGACTTGCCGGCGGTGTCATGGCGGACGATGACGCCCAGCAGGCCGCTCGCGAGTCCACCGAGGGTGTACTGGAAGAGGCCCAGCAGCGCCGAGGCCGTCCCCGCCTGCTGCGCGAACGGGGTCATCGCGACGGCGGTCGCGTTGGGGGAGATCAGCGAGATGGTGGCGACGCACAACCAGAGCACGGCCGCGAATGTCCACAGCCCGCCCACGCCGCCGAGTACCACGCCCAGCAACGCCAGCGTGCACACCGCGTTAACGACGCACGCCGCCGGCAGAATCGTCTCCACGCCGCGACGTTTGAGCAACATGCGGTTGATCTGCGCCCCGGCGTACAGGCCGATCGCGTTGATGGCGAAGAAATAACTGTACGCCTGCGGGCTGACGCCGTACAGGCCCTGGAACACCCCCGACGATCCCGCGATGTACGTGAACAGCGCGCCGAACGCCATCCCAAACGCCAGCGCCGGCACGAGGAACCGCCGGTCGACGATCAGCCGGCCGTATCGCGCCGCCACCGTGGCGAGGTTGCCTCGCAACCGCCGCTCCGGCGGGAGCGTCTCCTTCGCGACCAGCCACACCGCGGCCGTGCAGACCACGCCGAATCCCGCCACCACCCAGAAAATCATCCGCCAGGGAAACCACATCAGCATCATCCCGCCCAGGAACGGCGCGATGACAGGCCCCATGCCGCCGATGAGCATCATCAGTGAAAGATACCGGGCGGCCTGTGTTTTTCGGAAGAGGTCGCGGACGATGGCACGGGAGATCACCAGGCCGGCGGCCCCGCCCAGACCCATGAGGAAGCGGGCGACGATCAGGGCGGCGATGGACTCCGTGAAGACGCATACCATGCCCGCCAGCGTGTAGGCGAGGCAGCCGATCAGCAGCGGGCCTCGCCGCCCGAAGCGGTCGCTGAGTGTGCCGTAGAGCACCTGTCCGCCGGCAAGCCCCAACAGGAACACCGAGAGCGTCCACTGCACCTGTTCGAGGGACGCGTTCAGGTCGGCGGCCATTTGCGGAAAGGCGGGCAGGTACATGTCAATCGCCATAGGCCCGCACGCCGAGAGCAGCCCCAGCGTGACGACAAGCCACCGCGACCGCCGCAAGCGGCCGTGCAGGGTCTCGGCGCCCACGACGGATGATGACGATAGCTCCACAACCTATGCATTTTACACAAATTACAATTACGATCATGTCGTTCTTTCCCTGAAAAACGCAAAAATTCTCAAAACGAAAATTTGCTTTGCAGAAATCGGTACTCTGGCTTCATCCTGGGAGCGAAAGTGCCGATAGATGGAACATGCAACGGACTATACCAACTTCGTCGAAGGGCACGTTTATGGAACCCAACGGGGACTATTACGCGCAAGGGGCGGCCTTGTTTGGGCAGAAACGTTACGCCGACGCGGTCGAGCTGTTGATGCACGTGACGGGCCAGGGGGATTTGGTTGGCCAGTTGTCGCGGTATTACGCGGGCACGTGCCATCGCGAGTTGGGGTTGGCGGCGCTTCGCGGCGGGGAGTATCGGACGGCGGAGAGTCATTTCCGTCAGGCGATGCAGTTGTTGGGCGCGCAGTCGGAATTGACGGGCTTTCTGGCGTCGGCGTTGGCGAGGCAGGGCCGGTTTGAGTCGTGCTCGCGGGAGATGGAGAAGCTCGCGCGTCGCGAGGATGCGCCGGTGGCGGTCTGGCGGAAGTTGGCGATGTCGCAGTGGCAGAGCGGTCGTCGCGACGAGGCGTACATGAGTCTTCAGCAGGCGATGCGGTTGCTTGGCGATTCGGCGGGCCTGCATTTGCAGTTGGGCATGTTTTATGCGTCGGAGGGCAGGATGGCGCCGGCCCGCGAGCATTTGACTCGCGCGGCTGAGGCGGACGCCTCCGATGTTGACGCGCATTATTATCTCGGCCTGGTGGCGGCGGCGTGCCAGGACACACGCATGGCCGTTCGGTCGTTCCAGCGTGCGTTTGCGTTACGGCCTGGCGACGTGATGTTGGCGTACCAGCTTTCGCTGGCGGCGCGTGCGGCGTCGGAGCGCGGATATCACCAGGTGGTGCATTTGCCGGATCGTTCGGAGGCCGTCGCGACGGAGACGTCGCAGACGAAGCTGTTGGCGCGTTACGTCACCAGCGAGGCGGACTTTATCGAAACGTTCCTGTCGCTGCCGGCCAGCGACGCGGATGCTGAACTGTTCACCATGCTGGCCGACGTGCTGGGCGTGGCGATTTCGGAGCATCCGGAGTATGCGGACTTGCATTTAAGTTTGTCTCGCGTGCTGATGCGTCTGGATCGGCGTGATGAGGCGTTGCAGTCTGGGTTGCGCGCGGCGCAGATCAATCCGACGTTTGTGCGGGCGTTGTTGCACGTGGCGCAGGTTCACGTGTCGCTGGATCAGCCGGCGGCGGCGCTGGTGCGGCTTCGCGAGGCGATCACGGCCGGCGCGGACTATCCCGACGTGCATTGCCAGGCGGGCGAGTTGATGCGGGAGCTGCGTCGCCCCGACGAGGCGAGGCGACATCTGCTGCGCGCGTTGGAACTCAACAGCACGTACGAGCGCGCCGCGGAGGCGTTGGAACATTTGGCGGCGTAGGGCGGGAAGAGACAGGCTGTAGACTGAAGGCTGTAGGCGCAGGCGGATGACTCATTAGGCCTGATGCATCATAAGCCTGCGCCTACAGCCTACGGTCTACAGCCTACAGTCCGAAAACGGTTCCTTCGCGAAAACCGTGAGGAAACGGCGTAGTTTTGATGTGGAAACAAGCACGAGGAGTGTGGCGTGAGTTATCTTTTGGAACTTCTGGGCAAGGGGCTGGAACACGAGGTCGCCGACCTCCTGGACCGCTATTACTGGGCTCCGCAGAGGTGCACCATTCCCGAATTGCAAGCCACCGTGGACGCGCACGGCGATTGGCCTGACGTGCACTTGCAGCTTGGCTTTGCGTATCTCCAGGCGATGCAGGTCGACAGTGCCGTGGAGCATTTGGCCCAGGCGTGCCGGCTGAAGTCGGATTATTTGCCCGCGCGGCTGGCGTTGTCGGCGGCGCTGGTGGAGCAGGGGAAGGTCGAGTCCGCCGTCGAGCAGTTGAAGATCGCCAATCAAACCCACGCCGGCGAGTCGCCCG
Source organism: Phycisphaerae bacterium (assembly GCA_009783465.1). GTDB lineage: Bacteria > Planctomycetota > Phycisphaerae > SM23-33 > SM23-33 > WRDM01. The sequence goes on along the minus strand of WRDM01000002.1, from coordinate 39,082 downwards.
TGCTGTTCGCGATCGGGTTCTGCCTCGAACGGCTAGGCAAAGGCGACGAGGCGGCGGAGTATTATCGCGACGCCGTGAAGGCCGATGAAGAATTCCGCGCCGCCCGCGAGCGGTTGGCCGCCGTCGCCGTGGCGGCAGGTCGGGACGACGAAGCCATCGCGCAATACAAAATTCTCCGCGAGCAGAATCCGCAGGAAAGCTGGCTGCGGGCGGCCTTGGCGCAACTGTATTTCCGCGCCGGACAGTATCGCGACAGTATCGAGGAATTCGAAAACGCCATCGCGATGGAGCCGGAAAACTGGGCACTGCACGACGACGAAGTGGAAGCCCTCGTCGCTGACGGCCAAATCCGCGAAGCCATCGAACGCCTTCATCGACTCATCGACCAGCAGGGGAAATTCGCCGACCTGTACGTTCGGCTGGCGGACCTGTACAGCCGAAACGGCGACGATGCGGCCGCCGTGACGCACTATCAGAAGGCGATCGAACTGTCGCCCAAGTATCTCGAAGCCAACGTGAAAATGGGCACGCAGCATCTGATCAGCGGGCGGTGGGAAGAGGCCGTCGAAATGTTCCACCGGGCCGCCGACATCAGCGACGACGCGCTGACGACGTACGTCGGGCTTGGCGTGGCGCAGGCGGCTGCGGGCGACCGCGCCGAGGCGCTGGGAAGCTTCGATCTCGCCGCCGCTGTCGAACCCAACAGCACGCTGCTGCTGGCGGAGATGGCCCGGCTGCAACTCAAGGCTGCCCTCGCCGACACCATCCTGCGAAGCTTCGAGGTGGGCAAGGACGTCACGCCCGAGGACGTCGAACTCGACAACGCCGACCTGCTCAACCGCCAGGTCGAACGGCATGCCGAGGAAGTTGCCGCTCACGGCGATCATGCCGACCTGCGATACCGCTACGGCGTGCTCTTGCGGGCCGAGGGCAGGCTGGGCGAGGCGATGGAACAATTCGCCAAGGCCGTCGACATCAATCCCGCGTACGTGCAGGCGATCATCAAGCTGGGCATCACGCAGCAGGAGCTCGGCCAGGTGGACGAAGCCGTCGCCACCTTCCACCGGGCACTCGACATCAAGCCCGGCTACGTGGATCTGCACTACCGCCTCGGGCTGATGTACACCGACCGCCGCCAGTTCGAGGACGCGGTCTGCCACATGGAGAAGGCCTCGTCTGGCGCGCCCGACAACGACCAGATCCGCGCCGGTCTCGCGCTGAGCCTGCAAAACCTCGGACTCATGGATCGCGCCGCCGCCACGTGGCGAAGCCTGTGGAAAATTCATCATGTGACGAAGTGACAAACGTCTGAACGCAGATTTGGCTCTGCCTGTTTGCGTTGTAGATCGTTGTGAAACGTGAACGTTTCGCCTTTCTCAACGCCCTACAACGCAAACAGGCAGAGCCAAATTATTACCAACCGTCACATGTCATCCATCAATTTCCCCGCCCCGCGGTCGGGCATCTGGAGTGGGACTTTTTCTGTGGCCTTGTTGAGCGACGGCGTGTTGGCGGGCGGGTTGCCGACGGGCGGCGTGACGATGCCGGGGGCGGCGGGGCTGATCGGCGCGACGCCGACGTTGCCGTTCGATTGGCCCGTGTTCGCGGCCGCCTTCGACGGATCGCGATTGGCCTGGAACGTCTGCTCGGACAACTGCTGGTTGGCATGCTCCAGCACGCGCTCCATCGTCTCCTGGCTGGAGTTGTAGGTGTTCACCGCCGTGGTGGCTGACAGCGACCAGATATACATGCCGACCGCCACGCACACCAGCAGTCCCAGCAACCCAAATCCCATCGCGTACGCGCTGCCTCTGTTCCGTTGGTGCCGCATGATGTTACCTCGTGAGTTTTGCCTGTGAACGATGGCACGAGTATTATACGCGCTGGGCGTGGGCGGCGTCAAAATCCGAAATTCGAAACAAAAATGGCTGTAGGCTGTGGGCCGTAGGCTGTAGGCGTGGTGTGGGCTTATGCGAATTGACGTACGTGAAAACGTTTTCATTGGGCGTGACGCAACACACCGACACCGCGCCTACAGCCTACGGTCCACAGCCTACAGCCGGATCACCCAATCCGTTCCAGCCCGCCCATGTGCGGCCTGAGGACTCCCGGCACGGTGATGGTGCCGTTTTCGTTTTGGTAGAGTTCCATGATCGGGATCAGGATGCGTGGGCTGGCGACGACGGTGTTGTTGAGGCTGTGGCAGGGGAGCACTTTTTTGTCGGCCGACGCGCGGTAGCGGAGGTCGAGGCGGCGGCATTGGTAGTCGTACAGCCGGCTGGCGGAGTGCGTTTCGCCGTATTCGCCTTGCGGCGTGGAGTCGGGGGCGGTGGGGCCTCGGCTTGGCATCCAGGTTTCGACGTCGATCATGTCGGCGTTTTTCGGGCCCAGATCGCCGGTGCAGCACTGGAGCAGGCGGTAGGGCAGTTCGAGGCGCTGGAGGATCTGTTCGACGTAGCCGATCATCGTGCGGTGCCACTGGCGACTTTCCTGTTCGTCGGCCCGGCAGAGGACGACCTGCTCGCACTTGTCGAATTGGTGGATGCGGTAGAGGCCCGCGGTGTCCTTGCCGGCGGCGCCGGCTTCGCGACGGAAACAGGTGCTGACGGTGATGTATTTGCGAGGCAGCGTCGCCTCGTCGAGGATGTCGCCGGCGTGCAGGCCCATCAGCCCGACCTCGCCCGTGCCGGTGAGGTACAAATCGTATCCGCCGCCGCGGGTTTTCTCGCCCACTTCGTACGCCTGCTCCTTGCCGAACGGGAAGAATCCCGTGCCGACCATCATCTCCTCGCGAACCAGCACAGGCACGCTGACGGGCGTGAAGCCTTGTTCGTTGACCATGAAATCGAACGCGAACCGCAGCACGGCCTGATGGAGACGCATCCCCGCGCCGGTGAGCACATAGCTGCGGCTGCCGGCCATCTTCACGCCGCGCTCGAAGTCCACCAGGCCCAAGGCCTGTCCGAGTTCGATGTGGCCTTTGGGCTTGAACCCTTTGTTTTCTTCAAACGATTTGGAGGTGTCGAACCACGGGCTGTTCCAGTGACGCAGCACGACGTTATCGCCGGCGTCGCGTCCTTCGGGCACGTCGCTGTCGGGCGGCTGAGGGACCTGCATGAGCAGGGCGGCCAACTGCGGTTCGACGGCGGCGGCCTGGTCGCCGAGTTCCTTCGCGCGGGCCTTGAGTTGCCCCATGGAATCAATGGCGGCCTGTTTTTCCGGGCCCTTGAGCTTGGCGATATCCTTGCTGGCGGCGTTCTGTTGCGTGCGGATGTCCTGTAATTCCTGCCCAAGTTTGAGTGCGTCGGCGTCGAGCGACAGGATGGTCTTGATGCTTCCTTCCATCTCCATCTGTTTCTTGCGGGCACCGTCGATGTATTTCTGAGGATTCGCGCGGAGGTCTTTTATATCAATCATAGCACGTGTTCCTTGGTCGCTGTCGATGCGTAAGCATGACAACGATAGGCGCAGATTTCAAGAAAAAGCCCATGTCGAATGTGGGGTGGGTTCTTCCGTGTGGGGTCGTGAAGGAATCGTTTTTCGTGCGGAGCGTTCCACAGCGCAAAGAGGCAAGCCGCTGAAAACACTTTTCGAATACGATGGTCGCGCCTACAGTCTGCCGTTAGTTCCTGTCGCTGCTGCCGAGCGGGTTGAATCGGCCTGAGCCGAGGTGGGCTTCTGGCGCGCCTTCGGGCCAGATGGTGACGTAGATGCCCATGCCGTTGTTTGTCCTGTCGTAGCTGACGCTCAGGGCGGTGTACCAGCGGGGGAATTTTCGGATGACGCTCAGCGTTGTGAGCAGGTTTCTGCCGTCCTGGAAGCGGAAATCGTACTGTTCGAAGAACGACACCGTGTAAATTTTATTGAGGCGATAGCTCACGCCGACGATGCCCAGGGCGGTGTTCATGTCGTCGATGATCCGCGTGCCGAGGTAGTATCGCAGCCGCGGGTCGCGCTGCACGGCGAACCCCGCGTTAAATTGCCCGATCCGCCCGTCGTTGAGATTCACGTTGATGTCCGACAGAAAGGCCGTCGAGTCGGAAATGTGCCACGCGTAATCCGCCAGCAGCGAGTTGGGCCCGAGGCTGTACTCGGGGCGGTGGAAGTAGTATTGTCCCACCGACGGCTGACGGTTGGTGTCGGTCGTGTCGTCGAGGAACATCGCGAAGACGTTCAGCCGCATCCAGTCGACGATCTGTTCTTTGCCCGGTTCGCCGCGTTTGGTTTGCAGCCGCTGATGCAGGCCGATCACGCTGCCGCTGGTGGGGCCGAGGTACGTTTCGATTCCCGGATCCATCGGGAAGAGTTGGTCGGGATCCGCGCCGGCGCCGCCGATCCAGGCGATCACTTCGGGTGTCATGATGTGCTTGAGGCCGTTGACGTTCCAGAAGCGGCTGTGGACATTATCGTAGACCCGCCAGATGTGCGTGTTGGCACGCAGGCCAATCTGACCATAGAGGCGGTAGTCTTTTCCGCCGTCGGGTTTGTCGTTCCAGTAGGTGGCTCGGCCGACGGTGTAGGGCGTGATGTTGATGGGCCCGAGATTCATTGGGGCGTCGAGTTCGTTGCGCGTGTCGCCTCGGGCCATCACGTCGCTGTGGCCGATGCCCGTGCCGCTGTCGGGCCTCCAGCGTTTGACGCCGAGGTGGCTCTCGTTGTAGTAGGTCAAGGCGCCGTCCGCCAGCGGCTGACCGATGAGGTAGAACCCGAGGTCGGGCCAACTTTCCGTCTGCGTCAGGAAGCGGTCGATGCGGGCTTGCAACAGGGCGGTGAACGCCCAGTTGTCGCGCTGCTTCTTGGCGTACAGAAGTGTTTCCTGATCCTTGCCCGCCCAGAATTCGTTTCGGAAAAACTGCTCCAGGAAATTGCGGTCGCTGAGATAGCCCAGCTCGAACTGCATTTCCCAGTCGTTGGGCATGTATTCCTTGTGCCGCAGCAGCGCCCGGGAGCGGTGGTACGGCGCGGGGATGTGCTCGCGAAGGTCGCCGAAATTGTCCTCGCGTTTGTGGTCGAACACGCCGTACAACTGCGCGTAACCGTAGTAGTCCCGCAGGCGGTCGGTTCGGGCGTATTTCATTCCGACGCCCGCCATGGCGACCTTGGAATAGTACGCCAGATCCAGCGTCGCGTCGACGCCGTTGGGGCGGGCCAGGCCCAGCAGGCGGAAGAGGTCCCAGTTCGTCTCCACGCCGACGCCGAAATTCGCGTTGTTTCCCATGGACGCCCGCCGCAGCGGCGTGTGAACGTCCGACACGTCGCCCGCGAACCAGGGCCAATAGAAAATCGGCACGCCCTCAAGCTGGAACGTCGCGTGCGTCATCTCGCCGCGGATGACCTGTTCGCTGATGGCCCGGCCTTCGTCGTCGTAGAGCGTCTGGTCCTGGATTCGCAGTTTTTGCGAGGCGATGGCGTAGCTGGGCGTCGCGAAATCGCTGGTGGACACCCGCGCGTCCTTGAAGACGATCTCGCGGGCGCTGAGTTGGTGGGCCTCGGCCGCCCGGATGTAGAGTGGCACGTTGCGTTTGGCTTCGAAGGTTCGGTAGACCGGCTGAATCAGCATCGCGCGGTCGGTCGTGAGATCGTAAAACGCCTGCGATGCCCGCAGTTTGTGGTCGTTCCGCGCGATGACGACCGTGTTGTCCAGGAAGATGCCCACCGGCGATTCGTTCTGTCCGAACGTCAGCCGCTCCATCCGCACGCTGATGGGCGAGTGGGAGTCCTTGGGGCCGACGTTCTGCTCGGTATACATCACCGCCGCCTCTGCCGACAGGGTTGTGTGCGCATCGTCCTCGGGATTGCCCAGGACGATTCTCGGCTGGATGATCACGATGGCCCGCATCAGGCGGGGATTTTTCGTCGCGTGCTGCGCCATCGCCCGCTCGGACTCGGTGAGGGTCGTATCATTGTCGGCCAATCGCTTGGCCAGGTCTTGGAGATTTTTTACGGTGACGTCGCGGAATTCGACGTGGATTGGCCGGGGGGGCTTTGCCGGGTGGGTGGCCGGTTGCGGCCCGGCGGTTGCGGCTGGCGCGGTGGCGGGGGTACGGACGAGGCCTGGCTTTTCCACGTCCTCCCTCGCGTCGGCGGCGCGGCGGAAGAGTTCGTCGTTTTCGAGCGGGTCTTCGCCGGGCTTTGCCGACGCGAGCGAGAGTCGGCCCTGCTGTGTGAGGAAGACGATCATCGTGCGGTCGGTGTTGGTGGAGCCGTCCGGCTCGGTGACGAGCGCCCGGCCTTCGAGGTAGACGACCAGTTCGTTCCGCGTCACGCCGCCCACGACACGGTCTGTCGCCCAGACGACGGCGTTTTGCGACGTCAGCGTCCGCCGGCCTATCGTCATGCGGAAGTTGCCCGTGACCACGACGACCTGTTGGCCGTCTTGCTGGAACAGCCGCACGGACCGCCCGCTGATGCGCGCGTCGTCAAGCAGAACACCGGCGTCGCTGTCGGCCAGTACCGCCGTCGGCCACGCCAATACGAACGACACCGCAACGGCAGCGCACAACCCCAAAGCCCACGCGCGGACAGGACGTTTTCGGAAAAGCCCAATCATGAAGTTCTCATTTCGCTACAGAACGAACGATGGGCACGATTATAGACCTCACGACAGGCCAGTCAAGAAGCAGAAAAAGTGACAAGCGACCCGTGACAAGCGACAAGAGAAGGAACATTTTGTCTTTCAAACCGTTCGCATTGCGTGAAAACGATGAAATATATCAGGCGTTGCCTGCTCTTGTCACTTGTCGCTAGTCGCTTGTCACGGGTTTACTTCGCCTCGCCGAATTTTCCTTCGCGTTCGGCCATGACGTAATTCATGCAGAATTCGTCTTTGCCTGCGACGGCTTCGGCGGCGTAGATGGTGGCCATGATGCCGGGGATGCAGGGGTCGATCAGTCCGGCGTCCATGCCGTGATAGATCGCCTGGGACAGCAGGGCGAAGTTGACCAGTTTGCGTCGCGGCAGGCCGAAGCTGATATTCGAGCAGCCGCCGCCGATGTGCACTTCGGGCCAGTGGGCGTGAATGGCGGCGATGGCATCGACGACATTCCGGCCGGCCGTCTGGTCCGCCGACACCGGCAGGAAGCACGGATCGACAATGATGTCGTCGAGCTTCTTGCCCCGCGCGACGAGTAGGTCGATCAGCTTGCCGGCGTTGGCCACGCGGTCGTCCACGCCGCAAGGCGTGCCCGCATCGCTCATCAACAGGGCGACGACCATGCAGTCGAACTCGCCCACGAGATCGAGCATGCTCTCCAGACGGTGACTTTCCAGCGAAATGCTGTTGAACACCGGGCGTTTCTTCGCCAGCGACAGGCCGGTCTTCATCGCCGCCGGATCGGCCGTGTCGATCGCCAGGGCCGCGTCGGTGTTGTTCTGCACGAGATTGACCAGCCAGGTCATGTTGGCGGCCTCTCGTCCCTCGCGCGGGTCGCCGCCGTTGAGGTCGATAAAATGGGCGCCGGCGTCGAGCTGCTCGCGGGCGGTCTTCAAAATGGCCGCCTCGTCGCGCGCCTCCAGGGCGGCGGCAATGGCCTTACGGGTCGCGTTAATCTTCTCGCCAATAATAATCATTCGGTGTCTTCCTTTTTCAAAAAATTACAGACATTCGCGAAATTCGCGGCTGAAAAGAATCGACGGCAGGTCATGCTCACACGATTCGATCAGTCCACGTCGTCCTCTTCCGAGGCCTGCTCTTCTTCCTCGGGTTCCGTGGACCAGGCGTTGTTCTCTTCTTCTTCCTCTTCCTCGGTTTCCGTTTCGAAGGCCTGTTCCTCGTCCGGTTCGCCGGCCGGCGGTTGCGTGCAGGATTCCGTGCTTGTCGCCGGGGCGCCCGTTCCCGTGGTGTCGTGCACGCTGCGGTATTCGGTGGCCCATTCCGCCAGGCGGTCGAAGCCGTAGTTTCGCGCCTCGGATCCGCAGGCGGCGGCGAATTGTTCCAAGCCCGCCTTGACTTGCGCGTTGACGCCCGAGCCTTTGTGCAGGCCGATCGCGACGACCGAAATGCCCATGCTCTTGGCGCGGGCGGCGACGGCGGCGGCTTCGGGCAGCAGTTGCCCGTCGGGGCCTACCAGGTCTTTCAGGGTGAACATGACGACGGTTTTCGGCCGAAGCGACAGGGCGGTGTCGACCGACGCGAGCACGTCGGTTTGGCCTCGCGGGGCTTCGTCGCGTTCCTGGTAGCGTCGCACCCATTCCTGGAAGGCTTCCTGACTTTGCGTGTTTCCGGGCAGCCAGCCTCCGGGCATGTAGAGATCCTTGCCGACTTCGCGTTTGTGTTTTTCGGCGGGCTCGTCGGCCGCGGGTTCGGGTTCGTCGGCGGGTCTGGTGGTGGCGCGGACACGGGGTGTCGCGGCGGCTTCGAGGGGCGCCGGCGGCGTGCCCGCGGTCGTCTCGATTTCCGTGTGGGCGCTGATGATGACGGAGAACCGATTGGCCGCCCCCAGGGATCCGATGGAGACGTTCGCGATGGCGACGGCGTTGTCGAAGACTTCGTGCATCACCTGCCCGCCGTCGAGCACGTAAACGACCGGCAGCAACAGCGAGACGTCGCCCGCGACGACCGGGCCTGTCCCGACGGTCTTGAACGGGTCCGTGCCGACGGGCATGTCGTAGTACTCCGGAACGGCCGCGCCGTTCGAGGCCGCGTTGCCGCCGCGGGCGGTTGTGCCTTTCGTGTCCTTCGAGTCCGACACGCCGCTGCCGACAGCCAGCACGACGGCGACAATCACTGCCGCCGCCAACGCCGCCACCGCGCCGAACATCACGTACGTCATCGTGCGGTCCGCGCGGGCCACCGGAACACTCTTGGGGTCGATGGGCGGTTTGGCCTTCGGCTCGGCCCCCGGCTCGGCGGGCCGCCCACCCGGCTCGGCCGGGCGCTCGGGACTGTCGGGACTCTCGGGCCGGGGACTGTCCGGGCGATCGGACGTGCCCTCGCCCTCGCCGCCGGGAACCATGACGATCTCGCTACAGAAGGGGCATCGGCACGCCCCGCCCGCGAACGCGTCGTCAATCACGATCCGCCGCTTGCACTCACTGCACTGAATTCGAATGGCCATGGCCTCGTTGCTCCAAAAAAATACAGAAACCGCATTGTATCCACCGCCGACGCGGAGATGCAAGACCGACTTCGTGCGTCGACAGGGTCTTTCGATTCTCGTGGCGTGAACGAACGATTCGTTCGAGGGAACCGTTCAGCCAGTAGCCAATAGCCAGTAGCCATCAGGTATGGCGGAGGTTGTGGTTTCTCACACGATCCGAGTCTTTCGTTAGGTGACCCTCGTTGCCGCTCTCATTGTCTTTTCGCTCTTGCTCTTCCATACCTGTTGGCTACTGGCTATTGGCTACTGGCTGGGCGGTTCCCTCGAGCGGGCGGTTCACTTGCGACACGAGAATGGAAAGACCTTGTCCCCCGTCACACATATACCTTCGCCGGGCCGTAGATGGCCGTGCTGATGTCGTTGAGGATGGCGCTAAGGAAGAAGTCCATGATGATGATGGCCATCGCGCTGGCGACGAACGCCTCGGTGCAGGCCCTGCCCACGCCCGCGGCGCCGGGACGGCAGGTGAAACCCTTGTAGCAGCAGATCAGGCTGATCATGCTGCCGAAGAAGAGGCTCTTGATCGGGCCATACAACAGATCGAAATTCGTGACGGTGGCCGCCCCGCCCTCCCAGAAATTCGCGGGATTCACGCCGTACACGTGCACGCTGACGACGTACCCGCCGACGATGCCCATGAAATTCGCGTAAATCGTGAGGATCGGAATCAGCAGCACGCAGGCGAGGAATCGCGGCACGACCAGCACGCGCAGCGGGTCGCTCCCCATCGCGCGGAGGGCGTCGATCTGCTCGGTGACGCGCATGGTGCCCAGCTCCGCCGCCAGGCCGCCTCCGACCCGGCCGGCCAGGATCACCGCCGCCAGCACAGGCCCCAGCTCGCGAAGCACGCTGAGGATGATCAGGCTGCCCATCGCGCCCTCGCGCCCGATCGCGCGAAACTGCATCACGCTCTGCACCGACAGCACCATGCCCACGAAAATTCCGATGATGACTACCACCGGGATGCTCGCCGTGCCCACGCGGTAGAGCTGCGGAAACAACAGCCGGACGTTCCGCCAGCGCAAGGCCTGCGGATCGACGACCCACGCCAGCGACCGCCCGGTAAACAGGCAAAAATCGCCGAAATCGCCAACCCGACGCACCACATGCGACCCAAGTTTGTCCGCAAACGCGAGCATAGCCACTCAAAAAGCCGAAGCACGAAATTCGAAACCAATTCTACTAAACAAATTCCAAAACTCAAATGCTTACACCATGCGATTGGCGGATAGGGGTGCACGTCACGTTTGTCGGTAGAAGTCGCCCAAACCGGCCACAGGCCCTGCCAGTTTGCGTTGTAGAGCGATGTGCAATGCGAACGTTTTGTTTGGACACCGTTTTGCAACGCAAACTGGCAGGGCCTGTGGCCGGTTTGGGCTTTGCGATGATGTCCACATACAAACATGACGCGCCCCCGTTTTTGCGACAATAAACGCGGAAGCACGGAGAGGCGGCCTGTCACCTTCTCCGTGTCTCCGCGTTTCCGTGTCGTTTTTATTCTACGCCCGTGCCACGGCGGGTTTTCTTCCGCCTCTTTGGCCTTTGCCGCCTCGGCCTCGTCCGCCGGCGCGGTAGTGTCCGTTGCGTTTGGGTTTGTCGTGGGCCGGTTCGGTGACGAAATTGCCCTGGGCCTTGGCCTGTTCGGGGGAGAGGATTTCCACGCTGCCTTGTTTGATCTGCACGTGCGTGGTGGCGGGCAGTTTGTCGCCGATGAGCTGCCGCACGCCGCGGACGTAGAAGCCGTCGGCCCGTGTGACGAAGCTGCTGGCGACGCCCTCGGCCTGCTGCCTCGCCGTCCGCCCGATGCGGTGCACGTAATCTTCCGCGTGCTGCGGGAAATCGTAGTTGATCACGTGTTCGATGTTGGCCACGTCGATGCCGCGCGCGGCGATGTCGGTGGCGATGAGCACGCGGAACCGCCCGTCGCGGAAGCCGCCCATCGCCAAGTCGCGGTACTCCTGCTCCATGTCGCCGTGCAGGGCCGTCATCGGAATCCGCACGCTGCGGGAGAGGCTCCGGCGCAGCCGGTCCACGCCGCGCTTGGTGCGCAGGAAGACCAACACGCGCCCGACGCTGTCGTTGAGCAGCGAGACCAGCAGGGGCATTTTATCGTCCTCGCTGACGGCGAACAGTTGCTGCCTTGCCCGCTGGGCCGGGGCGACCGCGTCCACCTGAATGCGGACCGGATGCTTCATCGACTGTCGGACGATCGACTCGATCTCCTTGTCCAGCGTGGCGGTGAACATCATGGTCTGCCGTTTGGCGGGCAGGGCGGCCTGTATTTTGCGGACCTGCGGGATGAAGCCCATGTCGTGCATGCGGTCGGCTTCGTCGATCACGAGGATCTCCACGTCGGCAAGGAATTTCGTGCCGTAGGTGATGTGATCGTTCAGCCGCCCCGGCGTGGCGACGACGACGTTGGGCCAACTGCGCAGGGCCTTGTCGTCCTCGTTCATGGGCACGCCGCCGACGAGGGTGGCCACGCGGATGCCGCTGGATTTACCGAGTTTTTCGAAGGCCTCGGTGATCTGGGCGGCCAGCTCGCGCGTGGGCGCCAGGACGAGCGCGCCCAGTTCCATTCGCTGGGCGAGTCGGTGGATAATCGGCAGCGCGAAGGCGGCCGTCTTCCCCGTGCCCGTCTGCGCCAGGCCGATCACGTCCTTGCCTTCCAGCGCCGGCTTGATGCAGGCGGCCTGGATGGGCGTGGGCGTAACAAACCCCGCGTCGGCGAGATCCGTGAACAGGGTTTCGTGAAAAGGAAAATCTGCAAACCGAGTGACGGCCTTGCTGGCCGCCGCTTCCATAGAACCAGACATCGAAGAATCAGACACAGACAACCTCAAAGAACCCCAAAAGAAAATCGTCCGGGAGCGGCGAAAATGCAACAAAGCACGTCCGGGGTCAATAGCCGCACCGGGCTTCGGAGGCGAGCGTCACACGCTGACGTTCCCGCCATCGACGCGCCCGGTAACCCGCGGGCGCCAAGCCGAACTCAACACGCGCCAGAAGGAATTCCAATGGAGTCCGTCTCGATCGCCAATCCCCAAAGGCCGCGATGTTGATGATACATAGTGTATCGGCTCTTTATACTACTTGCAAGTAAAGAAAAAGTTTTTCGTGGGGGGAATTTAATGTGTGCCGGATCATCCGGGCGCACACCCCATGAAAATGGCTTGCCGGTTTGCGCTGTGGGGTGTTGTGAAAAACAACGCTTCGTCTTCCACAACGCCCTGCGGCGCAAACCGGCAAGCCAGATTGTCACTCAACCGTCACATCCCACACACGCTCCGCGGCGAAACAACTCACTTCCGCCGTCGAGACAGCAACCCCGCCGCACCGGCTGACAACAGCAGCAGACTCACCGGCTCTGGAACCGGCACGCCCTGGATCGCCATCACGATACCGTTCCCCGCGCTGATCGACGCAGACGTCAGATCTTCGCCATTGGCTCCCATTCCCGCTCCCACACGCTGCGGCGTCGCAATGAATGTCGACGTCCCAAGCCCAAACTCGACGCCCAACTGGCCGCTGTTATTGTGTCCCCACGCCCACAACACACCCTCCGCGTCCAACGCGTAGAAGCTGGGGTGCAGGGTGTTGTCGTTGCCTCCTATTGCAACATTCACAATGTTTGCCAATCCATCCACCTTTTGCGGTGTCGAATCATACCCGTAACCCCACACATACACCTGTCCGTCCACCACCGCCATGCTCGACGTCCCGCCCGCCGCGATGGCTGTCACATTGCCCTCCGCCCCCGGAAACGACACCGGTTGCGGCGTAGCTTGGATGCCCTGGTCCTCAAGTCCCAGTCCCAAGCAGCCATAGAAGTTGGCACCCCACGCGTATAGCGTTCCATCCTGAATGGCCAAACTGTGAACATGCCCCGCCGCAATGGACGTCACACCGCTGTTGGTCCATCCCTCGCCGCCCGTCGACACCGGTTGAGGGGTGGAGGCGACACTAAAGCCCCACGCGTACACCGCTCCGTTCTGAATGGCCAAACTGTAACGATCCCCCGCCGCAATGGCCGTCACACCGCTGTTGGTCCATCCCTCACCGCCCGTCGACATCGGTTGAGGGGCGAAGGTTACGGTGCCCCCAAGCCCCGAGCTGCCAAGGATGTCGGAACCCCACACATATAACGATCCACCCTGAATGGCAAAACCGTTCCAAGTCCCCACCGCGGCGGCCGTCACGCCGCTGTTGGTCCACGCCCCATTGGCCGACACAAACTGAGGACTATAGTGACTGTAATCGCCGCTGGTTCCAAGCCCCAACATGCCGTAGCTGTTATCGCCCCAGGCATACAGCGATCCATTCTGAATGGCAAAACTGCAACGATCCGCCGCCGCGATGGCCGTCACGCCCTGTTCCAGCGTGGGCACCACGACCGGCATCCAACGGTCGGAAGTGGGGACGTTGTTCCACCCCAACTGCGAGTAGCCGCCATTCCCCCACACATACACCGCTGCGCCCGTTTCCGCCGCCGAGGTGGTCGTTGCCATGCCGCAGGCGACCATCGCCGCCGCCAGGAGGAGCAACCAGTGTTTTCCTGAATGGCTGTGTTTCTCTACTCGCATAGTGGACCTCTCTCCCTTTAAAGGCCTGCGGAATGTTCGATCTCCTGCATCATCTTCCGTTTTCGATTGTTTTCGCTAAAAGCCTCTGGCCATCCTTTACATCCGACAAAAACGGCCATTGTGCGTACATTATGCCACAGGTCGCCAATAGCACAAGGGCGAATGTTGTCTCGTACACGTTAGTCATAGGGGATAATTTATCTCTGCTCATTGATTTTCCCCGAAAAAAGCGAATGATGTGGCGGTATAACGTGTTTCGTTAACCAGAAAGGGTACCAATGTCCATTCGCGTAACGGTGTGGAACGAGTTTCGGCATGAGAAGAAGAACGAGACGGTCAAGGCGATTTATCCCGACGGCATGCACAAGACGATTGCGGCCGCTCTGGGCAAGGCGGGCGACCTGACGGTTCGCACGGCCACGCTCGACGAACCGGAGCACGGCTTGACGCAGGACGTCGTCAATGCCACCGACGTGCTGGTCTGGTGGGGTCACATGGCCCACGCCGAGGTGCAGGACGCCATCGTCGACCGCGTGCAGCAGGCCGTGCTGGAAGGCATGGGCCTGATCGTGCTGCACAGCGGGCACTATTCGAAAATTTTCCGCCGGATGATGGGCACGACGTGCGGCCTGTGCTGGCGCGAAGCCGCCGAGCGCGAAGTGCTCTGGCTGACCAAGCCCGGCCATCCGATCGTCGACGGCATCGACGAACCGTGCATCATCCTGCCGCAGACGGAAATGTACGGCGAGCCGTTCGACATTCCCGAAGCCGAGGAGACGATCTTCATTTCGAGCTTCGCCGGCGGCGAGGTTTTCCGTAGCGGCTGCACGTGGCAGCGCGGCGCGGGCAAAGTGTTCTACTTCCGCCCCGGCCACGAAACGTACCCGATTTATCACAACCCGACGATCCAGAAAGTCATCACCAACGCCTGCCGCTGGGCCGCCAAACGCTACACGCGCAACCTCGACTGCCCGATGCGCGCGATGGGATGGTTCGAGAAGAAGTAGCGCTTGATATGGCTTTGCCTGTTTGCGTCGTGGAGTGTTGAATAGGCAACGTTTGCCTATTCAACGTTCTATAGCGCAAACAGGCAGAGCCATATCGACGGGTTTACGCATTTTCTTCATACACGTCCGCCTGCCGGATCACCTGGTTGTAAAATTCCTCGCCGCCCAGCGCGAGGCACCATGGCCAGATGGCGCCTCGGCTGTCGTAGTAGCCGAGATCCTTGAGTTGCCAGTCGCGGTCGATTTGTTGGACGAGGGCGGCGAGTTGGCGTTGCTGGAGGGGTTTGATTTGTTTCCAGATGTCGCGGAGTTGCGGGTCTTTTTCGTTGGCGGCGGCGAGGGCGCGTCGGCGTCTGTCGAGGTCGGCCAAGTCGCGCGTCACGTCGGGCAGGGCGGTGTGCATCCATCGCGATCTGCCGGCAGGGTCGGCCAGTTGGGCCAGCCGTTCGCGTGCGTCGGTCTGCACGTCGGCCCAATGCTTGCCCAGTTCGCACGCGGGCAGTTCGGACTTTCCCATCGCGTCGGCCAAATGCGGCGGCAGGGCGATGGTTGTGTGTACGTCGCGCAGGCGGTCCAAAAACCGCAGCCGTACGCGAACGACAGGCTTGACGCTCGCCGCGTCGAGCAGGCCCGCGTCGCACAACAGCCGCTGGAACCGGTAGGCCGTGGGCATGTACGAACTGCCGTGATACGGCAGGGCGAGGCGGTCGGCGTGAGGCCCCGTGCGGAGTTGCAACACCAGCACGATGGCCTTGCCGGGCAGTTGCGTCACGCCGGCGCGGTCCAACTCTTCGCCGCTCAGTCGCCCGTCGCGGACGCGGAATTCCATGTCGGCGATCCGCACAACGTCGCCTTGCAAAAACATCGGACTCCGCACCTTGTGGCCGTCGTGTTCATACACGCCAAAGAACGGCAACTCGCCCGCCGCGATATCCAACGTCCGCAAGCCCGGATGCGTCTCCACGACGGCTTGGTTGTACAGCGCCGCCGCCCGCTCGTAGTGCGTGAGAAACAGCGACAGCACCGGCGAATCCACACCGATTCCCGGTAATTCGCTGCCGCGAATAAACTCGATTCCGTTCTGGTAATGGTGTTTTTGCGAACCGGTTACGTGGTTCACGGCGAACCCGGAGGGCGTGGTCGTCTGGCCAAAATAGTTGTAGACGAACGCATCGTCGGCGAGGCCAAGGTAAAAATCCGTCAGCGTCGGGGATCGAACCGCGCCCATCTCAATCAGGGAACTCCACAGCATGGAGCAGAAGCGCCCCGCCGCCTCGCGCGAGTGGGATTCGGGAAAACATCGCTCCATGTCTTCCCGTGCCAGATGATCAAACAATCGACGGGCGTGTTCGAACGTTTCGTCGAACAACATCAGGTCGCCGATGGTGTGATGCCGCCGCGTGTCGCCGTTAAGATAGCTTGGGCCGATGAGTTGCCAGTTGTCGCCGGGGCTGTGGCGGTCGTAGAGGTCGTCGACGCTCACGCCAAGGTGACGGGCGAGGACGTCGGTTTTCATGCCCGTGTACGGCTCCCACGCGCGGATCTCCGTCGGCAGGCGGCCCAGGAATTCGTTATAAAACAACGCCGCCCCCCAGTCCGCGCCGCCGCTGCGGTAAAACCGCTCCTTTGCCAATCGCAACGGAGCGTTTGAGACCGCCCCGACGGCGGTGAAGGCCGTGTCGAAATCTTCAATGTACTGCACAACGCGAATCCCGCGAGCCGCCAACGCGTGCAGCTTGGGATACACGTCCCAGAGCGGATGACAATTTTGGTCGAGACTGATCATGGGCGTTAGACGGTTAGGCGCGGGTGATGAGACATCAGGTCTAATGATTTATCGCCGACACTGTAGCCGTATTATATGGTATAAGGACAGATCGGCCTTCCCGGCCCGCGTCGAATCGGCGGGTCACAGCCCCGAAGGGGCGGCGTTGGGTAGCCCCCTGCTTCGCTCTGCGAGCTACGCAGGGTGAGCGGTACCCCGCGAACCCTGGGATTGCGGTTCTTTTTTCGTCCCCTCGTCGTGCCTGACGCCACTGGCCGAGGTCACACCGTCGTGCGAATACGGCTTCGGACGACGCGCGCAGGCGAACGTGCGAGTCGTTCGCTGCCGCCTTCGCGTGACGGTATGACTTGCGGCCAGTGGCGTCAGGCACGACGAGGAATTTCGAACAACACATGGTCCCAGGGTTCGCGGCGTACCGCTCACCCTGCGTAGCTCGCAGAGCGAAGCAGGGGGCTACCCAAGACGCCCCTGCCGGGGCTTGGGGCGTCCAGCCTTTAGAAAAATCCAGTCGTATTTTTTCGCTTCGTGGCATTGTCGTGTTACTTGCGTCGATATTTTTCGATGATATTCCCAACGGCAACAATAACAATGGCCACGAGGGGCGGTCCCCAGCCGATTATGATTGCCGCGATCCAGAACCACCATGCGATGCTCTTGAGGATTGGTGTATCCAGTAGAATCCCAGAAACGAAAAGGGTTCCGCCAATGATCAGGCAGCCACCACATCCTACCAGGATTACTCGTTCTGGATGTATCCTCATCATTGGTTCCAGCGAGAGATTCCAGCGCCCACGGCGCAAAACGGCAAGCCGTCGCGAAACGTTTTTCATGTTCGGACCGTCGCGCCTAACAGTCTAATAGTCGAACAATCTGCGCGTCTCTTCCGCCAGCGTGCCGTGGAAGACCGTGCGGACGATGCTGTCGAGGCAGAGGTCGGTGATGGTGTCGCCCTGTCGCGTCAGCCAGACGCGGAGGGTGTCGCCACTGTGGACGCGGAGGTCGATTGACGCGTCGCCGTTGGTGAACGCCGCCGGCCAATCGTTTCGCAGCGAGGCCATCACCGCCGCGGTGGCCGACCCCGTGCCGCACGCGAGCGTCTCGCTCTCGACGCCGAATTCCCACGTGCGAATCGCCAGCCTGCCGGGGCCGAGCACCTGCACGAAATTCACGTTCGCGCCGCGCGGGCCGAAATGCGGATGGTGTCGCACCAGCGGGCCCAGATGCGGCATGTTCACGCGGTCGACGTCGTCGACGAAAATCACCGCGTGCGGCGTGCCGGTGACGGCGACGTCACACCGCATCGGCTTCGGTGTGCCTTCGACGTGCAGCTCGACGTTGTGCCGGATCTCCGTCGGGATCGGGATGCAGACGCGGACGTACTCGCCGTCGACGGGTCGGCCTCGCACGACGCCCGCCGGCGTGAGGATGCGGAGGTCGCGGGCGGTCACGTGGCCGCCGTCGATGAGGAATTTCACGAAGCACGCCGTGCCGTTGCCGCAGAGTTCCGACTCGCTGCCGTCGGGTTCCATGAAGTGGGCGGAGACGTCCGCGGCGGATTCGATTTCCGGCGGACAGGCGAAGACCAGTCCGTCCGCGCCGATGCCGAGGCCGCGCCGGCACAACGCGCGAGCGAAATCGGCAAGCCGCCGCCGGTCGCCCAGCAGCGCGTCGTATCGGCCGTCCAGATTGGCCAGGCAGATGAAATCGTTCCCGCTGCCGGAAAGTTTCGTGAATGTAATGGGTTCGGTCATGTTGTATACGCGCAACGTTTCGCGATGGCTTGTCGGTTTGCGCTGCAGGACGTTGTGCAGGGCGAAACGTTTTGGTACGGAACATTCTACAGCGCAAACCGGCAGAGCCAAAACCGCAATCGGACGAATGGTGAAACTTTTACGTCACCAGTTCCACGAACCGCCGGCCTCGTTCTTCGTAGTTGGTGAACATGTCGTAGCTGGCGCAGGCGGGGGAGAGGAGGACGACGTCGCCGGGTTCGGCGTGGGCGACGGCGAGGGCGACGGCCTCGTCGAAGGACTCGGCGGTGAGGACGCCCAAGCCGTCTGGCGCGGCGGGGAGGTCATCTCGCCGCAGGGCGTCCTCGACGGCGGCGAAGAGTTGGTCCCGCGTCGCGCCGAGCGTGATCACGCATTTTGCCCGCTGGGCGAGTGCGACGCCCAGCGAGGCGAAACTCACTCCCTTGTCGGACCCGCCGACGAGAATGACGATTTTCCCCGACGGGAACGCCTCCAACGCCACGATGGCGCCCTCGGGCGTGGTGCATTTGGAATCGTTGTAAAACCGCACGCCGCCGCGCTCGGCGACGAACTGCAACCGATGTTCCAGCCCCGTAAAGTTTTTCAACGCGTCGGCCGCGGTCGCGCGATCCACGCCTAACTGCGACGCAGCCGCCCAAGCCGCCTGCGCGTTGTCCTGATTGTGCATGCCGGGCAGCAGCAGTTCGAACGGCTCGGCCTTTCTGCCCCTCGCGCCTTTGTGGTGAAAAAACACCACCCGCCCTCGTGCCTCCTCCGCCCATGTTACCGTCGTCGAGTCGTCGGCGTTGAGGACCAGCACGTCATCGGGGCGTTGGAAGCGGAAGATGTTTTTCTTCGCGTCGGCGTAGTGTTCCATCGTGCCGTGGCGGTCGAGGTGGTTGGGTTTGAGGTTGGTCACGACGGCGACGCGGGGCGAGATGCCCAGCCGCGGCAGATCTTCGAGTTGGAAGCTTGAGAGTTCCAGCACCACGACGTGGTTGGGGCGGATGTCGCCCAGCGTTGTCAGCAGGCTGCCGCCGATGTTGCCGCCCACGTGCGTCGTGAAGCGGCGGGCGAGGATTTCGCCGATCATGGCCGTCGTGGTGCTCTTGCCCACGCTGCCGGTGACGCCGACCACCGGGCAGGGACACCGCTCGAGGAACAGGTTGATTTCGCTCGTCCGCCGCACGCTGGCGGCGTGTGATTTTTCGATGCAGGGCAAATTTTTCGGCACGGCGGGGTTAACGACGAGCAGGTCGGCCCGCGTGAAATCGGCTTCGTCGTGCCCGCCGAGATGGAACGTCACGTTCAGGTCCGCCAACTGGGCCACGGACGAGGCCAGCGTTTCCGGGCTTGCCGAATCGGTGACGGTGACGATCGCCCCCTGCCCGCACAGCCATCGCGTCACGCCCACGCCGCCGCCAAAATGTCCCAGCCCGACGACCGTGACTTTTTTATTCACCAACGATTCGAACGTGGGGGGAGGAACGTTTGTCACTTGTGTAGCCCTTGTCGGCGGGGAAAATGCGAGGCGAACGTCTGCAACGTGACGCGGGCATCTTGCCCGCGTCCGGCCGTGGAAAACCTTGACTTTTTCATGACGTCAGCTGTCAGGAACGGTCCGCGAGGGCAGGATGCCCTCGCGACACGCGGGCGAGACGCCCGCGTCACGTTATCACCGTCGGCTGGTGGCGGTTTCCAGCGCGCCGGTTTTGTTGGGCGAGGAGACGGTTTCGAACGTCGCGTTTTCGGCGAATCCCTGGGTGCTCACGCCGCGGAAGGTGAGGCTTTTCGGTTTGGCACTGGCGGGCAGGACGTACACCCAGTCGACGGCCAGATGATTCTCGCTGCCGGCGGGCAGTCTGCTGTAGTCGCGTTCGACGACCAGCCGCACGGGTCTGGCGATGCCCGGATCCTTCTCGTCGCTGCTGATCATCGTGACGGGCCTCCAGTTGCCGCTGTCCAGGACCAGGAAGGCCACGGGATAGAAATGTTTCCGCGCGTCGTCGTCGATGGCGGCCAATTCGAACTGCGTGCCCGCCAGGCGGATCCATTTGTCCTCGGTGTCGATAGCCTCGGAGGCGACTTCGACGCGGGCGATGTAATAGGTGTAATCGCTGCGGGTGAGGTCTGCGCTGCGGGGCAGGCTTTCCACGAGCGGCGACGAGTCGGCCAGCCGGACCAGCGTGGCGGCCTCCAGCATCTTGGGCTTGGCCCGCAACTCGCCGGGCTTGGAATCCTGCTCCTTCTTTCCGGGGTGATCCCAGCCCAGATTGCGGCGGGCGAACTGTTCCTTGAGGAAGTCGGGATGCCGGGCGTTCCACGAATTCTTGTCCGCCAGCGACCCGCCCGAAAACGCGCCCACCATCCGCAGCACGAACCGGTCGGGATGCAGCGGCACCAGCCCCGTGCCTCGCGTGAGGTCGTCGTTATACGCGACGTACCCCATCACGCTCTGCCCGACGGGCAGCATTTGCAGGGCGATCGTCAGCACGCCCACCTGCACCATGCCCACGAACAGTCCCAGCACGCCCGCGATGATCCGGTTGGGCCACATCGCGAATCCGACGTCGCTGGTGATCGTCATGTCGAACACGGTGCGAAGGACCAGTTGCACCACCGTGAACAAGGCCATCAGCGAGACGGCCTGAATGAACATCGGGTGGCGGTTGTGGTCCATCGAGTCGAACAGCGACTGGGCGAGCGGCTCGTAGTAGTGCAGCGCGATCGCGGCCGACAGGCTTGCCAGAATCAACGTGATCATGGCGCTGAAGGCCCCCTGGCGGATCTGCCACAGCGCGATGCCCACGATCAGAAGGAACGCAACAATAGCAAGAAACATGGACCGCTCTCCTTACTTCGCCGCCGCAGGTTTTTCCTGCTGGCTGACACGGATGACTTCCTGGATGCTCGTCTCGCCCGAAATGACCTTCGCCAACGCCTGCTCCTGGAGATACAGCATGGATTTCTTGCGGCAGGCCGCCTTGATCTGGCTGGCGTTGGCGCCGTCGAGCACCAGTTTCTTGATGTCGTCGGTCATCTCCAGCCACTCGAACGCCGCGGTTCGGCCGAAATATCCTATGCCCTGGCAGTTCTGGCAGAGGATGGGGATGCCTTTTTCGTCCAGCTTCGGTTTGGTCGGCGTGCGGTAGAAGACGTCGACCTCTCGGCCTGCGATGTTGGCCTTGGCGAGCATGGACGGATCGGGTTTGTAGGGTTCGCGGCAGTTGAGGCAGAGCTTGCGGACGAGCATCTGGCAGAGGATGCCCCGCAGATTCGCCAATGCCGACTCCGAGCCGCCGACCAGTTTGATCCACTTGGCCAGGGCGATGAACGTGTCGCTGGCGGAGATCCCCAGCAGGATGGAGACCCGCTCGCCCGCCTGCGCGATCGTGGAGGCCGCCTGCGCGTCGCCGCACTCGTCGATCATCATCACGTCGAAATCGCGACGCAGCGTGCTCACCAGGGCCGGCGCCAACTCAGACGCCTCCTGGTAGCGGGTCTGCGTGACATTTTCCAATTCGGTGACGGGCTTCTTCTCGAACGTCACCAACTGCTGTGTGAACGAATCGTGCTCGCGAAGCAGCGAATACAGCGTGCTCGTGACGCCCGTGCCCGATCGGCCCGACACCAGGACGATGCCTTTTTCCTTGGTGGCCGCCTTCGCGCGGGTGTAGACGTCCTTGCTCATGCCCAGCTCGGCCAGCCGGGTCTGCACGATCTGCTTCTGGATGCGGAGCTGCATCCGCTGCCCGCCGGTGGTGCCCGCGGAGGTCACGACGATTTTCGTGCTCGTGTCGCCGGGGATGTCCAGGCTGACGACGCCCTGCTGCGGGCGGCGGCGTTCCTCGATATTCATGCGGGCGGCGGTTTTGATGTACTGCACCAGCGCGTCGCTGTCGGTGACGCTCATCGAGGGCCGCGGCGTGAGCGTGCCGTCGATGACGAACCGCACGGACGCCCCGGCGCCGGAGGGCACGATGTCCGCCTCGCTCGCCCGCCGCCAGAGCATGTCGAAGAAGAAATCCTGCGCGAAGTTGTAAATAAGGATGTCGCGTTCGGTCGCGCCAACCGTCGGCGGGGGGACGAGTTTACCGTCGGCGTTGTAGAGCCTGACCTTCGTGACCGGCTTGACGTCGACCTTTTCCTTTTTCTCGAACAGCGTGCTCAGGTGTTTGCTGGTGAGGATGCGGTCGTCCTCCTCCACGCGGCCGTTGCGGTACGCGACGTATCCCAGAAACACCGCCGCCAGGAGGATGACGTAAATCAGCATGCCCAGGAAGTAGTACGGCAGGAACAGCCAGCACAGCATGCCGATCGCTCCCGCGCCGAGCACGACGCCCGCCCACAGCGGCTGCGAGGACTTGGTTTTCAGCGCGTCCTTGCTGACCTTCGGCGCCAGCCACAACCAGGGGAAGAGGAAAATCAACATGCCGACAACCTTGGCAACGGAAATGTACCCGCCCATCGTACCCGCCGCACCGCCCGCACCCGCCTGCGCCAACAGCCCGCCAAGCATCGCCTCGCCGAGCATCGCCTCTGTCATATCGCACTCCCAGAAAAACCGCATCACAGGAAAGGCCGAAACAACATCCCAGCCTCTATCGCGCCACGATCATCATCGCACATGCGCCCCCAGTGTACCACGCGGCACGACGCGACGAAAACAGTTTCCGCGACAATTCACAGGGTGAACGCATCCTCGTGACGAGGGCGTCTCGCCCTCGTGTCTCGCGGGCGTCCCGCCCGCGCTGACCGTTTGGAAAACCTTGATTTTCCTCGTCGCGTCAGCCGCATGGAACGGTTGGCGAGGCCGAGACGGACTCGTGACACACGGGCAAGATGCCCGCGTCACGTTAAGCCGACAATTCACGTTCCTTCCGCCTCGGCGAGCAGGCGGCGGGTTTCGGACAGGATTTCCTGCGTTTCCTTGTGTTGGCCCGGGAAATTTTCGTTGGTGTGCACGCCGAGGCTGCTTTCGAAGCAGCGGATCGCTTCCGTGAGCGGCCCGACGCGCGGTTGGCCTTCGCTGGCCAGGGCCTGGGTATGCAGCGTCTTGCCCAGATGGTGTTGCGTTAGCGCCCAGTCTTCGGGCCAATCGCGACGGGTGCGGACTTCCAGGGCCTTGCGGAAGGCCTGCTCGGCTTTGTCCAGCAGGGGGGAGCGTTCCGGTTCGGTGGCCGTCACGGCCTGTTTCAACAACGCGCGTCCGAGTCCGAACTGGGCATTACCCCAGTGTTGCGGAGATTCCTCGCGGGTGTACGCTTCCAACGCTCTGTTGAAGGCCCGTTCCGCCCGGGCAGGCAGATTGTCTTCCGTTGGTTTTTCGCTCGTTTCGGCCTGATTCAGCCATGCGCGTCCCAGCCCATACTGTGTGGCCGCCCAGTCGGTGGAGCGGTCGGCGTACGTTTCGGCGGCCTGGCGGAAGGCTTGTACGGCCAGCGCAAGCAGGTCGTCCCGCGTCGGGCCTGTGCTGGTTTCGGCCTGGTTGACCCACGCGCGGCCCAGCCAGGATTGCGTGTTGGCCCAGCCTTTGGAGTAGTCGGCATAGGCTTCGGCGGCCTGGTGAAGGGCCTGCTCCGCCTGGTTGAGCAGGTTGTCCCGCGTCGGGCCTTTGCTTGCCTCGGCCTGGATCACCCGCGCGCGTCCCAGCCAATGCTGCGTGTCGGCCCAGCCTTCGGAGAATTTGTCGCGGGTGTACACGGTCAGCGCGTCGTCGAAGGCGGCCACGGCGTCGTCGAGCAGGCGTGCCCGCAGTCCTGGACTTCGGGTCGCCGAGGCGTGATGGATCAACGCGCATCCCTGCAAATGCTGTAGCTCCGCCCAGGCTTTTGGCATGGCGGCTCGGGTGACGTCCTTCTGGGTCGTCTGATAGGCCTTGACCGCCTCTTCGTATTGTTTCCTGCTCTCGAAATCCCTGCCCCGCCGTCTGCCGCTCTCGAAGAGCCGCTCCAGCCGATCGTGCTCCCGCTGGGCCTCCTGTAGCTTTCGCGAACGCTCCTGCTGGGCTTCCTGCTGCTTCCGCGTGTTCTCCGTGCGGAGATCCATCTTGTAGTTGTTCCACACCGCCACCGTGATGGTCGCGCAGAGGGACGTAAAGCTGATGATGATCGCCAGGTGCAGGTTCTGCTTGAGCTTGCCCAGGACAGCCTTAAGCCACCCCGCCGGCTGCGGGTCGGGTTGTGGTGTCGATTGGTTTTCCATGCGGCCATTTTACAAATTTCCCCGCCCGCTAGCTATTCCCGCCAGGACGAACGTAGGGAAAACGCATGGACTGTCCGTTTTTCGAGTTCAGGCGCCACAGGCCCTGCCAGTTTGCGTTATAGGCCGTTGTGACAATCAAAGCGTTCTGTTGTTCACACCGTTTTACAACGCAAACTGGCAGGGCCTGTGGCCGGTGGCGCCGAATTCAAAGACACGCAAGGGGAGAGGATGCACATGCGCTCGCCGGCTACCCGCGTCCGATCAGTGTTGCCCGGCTGGTCTGGATGCCCTTCAACGCCATTTTCAGTTCGTCGACGTTTGGCGCGACGTCGTAGGCGACCTTCGGGTCGACGAGTTCTTTTTCGATGAGTTCCTTGAGGCTTTTGGTGAAGGTGCACATGCCTTCGCGTTCGTGGCTTCGGATGACGTCGGTGAGTTCGGTTTCCCGGGCTTCGGAGATCAGTTGTCGGACGGAGGGGTTGGAGATGAGGATTTCGACGGCGGGCACGCGGTCGACGGTTTTCGAGATCGACGGCAGGAGTTTCTGGCAGACGATGGCCCGCAGGTTAAAGGAGAGGCTTTGCCGGACCAGTTCGCGGGCTTCGGGCGGGAAGAGGTCCAGCACGCGGCCGATGGTCTGCGGCGCGCTGGAGGCGTGGACCGTGCCGAAGACCAGATGGCCTGTTTCGGAGGCCTGCAGCGCGGCCTGGAACGTGTCGCGATCGCGCATTTCGCCGATCAGCACGATGTCGGGGTCTTCGCGCATGAGGTACTTCAGGGCGGACTCGAAGCTTTCGACGTCGATGCCGATTTCGCGCTGGCTGATGAGGGCCTTGTTGTCCTCGTAGATGTATTCGATGGGGTCCTCGATGGTGACGACGTGGCAGGCGCGGTGGGTGTTGATGTACTCGATCATCGAGGCGATGGTGGTGCTCTTGCCGCTGCCGGTGGCGCCCGAGAGCAGCACGAGGCCTTGATGTTCCATCGCGACCTGTTCGAGCACTTTGGGCAGGTAGAGCTGCTCGAAGCTCGGAATTTTTTTCGTCACGCGCCGCACGGAGATGCTCGTCTCGCCGCGCTGGCGGAAAATGTTGATGCGGAACCGGTCGCCGCCGGGCACCTCGTGCGCGACGTCGATGCTGCCGGTTTCCTGGAAGAACCGCTGCTGTTTTTCGGTCAGCAGTTCCATGGCCATTTCGAGGATGCGGTCGCCCGAGAGCGGCTCGCCGCGCGTGGGGCGGATGATCGCCTTGATGCGGACGTGCGGGACGGCGTTGGCTTTGAGGTGCAAATCGCTGGCCTCGCCGGACGTCATCGCGCGGAAGTACTGCTCCAACTGCGGCGGTTTCCCGTGCCGCCCGGAATGCTGATCGTGATCGTCGATGGGTTGGTGTTCTTTGGCCATGGGTGGTGGACTCCTTGCGTGGCACGTCGGTGAAAACGTACCTCATAGAACAGGGAATATTTTCGTTGACTCGTTCATTCGTTAACTCGTTGATCCGTCGGCAAGTTAACCAGTTAACGAGTCAACGAAAATGTTCCTTCGGGACCGATGAACAGTTTTACAGTCGTTTCTCGCAATTCCTACGTAGCTGTTTTCCTCACCGCCACGCCGCGCTGGGCGAGGTACGCTTTGACTTCGTTTACGCTGCACACGCCGAAGTGGAAGATGCTGGCGGCCAGGGCGGCGTCGGCTTTGCCGGCCGTCAAGGCCTGGTAAATGTGTTCGGCGCTGCCCGCGCCGCCCGAGGCGATCACGGGGATGTTCACCGCCTCGCTCACCGCGCGCGTGATCTCCAGGTCGTAGCCTGTCTGCATGCCGTCGGCGTCCATCACCGTCAGCAGAATCTCGCCCGCGCCGCGACGCTCCACTTCCTGCGCCCACGAGACCGCGTCCAGCCCCGTCGCCACTCTGCCGCCGTTGATGTGAATCTCCCACACTTCTTTCCCGTCGCGCATCACGCGCTTGGGATCCATCGCGACCACGACGCACTGGGCGCCGAACCGTTCCGAGGCCGCGTTGATCAGGTCCGGCGTGCGGACCGCGGAGGAGTTGATGCCCACCTTGTCCGCGCCCGCGTTGAGCAGGTTGCGGAAATCCTCCAGCGTGCGGACGCCGCCCGCGGCGCACAGGGGCATGTAGATCTCCTCGGCCGTGCGGCGGACGTACTCGATCATGATGTCGCGTTCTTCGTAGCTGGCGGTGATGTCGAGGAACACCAGTTCGTCGGCGCCCTCGGCTTCGTACCGCCGGGCCAACTCGACCGGGTCACCCGCGTCGCGCAGATTCAGAAAGTTCACGCCCTTGACAACCCGGCCTTTTTCAACGTCCAGACAGGGAATAATCCGTTTGGTCACCATGCGGTACACTCCAAAAGAGAATTATTCTACCGCGACGACGAGGCGATGTTCAATCGAGAAAACGGGCACCCGTGCATCTATCAGCATACCAGGGTATGCCCAGACGTTTGGTATCTGAATAACGGTTGATATCGCTCTGCCTCTTGGCCCCGGCAGGGGCCGCGTTGGGTAGCCCAGGGCCGCCCGTACTCGGGCGCGCCCTGGGGTTCAGGTTTTTGCATGTCATTTACCGTACCTGACGCCACGGGCCGAGGGCGCACCGTCACGCGAAGGCGGCAGCGAATGACGCGCACAGGGGGAAGTGCGTGTCGTTCGAAGCCGTCAGGCCGTGCGTGTGCGACGTCGGCCAGTGGCGTCAGGCACGACAAAACTATAGAAAAAAATCCCCCTACCCAGGGCACGCCCGCGTACGGGCGGGCTACCCAACGCGGCCCCTGCCGGGGCCAAGAGAGACAGCCAACACATCACGCCATGCCGGAATTTCGATCACACTTTCCCTATTTTCCTTGACAAATTGAAAAAAACAGGTAAAAGAGGGAAAAGTTCTGGACGTGTTGTATACGTTTTGAACAATTGCATAGAGGCATCCTCGGCCGAGTCCCCTCCCTCTGGCCGAGAAGTTGTATGGCGTCAGGTCCCCTCCCCTGACGCCTTTTTTTGCGCCCGTAGCACGGGCGTCCCGCCCGTGAGTCGCATGGGCGTCTCGCCCATGGAAACCTTGGTTGCAGGCAAGATGCCCGTGCTACGGTTTCATTCGCCAACCAGTTTCTCTCGCCGTTGCCGCACGAGTTGTTTTTTTGCCTCGGGCATCTCTTCCCGCAGGAGTTGGTCGCAGCCTTCGACGAACAGTTCGCGCGCCAGGCCGGGGTCGAAGACTTTTTCTTCAGGCCTGCGATTCTTGGCCATGTGCAAAAAACCTTCGAATTCCGTGAAATAGCTGCCGTAAATGTGGAACGAGTCGGCGATGTGGATGTACTCGCCCGGCGCGACGCCGATCGCGTCGGCCATCGCCTGCTGGAGTTCCGCGAACGCGTACATGTTCATGAACGCGGCTTTGTACGCGTCGTTGGAGCGGAAGTGGACGTTCATGTGCAGCCGGCCTTCGGAGACGCGGAACCACAGCCGCTGGAGGCAGGCGGGGTCGGAAATGTTCATGTCGTTCCACACCTGCCACGTGACGGCCTGCGCCCGCCGCGTGTGCGGCACGGCTTTGAGCTTTTCCACGGCGGCGGCGATCTGGTCGAACAGGCCCGCGCCCGGCACCTGGTACTCGAAGAGCCGCTGGTGGTAGGTGTACTCCCACTTGCCCGCGGCGGGGTCGATCCAGTGGTCATGCACGCCGTAGAGCACTTCGCTGCGGTATTTTTCCAGATCGTCAAGCCCGCCAGGGAAACTGCGGTGGATCCGCGGCTCGTTGAACGGTTTGCGGATGTGGATCATGCAGGTCACGTCGCGGCTTGGCGGATCGCCGGGGCGGTCGTACTCGGTGCGAAAGGCTTCGCCCTGCTCCCAACACGCCAGCACGGCCCGCTCCCACGCGAAGGGCAGATGATCGTCGACAATGTGAATGGTTTTCATGATGTCCTTTTCGCGATGTCCTTTTTGCCGCGAATTACGCGAATGCCGCGAATTTCTTTTCGAGAAGACCGAGCGGGATTACGCGGATTAACGGATTAAAGGATTTCTGTTTCGTTTCTGCAATCCTTTTCGTCCGTGAGACCTGCGAAATGAATCGTTCCTTTCAAAAAGAATTCGCGGTATTCGCGGTATTCGCGGCAAAAAGGTACAATGAACGCATGACGAAAAACACCGATTTATATTACGCGACCTGGCCGACGGCGTGGGGGCCTATGGGCGGGGTGTGGGGGCCTGACGGGTTGGAGCGGATTGTGTTGCCGCATTATCAGCCCGACGAGTTGGCGGCGTTGCTGGCGTGGGAGCATCCCAAGGCGGCCAAGGACGATCGGCCGTTTGAGGTGTTGATCGCTCGCTGCCGCGAGTATTTCAATCGCAAACCCGTGGATTTTCTGGACATTCCCTGCCGCATGCCGGCGGAGGGCACGTTGGCGGGGTTGGTGTATCGGCAGTGCCGCCTGATTCCGCCAGGCCAGACGCGGAGTTACACACAACTGGCGACGCTGATTGGCCAGCCGGATAGCGCCCGGGCGGTCGCGTCGGCGTTGGGGCGGAACAATATCCCGCTGGTGATCCCGTGCCATCGCGTCCGCTACGCGGACGGGAAACTGGGCGGCTTCAGCGCTCCTGGCGGCGTGAACGTCAAACAGCGGCTGCTGGACCTCGAAAAAGGCGCGGCGACGTAACGTGACGCGGGCGTCCCGCCCGCGTGTCTCGCGGGCATCTTGCCCGCGTCCGGTTACGAGACGCTTTGATTCTGGTGATGTTAGCCATATGGAACGGTCAGCGAGGGCAAGATGCCCTCGCCACACGCGGGCGAGACGCCCGCGTCACGTTTTACGCAAACTGCCGCATGACGAAGGCGACGGTTTCCTGGACGTGTTGGTCCCAGTAGGCCCAGGTGTGGTCGCCGTCGAATTCTTCGTACTCGTGCGGGATGGCCAGCGATTGCAGATGGGCGTGGAATTCGCGGTTGCATTGGATGAGGACGTCCTCGCGGCCGCAGTCGATTCGCAGGGCGACGTTTTGCCCGGCGGCCGCGTAGGTTTTGGCCAGGTCGAACAGGTTGTATTTTTCCGGAGGGAAGATCGAGAAATATTTTTCGCGGTTTTCGCGTTCGTGGCTGTGGAGGAAGTCCAGTGCGCCACTGTGGGAACTGGCGGCGCGGAATTTGTCCGCGTGCCGCATCGCGAGCATGAGGGCGCCGAACCCGCCCATGCTCAGTCCCGCGACGGCCCGGCCTGTGCGGTCGGGAATCGTGCGGAACGTCGCGTCGACGTAGCCGATGACGTCTTTGATGATGTGGTCTTCGTACGCCCAGCCTTCGGGTCGCGGGTCGTTGCAGTACCAGCCTCGCAGGCTCGCGGGCATGACGACGGCGACGTGATGCGACTCGACGTACCGCTCGATACTCGTCCGCCGCACCCAGCCGGTGTGGTCGTCGCTGAGGCCGTGCAGCAGATACAACACCGGAAACGGCCCACGCCCGGCAGGCAAAATCACCATCATGCTCGCGCACTGCTCAATGGCCGTACCCCAGAACCGCACTTCGTGTAGCGACATAGGATTCTCCAATAGAGCCTGTCAACGTGACGCGGGCGTCTCGCCCGCGTGTCCCGCGGGCATCCTGACCGCGCGGGCGTCGAAGGTGATGTAACGTATTCCATTTCCTGTACCAGGCCCATGGAGCGCACAACGCGGGCGAGACGCCCGCGTCACGTTTTCTCATCCCATCCGCGTCAGGAAGGTGGTGAACTGCCACACGTCCTCGTCGGGTGGTTTGGGGACGCCGAAGCGTTCGAACGCGTTGTCCCAGGTTTGCAGGGGCGTCCAGTTGACCGGCTTGCTGATGAACTTGCCGAGGTACGGCTTGGCCCGGTCGAGGATGTATTCGTAGGGCAGGTCGTCGGGCAGGCAGACGCCCTGGTTGGGGTGTTCGATCATCCAGCAGGCGGCGGCGATCACGGAGCAGGCCACCTGGAGCGTGGTGGCGTTCTGATGGGGCACGAGGCGGCGGCTTTGCGCGATGTCGAGCATCGAGCCGATCCACCAGGATTTGTACTTATGGCCCATCAGCAGGCAGCCGAGCTGGTCCTGGCCGGAGGTGATTTCGTCGCCCATGATGCGGAGTTCGGGCTGGAGCTGGAAATTCCGCATGTGGAGTTCGTGAAGGCTTGCGATGGCGGCGTCGCAGGGGCAGTAGGCGTAGTGGACGGTGGGGCGGTAAAGGGGCTTGTTGCCGTCCCAGACGGTGAGGTGGTCGCTGATGGAGAAGGCCTCGCCGTGGCGGATGACCATGCCGAGAATTTCACCGGCGGGCACCCAGCTCTTGACCCACGTGCGGCAGCCGAAACTGGCCAGGCAGATCTGGTTGCCGGGGCCGTCGCGATGGACGAACGCCCGCGGCGGGAGGCATTTTTCGTGGGTGCCCCAGCCCATTTCCGCCGGCGCGATGCCTTCCTCGTAGAATCCCTCGATTGACCAGGTGTTGACGAATTCGTCTTTCTTTTTCGGCTGATTGGCGATCTGCATGTCGCGTTCGGAGATGTGGATCGTGCAGACGCCCAGGGCCATCGCGAGCTTGTTGAATTCGCCCTCGTCGAGGGCGGATTCGATCCGTTCCCGCTGGGCGTTCTGCCCGTGGTGGTCCGCCAGCCACTTGGTGGCGATGTCCCGCAGCGCCTGCTTGGTGAAGTGGCTCACCAGGCCCGGATTGGCGCCGTGATCCAGCACGGCCGTTGTCCCCTTATTGTTCGGCCAGCCCGCGATCAGCCGGCGGATGCTCATCTGCCGATGATACAGCGTGCGTTCCTGCGGCGGCTTGGTGTCCTTGCCCTCGTACGGGTCCCACTGCTCCACGGAGGTGTTGACGTAGAGCACCTCGTGGTCGCGGCACCATTGGAGGACGTCCTCGGCCCCGATGTTCCAGGCCAGGTCGATGATCAGGTCGCCCTTGCCGACGTACTCGGCGAGTTGTTGGCCCATGGTGGCCTGCTCGATTTTTTCGCGGACAAAATTCGCGCCGAACGCAAGGATGTTCGTCGGGTCCACCGACTCGGCGAAATCCATTACGGTGACATTTCGGGGATCGACCTGGATGTGTTTAAATAACAACGGAAGGGCGCACCGGGACACCGAGCCGTATCCAATGACCAGAATTTTGCCGGAAAACGGGAGCTGATTCATCACCATGCCGATCCTCACCTTCGCCTGGGTAGGCTTGTGTTCACCTCAAAAGTAGCACAAAAAACCACGCCACCGCACGAACCGCTCGCCGGGGCTGCCTCTCCATACCCATTTCCCGGCGGAGTGTCAATGGAAAAGATCGAGGGATAATAGATAACGACGATTCTGCATTGCATGGTAGCCTGGGTGGCCATGGAGAAATTTTTCGTTTTCTACTTGACAATGGCGGCACATACAATACAAGGTATGTGAAAAGGCGCGAAAGCACAACAGGAAGTACCTAGTGTAACCAAAACACGATGTGTGTTTAAGTTTCTTGCCTCAGGCCTTGTTTCGTTGCAGTTGCTAGGAAAAAAAAGCCGATATTCCCTAAAATACGGTGTATTCCGCTTGACACGTAGGCGGCAACCAGTATGCTGGGTGGCTTGTTTTGAGTCCGGTGTACGGAAAGTAGGGACGAGACATGGAAAACAAGTGCGCTTCGGGGTGGCGTGATGTGATGGACGAGGATTTGCCAAAAATCCGTCGAGTCACAGTGGAGATGCAGCAGGCGGCTGACAAGCAGAGACGATTGATGCGGGGTAGTGTTCGCATGTGGCTGGGGTTGCTTTCTACGAGCGAAAGCATTGAGAATCGTCATAGGCAAGCCATGCGGAGATCGTTATTGGATATATGACTTGAAGGTTTCCGTCATTGGGTGTTGTTCTTTTCCGAGGTACGGAAGGGATGCGTGATCCGCATCCCTTTTTTTTCGAGGTTAGTATGGACGACCCGAGTTTCCGCAGGAAGCGGCTGGAGTACTGGCGTGACATCATCGAGGTTTATCGGCGGGCAAAATTTTTAGTGCTGTTTGCCGAAAAAATAACACCCGGACACAAACGTGACTTTTGCTGGGCTCCGCAAATCCAATTCCGCGATGCGCTCGACCACATCGTTCGGGCGAAAAAAAGAGAAAAAGAACTTGAATCGGAAACAGAAGACAAGCGAATAGACAACGGTTGCCTGTACATTCTCAAGCAATTGGATAGAGCAAAAGGGCATGTCTACCGCGCTTTTTATGATTTGGCTGACGACCTCAGCATTATCTTGCGCGAGAGGATCCGCAGAATCATTGGCTACTATCCCCGGGAATTCTGGCTGAGGCACATTCCAGGATTTACACAAAACGTCGAACAGAAAGTGGACGGGTATTGCAACAAAATAGCGATTCTTCGGAACGAAAAGGATGTCGGGGATGTGAGCAAAACCATTGATCCGTACATCCGTGTCATCCTTGAGCTGGCGAAAATTCACAATAAACTCCTTGCGGACTGCGTGGATTTTACAGATTACGGGCCGATAGAGATGCTTCAGTTGGCACTCGCTGGGGGGACAAAACTCCCTGACGAAGAGGCTGCCGTGGATGCCAATCAGGAAGAGTGGAGGAAGCTTATCAGTATTTATTTGAAAACAAAATTTCTGGTACTTATCAACGAAGAAACGGGCCCCCGTAATGAATTCTACTGGCCTCCGCTTTTTTTTCAGTGCGAAACACTGGATCACGTTTTGCGGGCGCAAAAATCGCAGTTGTGTAACGATAGCGATAAAGAGGCCCAATCGCTTCGCCATCTGAATACAGCGATCAAATGCGCGAAAAGAGCTTGGGTGTATGTGGCTGATCGGCGCAGCGTCGTCCTGCGTGAGCGCATGATCGCGGTGAAAGAGCAATACCCTCCGGAGTCTTGGGGAAAAATCTACGAAGAAAACGGCTTGAATTTCGCGGATTGTGTTAAAGACGCGGAAGTCTCTTGTACAGAACTTGCAAAATTCGAAGACCTTTACAGTGTGTTGGATATTGCAGTGGATGTGGATGAAGAGAGTCTGGCAGACGCGATTTCCAGCTACCGAAAGGTGATTCCGAAATTCAAAAAATTTCTCAAGACGCTTCGAGAATATCGCGATGCTCTCGACAACAAACAATCATTGTCAGTTCATCATCAGCCGCTAATTCCAAAGGGAATTTAATGACGGAGCCATGGAAAAAACGTATTGTGATGTTGACTGGGTGGTTGCGTAATTTCTTTTTTGTGACTATCTCGATCGTGGGGATTCTTTTGTCCGTAGAGGTGCAGAGGGGGCATGAGAGACCCGCAGACTTTCTTTGTGACCTTTTGATCGCTCAAGCCATTGGGTTATTTATCTTCGCAGCAGCCCACGGGTGGTTTAGCTTCAGGATGACTTCGGGAGTGAAAAAACTCAAAGGCCGTGGCAAATATTGTCCGCCGGTGAATATGATTGTTAAGCGGATTTCCGAACACATACATGATGCCGTGGGAAAGACAAAACACGATGTCATCATTTTCTATACCACCAAGCCAAAGGCAGAGAAGCTAACTGTGTTGGCGGCAAGCGGTAATTGCGCAGGGATGGAATCACTACATATTAGTGATCGAAACGAAAACGAATGTCATGGGTATGCGGGGCGTTGTTGGCATAAAAATAGTCGAGCAGGCTGTCAGCCAGAAGTTGTTTTTTCAAAGACACACGAATTACGACTTTCGAGTGAGGCGGATAAACAAGATTATGCTAGACGCACTGGCATGAAAATGCGGGAAGTAAAAAAGAATCCACCTCCTGCGCTGCACCACTGGGCTTTTCCTATTCGCATTGATGATCATGATGAACCGTGGGGCATAATTCTGATACGTTCAAATGCTCGGATTTATGATAACGAACGGGAACTAATAGGCAAGTATATTACGGAAAATCTATGGGATGCCGTGGATTGGTTGAAAAAATTTGCCATCAGGCAGAGAGAGCTGCAATTCAAGTATTGCCAGATATAAGGAGACCCCATGAGCGTAGCCCATGAAGGCAATTACACGACGGCGTTGGCGGAGAAGAATGTCATTAAGGCCAGCGTGATCAAGGCGGAGGTGGTGAAGGTGCACAGGACGGCGGTGGAGTTGTCGACCACGGCCGCGCTGAACATCCGCCGTGAGCTGTCGTCGGCGGATTCGTCGATGTTGAATCAGCAGGAGTTGGCCCGCGTGGGGAAAACGGTGAGCGGCCGCGTGCGGATCGACGTCGTCAGCGGCGATTGCATCCGCGTCCGCTACGCCGAAGCCGACGTCGTGCCCGAAAACAAAACCGACATGGTCGTCGGCGGACTCAAGCCGCCGCAAACCTGCAAAATCGCCGTCGTCGACGCCCCGGTGGGCGCGTCGAATCTCATCGCCGCCAACACCCTCGCGTGGACCGGCCAGGCGCGCGACCTGCCGCCCGACCGCAAGGCCGTCCGCATCGACACCGCCAAGGCGAAAATCATTGTCCATCTCGATCCCTACCGTATCGAAATCTACGACAAGTCGGGACGGCTGGTGACGGGCGTCGGCGGGCCGGAAAAAAATAACTTCGCCTTCTTCGACAGCTACAATACGGGCGTCGCCCGCTTCGGCGGCGACGGCTCGCCGCTGGCGACCGAAAATTTCGACCTCGCTTACGACGAGTGCATCTACGGCCTGGGCGAAAAATTCCTCGGCCTCAACAAGGTCGGGCAAACCCTCGACCTGAACATGATGGACGCGCTGGGCGTCTCCTCGCCTCGCAGCTACAAAAACGTGCCCTTCTTCGTCTCCAACAAGGGCTACGGCGTGTTTTTCAATCATTCCAGCCTGGCGACGGTGTGGGTAGGCTCGATGTCGGCCATGGACGTGCAGTGGGGGCTGGAGGACGACTTCCTCGACTACTACATTTTCCTGGGCGACATCAAACATGTGCTGGACCGCTACACCGACCTCACGGGCAAAGGGGCGCTCCCGCCCGCGTGGACGTTCGGCTACTGGCAGAGCAAAATCAGCTACCAGTCCGCCGAGGAAGTGCTCGATATCGCCCACAAAATGCGTGAAAACGGCGTGCCTTGCGACGTGATTCACCTGGACACGTTCTGGTTCGAAAAGGATTGGCTGTGCGATCTGAAGTTCTCCACGACGCGATTCCCCGATCCCAAGGGCTTCCTCAAACAACTCGCCGACATGGGCTTCAAAGTCAGCCTCTGGCAGATTCCGTATATTCCCGAGGGCAGCGAGATGTTCGACGAGCTGTTGGCGGTGGGGGGCTTCGTCAAGGACGCCGACGGCAACCTCGCCAAGGGCGGGTTCTGCTTCACGCCGGGCTTCACAGGCCGAGTGGGCGTGATGGATTACTCCAATCCCAAGGCCGTTCGCGTGCAGATGGAGTACTTCCGCAAGCTGTTCCGGCTTGGCGTCAAGGCGATCAAGACGGACTTCGGCGAGGCGGCCCCGAAGACGGGCGTCTACGCCGACGGCCGACCGGGGCGGCAGCATCATAATCTGTATCCGTTGCTGTACAACAAGGCGTTGTTCGAGACGACGGCGCAGGAAACGGGCGAGGGCGTGGTGTGGGCGCGGTCGGCCTGGGCGGGCGGCCAGCGATATCCGCTGCACTGGGGAGGCGACAACAGCCCCAACTACTTCAACCTGCTGCCGCAACTGGCCGGCGGGCTGTCGTTCGGGCTGTCGGGCTTCCAGTTCTGGAGCCAGGACATCGGCGGCTTCTGCGGCACGACCAACGACCAACTGCTGATTCGGTGGATGCAGATTGGCATGTTCATTTCGCACAGCCGCGTGCACGGATACGGCGACCGCGAACTGTATAAATTCGCGCCCGACACGCTGCGAATCTGCCGCGACTACCTGCGGTTGCGCTACAGCCTCATGCCGTACATCTACGCCCAGGCCCGCGCGTGCGTCGAAAACAGCCTGCCGATGCTCCGCGCGCTGGTGGTCGAATACCAGAACGATCCGACCGTATGGAACATGTGCGACGAATGGCTCTTCGGCGATGACCTGCTGGTGGCCCCGATTTTCGACGAATCCAACCGCCGCCGCGTCTATTTGCCCGAGGGCACCTGGACGGAGTTCTGGTCGGGCGACCGCGTCGAAGGCCCGTGCTGGCTGACCGTGGAGGCCGACATCGAATCCGTGCCGCTCTACATCCGCGAGGGCGGCCTCGTGCCCATGGGCGAGCCGATGAACTACGTCAACGAAAAACCCGTCGAAAAGATCGAACTGCTCGTCTCGCTGCTCACGGGGCCGGGCCAGCGGTCGCTGAAGATTCCGCTCAACAACAAGTGGGTCACCGCCAGGTACGTGTTCGACGGAAAAACCCACACGCTCACGGTGGGAAAAACCAATGTGGACATCTGCGTCAAAACGTTCGGCCGCGGGAAACTCGTGGTGAAGAGGTAGTCTAACCAACCTGGCCACAGGCCCTGCCATTTTGCGTTGCGGATCGCTGTGTACAGCGAAACGTTCTGTCGCACACCACGATCCGCAACGCAAAATGGCAGGGCCTGTGGCCAGGTTGGGCTTTACGACGATTTTCACTGGTAAACGCGATGTGCACCTCAGGGGAATCGACGCCCTCCGAGGGGCGGTGTGTCCGAAAACGATGCAACCGAATTTTTTTCATTTTCCTTGTTGACAAGCGATTGCGGCCTGATACAGTGTAGTGCACAGTAGTGTAATGCAGGGTAGAGGTGACCCATGCTGGATGACATGACACAGTTGCGGAAAGGCGTGACGGAGTTCTGCTTGCTCGCGTTGCTGGAGCGTGAACCCGGTCATGGGTACGAGCTGGTCGCCCGGTTGGCCCGGACGCGGGCGCTGGCGTTGTCGGAAAATACGGTGTATCCCGCTTTGGCAAGGCTGAAAACCAGGGGGTGGGCGCGATCGCGACCGGAGGTCTCTGCCGGCGGTCCGGCGCGCAAGGTGCTGGAACTCACACCGTCCGGGCGTGCCCGCCTTGGGGAGTGGCGGGCCGCCTGGGCCCGGTTAGCACGCGACGTGGCCGACATGACCGACGGGGCGGGAACCGAATCCGAAATCACATCGCAATCGAACGTGGCCTCAGAGAGGAGAACGACGCATGAATCGTGACCACCGTAATGACGTCGGCGGATCGCCTTCCGCCTCGACACCGCAAGCGGACATGGAACGATATCTCGATGCCCTGCTGCACGCGCTGCGGTACGCCCCGGCGGCCGAGCGGGTCGAGATCGCCTACAACGCCAAGGAGCAACTCGACGCCGCCCACGTCACCGGCGGTGACGCCGGGCTGACCAAGGCGCTGGCCACCATGCCGCCGCCGGAACAGTACGCCGAGGATTATCCCGCACCCCCCGGGGCCGGCGACGGCACAGCCGCCGCGCCAAGGAAGGCGTCCAGTCCGTGGGTACTTGGCGTTGCCGTGGTCATGGCCATGACTTTCGCCATCATCACGATCGTCGGGACGTTTATCTATGTGGTACCCACGAATCGCCCATCCACCGCTCCCGTCCCTCCCGTCGCCGCTCCCGCCGCTGGGGCGACGATCACCTCGACGACGACCGGCCCTTCGGACGCGTTTGTCGACGACCCCGCCGTCGTGGGGGTATGGAAGGCGGTCGATTTGACCGAGTTTCCGCGTGCCTATACGCTGTCGCGCGCCCCGGAATGGAAAGAAGACTTGATGGTGAACGGCCTGGTCTTCGGTTCCGAGGGGATGTTGGAGTGGCGGTTTCCTCGCGTCGCGTTGCGTACGCGGTGGACCAACGGGCGGGTTCTCCCATTCCCAAGCCAGCCCGCGGACGCCCCACAGGCCCATTACGAGCGGCGAGTCGTCGACGGCCAGGAACGCCTGTTCGTGCAGTTCATCACCAACGACGTCATCCATCTCGGCGCGACGCCAAAGTGGTATGTTCTGACCCGCGTATCGGAACTTCTTCCCATCCCGCTGGCGACCGCCCAAACGGTCGATCTTTCCGAGTTCGTCGACGACCCGGAGGTGGTGGGCGTCTGGAAAGCGGTCGATTTCACGGACTCCCCGAACGCCTATGCGCCGTCGCTGGGCCGCGAGCAGAAGGAGGAGGATCTGGTCTTCGCCGGCCTGGTTTTCGATTCGGACGGGACGGTCCTGTGGCGTCTCACCGGCGGCGGAAGCCGTCGTACGGCCTGGTCCCGCGGGCTGGTGGAGTCGCTGCAATCCCCTGGCTACCCGGATCCGGCCCATTACGAGCGGCGGACCGTCGACGGGCAGGAGTATCTGTTCGTGGAGTTCATCAGCGGCAATGTGGTGCTTTTCGGCGTGGTGCCGAAGTGGTACGTCTACGTCCGCGAGTCGGACATTCCGTTGCCGTGAGGGGGGCCGGGCAAATTTGCCGCGCAGGGTCTTTCCGTTCTCGTGGCGTAGAAGAACCGCTCGTTCGAGGGAACCGTTCAGCCAGTAGCCAATAGGTATGGAAGGACAAGGGCGAAAAGACAATGAAAGCGGCAACGATCGGTACGTCGTAAAAAAATCGGATCGTGTGAGCAACAACACGCGTTGCCATACCTGATGGCTACTGGCTATTGGCTACTGGCTGAACGGTTCCCTCGAACGAGCGGTTCTTCTACGCCACGAGAACGGAAAGACCCTGATCCGCCGCGCAGGG
>WRDM01000001.1 GCA_009783465.1 Phycisphaerae bacterium | reverse complement strand
GCTGATCTGCGTCGCGTACGACGCCGAAGGCATGTCGCAGGCCGTCGGCACGCTCTTCGAACTCGGCGTGGGCCTGGACCCGCTGCTGCCGATGGCACTGCCGACGTCGGCGGTGATCGAGGTGAAATAACTATACAGATACCCATCGAAGGAACACCATGTCCCGAATTGCCCGGATTGAGGCCATGCTGGCGTCGTCGCCGGCGGATGCGTTTTTGCATTACAGTTTAGGGATGGAATACGCGTCCGCTGGCGACGTGGAGCGGGCGGCAAGACAGTTTCTTCACGTTCTGGAACTGGACGCGGAGTATCTGCCCGCCTACGTGGAAGCGGGCAAATGCCTGCGGTCGGCGGGGAGGCTTGCGGAAGCGCGCGACCTGTTCGCGCGAGGTCTGCACCTGGCCGAATCCCGCCGCGACCCCCACCTGGCCGACCACATCCGCCAGCAGTTGGAAAGCGTGACGTGAATTGTGGGGCGAACGCACCGCGTTTTGCCATGGTCCGTGCGATGTTTCGAAAAGGATACGTTCACGTACCCCGCCGAAATACCGAATCCCCATACCCAATCCCACGTCTTCTGGTAGAATGCCGCCACTATGAGTCTTCCAATCGTCGCGATCGTCGGCCGGCCCAATGTCGGCAAAAGCAGCCTGCTGAACTGTCTGGTGGGCCGAAAAATCTCCATCGTCGATCCCACGCCCGGCGTGACGCGGGACCGCATCGCGTCGCCGTGTTCGCTGGGCGCGGGGCCTGACGGCGAGGAAGGCTTCGTCGAACTCATCGACACCGGAGGGATCGGCATCGTCGACAGCGACCAGCTCTCCGACCACGTCGAGGAACAGATCTCCTTCGCCCTTGAGCAGGCCGCCCTGATCCTCTTCATCGTCGACGCGCGCGAAGGCGTTGCCGCCCTGGACCGCGCCGTCGCCCAGCGGCTGCGAAAGCACAGCAAGCCCGTCCTCCTCGTCGCCAACAAACTCGACGAACCCGGCATGCAGGCCGAACTGAGCGAACTGCACTCCCTGGGTTTCGGGCAGCCGCTGCCGTTCAGCGCCAACGCGGGACTGGGCCGCGCCGAACTGCTCGAACAGATCGACACGACGCTGCGCGACCTGGGCCAGGCCCCTGGCGGTACGCCCGCCGAAGCCGTCATGAAACTCGCCATCGTCGGCAAACGAAACGCGGGCAAAAGCACCTTCATCAACGCCCTGGCCGGCGAGGAACGCGTCATCGTCAGCGAAGTCCCGGGCACCACCCGCGACAGCGTCGACGTCCGCGTCGAACTCGAAGGCAGAGTGTTCATCGCCATCGACACCGCGGGCGTCCGAAAACGCAGCCGCTTCGAAGATCACCTCGAATTCTACAGCCATCACCGCGCGATGCGATCCATCCGCCGCGCCGACGTCGTCGCCCTCCTGATCGACGCCACGCTGCCCGTCTCCCAGGTCGACAAAGAACTCGCCGGCGAAATCTTCAAGGAAATGAAACCCGTCGTCCTCGTCGTCAACAAGTGGGACCTCGCCAAAGGCCAACTCGGCGAAGCCTACCAGGACTACTTCGCCCGCATGTTCCCCGAACTGACCTTCGCCCCCATCAGCCTCACCAGCGCCATCGAAGGCAAAAACGTCGCCCAGACCATCCGGCTAGCCGAGCAACTCTACGTCCAATCCCGCATGCGCCTGCCCACCGCCGACATCAACCGCGCCGTGCAGGAAATTCAGCAGCTCCGAGGCCCCAGCCACAAAACCGGCACCAAACCGCCGAAAATCCTCTACGCTTCGCAGGTGGGCACCGAACCGCCGACGATCGTCTGCTTCGTCAACGACGTCCGCAGCTTCGACACGGGCTATCAACGCTTCCTCGTCAATCAGCTCCGCCTCCGCCTGCCCTTCCATGAAGTCCCCATCCGCCTGTTCTTCAACCAGCGCAAGCGCCGCGGCGACGACACGGATGAATGATCGGGGCTGGGCAGACGCCTCGTCGCGATCCGACACCACGCGAACCGGAAACACTCCATGAAACACCAAGGCATTTATCCCGTGCTCGCGGCGATCGCCATCCAGCTTACGCTCGGGATCGCCTACCTGTGGAGCCTGTTTCAGACAGGCGTCGCCAACCGCCTGTTCGGCGGCGATAACGCCGCGGCGAGCCTGACCTTTTCCATTCTGCTGGCGATGCTGGCCCTTGGAAGCGTGCTGGGGGGCAAGCTGGCCGTCGCGTATTCCCCTCGAATCGTCGTGTTTGCCGGCGGCGTGATCCTCAGCGCGGGCTTTTTCCTCGCCTCCTTTGTGCCGGCGGACCACGCCTGGCTGTTATGGGTCACCTACGGCTTCATGGGCGGGCTTGGCATGGGCTTCTCGTATTCCACAACGATTGCCTGCGCCCAGAAGTGGTATCCGCGCCGCAAAGGACTCGTCACGGGGATCATCGTGTCGGCCCTTGGTTTTGGTGGCGTCCTGTTCACGCCCGTCATCGAGAGGATGCTCGCGGCATTCGGCGGGACGGAAGTCGGGGAAGCCAGGACGTTCATGGTCCTCAGCGCCGTTTTCCTGGCGGTATGCTCCGTCGGAAGTTTGTTCATGAAAAATCCGCCGGAGGGGCACGCGGTTTCCGGCGGCAAGGCCGGCCCTTCCGACGCCATGGCGGACCGAAGTTATTCTCCCATGGAAATGCTGAAAACCCCGCAGTTCTATCTCATCGCCGTATCCTTCCTGCTCGCGTGCCTGGGAGGACTCATGGTGATCGGATTTGCCAAGCCCATCGCGGTGGACAAGGGGCTTGCGGAAACCGCCGCCGTCGGCGTGCTGGCGATCTCCCTGTTCAACTCGGTCGGCCGCCTGTTCTGGGGATTTGTTTCCGACCGAATGGGGCGGATGAACACGATCATCCTCCTGCTTTCCGGGAACGCGGTTCTTCCCTTGTTTGTCCATGCGACGGAAGGCTACTGGGTGTTTGTCCTGATCGCGCTGATCGGGTTCTTCTACGGTGGGCTGCTGAGCACCTTCCCGTCGCTGACCGCCGATGCGTTCGGGGCCAAGCACATGGCCACCAATTACGGGCTTGTGCTCCTGGGTTTCGGCGCCGGGGCGATTTTCGCCTCGCAGATCGCCGGATACTACAAGAATCTCGCTGGCGGCGACATCGGCCTGATGTTCCCGGCCTTCGTGATCGCCTCCTGCGGCGCCGCCGTTGGAGCCGCCATGATGGGCATCCTGAAAGTGTTAGCCAGGCGAAACGGACGCCCCTGTTCATGATGCCGCCTTTCGTGCACAACCAGACACCGCGCAAAACAGCCGTACGATAAACACATCACGCCTCTCCTTACGCCCAAACGGTGAATTCACCTGCAAGCGCGACGTACACCCATCAGGGCCATCGCATCTTAAAAGGCCCATTTTTCGGCTGTAGGCTGTAGGTTGATTTTTCGTTATGAAAAACCTGTCGCAGAGGCATGTCCCCTACAGCCTACAGCCTACAGTCTTTTCGCGAAAAAACGCGGAAATTTCGATGCGATGGCCCCGGTACACCCATGGCCTGCCGCCACGGATAATTTTTCCGACTTTGATAACTTTGTTAAAAAATTTGTTTTCCTGCCCTAAAGTTTTTCCTGTTGGTTTCGATAATTTCTTTTGTCGCGGCCATTGGGGTCGCGGTCAAGAGACAAAGACCGAGACGA
Source organism: Phycisphaerae bacterium (assembly GCA_009783465.1). Taxonomy (GTDB): domain Bacteria; phylum Planctomycetota; class Phycisphaerae; order SM23-33; family SM23-33; genus WRDM01. The sequence continues at coordinate 132,655 of WRDM01000001.1, read as the reverse complement.
GACCGGTACATCAAGGAAGGTCCAAAGCGTCAGCCTGTGTTGGGCGTGCGTCAGGACCGCGAAGGGAAACAATGCTCGCGATTAAGAACAACCTGATGGCAGAAGGCGCCACACGGCACTTGGGGCTGAGTTATGAAGCGTTGAACCAGTCGGTTCAGCGGCTGTCGTCGGGCCTGCGGATTAACACCGCCCGGGACGACGCGGCGGGTTTGGCCGTCCGTGAACTGATGCGTGCGGACATCGCGGCGCTCCGCCAGGGCGTTCGCAACGCCCAGGACGCCATTTCCATGATGCAGGTCGCCGAAGGCGCCTTGCAGACCGTCGACGACATCATGATCCGCATGAAGGAATTGGCCGAGCAGGCCGCCACGGGCTCGTACAACACGGCCCAGCGCAAGATCATCGACGAAGAGTTCCAGGAAATGATCAAGGAGATTGACCGCATCGCCAAGGGCACGAACTTTAACAGCCTGACGATGCTCGACTCCGCCACGGGCAGCGTGCTCTTCCACTTCGGCCCGGGCAACACCCTGAACATCGACAAGATCAACGTGAACACGGTGGACGTCACCGCCAATACGCTGTTCGGCGGCGCCATGGCGATCACCACGCAGAGCGCTGCCGGCGCCGCGCTGGTGAACTTGAACTCCGCCCTGGAGTACAAGGACGGAAAACGCGCCGAGTTCGGCTACATGATGAACCGCATGCAGCACACGGTCAACGTGTTGAACATCCAGGCCGAGAACGTGCTCGCCGCCGAAAGCCGTATCAGCGACGTGGACGTGGCGTCGGAAATGACCAAGATGATGCGGAACCAGGTGCTCGCGCAGGCCGGCACGGCCATGCTCGCCCAGGCCAACGCCATGCCGCAGATGGCCCTGTCCTTGCTGCGGTAAGCCGTAGCGCGGGCATCTTGCCCGCCAGTCGCATGGGCGTCTCGCCCATGCAACGGGTGCTACGTGTGACGTAACGGAAGACGAAGCGAGGCCGGCGGGTTGATAACCCGTCGGCCCGCTGGCTTGAACAACAGCATGGGCAGGATGCCCATGCGACTCACGGGCGAGACGCCCGTGCTACTGTAGGAGTGTCTCATGCCATCCATCGCATTAAACGGCCTGGGAAGCGGCATCGACACCTCGGCCATGCTGACGGCCCTGGTGGAAGCGGAAAAAGGCCGCATGTACCAGCTTCAGGTCCGCCGCGCCAGCATCGGCGAACGCAACAGCGCGATGGACCAGCTCAAGTCCAAGCTCCAGTCCCTGCGAAGCTCGTTGGAAAATCTCTCCTCCATGACCAACCTCCGCGCGTTCACCGCCGCCAGCTCCAACGAGCAGGCCGTCTCGGTGAAGGTCGGCACCGCCGCCAGCGAAGGATCCCACGAGGTAATCATCAACCGTCTGGCCAGCGCCCAGCGCGACGTCCACGCCGGCACGGAGGAAAAAACCAGCCTGGTCGGACAGGGCAGCTTCAGCTACACCTATAACGGCATCACACGAACGGTCCATACCACCGCCGAGACGACGCTCGAAGGGCTTCGCGACCTCATCAACCGCGACGCGGGCAATCCGGGCGTGACAGCCAGCCTGCTCGAACACGACAACGGCGACGGCAAAGCGTTCCACATGGTCCTCAGCGGCAACGACAGCGGCAGCAAGTACGCCATCACGATCAACGACAGCCTGACCACGCTCAACGGCGACAACGGCACGGTGGACTTCCGCCAGAGCAGCTTCCTCCAGACGCAGGCCGCCCAGAACAGCCAGGTCCGCGTCAACGGCTATCCCAACACCGGCTGGATCGAACGCAGCGGCAACACGATCGACGACGTGATCCCCGGCGTGACGCTGAATCTGCACCGGGCCGAGACGACGCAAATCACGATCTCCCGCGACACGGCCGCGTTGAAGAAAAACCTCACCGAATGGGTCAACGCGTACAATTCGACGATCGACAGCATCAAGTCGTTGACCGGCTATGACGCCAAAACGAAAGTCGCCGGCGCGTTGATGGGCGACAGCACGGTCAATGCCATCCGGCGGCAGATCAGCGACCTGCTTCTGCGCAGCGCGAACGGGTTCGAGGCCGGTTCCGACGCGTACACGCTGGCGCGGGAAATCGGCCTGACCGTCGACCGCGACGGGAAGATGCAGCTCGACGAATCGGTGCTGGACGAGGCCGTCAAAAATAATTACCAGGGCGTGCTGGCCCTTCTGGGCGCCAGCGGGAGCGGCACCAGCAGCAGCGCGGCGATGCAGTTTTACAGTTCGTCCGCCCGGACGCAGAGCGGCGCGTACGAAGTGCAGGCCAACTTTGACTCGTCGGGAAACCTGCTGTCCGCCCGGATCCGCGGCGTGGGCGAGTCCGCCTGGCGCGACGCGCTGGTGGAAGACAACGTGATTTACGGCAACGCGGGCCAGCCGGAACATGGCCTGGTCGTGACGGCGGTCTGGGACGGCCACAGCACCACGCAGTCGGCGACGATCCGTGTCCGCGAAGGCCTGGCGAATTCGCTGTACAACCGTCTGGGCGACATCCTCGCCGACCAGACGGGCACGATCTCGATGGCCGGCAAGGGCTTCCAGGCCTCCATCGACGCCCTCGACGCCAGCATCCTCCGCGAACAGGAACGACTCGACCGCTTCCATGTGTCGCTCCAGCAAAAATTCGCACGCCTGGAAACCACGCTCACGCAAATGAGATCGCAACAAAACGCCCTGCTGAGCTTCCTGGGCCAGTAGTTAACGTAGCACGGGCATCTTGCCCGTGAGTCCCACGGGCGTCTCGCCCGTGGTGCGATTGGCTGGATGTCCTGAATGCGGGCCGCTGACGCCCGTAATGATGTGAAACCAAGTCAGCAGGTCGATTACGTTTTTGTTTATCGTCACGGTTGCACGGGCGAGACGCCCATGCGACTCACGGGCGAGACGCCCGTGCTACCAACGGAGCTTCACGGATGAACGCCGTAGACGCCTATCGAGAACACACGGTAACGACGCAGACCCGAGGCCGGCTGATCGTGCTCCTGTACGACGGCGCGATCAAGTTTTTGCGGCTGGCGCTTCAGGAACTCGACGCCGGCCACCAGGCGGAAAAAGGCCTGTACATCGGCAAAGCCCAGGCGATTCTCATGGAATTGAACACCTGCCTGGACATGGACGCCGGCGGCGAGATCGCGTCGAATCTTCGGAATCTGTATCACTTCATGGATCGCCATCTCAACGACGCCAACCTGCATCGCGACGGCGAAAAAATCCGCCAGGTCATCACCTGCCTGGAAGACCTCAACGAAAGCTGGAAGGCGATTTCGGCGTAAATAACGTGACGCGGGCGTCTCGCCCGCGTTGTGGCAAAACGATATGGCGGGTTGGCTTGCCGTGTCACGAGAATACGATGGCCTTTGGCAAGATGCCACGCGCCACGTTACGGCGTCCACATGGGTTCGTTGGCGCCGCTTTGGTGATTGGCCAGGCGGGCCAGGTTGAACAGCAGGTCGCTGAGGCGGTTGATGAACGGCAGCGTGGCGGGTTCGAGCGGGTGCTGATGGTCGTTGGTAGCCACCAGGTCGCGTTCGGCCCTCCGGCAGACCGTGCGGGCGACGTGCAGCCGACAGGCCAACTCGCTGCCGCCAGGCACGATGAAATTCTTCAACGGCCCCAGGGCGGCGTCGATGTCGTCGATGATGTTCTCCAATCGGCCGACGGCGGTGTTGTCGAGTTGAATCGGCGTTTTGCCTGGCACTTGCATCAGCATCGCGCTGACCGTCATGATCTGCCCCTGGATCGGCGAGAGGGCATCGACAATCTCCACAAACCCCCGCGCGCTGGCTTCGCACAGACACAGCCCGACGTGACTGTTCAACTCATCCAGACTGCCCCAGGCCGCCACCACAGGCTCGCTCTTACGCCCCAGCCGCCCGTCAGGAAACCGCATCGACCCCTGATCGCCAACCTTCGTGTAAATGCTCATGCCGCTCTCCGTGTGTCGTAACATTATACAAAACCGGGCGGCGATGTGGCAGTTGCCTGCGGTAATCGCATCAACATCGCGTTGCTTTCGTGCGGGTTTCGTGATGGGATTGTTTTTGAGACCGAAGACTGAAGACCGAAGGCGTGACATGCCGCTACGAAGGATTTCTCGCAGCGATATGTCGCGCCTTCGGTCTTCAGTCTTTTGTCTATGAAAATAATTCCTGTTGACAAAAGACAGCACCTGTTGTATCAAGACAACACAAGGAGTTCGCAACATGGTCAAACCGACGAAAATTCCGCCGTCCGAGTGGGAAATCATGGAGATTCTCTGGGGCGAGTCGCCGCTCAGTGCGGCGGAGATTTTCGAGCGGATGGGGGCGGTGACCTCGTGGAACGTCAAGACGGTGCGGGCGTTTCTGGATCGCCTGCTGCAAAAGGAGGCCGTCTCGCGGCGAAAAATCCACGGCATGTATGTGTTCGAGCCGGTCGTGCGTCGCAGCGACTGCCTGCGGCTGGAAAGCCAGTCGTTCCTGGATCGGTTTTTCCAGGGCAGTCCCGTGTCGCTGATTGCCCACTTTCTCGAAGAGAAACGGCTCGCCGACGCCGACGTCCAACGGCTGCGGAACCTGCTCGAAAAACGCGAGGAAACCAGCAGCACGGGCGTTCAACGTGACGAGGGCGTCTCGCCCTCGTGTCTCGCGGGCATCCTTGCCACGACAGAGCGAAGCAAAGACGGGTTGCCCGCGGCGGATGGCGAAGACGATGTGATCACTTCCGTTGTCCGGGCCAATGGAACGCACAACGCGGGCGGGACGCCCACGTCACGTGAGGAGGTCGAGCCATGATTTTTCCTTCCCTTACAACCTACCTCACGGAACTGGTCTTCTGCGTATTCCTGATTGTCGCGGTGCGGACGGTCGGTGGGCGTTGGCTTGGACCTGGCGCCCGGCGGTTGCTCTGGACGCTGCTGATCGTCAAAGCCCTCGTGCCGCTGACGGTTGCGGTTCCGCACCACCCGGTGGGCATGGTGACGAAATGGACAGAGACGCCGGCAACATCCCTGGCGCAACACGAGCCATCGGTATCAACGCCGGTACCGTCGCTGCCTGTCGCCGACGAGGCCACGCCTACCTTGGAAGCCGCTATACCGGCGACGGCCATGGACGACGCGGATATGGCAACGTTTTTAACATTCTCACACGAAGTGGCCTCACCAAACGCAACGGCCCCGCCCGATCCGATAGCCCCGCCGATGGAGACCGCCGCGCCGGCGATGGTTGAGTCGCCCGGCCCAGCCACAGCCGCCGCCACGCCCGCCGTGCCGACAACCGCCATCCTGCTGACCCTATGGCTGCTCGGGGCAGCCTCGCTGCTTGGTGTGGCCATCTGGCGGAACCGAACCGTCGTCCGCCACGCGACGCGACAACCCGTCGCCGTGCCTGACTGGGTCCAAACCCTCTTCCTCGACGCCCGCCAATCCCTCCGGCTGGGCACCTGGCCGGTGCTGATCGTCTCGCCGTACATCCCCTCGCCGTGCCTGGTCGGCGCCCTCAGGCCTCGCATTCTCATCCCCGAGTCGCTCGTCGAACAGCACACCCCGGAGAGCGAAACACGCATCCGCCACCTGCTGCTGCACGAACTGGTGCATCTCAAGCAGGGCGACATCTGGCTGGCGTGGCTGTGGACGCTCACGCTGGCGATCCACTGGTTCAATCCGCTGTTCTGGATTCTCGGCCGATGGGTCAAATTCGATTGCGAAGCCGCCTGCGACGACCGCGTGCTAACGCTCCTCCAACACCGCGACCGCGGCGACTACGGCAACAGCCTCCTGCGAATGATGATCGACCTGAATCCAGCCGTTCGTAGCACGGGCGTCCCGCCCGTGAGTCCCATGGGCGTCTCGCCCATGCAACGTTTGCCCGGCTCGCTGGGCATTGTCGAAACCCGTTCCAATCTCGAAAGGAGATTGACCATGATGAAGTCGCATCGCGCCCCGTCGTCGCTCCGCCGCCTGTCGGCCGTCATCGTGTTCCTGCTGATCGGCACGCTCTGCCTGACCGGCTACGCCCAGTCGAAACCGCCCATCTCCGCCGACAAAGCCAAATGGATCGGCTACGTCGAAGACTATTTTCTACACAACGGCAAGGACATCACCGCGCGGAAGCCCCTCGCCTGGGGCGCCCCGACAACCGACGACAAGGGCAACGTCACGATCACGTATAAATACGACGCGTCATTCCAGGACGATGCCCGCCTGGTGATCGAGGACCAGTTCACGTTCGATAAAAACGGAAAGTTTGTCGAGGTCAAGAACCTCTCGAAGGAACCGCCCAAAACCAATGCGGTGACGATAGAGGAGATGAAAGCCGTGGATGGCTGGCTCGACACATATTTCCGCGAGAATGAGCCGAACCTCACAAACCGCAAGGCGTCGAGCACGATAACGTATAAGAACGACGACGGTACGTATTTGGTGGAGCACCAGTTCATTGCCATTGTCCGGGAGGCGGAGGGCCAGGAGCCCCAGAACCTCCTGGCCTCAAGGCGGTTCACGTTCGACAAGTCGGGCAAGTGTCTCAGTCACAAAACCACGGGAATCACCATGCTGTTCGCCGACGGGGACCCCAAGGCCGTCGCGGCCACCCAACCGGCGGATGGAAAATCAGGCACAATCGAGGCGGGGTGGGTCACGTTCGAGTTGTCCCACGCCAAGGCGGACGATGTGGTGAAGGCCGTGCGGGACCAGTTCGAGCAGTGGCATCCGGGCAAGAGCGGGGAGGTCGTCAGGATTTTTCCGGTCGAGAAGAATAATACTATCGCGGCGACGGCCAGTGCGGCCAACATCTTGCGTATCGCGGAGATGATCCGCAAACTGGACGTTGCGCCGGCGGCGAAAGCCAAGCCGTTTCCCGACGATCTGGCTAAGTCCATATGGATTCTGCTCCGAGGGGCTGAATTCGCTCCTGTAAGCATACGCTCAACCGCGATGCCTCCATTCAGTGAGAAACTGGAGTGTCCGCTAGCCGTTCTTCTCGATGTGCGTGTACGCGAGGGCGATGCACAAATCAACATCATCGTCCCGGAAAATGCGAACCAAATGGATGCCCTGAAAAAAGAGATCATCTCCCTTGGCACCCGTGAGGAGAATGTCATCCAGGTGGACGACGCGATCCTGCTGGAACTCGTTCCGCGCGAACTGACGCCCGAACAAGCCGATACGCTCCGCAAGCGCCTGCGACAGTTCAAAGTCACACCGCGGGCCGCGCCTGAGGCGGACAGGTCCGAGGCTCCCGTCGCGGTCAAGATTTTCCCGCTGGCCAACTCAAAGGCGGCGACGATGCGGCGGGTGCTGATGGAGACCTTCAAGCCCGGAACGACGAATGGCATCGTCATCATCGCGGCCGACGAGCGGACCAACTCCGTTCTAGTGACGGGCGTCGAGGCGGACCTCGAACTCATCGAGGTGGCAGTCCGCAAACTGGACGTCGCACCGGCGGATGCGGGGACGGACTCGGCGGCCGTCATCGGGCCCGACGAGCCGAGGGTGAGCATTATCGCGCTCTCCCACGCCAAGGCGATCGAGATGGTCTCGCTGGTGGGACACCATATCCAGGGGGAGGCCAAATTGCAGTTTGATGCGCGGACCAACTCCGTCCTGTTGACGGCCAATGCCGCCGACACCGAACGTGTCAAGGAACTCATCCGCCAACTGGACGTCCCGGTGGCGAAGGCCGCATCGTCGTACGCCGACCCAAAATCCCAACTGACGGTAACCATTATTAAGTTATCTCACGCCGACGCGAAAGAGATGGCGCCACTGTTGACCTACCAGATCCATACCGTCGGTGGTAGTGTTCAGGCCGACGCGCGGACCAACTCCGTCATCGTGACGTGTACCGCCGCCGACATCGAACGCGTCAAGGAACTCATCCGCAAACTGGACGTCCCGGTGGATGAAAAACCGGCAGCGAAAACACAACCCGCCGCTCACGCCGTCGCCGTTCTCCAGGCCATCTCGTACAAATTCCCGCTGTCTGAGGATGGCATGTCGCTCCAGAGCACGGACGTCAAGGGCGCCGATCTCGAAACCGTCGGCACACGGCTGGGCTGTCCGCTGGCGGTGCTTGCCAACGTCCATTTTCGCGGCAAAGGGTTCCACGTTCAGATCAACATCATCATCCCGGAAAATGCCGACCCGATCATCATGGAGGCCCTGAAGAAAAAGTTCGCTCCCCTCGGCGTGAACAAGGAGAACCTCATCCAGGTGGATGACACGACCCTGCTGGAATTCATTCCGCGACAACTGACGCCCGAGCAGACCAAGGCGGTCCGCGAGCACCTGCAAAAGATCAACCTCGACGATCCCTCCTTTCGCGCCGCCCAGGCGGAGTCGGCCCGTTTGTACCAGCAGCAGGTCAACCCCAAGCTCTCGCCCGCCGACGGGAGATCCACGGCGGAACTGGCGAAACTGGGGTTCGCCCTGGCCGAAAGCGACGCGAAAATCAAGATCGCCGAAGCGACGCTCGAACAGAAGAAGGTCGTGTACGAGCGATTGAAAGTGGCCTACGAGGCTACCGGCCACGGTGCCACGGGCATGGAGTTGAAGCTCGCGGAGCAGGAGGTCACCATCGCCGAGCAGCGGCTGGAGCTGGAGCGGATTGCGCGGAAGCGGATCGAGGCCGACGCGTCCCCCGATCAGTCGGAAATCGGCGTGCGCGTGTTCAGGCTGTCCCACACCACCGCGGGGGAGATGATGAACCGGCTGGGCGGGCTTGTCGGCAAGATCGTCGAGTCGGAGTCGGATTCCGTGAAGATCATGCCCGAATCGCGGTCCAACTCTCTCATCATAGCCGCCAAGGCCGTCTACCTGGATCGCATCGGCGAACTCATCCGCAAACTGGACGTTCCGACCGAGGCGAAGGATGACGCAGCGGACGGCAACGCCAAGCCTGCCCCGGCCGAGACGACGCAGATCACGCGGGGAACCGTGCAAAAGTGGCTCCAGAAATTCATCGAGGAAAACGAAATCTTTTACGACATCACGGCCCGCAGGAGCATCCGGTACGGCGACTTTACCCGGCACGACAACGGCACGTATTCTCTGGAGTACACCTACGAAGCCACGATCCTGAATACGGGCAGACGGGTCGTCGAACAGCGGTTCACGTTCAACAGATCGGGCGAATATGTCAGTCATGTCACCCTGGACACCAAGCCGGCCACCGGAGCCATGCCCGATTTCGTCTGCGCTGTGGTGGAGCAACTCCAGCGCGAGGTTAAGGGCGTGGGCACCAAGGCGTGGCACACCACAGATCAGAAGATCCTGGACCTCATCAACACGAAGTTGAGCTGCCGGTTGGCTGTTCTCTGGAATCTTCACCTGACCGGCGACGAAGGGGGCGACGCCCAGATCAACGTGATTGTCCCGGAAGACGCAGGCAAGATCGACACCTTGAAGAACACGCTCATTGCTATCCACCGCGGCGACCAGGAGAACGTCATCCAACTGAACGGCACGACCCTGCTGGAATTCGTCCCGCGACAACTGTCGGAGGAAAAAGCCAAGGAAGTCCGCAAAGCCCTCCGTCAAATCAACCTGTCGGCGGCGGAAACAAAACCGGCGGAGGAAGAGAAGAAGTGATGGCGTCGAATGTTCCCGTTTCTCGCGGGCGTCCCGCCCGCGTCCGGAGGTGAAACGCCTTGGTTTTTGCATGATATCAGCCATGTGGAACAGTCCGCGAGGGCAAGATGCCCTCGCCACACGCGGGCGAGACGCCCGCGTCACGAGAATGCGATGGCTCTGGAAAACGGCGAAGAAGTGATTGCATCCTCTGGCGGCGGGCGTATAATAAGCCGCTTGCCCGGGCGATTAGCTCAGTTGGCTAGAGCGTGCGGATCACACCCGCAAGGTCACAGGTTCGAATCCTGTATCGCCCATCGCATGAGTTATGGAGAAAAGCCTTCCGCGTCCGCGAGGAAGGCTTTTTTCGTGCCAACTTTTTCGTGTGACCCTCCTGTTTCGGCGCCACTGGCCACAGGCCCTGCCAGTTTGCGTTGTAGATCATTGTGGCAAGCGAAGCGTTCCGTCGCTCACAACGTTTCGCAACGCAAACTGGCAGGGCCTGCGGCCAGTGGCGCCGGAACAGGAATCCCGTACAAAGAAGAGGATTGTCCATGCGTTTGCCCCGTCATCTTCGTTTCACTCTTGGTTTTCCTCGTCCGGCGGATTATCCTTATGCGAATATCATGAGGGGCACCCTGCGCGCTGCGGGGGCCTGACGCAGGAAAACGAGTTCACCAGGTAACGAGTTAACGAATCCACGAGTTACCCCGTCAACGAGAAACCGATGTTTGAATCACTTACCGAAAAACTCAGTGACGTCTTTCGCAAAATGTCAGGCCGCGGGAGGCTGACCGAGGACAACGTCAAGGACGCGATGAAGGACGTGCGGCAGGCGTTGCTCGAAGCCGACGTCAATTACAAGGTCGTCCGCGATTTCTGCGACCGCGTCCGCGAAAAGGCGATGGGGCAGGAGGTCATCAAAAGTCTCCACCCCGGCCAACTGATGATCAAGATTGTCCACGACGAACTCGTCGGCCTGATGGGGCCCGTGGACAGCCGCATCTATTACGTTACGCCCGCGCCGACGATCATCATGATGGCGGGCCTCCAGGGCAGCGGCAAAACCACCACCTGCGGCAAGCTCTCGCGGCTGATCATGGCCCAGGGCAAACGGCCGGGGCTGGTCGCGTGCGACTTGCAGCGTCCGGCCGCCATCGACCAGCTCAACGTCATCGCCGACCAGATCGGCGCGCCGTGCTTCCGAATGGACGGCGAGAAAAACCCCGTCAAGGTCGCCCGGCAAAGCCTCGACTGGGCCGCCCAAAAGGGATGCGACGTCGTCATCATCGACACGGCAGGCCGGCTGCACGTCGATGAAGAAATGATGAAGCAGGCGCAGGAAATCGCCTCCGCCGTCCGCCCGCACCAGATCTATCTCGTCTGCGACGCCATGACAGGCCAGGACGCCGTCAATTCCGCCAAGGCCTTCAACGAACGGCTGGAACTCGACGGCGTGATCCTCACCAAATTCGACTCCGACGCCCGCGGCGGCGCCGCCTTGTCCGTCAAATCCGTCACGGGCAAGCCGATCAAATTCATCGGCGTCGGCGAAAAACTCGACAAGCTCGAGGAATTCCGCCCCGACGGCATGGCCAGCCGAATCCTCGGCATGGGCGACGTGGTGGCCTTGGTCAAAAAAGCCCAGGAAGAATTCGACCAGGAACAGGCCGCCAAGTTGCAGGAAAAAATGGCCAAGGGCCGCTTCACGCTCAACGACTTCCTCGGGCAGATGAAGCAGATGAAAAAACTCGGCTCGATGAAGGACATCCTCAAACTGCTGCCGGGCATGGGGTCGATGGCCGGCTCGATGGAGGACATGGGCATCGACGACGGCGAGATGGAGCGAATGGAAGCGATCATCCACTCGATGACGCCCAAGGAACGCGAAAATCCCGACCTCATCGAAGCCAACCGCCGCCGCCGAATCGCCCGAGGCAGCGGCACCGAACCCGAAGACGTCAGCGGCATGATCAAGAGCTTCAACATGGCCGCGGGCATGATGAAACAAATGTCCGGCATGGGCATCCGCGACCGCATGAAATTCGCCCAGCAAATGGGCCAAATGGGCATGTCCGGCGCCATGCCGAAAAAACTCAAACAACGCTCCCACCGTCTGACCAAAAAAGAACGCGAAAAAAATAAAAAGAAAAAAGGCAAACGGTAACGACAAACGGTTGACATGGATGTGGCTTGCCGGTTTGCGCTGCAAAACGCTCCTGACGACAAAACGTAGTCTTGTCGTCAGGAGCGTTTTGCAGCGCAAACCGGCAAGCCACATCCACGTCATTTCGACTACGTCGCCGTGCGCCGGCGGAGGTAGTTGCCTGCGCCGGCGGCCGCCAGGAGCAGGCCCATCATCGTGATCGGTTCAGGGATCACGGTCGGCTGGGGTGGTTGCGGCGGTGTCGGCGGCGGATTGGCCCCGCCGAAGGCCGGGTCGTCCGAACTCATCGTCCAGTCGAACTTCGTGTCGTTTCCATACAGATGCGTGGTGAATTCCAGGTCAGGCCCCGAGATCGAAAACTGCTGGAACGCCGAGCCGCCGTACCATTCGACGAACAGCTTGGCGGTGCCCTCGATGGCCGACCGGCTGACCACGCTGCCAGCCTGCGGGTCCAGAATGACCTTGGACCAATACTTCATGCCCGATTCGGGCGGCGTCGGAAAATCAATCTGATTTTCGATGGCCGCGCCGCGAAGGATCGGCTCGCCCACCGTCCACAGCGGATACTGGTCTGCCGCCGTGCGGGCCGTCGGAGCGTTTAAAATCGCCGACGCGTTGGGCACCTCGTACATGTCCATCTTCAAATCGCCCGCCGCCCAGATCTCCTGCTGGACAAGCCCGTCCGGGCGAGTCGTCAACGTCACCTGCATGTCCACGACGCCGTAGAACATCGCGACAATGTCCGGGCCCGGATTGCCCTTCTCCCACAGCACGACGTTGTACTGCCCCGTGACCGGGTCCTGACCGTAAATCGAGGTGCATTCGAAAAGCCCCCACGTGTCTTCACCGGGTATGCCGCCCGGCGGGGCGATCGAACCAAAGCTTGTCACGCCCGGCACCCAGGCCGTCTCCTTGAGATCCGTCAGCGTCAGGCCGTCCGGGCCGCTCGTGGCCGTGTACGTGCCGTCCGGGCCGAAGTAAATCCGGCTGGACTCGTAGTTGGCGAATTTGAATTTCAGCGGGCCTGTGTACGGCTCATTGAACGTCACCGCGCCCGCGCCCGCCGTCGTCAGCGCCAGGCCAGTCACAAGAACCCATGTGAGGCACTTCATGATGATTCCGTCCTTTCCTTCCTGGGGAAGCTGTTGGCTGCCGTTGCCCTGATGACGATACCGCCCCATATGGGCGACATTCCGCGCGGGCGCCGGCGGCGAGCCAGTTCCCGAAACCCCCGCGGAAACATTTCATGACCGCACCTCCTTTGCACGCGTGCACCGCGAACTCCGTCACTTGGCCGAACGATCGTGGAACTTGGATAACGTAGCCGCCAGGATCCGTATCTCCAGGCTCCACCGCCGGCGCTCGATGTATTCCAGGTCGCAGCGCAGCTTGTGACGAAACCCCTCAACGCTCGTGTCGTACCCGTTGGTGACCTGCGCCAGGCCCGTGATTCCAGGCCGAACCGCCAGGCGACGACGCACGTCGGGGTAAACCTTTTCCAGTTCGTCCAGTATTTCAGGCCGCTCGGGCCTGGGACCCACCAGCGACATTTCGCCTTTGATCACGTTGATCAGTTGCGGCAACTCGTCGACGTGGCTTAGCCGCATCCAGCGGCACATCGGCAGGATGCGCGGGTCGCGATGGCGGGCCCAGACGGCGCCGGTGCGGCTCTCGGCGTCGACGTACATGGTCCGCATCTTGTACAGCCGAAACAGCCGCCCGCCCTTGCCGACACGAATCTGCGTGTAAATCACCGGACCGCCGTCGGACCATTTGATGAGCACGGCGCATAGCCCCATCAGAGGCCCGAACAACACCAACGCCACCACGCCCAGCACGACGTCCACGACGGCCTTGGCGAACTCAAAATACCGCCGGGCCAAATGGGCCGTCAGACCCAACAGCCCACCCACCGCAACCAACGTGACCGGATCCGGCATATCGCCCCCTGAAAATTCCAAGGCAAATTCCCCGAAAACGCTTCATAAAATCCCGGAAACATGACGAAAGACGCCCCCGTGTCGCGCGAACGCGCGCACGGAAAGCATCACCGCGAGCATGACCGCCCCGCTGGCCCGAACCTCGGCCGACGTTTGCACCCCGACGCGTGAAACTCCCTTTCGGATGCCGCATTATAGGCGGGCTGTTCGGAGAAAATGATTGGACATGCAAGCCATCTCGCCAAATTTATCTGTGCATTCGGTCATTCGCGAAGGATACATCGCGCTTGCGGGGGCGGTCAGCCCCTGCGATGCAACGTCGCCGTACGCGAAAAGGCACGATGATGGCAGGAAGACATGGGAGCGATGGCCTTGGGCATTCCGGCAGGGCGTTCACCCCGTCATGATTTTCTTATCATAAATTTTATTGACTGACTGGTCAGTCATATGTAATATGTGCCGTGGATGATGACGATATACCACTGGAGCGACGTATGAAAGCGGCTGTGGCGGTGAGTGAGCGGCTGGCGACGAGGCGGAAGGAGATTCTCGACGCCGCCAAGAAGGTGTTTGAGGCGCACGGGTTTGCCGCGGCCACCATGGAGGCGGTGGCGGAGGAGGCCCGCATCGCTAAAGGGAGCATTTACAACTATTTTAAAAGCAAGCACGAGTTGTTTCGTGCAGTTTTTCTTGAGGATATGCCGAAGAGTTATGCGGACGCCGAGGCGGAGCTGGACTGCCAGGGTTCGGCGCCGGACAAGATCCAGAAGATACTGGATTTGTGGTATTCCCAGCTTCACGAGCGCACGCGGATGGGCAAGTTGATCCTGGAGTTCTGGGCGACGGCGGCCCGTGGCGAGCAGGACGACCTGGCTGAGGATTTCGGCGCGACGTACAGCCATTGGCGGACCAAGATCGCGGCGGTGATTGAGGAAGGGGTGGCTTCGGGCGATTTTCAGCCGCAGGTGCAGTCACGGGCGGCATCGTCGCTGATATTGGCGGTATTTGACGGCATCATGCTCCAGGCGCTTCTGGACGCACGGATGACGGTGGATGAATCCTTTGTGGCAGGACTAAAAAAGGCCGTGATGGCCGGCCTGACGTCGCCGAGAGAAGAAAGACTGTTAGGCTGTTAGACGATTAGACGGTTAGGCGCCGGCTTATGCATCATTGGGCCGAAGGCATCATAAGCCTCTCCCTAACAGTCTAACAGCCTAACCGTCTCAAACGGTTTTTTGCGAAAAGGCTGCGAAACGTAAACGCGATTGCCCTGGCCGGTATCGGCGGGGTTTCAACGAGGTATGGTATGAGTCAGACAGTGGAAACGGATGTCCCGAAGAATGTTCCTCCCGTGCGATCGGAGAAAGTTCCATTCCAGGCCCCGCCGAAGCGCGGGTTTTGGCCGATGGTCAGGAAATTGTTGCCGCTGCTCATTCTGTGCGCGGCGGCGGGGGGGGTGTATGGCATCAGCCTCATCCCGGACCGGGACAGCGACATGAAGTTGATTCCGTTGCCGCCGGTGAATGTCGAGGTGTCGGCCATTCGGACGATTCTTCCGGGCGGCCCCGACGCGGGCGAGCTTCGCGACGTGTACGAGCAGAGCGGCACGGTGACGCCCAACGCGATGGTGAGTATCGCCGCGGAGGTTTCCGGCACGGTGGTGACGCTGCCGAAGAAAAAAGGCGACACCGTGAAGGCGGGCGAGCCGTTAGCCACGCTGGACACGGAGTTTATCGACGCGGAGATTCTCGCCCTCGAGGCGGACATCCGGGCGTTGGAGGCGGGCATTAAGGTTCAGGAGGCCGCCATCGGCGGGTACGAGGCGAACGTTCGCGGGCTGGAGGCGAAGGTTGCGTTCGACCGGCTGGATCTGGAGCGGGTGAAGGAGTTGCACAGCAAGAACGCGGCGCGGATTTTCGAGGTGAACGCGTCGGAGACGGCCTTGGAGGCCAGCGAGGCGGCCGTTCAGGGCGGCAAGGCGGCCTTGGAGGGCGGCAAGGCGGGTCTGGAGGCCAGCAAGGCGGCCGTGGACAAAGCCAACGCGGGGCTGATCGCGTTGCGGGCGCGGCTGGCGCGGGCGGTCATCAAGGCGCCGGTGGACGGCATCGTGGACGGGCCGCTGAGCGAGGCCGGCGTCGGGCGCGACATCGTCGTGGGCGACCTGCTCTCGCCGGGCATGTCGCTGTGCACCATCGTCGACCTCTCGACGGTCAAGGTGGCCATCGACATCCCCGAACAGGACGTGCCCGCCTACGCCGTCGGACAGAAGCACGAAGTGCTGATCAACACGTTCGGCTCGCCTCAGCCGCGGCGGATTGAGGCCACCATTACCTACATCAGTCGCATTGCCGACAGCAACGCCCACACGACGCGGATGGAATTGTCCATCCCCAACACCGACAGCGATCTCTACAGCGGGCAGATGGTCACGGTCCGGCTGACGCGACGCGTGCTGGACCAACTCATCCGCATCCCGCTCGACGCCGTGATCCCCATGGAGAGCGCCAAGGCGGTGTTCGTGGCGGAGGGCGTCCGCAAAAACGCCGACGGCCACCTGATCGCGACGGCCCGGCAGCGGGTCGTCACACTGGGCATGTTCAGCGGGCAAAAGGACGTTCAGGTTCTCAGCGGCCTGTCAGACGGCGACATGCTGATCCTGCCGCAAGGCAACCGCTATGTCTCCGATGGCCAGGAAATCCGCATCACGGGCGGCATAAAGCCGTAGCTTAGTTAACTGGTTGACTAGTTAACTAGTCAACCAGTTAACGAAAAGCGGTTCCCTCGAACGAACGGTAAGTTTTTACCCTGTTTCCGAGAAAATACGATGATTGTATCCACCTATAGTCTGAAGAACCGTATCACGGTGGCTGTGCTGGTGCTGTTGATTTCGCTGGCGGGCGTGTTCAGTTATGTGACGCTGCCTCGCGAGAGCGCGCCGGACGTGCCGATTCCGCTGGTGCTGGTGATGACGCCCCATCACGGCGTTTCGCCGGCGGACATTGAAAGCTCCGTCACGCAGAAGATCGAGAAGAAGCTCACCGGCATCAAAGGCGTCAAGGAGGTTCGCTCCACCAGCGCCGAAGGCATGTCGATGGTCCAGGTGGAATTCAACCCGGACATCCGCATCGAGGACGCCCTTCAATACGTGCGCGACAAGGTGGATCAGGCCAAGGGCGACCTGCCCTTCGACGCCGAAAGCCCCATCGTGCGCGAAATCAACGTGTCGGAATTCCCGATCCTCTACATGAACATCTCCGGGCCGATTTCGCCGGTGATGCTCAAGGACATCGGCGACCGGCTCAAGGATGCCATCGAACAGAACGTGCCCGGCGTGCTCAGCGTCAGTGTGCTGGGCGGGCTGGAGCCGGAAATCCGCATCGAGGTCGATCCCGACCGGCTGGCCTTCTACGGGCTGACGATCCCGGAGGTCATGTCGCTGATCCCCAGCGAGCACGTGAACATCTCCGCCGGCGGGCTGGCGACGCCTGGCACGAAGTTCAACGTCCGCATCCCGGCCGAGTTCAAGGACGCCAAGGACATCACCAACATCCCAATCGCCAACCGCAACGGGCGGCAGATTTTCCTCCTGGACGTTGCTCGCGTGGTGGACACGTTCAAGGACCGCGAGACGGTCAGCCGACTCAACGGCGAGTCCAGCCTCACCATCGCCGTGCAGAAACGCGTGGGCGCGAACATCATCGACATCATCGACGGCGTCAAGATGGTGGTCGAGGAAGGCAAACAATACGTCCCGCAGGCCGTGAGCTTCACCTACACGATGGACCGCTCCGACGACATCCGGGAGATGGTCGCGGAGCTGGAAAACCACATCATCACGGCCTTGATCCTGGTCATCCTGGTCATGCTGGTCGCGATCGGCGTGCGTGCGAGTCTGGTGGCCGCCCTGGCCGTGCCGCTGTCGCTGTTCATGACCTTCGCCGTGTTGGAACTGATGGGCATCACGCTGAACATGGTGGTGCTCTTCAGCCTGATCCTGTCGGTGGGCATGCTCGTCGACGACGCCGTCGTCATCGTCGAAAACATCTACCGGCACATGCAAATGGGCAAGAAACGCTTCCAGGCCGCCCGGGAAGCCTGCGAGGAAGTCGCCTGGCCGGTCATCACCTCCACGCTGACGATCTGCGCCGCGTTCTTCCCGATGGTCTTCTGGCCGGGCATCGTGGGCAGCTTCTTCAAGTACATTCCCATCACGATCATCATCGCGCTGCTGTCGAGTTTGTTCGTGGCGCTGGTGGTCAGTCCGGTGATTTGCACGGTCATTCCCGGCAGGGCGGAGGAGGGTCACGGCAACGGCCCGATCCTTCGCAGTTATCGGCGGTTCCTTCGGCTGGCGATCAATCATCGATGGACGGCGTTGGGGCTGTGCGTGCTGCTGTTGATGGGCATGGGCATGCTGTACGGCAAGAAGGGCCACGGTGTGGAATTCTTCCCGGACCTGGATCCCAAGAACGCGGTGATTAACATTCGCGGGCCTCAGGGCACGACGTTGGCGCAGACCGACGCGATCGCCATGGACATCGAGCGTCGGCTGATGGGCCGGCTGATCACGAAGGACAATCCTGGCGGCGAGATGGAGAACGTCGTGTCGAACCTTGGCGCGACCACGGGCGGCGGCGACGTGATCATGTTCGGCGGCGGGCTTGGCGGGCCTCACGAAGGCAACATCTCGCTGGTCTTCCCGGAATTCGAGCACCGCAGCAAGTCCTCCTCGGACACGGTCGCGGAGATTCGCGCCGAGCTGACCGACATTACCGGCGCCGAGATCAAGGTGGAAAAACAGGCCATGGGACCGCCCACCGGCGCCGCCGTCACTGTCCGCCTGATCGGCGAGGATCTCAAGGAACTCGAAAAACTCAACAACCGGGCCCGCGCGATGATTCTGAACGTGCCCGGCCTGGTGAATCTACGCAGTGACATGGAGTTGACCCGTCCGGAGCTGGTGTTCCGCGTCGACCGCGACCGCGCGCGAATGGCGGGCGTGGACACGGCGACGATCGGCAACTTCTTGAAGACGTCGATTTACGGCACCACGGTGGGCACGTACCACTTGTATAACGACGAGTACGACATCACCGTGCGTTTGCCCGAGGCCCAGCGCGAGAACATCCCGGATATTCTCCGGCTTCGCGTGCCGAACATGTACGGCCAGGCGGTGCCGCTGTCGACCGTCGGCAGCTTCGATTACAGCGGCGGGCTGGGCACGATTAACCGCGTGGATCAGAATCGCGTGGTGACGCTCACCGGCGACGCCGAGGGGCGACTCGCTCCCGCCGTCCTTGCCGACGTGCAGGAAATCCTCAGTAAATATGGCCGAAACCGCGTGATCGAGTCCGACGTGACCGATTGGCCGGCCCTGCTGGCGGGGCTGCGCGGCGACAGCGAATTGGCCAAACGCATCGGCAAACACCTCGCGCAGGACAAGGACGGCCGTGCCGTCAAGGCGATGCTCAAATCCGGCGACGCCAATCCGTCCGCCGAACTCAAGAACGCCCTGCTGCGAGGCCTGAACGTGGCCCTGGCCGATCCGAAACTGGTGGACGCGAAATTGGCCCAGCAGATGGCGCTGGGCGCCGAGGCCGCCGCGATGATCGCGGCAAAACCGCCGGGCCTCCTCTCGTCGCCGAACACCAGGCAGGAGTACGACGGACAGGTGGTGCGGCGGAACCGCATCGCGTTGGATAATCTCGTCGGAGCCGCGCTGACGCCGACGGTCAAACTCGACCTGCCGATGAATTACAAGGTCGTCTACGCCGGGCAGGACGAGGAAATGCAGAAGGCCATCAGCTTCCTCATCAAGGCGGGCATCGTGTCGGCGGTGCTGATCGTGCTGATCATGGTCGCGCAGTTTAACACGCTGTCGGTGCCGTTCGTGATCATGATCACGGTGGTGTTCTCGTGGATCGGCGTGCTGCTGGGGCTGCTGGTGACGGGCATTCCGTTTGGCGTGATGATGACGGGCATCGGCGTGTTGAGTTTGACGGGCATCGTCGTGCGTAACGGCATCGTGTTGATGGATTACACGCGGCAGTTGCAGCGGCAGGGCATGGACGTTGTCGAAGCGTGCGTCGAAGCGGGCGCGATCCGTCTGCGGCCTGTGCTGCTGGTGGCCGCCTGCACCTCGCTGGGACTCGTGCCCATCGCCCTGGGGTGGAGTTACGACTTCCACCAGCTCCGCATGGTCTGGGAAAGCGAAGCCAGCGAATGGTGGATGGGCATGGCCGTGGCGGTGATTTTCGGCCTGACGTTCGCGACCATTCTCACCCTGGTCGTCGTGCCCTGCCTGTACATCATCCTCTACAAAATGGCCGCCAAACTAGGCCTGGGCGGCCTGAAGAAGGGCGACGAGGAAGAGGAAGCGTCGCTGGCCGAGACAGCAGAGGCCTCGGCGAAGGCGTGACGGGTTTTCCGCAGGGCGTTCGTGAATCGCTCTAATGCGCGTACGCGGTTTGCCTGGCCGCGGCGGCGTCGAGGGCGTAAATGAGCGTGCCGTCGGTCAGTTGGATGCGTGCGGCGGGTCGGGTGGCCTTGGCGGCGGGGTCGGTGAAGACCTCGTGCATGACCTGGGCCTTGTCCTCGCCGGTGACGAGCACGATCGCGCAGCGGGCGGCGTTGAGCAGCGGCACGGTGAACGTCATGCGTCGCCTCCCCAGCACGGGCACGAACGGCGCGACGACGAGCCGCTGCGTCTCCTCCACGGCCGAACTGCCGGGAAACAGACTGGCCATGTGTCCGTCGGCTCCCATGCCCAGGAGAATCAGATCGAACGCGGGCACGCCGTCGTCGTTGGCGGGCACGACCTGCCGAATGGTCTCCTCATACTCCGCCGCCCCGTCGTCGAGGTCCTCGCGGTCGGCGGGCATGGGATAAATGCGATGCGGGTCCAGCGGCAGGTGATCCAGCAGCAGCCGCGTGGCCATGTGATAATTGCTCTCCACGTTGTCGTGCGGCACGTCGCGTTCGTCGCCCCAGAAAATGCTCACCGCCGACCAGGGCGTCTGGGCCTGCACCGCGGTCTGGGCAATGTGCTGATACACGCCCCGTGGCGTCGTCCCGCCCGACAGCGCCAGACTGCACGTCCCCGACCGCGCCACCGCCTCGCAAATGACCGACTCCACCATCGTGGCCACCACCGAAATCAACTGCTCCGCCGACGGCTCGACGACAACACGACGATTTGTGGACATGGCGTCCTCCTATTAGACTGTTAGACTATTAGGCTGTTAGACTGTTAGGGAGAGGCTTATGAATCATTAGGCCAAGGGCTTCATTAGCCTGCGCCTAGCAGTCTAATAGCCTAATAGTCTAACAGTCTTCTTCTATTACACATACCACGATTCATGCGGCGTGGGCAGCAGTCGCCGCGCGGCGTCCGGGCCCCACGAGAAGGCCGGGTACGGCTCGACCACGGGCAGGCCGCCGACGCGCCACGCGTGGCGGATCGAGTCGATGAACCGCCAACTGGCCTCGACCTCGTCGTTACGAATGAACAACGTCGAGTCGCCCGCCATCGCGTCCAGCAGCAGGTGCTCGTACGCCTCCGGGCTGGCCGAGTCGAAACTGGATTTGTAGTCGAACTCCATTCGAATCGGCCGAAGCAGCATCTCCGGGCCCGGCACCTTCGCGTCGCAGATCAGACAGCCGCCCTCGTGCGGCTGCACGCGGAAAATCAACCGGTTGCTGCCGCGAAGATCGCACAGCCCGGCGTTCTGGAACAAACGGATCGGCTCGCGGCGGAATACGATCGTGATCTGGCTGAGCTTGCCCGCCATCCGCTTGCCCGTCCGCAGCAAAAACGGCACGCCCGCCCACCGCCAGTTGTCGATGCTCAACCGCATCGCGACGAATGTCTCCACCTCGCTGCGGGCGTCCACGCCGGCCTCCTGACGATACCCGCACGCCGACTCGCCTGACTCCGACAGCCCCGCCGCGTACTGCCCGCGAACCGTCCGCTGGGCCACCTGCTCGGGCGTCATTGGCTCCAGGGCGCGGAGCACCTTGAGTTTTTCGTCGCGAATGTCCGCCGCCCGCATGCGAAGCGGCACGTCCATCGCCGTCAGGGCCAGCAGTTGCATCAGATGATTCTGCACCATGTCCCGCAACGCGCCGGTCTGCTCGTAGTAAGGCCCGCGCCGGCCCTCCATGCCGCCGGACTCCGCCACCGTAATCTGCACCTGCTCGACGTATTTATTGTTCAGTAGCGGCTCGAAAATCGCGTTGGCGAACCGCATCGCCAGAATGTTCAGCACCGTCTCCTTGCCGAGATAATGGTCGATGCGATACACCTGCGATTCGTCGAAGGCCGACAGCAACTGCCGATTCAACTCGCCCGCCGACGCCAAATCCCGGCCGAACGGCTTCTCCACGACGATCCGCGTGAACCCGCTACCGCCGCTGTTGTCGCGGCCCGCCAGCCCCGCCAGGCCAAGATTTTCCGCGATCCCGCCGAACGTGTCGGGCGTCATCGCCAAATAAAACAGCCGGTTACCGCGAAGGTGATACTGCCGATCCAGTTCGTCGATCCTGGCTGCGAGTTGCCGATAGGCCCCCGCGTCGCCGGCCTCGGTCTGGGCATAGTGCCACCGCGCGGCGAAGCGGCGCCACATCGTTTCGTCGAGCGGCTGTCGACTGTTGGCGACAATTGCCGCCCGCATCTCATCGCGCATTTCGTCGTTGCTTTTGGCCTTTCGCGCCACGCCCAGCACCGCGAAATTTTCCGCCAGCAGCCCGTCGGCCTGAAGATTGTACAACGCCGGCGCGATCTTCCTGGCCGCCAGATCCCCCGTGACGCCAAACAGCACAAACAAACACGCCGCCCGCCCACCACCGTCCCGCGCCGTCACGTTGCCGTCAATACCCGCCATGCGAACTCCACGATTACCTTCTCTCATTCTACCCGTAAAGCGGGCGATTGGAACAAACCGCTCGAAATGGCTTGCCTCTTTGCGTTGTAGAACAATGAAAACATCCAGGGCCATCGCATCTAAATTTCCGCGTTTTTTCGCGAAAAGGCTGTAAGCTGTGGGCTGTAGGCTGTAGGTTGATTTTCCTTTGCGAAACATCTGTCGCAAAGGCATGTCTCCTACAGCCTACAGCCCACAGCCCACAGCCTAAAAATGGGCCTTTTTAGATGCGATGGCCTTGTGAAAACATCCGATCGGCCTCCCCGTTTCCATGCAACGGTGCTATGGTCTCGAACTTCCGTGAATGTTTCTACGTGGCTGTTTTTCGCAAGTCCCGTTACAGTATTCACCATGTGTCGAATGGGCTGCATTCTGTTGATCCTTGCCATGGTCGCCGTCGGCGGATGTCGTCGCTCGGCCCAAAGCGACGCGCCGGTCGAAACATCCTCCACGAATGTTGCACCAACAACCAACGGAACGATCGTGTCGCCGGCGAATGAAAATCTAGCGACCCAATCGCCCGCCGACGTGTGGAAGCCCGACTGGCCGCGGCGGTGGCATGATGCGGTGGATGTAGTGAGAACTCACGCCCGTGCGTTGGAACTGGCCATGCTCGCCGGCGCCGAAGACGCTACGGAAAACCCCGACGCGTTGATCCGGGCCGCCGACCGTGCCCTCGCCGAAGGCCGCGCCGAACGAGCGGCCGAACGGTTCGCCCAGGCCGCGCGGCTGAATCCCGCCAGCGCCGACGCGCTCATGGGGCAAGCCATAGCCTTGATCTCGATAGGCCGATACGAGCAGGCCTTGCCGGCGCTCGAAGCCTTGCTCGCACTGTCCCCCGACGACGTGGCCGTCCGATTCAACTATGCCGTCACGCTCTCGCAATGCGGGCGGCACGATCAGGCCCGCGCGCAGTACGAAGCCCTCCTCGACGCCGACGCGACGAACCTTCGCGCGCGGTTCAACCTCGCCTCGCTCCTGCACACGCGGAACCATCTCAACGAAGCCGACAAACACTACCGCCTGCTGCTGGACGACGCAGCTCGCCTCGCCCCTGCCGACGCCGCTGCCGCGTGGGCAAGCTACGCCCACTTGCTGTTAGACCTGCGCGAACCCGAGGCCGCGATGACCGCCTTCGCCGAAGCCGCCAAAACCCAGCCCAACGACGCCGTCGCCTGGCTGAACCTCGCCGCCGCCGCCCACGCCGTCGGACGACACGGCACCGCCCTGGCCGCCTGCCAACGCGCCGAAAACCTCGACCCCCAAGATCCCGACGTCCGGGAACGCCTGGACGAACTGCATCGAGAACTCCGCCAAACCAGCGACAAGTGACAAGACTGTTAGGCTATTAGGCTGTTAGACGCAGGCTTATACATCATTAGGCCAAAATATACATAAGCCTGCGTCTAACAGTCTAACAGCCTAATAGCCTAACAGTCTTGTCGCATCGCCGTCCCCGTGCTACCCTTTACGTCATCCTCAACACAAAGGACGCCCATGAACAAGCGTGAACGTTTTCTCGCCGCGACGCGGAACCTCGTGCCCGACCGCGTGCCCGCCGCGCCGGACATGTCCAACTACATCCCCTGCAAACGCACAGGCCTGCCGTTCTGGGACATCTACTTCTTCCACCACATTCCGCTGTGGAAAGCCTACCTCAACGCGATCGACTACTACGGCGGCGAAGCCTGGGTCGCCAGCACGATGGGCCCGCCGCTGACGTACGACAACAACCCCTTCGAAGTGGACACGCACTACACCTTCGACACCTCCCGCGACGCGATGGTTCAACACCTCCGCTTCCGCACGCCCGACGGCGAGTTGACCGCCACCAATGTCTGCGCGCGGTTCGACCCGCCAAGCCCCGTCGAAAAACCCGTCAAGGATATCGCCAAAGACCTCAAGAAATTCGCGTGGCTGTTCCCGATGCCCACCGGTGTCGACATGGAAACCGTCGAGGAATGCCGCGCCGAGTGCCACCGCCGCGACCACGGGTACGGCTTTTCCATCAGCTATCCCGGCTTCCACATGTGGTCGAGTTTCGCGCAGGGCGGCGTCGAGCCGCTGGCGTACGCGCTGATGGACGCGCCCGAACTGCTCGACCGGTGGATGGAGATGGACATCGAGCGAGGCCTGAAAGTCATGGAACTCGCCATCGCCGCCAAACCGGACTACATCACGTTCGGCGGGTCGGGCACGATCACGCTGGCCTCTCCGGAACTCGCCCGCCGCTACGCGATCCCCGCTCTGGCGAAATTCTCCGCCATGACCAAACAAGCCAACATCCCCACCAACCTGCACTCCTGTGGCAAAAGCCGACTCCTCGTCGACCTGCTCGCCGACGAAACCGATATCGACTGCATCAACCCCCTCGAAATAGCGCCCATGGGCGACGTCGACCTGGCCGAAGTCAAAGCAGCCCGAGGCCGGGACATTGCCCTCATGGGCAACCTGCACACCACCGACGTGATGCTCTACGGCAACCCCGCGCTGGTGAAACAAAAAGCCCTCGAAGCGATGCGCGACGCAGGGAGGGGGGGCGGCTTCATCCTCTCCACCGGCGACCAGTGCGGCCGCGACACGCCCGAGGAAAATCTCTTCACCCTCGTGGAAACCGCCAAACAATACGGGGTGTACGACAAAGACGGCCGCCTGCCGGCGGTGGAGGAATATTTCGGCTAGAGCGATTTACGATGCGGCTATGGCTCCGCCTGTTTGCGTTGTAGAACGTTGTGCAATGCAAAACGTTTTGTAGTCCACACCGTCCTACAACGCAAACAGGCGGAGCCATCGCAGAAGATTTTTCGACTCCCCAACGCTTTCTCCGCGTCGGGCGATTTCGTACAATGCCCGGCATGATGGTTACAGAGGAATTGCGAACGATCGCGAGGCAGTTGCTTGAGGGCGAGTTAATGCTGGGCGGCGGATTTTTGCCGGCAAGGCGGAATCCGTTGGCCGGGCCGGCGGTAGCGGCTTCCGCACCGGCAGCGGCTGTCCCCGTGCCGGCGGCAACACAGTCGCCCGTCGCTCCCGCGCCGGCGGCGATGGGGCGGCGTGTCGACCTGCCGCCGGTGGAAGATTTGCCGCAGAACCTCTCGCCCACCGACAAGGCCGCCGCGTTGGACGCGATGCGTGAGCAGGCCGTCGCCTGCCGGGGCTGCCCGCTGGGGCAGTCGCGAATGAATCTCGTCTTCGGCGAGGGCGACCCCAACGCGGAACTGGTCTTCGTCGGCGAAGCCCCCGGGGCCGACGAAGACGCCAGCGGCCGCCCGTTCGTCGGCAGGGCGGGCCAAAAACTCACCGACATGATCGCCGCCATGGGGTTGCGACGCGACCAGGTCTACATCTGCAACGTGCTCAAATGTCGCCCGCCAGGCAACCGAACCCCCCAGCCGGCCGAGGTCGTCCAGTGCTGGCCGTTCCTGGTGCGACAACTCGCCGTCATCCGCCCGAAGGTCATCGTCACCCTCGGCAACCCAGCCACCCAGACGCTCCTCAACACGTCCATCGGCATCACGAAGCTGCGAGGGCAATGGCAATCCCTCCCCGACATCGCACCCGGCCTGGGCGGCACCCCCGTCATGCCAACCTTCCATCCCTCCTACATCCTGCGATCCTACACCCCCGAAGTGCGGGGCATGGTCTGGAGCGATTTGAAGCAAGTCATGGAGCGGCTGGGGCTGAAACGGAAATAGTTTTTACCCTCTTGCGGAGTTTTTCTGGAATTGGTAAAAAACACACTTATCTACATTTACTATGGAGTAAGTGTCGATATAATGACGGGGTTGTGTAATCCTGATTAGGACGGGAGAGAAGGCCATGAGTCAATGGACGCGGGTTATCGTGGCGGCGTTGGTGGCTTGTATCGCATTGCCGTCGGGTGCGCAGGCGTTTAAGAATCCCAAGGCGGAGAAGCCTCCTGAGCAGAAGCCGCAATTCATGACGGGCGGCGAGTCGCTGGTGCCGCTGCCGCTGCCGGGCACGACGCTGCGACGCACGGAGAAAAAGCATCCGCCCGCGCCGCCGGCCCTGGTGGGCATGATCAACTTCTCCGTCACCGGTCAAAACCGGGAAGCCTTCCCGACCACGCAGATCGACATCGAGCGGCTGATGAAATTTGCCAACGAACAGTTGGACATTCACTACCGCTACGTCGCGACCTCGCTGAACGACTTCTCGTACGATCCGAACGAGCTGTCCGTGCTGTACCTGACCGGCTGGACGCCGATGCCGCGCCTCAACGACGATGCGATCGAAAAACTTCGCCGGTACCTCTATGACGGCGGCACGCTCGTGTTGCACGCCCAGTGCGGCCGAAAGGAATTCACCGACACCGCCCGCGAGGCGATCGCGCGGATTCTGCCCAACCGCCCGCTGACGCTGCTGGACAGCGACAGTTTCATTTACCACGCGTATTACAAGATCGACCGGATGCGTGTTCGCACTGGTACGGAGGATTTCAAGGTCACGCCCCCGCTGATGGAGGCGGTGTATCTCGGCTGCCGGCCTGCGATTATTTTCAGCCCGATCGACCTCAATTGCGGCTGGGACGTGGAGAAATATCCGATCGCCGGCGGCGTGTTGTATCATCAGGACGACGGGATGAAGTTGGGCGTGAACATTCTCACGTCGGCGTTGGCCAATTTCCAGTACGCCCAGTCGTGGGGCACGGAAAAGGTGTATCACGAGCAGGAAAAACAGGGTCGCGACGAGTTGGTGATTGCCCAGATCGTGCATAACGGCGACTGGGACCCCACGCCCCACGCCCTGCCCAACCTGATGAAGTACGTCTCCAAGAACACCACGCTCAACGTGATGTTCAAACGCGAAGTCGTGGACCTGTCTAATGCCGACGTGTTCAAGCACCCCGTGCTGTACATGACCGGCCTGCGGGATTTCAAATTCACCCCCGAACAGGTCGAACTGCTCAAGAAGTACTTTCGGTCGGGCGGCGTGCTGGTGGCCGATGCCGCCGCCGGCAGCTACGCGTTTGATCAGGCCTTCCGCCGCGAGCTGGCCCGCGTGATCGGCGAGGGCAAGCTCAAGCTCATCGAAATGGACAACGCCGTCTATCAGAACCCGTACCAGATTCGCCGGGTGTCGTATTCCAAGCTCGCCCGCGCGCAGGACCCCAGACTCGACACGCCGCGGCTTGAGGGCGTGACCGTGGACGGGCAGTTGCAGATCATCTATTCGCCGCACAGCCTTTCCAATGGCTGGGAGCAACTGAACTTCGCCTACAACCGCGGCTACGGCGACGAAGACGCCCTCCGCCTGGGCGTGAACATCTTCTCCTACGTGATGACGCACTAGACGGAGAAATCCGAAGCACGAAGTTCGAAATCCGAAACAAATTTCAAAAGCGGAAAACGACAAACCCCAAACGGCGACGCCACGCGACTTGACGCGTAGTGTCGCCGTTTTGGTTTAGAATTTTTTCGTAATTCATGAAAAAAATCTCTTTTGACTAACCTTCCCCCCTTCCTGCTGGTCGATATGCACAGTAGACTGCAATATAGGCGCGTGCGTGGTGTGATTGCGCGCCTCGGGACGGTTTTGTGTTCGTCTGTTGTGAATCGTTGACGGAACCCCATGGGCATTTTTCAAAGCATTTACCGATATCTTGAAGGCTACCTGCATCGGCTGTCGTCGTACACGCCGTGGGTGGTCGTTATCGAGATGCTGCTGATCGGCCTGGTGGTGTGGTGGGTGATCCGGTTTCTTCGTGGCACGCGTGGGGCGCGGTTGGTCAAGGGGGCGGCGTTGCTGCTGGTGACGCTGCACGTCGGCGTGCAACTGCTGCCGAAAAGTTACGGGTTCGAACGCATTCAGTTTCTGTATGGCCATTTTCTGGTGGTGGCGTTCGCGGCGTTAATCGTGGCGTTTCAGCCGGAACTTCGCCGGGCGCTGATTCAGATTGGCCAGACGAGTCTGTTCCGCACGGTTCGCGGCGAGTTGGAGGCGATGATCGATTCGCTGGTGGACTCGGCGGCGTTTTTGTCGCGGAACAAGATCGGCGCGGTGATGGCGATCGAGCGGTCGGTGGGCCTGGCGACGCTGTCTGCGACGGGCACGACGATCGACGGGCGGGTCACAAGCAGCCTGTTGAACACGATTTTTTATCCGGGAAGCCCGCTGCACGACATGGGCGTGATCATTCGCAATTCGCGGGTCGCGGCGGCGGGGTGTCAGTTTCCGCTGGCTGAGAGCGAGGAAGTGGACGCGTCGCTTGGCAGCCGGCATCGGGCGGCGTTGGGGCTGTCGCAGGACACCGACGCGGTGGTGCTGGTCATCAGCGAGGAGACCGGCCGCGTGTCGATCGCCGTGGAAGGGCAACTGTACGTCGGGCTGGAACTGGACGGGCTTCGCGAGATGCTCACGGGTTTACTCAAGCCAGGCCCGCTGCTGCCTCGCCGCTCCCGGCGCGATGAGGAGCTCTCTCCGGAACTGCCCGAATCGCGGGAGGTCCCCTGATGGCTTCCGACGAATACAACCCGATCCCCAGGCGATTTTCCCGGAGGTGGTGGCTCGATAAATGCCAGACGCCTCTCTGGGTGGCCGCGGTGACGATCCTGATCTGGGTCTACGCCGACATGGAGTTGAAGCAGACGCAGGAAGTCAACGTCATCATCGACTTGCAGACGGGCCCGAACATGGCCTTGCTGCTGGGTAACCGCGAGATCCACCTGCCCCTCAAGGTGCAGGGCAACAGCAACGGGATCGACCGGTTCAAGCGAATGCTCAAGGCCCGCGGCGACCGGCTTCCCGTGGACATCAGCGACCTGACGACGGGGCGGCACCGGATGTCGGTGGACGATCTGCTGGCCCGCAACGACGAGTTTCAGCGCAGCGGGCTGTCGGTGGTGTCCGACAACACGATGGATCAGCGGTTCGAGCTGGACAGCGTCGTGACCCACACCGTGGAGGTTCAGTTTCGCTACACCGGGGCGGAACTGCTGACGGAGGAAACCATTGATCCTCCGAAAGTGGATGTCCGCTGCCCCAAGGGGCGATGGGCGGAGATTGTCGAAAAGGCCAAGCCCAACGCGCCGGTGATTCGGACGCGGGAAATCAATCTGCGGGAATTCGCTCCCGGCAAGGAGCACTCCACGAAAGTGCCGCTGCTGCCGCAAATCGGCGGGGTGGACGTGGACATCAACGGGCAGACGACGGTGACCGTAACGTTCCAGATCGAACGCGTGACGTCTTCCCGGGAGATCACGCTGAACGTCTGGCTGCTGATCCCGCGGATCTGGGCCGAAGACGACACGTGGAAGGAGTATCGGTTCGAGAAATTCAACCAGGTCGAATGGCAGCCGAAGGTGAACGTGACCGGCTCGCCCGAAGCCCTGGAGCAACTGCTCTCCCGCGGCAACGAGATTGAGGCGTTCATCAGGCTGACCGACGACGACAAATCGCGCGTGGACAGCTGGATCACGCGCACGGTAATCGTGCGGTTCCCCAGCGACCTCAACGTCGAACTCGAGGGCGAATCCCCGAAGGTGATGTTCAAGCTGGCGAAACGGTGAGGCGTTATTTTCTCTTTTTCATCCCATTCTCATACAAGCCGCTTCGCACGATGTCGTAAATCTCCCTGCCGGTGACGAGGTCGGCGTGGGTTTCGATCCAGAAGTGGCCCAGCATGTCGGTGGCGTGCGTATCGCCGGCGTTGACCAGCGGCAGCCGCAGGCGGGCGGCGGCGACCTGGGCCTGCTCGCCGGCGCGGGCGTCGCTGTTGAGCGTGCGGAACTCCACGGCGTCGGGCAGCGGGCCCGCGTCCAGCAGCGAATACGGTTTTTCCCAGCGGAACGGATGGGCCAGCACCGTCAAATGGCCCGCCTGCCGGGCCCGCGCGATAATCAATTCCGGCTGGCCTAGTTTGAGATACTCGCGGTCGTTCGTGCCCAGCACCAACAGATGATCCGTATTGGGCAGCGTGATTTCCACGCCCGGAAAAATACGAATCCCCGGGAAATCCCGCCGCAGGTTGTCCAACTCCCAGTCGTCCCAGACAGCATCGTGTTCGGTGATGAATACGGCGTCGTAGCGGAGCTTGATCGCCGCCGCCATCAGCTTCGCCGGTGTGACGGTCGCGCAGCCGCTGTACCGCATCGTGTGCGAATGAAGTTCCACTTTCATGCGTTTAGTGTAACATGGCGGCCTAGAGTTTGGCGGTATGCTTTTCGGATGCGGATGAAAATGTGTCGATGCTGTGGCACTGACACGAGGAACTTATGGGCATTTTCTTCATGGTCGTGTTGTCGGTCTGTGTGCTGTTCTACGGATACAGCTATGTGAAGATCATCCGCGCGTTCCGAGGCTGCGTTGCGCTAAAGGTGGCGCTGGCGGTGGTGGCGCTGGTGCTGATGGGGATGCCGTTTGCGGGCATGTGGCTGGAGCAGAACGGGCATTTCGACATTTCCTGGCCTGTGGCGTCGATCGGATTCGTCAGTCTCGTTGCGGCGGGTTGGTTTTTCGGGTTGTCGTTGTTGACGGATTTGTGGAACGGGATCATTCGGCTGATCGGTTCGGCGCTTGTGCGGTGGCAGGCGAAGCATACCGCGGCGTCGGGCGACGCGTCGACGTCTGCTGTCTGGAGGCCTTTACAGTGGGCGATTCTTTCGCCGGCGTGGACGGTGGTTGTCATTTCCGTCGTGGTGCTGATCGGCATGGCGGTGGGCATCGACCGCGCCTTTCGCGTGCGGGCGAACGAGGTGGTGATCTCCGTGCCGCACCTGCCGGCCGGGCGGAGCGAACTGGTCGTCGCACAGGTCAGCGATTTGCACCTGGGCCTCAACGAGCGGGGCGGACGCATGCGGCAGGTGATCGACATTCTGGAGCAGGCCAAGCCCGACGTGATCGTGTTCACCGGCGACAACATCGACAGCCCGCTGGCGCACGTCAACCAGTTCGCGTCGGCGTTCACGCATCTCCAGGCCCCGATGGGCAAGTACGCGATCCTGGGCAATCACGAGTTCTACGTGGCCCGGCTGGACGGTTCGCTGGCGGGCGTGGAGGCGTGGTTCCAGGCGGCGGGGTTTCGGCTGTTGCGGCAGGACGCCGTCCGACCCGTGCCGGGGCTGTTTATCGCCGGCGTGGATGATCCCGCCCGAGGAGCCCCGGGGACACACCACAACGAACGCGCCGCGCTGGCCGGGGCAAGGCCCGGCGACTTTGTGCTGTTCCTCAAACATCAGCCGCTGATCGGCGAGTACTGGGCCGGCCGCACGATGATCCAACTCTCAGGCCACACGCACGGCGGACAAATCTGGCCGTGGCATTACATCTCCAAAGTGCAGTACCCGCTGCTCCAAGGCTTGTATGATCTCTCTCCGGCCGCGCCGAAGACCGAATCGCCCAGCGCCACCCACTTGCCTCGCCGCTACGTGTACGTCACCCCCGGCGCCGGCACCTGGGGCCCGCCACTGCGACTCTTCGCCAACCCGGAAGTGGCGATCCTGCGATTCAAGACAGAAAACCAATAGCCAGTAGCCAGTAGGTATGGAAAATTGTGGCACGTGGAACACATTTTTCGCGATGAATGTTTGTTGCGAGAGTACTTGGTTTTCCGTTGAAAACAACCGATTGGCCTCCCAAGCCCCGCGTGGAAAAACCGGCTATGTGCCAGCGATCCAACACGAGACCGGGGAGGCTGAATCATTCGTTACCATATCAACAATAACCATGTGGATGTTTCGATTCGCGACCAACTTTCCATACCTACTGGCTATCGGCTATTGGCTACTGGCTTTCCGTTCTGATCTGGTATACTGACTCCTGATGACGGAATTTCCGACAACACGGTTGCGGCGGTTGCGGGCGTCGGCGGCGATGCGGGAGATGCTGGCGGCGGTTCGTGTGGATCGCCGGCAGTTGGTGTCGCCGTTGTTCGTGTGCGGCGGATCGGGCGTGCGGCGGGAGATCGCGTCGATGCCCGGCGTCGCGAGGCAGTCGGTGGACGTTGCCCTGGAGACGGTGTCGGCCTGGTCGGACGCGGGGCTTGGGGCGGTGCTGTTGTTCGGCGTGCCGGACCGCAAGGATGCCCAGGGCAGCTCCGCGTGGGACGACGGTGGTGCGGTGCAGGAGTTGACGCGGCGGATCAAACGGCGGTGGCCGGCGATGATCGTCATGACGGACGTGTGCCTCTGCGAGTACACCGATCACGGCCATTGCGGCGTGCTGTCGCAACGTGACGCGGGCGTCCCGCCCGCGTTGTGCGTTCCATTGGCCGGGTCAATGGAAGACGCCGAATCGTCTTCGCCGACCGGCGCGGGCAACCCGTCTTTGCTGCGCTCCGTCGTGGCAAGGATGCCCGCGGGACACGAGGGCGAGACGCCCTCGTCATGTGAAATGGCGATGGACGTCGACAACGACGCGACGTTGCCGTTGTTGTCGCGGGTGGCGGTGTCGCACGCGCGGGCGGGCGCGGACGTCGTTGCGCCGTCGGCGATGATGGACGGCCAGGTGGCGGCGATTCGGGCCGCGTTGGACGACGTGGCGTTTGTGCAGACGGCGATCATGTCGTACGCGGTGAAATTCGCGTCGTGTCTGTATGGGCCTTTCCGCGAGGCGGTGACGAGTGTCCCGTCGTCGGGCGACCGGCGGACGTATCAGATGGATCCGCGTTCGCCCCGCCAGGCGGCCTCGGAGGCCAGGCAGGACATCGAGCAGGGCGCGGATATCTTGATGGTCAAGCCGGCGGCGACGTATCTGGACGTGATCGCGGAGATTCGCCGACAGTTCGACGCGCCGCTGGCGGCCTATCACGTCAGCGGCGAATACAGCGCGATCAAGGCGGCCGCCCGGCTCGGCTGGCTGGACGAAAAAGCCGCCGCCATGGAAGTTACCGCGGCCATCGCCCGCGCCGGCGCGGACCTGATCATTACCTACTTCGCGCCGCAACTGGCGGCGTGGCTGGCGGAATAGACTGTTCGGCTGTTAGGGAGAGGCTTATGAAAATGTAGGCCCAAAGCCTCATAAGCCCGCACCTAACAGTCTACAAGTCTAACAGCCTAACAGTCTCGGAGCGGAGCGACGATGCCTCACACGCAAGGCAACAACAACAGTTGCGACTGCGGGACGTTCTTTCTGGACGTCGTGGGGCGGTATGCGCCGGGCGAGGTGGTGTTGCTGCCCAGTCCGCGGGCGCGGGAGTCGGATCCGAAGATCGAGGAAGCTATCGAGCGAACCTGGCAGGAGCAGATGGCGCGGGCGCAGCGGGAGGGGCGGCGGCTGTTCGACGGTCGACTGGCCCGGCTGGTGTGCTACGAGCCGCTGCCGCATCGGCTTGAGCTGACGCTCGGGCAGACGACCTACCGCGAGTTTCTCGGGACGAATCTATACAATGCCGCCCTGCGGTACACGTACGGCGGCGACGTGCTGGGCGATCCGCTGGGCGTCAGTGCGGCCATCCTCACCGCGGACAATTACATCCTGCTCGGTCTGCGGAGCGAGACGGTCGCCTTCCACGCCGGGCGGGTACATCCGGTGGGCGGCATGCTCGAACTGACCGCCGACGGCACGCCGACCGAGCCCTTCCAGGCCGTCCTCGACGAAATCGAACAGGAAACCGGCCTCCAGCGAACCGACCTGATCTCGCCGCTGTGCCTGGGTATCGTGCGCGACCGCAAGATCGTGCAGCCGGAACTGGTCTTCTGGCTGCGGGCCTCCGCGGCCGCCAGCGACGTCCGCGCCCGCTGGCCCCACGCCCACGACGCCCACGAGCACACCGACTTCGTCGCCATCCGCAGCGATGCCACCAGCGTCATCGAGTTCATCCAAAACCGCCACGACGACCTTACCCCGCTCGCCCTGGCCACCTTGCTGTTACATGGCCAACACACCTGGGGCAGCGGCTGGTTCACCGCCGCGCGAGGCTACCTGCGGAAAGTGGTGTGAAGAGCCACTAGCCACAAGGTAAGGCACGACGATGGCGAAGACAAAGTCGTGGACAAACGTGTGGACAAATGGCTGGACAAAACTTCGGACAAAACGACGATGTACATTTTGTAAATGGCGTATGGGCAATAAGTAATGCAATAGAGAAAGTGGACACTCATGCGGACATTCATACGGACATTTTGATGGAATTGATCCGACGCGACGACCCCAAGGTCTTGGTGCGGCGCGAGATGGATATCTGCCTTCTCCTGCCCCTTACGTCATTTGTTGTCACATTCAACCCTGCTGTGGCGACGTATGGGTAATATGGCAATTCATTCAGAATATCCGCATGAACATCAGGTTGGTCCGTCGGATGAGCAGTTGGTCGCGTTGTGTCGCGGCGGGGATCGGGACGCCTTTGGGGTTGTGGTGTCGCGGTATCAGTCGCTCATTTGCGCGTTGACCTACGCCGGCTGCGGCGACGTGCATCGTAGCGAGGACGTTGCGCAAGAGACGTTTTTGCAGGCGTGGAAGCATCTGGGCGACCTCAAGGAGGCCGGCCGGCTGCGGTCGTGGCTGTGCGGGATCGCGCGGAACCTGACGGCGGGGGAACAGCGTCGGCGCGCCAGGGCTGCGGCCGGTGGTGGCGGCAGAGACGGTATTGGCGGCGGGGCGTTCGATGGGTCCGCCGTGTCGACGGAGTTGGCGCCGCCGGAGGAGGCCAGCCGTCGCGAGGAAGGGGCGCTGCTGTGGGGTGCGCTGGAGCGGTTGCCGGCGGAGTATCGCGAGCCGCTGGTGTTGTTTTACCGTCACGAGGAGTCGGTGGCCGCGGTGGCGGAAGCGCTGGAGTTGTCCGAGGACGCCGCCCGGCAGCGGTTATCCCGAGGCCGGGCCATGCTCGCCAAACGACTGGAGCACATCGTCCATCGAGGCCTGCGAACCACGGGGCCTACCAAGGTGTTCACCCTCGCCGTTTTGGCGGCTTTGCCGGGCGCGGTGGTTGTCGCTGCCACGGCGGCGACGTTTTCCGCGACGGCGGCCACCATCGCCACGGCGGATGCGACAGCGAAAGGGGCCGCCGCCAAGGCCGTCGCGGCGGCCGGCTGGACGGCGTGGCTTGGGTTGTTCGTCAGCGCCTTCGCCGGCATATTCGGCGCCTTTTACGGCTACAAGGTGGCGACGGCCTCCACGGCGACGGATACCCAGCGGCGATTCGTCCGGCGGGCCTATTGGGGCCTTGTCGCCTGGGCCGGCGGTTTTTCGGTGCTCCTGTTTGGTGTGCTCGTCTGGGCCGATGAGTTCAGGCCGACGAACCCGATGTTCGGGCTTCCTATCGCCGGCCTGTTCCTGCTATACGTCGCCTGGATCGCGTTACGGGTTGTCCGATACCAGCGGCTGCGGCGAGGCATGCAAACCGCCGCCTTCGCGAGAGACCCGCAGGCGCTGGCGAAGGTGCAGGAGTTTTGCTCCCGCTGGAACGCGGAAAACAAGGAGTACAAATCGCGCTGGACGTTCCTGGGCCTGCCGCTGATTCACGTGAACTGGACGAAGTCGCCCGACGGCCGGTACAGCGTGGCCAAAGGATGGATCGCGATGGGCGGCGTGGCGTACGGCGTGCTGTTCGCGTTCGGCGGCGTCGCGGTTGGCGCGATCAGTTGCGGGGGCGTCGCCGTCGGCCTGCTGGCCGTGGGGGGCCTGGCGATGGGCGCGTTGCCCTGGGGCGCTGTGGGCGTGGGCATCTGGGCGATGGGCCTGGTGGCGATCGGATGGAAGGCATCCGGCCTCTGCGCGTTGGCGTGGCACAGCGCGGCCGCGAGCGTGCTGGCCATCGCGGGCGAATACGCGTGGGGCATCCGAGCCGTCGCGAAGGTTACCAAAAGCGCCGCAGCCGAGTTTTTCAACAACGACAGCTTCTTCCAATTCGGCCGCGCCCTCGTCTCGTCGAAGTACATCTACTTGTATCCGGCGATACTGGTCGCGATGATGATGCTCGAACTCGCGCGGCTCAAGCGGGTCAAGGCGAAGCTCACACGCGTCGAGTAACCACGCCAACGGATCGAAGGATTTCACACGCCGTATCCGCGCGGGTGGGCGCGGTGCCAGTTCCATGCGTGGGTAACGATATCCTTGAGGTGTGGGAATTTCGGCCGCCAGCCCAGTTCCTGTTGCGCCCGCAGGCTGGAGGCCACCAGTCTCGCCGGGTCGCCCGCGCGGCGCGGCGCGAGGTCGGCGGGGATCGAATGGGCGGCCACCTCGCGGCACGTCTGTATCACCTGCCGGACGCTGAACCCCTCGCCGTTTCCGAGATTGTACACTTTTGCGGCGCCCGGCTCGGTCGCGTCGACCGCCAGCACGTGGGCGTCGGCCAGGTCGCACACGTGAATGTAGTCGCGAACGCACGTGCCGTCGGGCGTGTCGTAATCGTCGCCGAACATCATCACCCGCTCCCGCTGCCCCAGCGCCACCTGCAACACCAGCGGAACCAAATGCGACTCGGGCGAGTGCGCCTCGCCGATTTCGCCGCCCGGATGCGCGCCGGCCACGTTGAAATACCGCAGCGAGACAAACCCCATGCCGTGCGCCGCCGCGTAGGCCTGTAGCATGTATTCCACGCAGAGCTTACTGGCGCCGTACGGATTGATTGGACGAAGAGGCGAGTCCTCGGGAATCGGCACGACCGGCGGCATGCCATACACCGCCGCGGTGGAACTGAACACCAGCCGTCGCACGCCGACGGCCCGCATCGCCTCCAGCAGCACCAGGCCGTTGGTGGTGTTGTTGCGGAAATACATGCCCGGCTCGCGGACGCTTTGGGCGACCTCGATAAACGCGGCCAGATGAATGACCGCCTCGATGCCGTTCTCCCGCAGGGTCGCCTCCAGCGTGCGTGAATCGCCCACGTCGCCGACGATCAATTTCGTCCCCGCGACGGCCTGGGCGTGCCCGTTGGACAAGTTGTCATACACCACACAGCAATGCCCCGCCTCCGCCAACGCCCGCACCACGTGCGATCCGATATATCCCGCGCCACCAGTCAGAAGCACGTTCATGGTTCAGTTTCCCTTTGTGTTCACAGGCCCTGCCCGTTTGCGTTGTCGAACACTCCAGACAACGAAGCGGCCTACGGTTCATTCGTAGGTTATTCGCCGCTGCATCCATTTTTCCTTGTAATCACTGACGAATTCGTAGCGTTCTGTCGGGAATTTGTGTTTCGCGAAATTGTCCGTAATGTATTTCGCGCATTGACGTATTTCCGCGGGGGTGTATTTATACACGGTTGCGATGCCAGCGTTGAACACGGGGTGTTTCACAGGCACGAAGCCAAACGCTCGGACAGCCTGGGTTGCGTATTGCTTAAGCAGGTCATGGATTGTCGGTGGGGGCAGGTAGTTTCGTTCAATCAGGACATGAATATGGTTTGATAGAATGGCACCAGCGTAACAGACGAACCGTCGTTCCTGACACAGCCGGGCGAATGCGTCGCGGATTGCGTTCCGCTCTTCGGTCGAAAACCAATGGACGGAGTGGGTCAGCACCGCTTGGGCCTGATTGTGGAATTTTCGCAGTTCTGGCGTGGATGGCTGAACGGGTTTTCGCCCATGATGGAGCGGTCCGAGTTCGGCGATCGGGGGGATAAAAACGGTTTCTGAATAACTTCCCCGCACGTCGTTGGGCAGCCAATGGCCATACCCGGTCAGGATGACATGCGTCGCGAGGATCATGTGGTCAGGTCCTTTTCTACGAGAGTCAAGATGCTTCGTACTATAATGATTTACAACGCAAACTGGCAGGGCCTGTGAAAACATTCTCACGTTTTCACAGGCCCTGCCAGTTTGCGTTGCGAAGCGTTCCTGACGGCGAAACGTCGCTATACGTTACTCGCTCATATCGAAAATCCTCTGCGCGGCCGCCGCGATGTCTTCGGCGGTCAGGCCGACCTGGGCGAGGATGTCTTCGGGCGTTTTGGCGCTTTTGGGCATTTTCTTGAGGTAGAGCGGATGGACCATCACGCCCATGTCGCTGGCGGCGGCGGCCTGGGCGATTTCGTCCACGATGCCGCCGGCGTAGTTGTCCTCGACGACGAGGATCTGCCCGCGGCAATCGTCGCCGATTTGCAGAATCTCGTCCGTCGCCAGCGGCATCGAGTACGCGTCGATCAGGCTGACGCGAAGCCCGCTGCGTTCCTCGATCAGCGCCGCCGCCTTCATCGCCACGTGCACCATGTAGCCGCTGGTGACGATGGCCAAATCTTCACCGTCGATGAGGTGCT
Source organism: Phycisphaerae bacterium (assembly GCA_009783465.1). Lineage (GTDB taxonomy): Bacteria > Planctomycetota > Phycisphaerae > SM23-33 > SM23-33 > WRDM01. The sequence continues at coordinate 93,886 of WRDM01000001.1, read as the reverse complement.
TGTATCCGCCGACGGTGAACTCTTCGTTTTCGTCGTAGATGAAGGGCACGTCAGGGCGGGCGGTACGGATGTAGCACATGCCCTCGACATTGGCCATCAGTTCGGTGAGCTTGAAGGCGCTGATCGCGTCGGAGGGCTGGAAGAAGCGGCAGATCGGCGCGCCGTCGGTGCGTTTGGCGTGGGCCATCGAGCGGAAGAAGGCCAGGTCGGTGATGGCCATTTGGCTGGGGCCGTCGGCGGCCAGGCTGATGCCCGCGTGGCTGCCGGAGATTTTCAGGTTGGCTTCGCTGATGGCGGCCATCTCGATCTGGTCGTATCCGCGGACGATGAACTTGGCGAACGACGACACGAACGGGATTGTGCCACCCGCTGCCAGCCCCGCGCCGGCGGAGATCATGTTCTGTTCGGCGATGCGGGCTTCGAAGAACCGTTCGGGGTGCTTCTTGAAGAAGTATTCGGCGAACGTGGAGCCTCGCACATCGCCGTCCATCGCGGTCACGCGGCGGTCGCGGCCCAGGGCCGCCAAGGCCACACCGTACGCTTTTCGCGTGGACATCTTCTTCGCGGCGAACGCCTTGTCGTTGCCGGTGTACTGGCAGGCTTCCTCGAATGTGCCGGCGGAGACTTCCGCGTAGGCGTCGGCTTCGCGGGCCTGCGGCGTGGTGAGTTGGGCCACATCGGCATCGGCGTCGCCGCCGAGTTCGGCGCCTTTGGCGTCGAGGTCCGCCAGGGCGGCGGCCACTTGCGACTCCTCCAGCGTCTTGCCGTGATAGTTGCTGGTGAGGAACTCGTTGACGCCCCAGCCCTTGACGGTTTTCGCGACGATGGCGATGGGTTTATCCGTCGCCGGCGCGGTCAGGGCGGGCATGATCTCGTCGAAGTTATGGCCGTCGATCACCTTCACGTCGAACCCGAAGGCTTCGAGTTTTTTCGTCAGCGCCTCGGCGGACTGCTGCGGGGAGACGTAGTCGCTCTGCGCCTGGCCGTTGGCGTTGAAGATCACGCGGACGGCGGTGAGTTTGTGGTCGATGATGAAGTCGAGGGCTTCGTAGATCTGCCCTTCGCGGCTCTCGCCGTCGCCGACGATGACGTAGATCTGTTTATCGCTGCCCTGCACGCGGGCGGCGCACGCCAGGCCCGCGGCCGCGGAGACGCCCTGGCCGAGGCTGCCGGTGGCGGCGTCGAAGAACGGGAAACCCTGCGGGGGGTTGGGATGGCCGTCGAGCACGCTGGCGGACTCGCGAAGCGTGAGGCAGTCGTCGAACGTCAGCGTCAGCGGCGCGTCCTGCCTGCCCGCGACGCCGCCCAACTCGGCGTAGCACGCGTAGACGGCGGGTACGGCATGGCCTTCGGAAAGCACCAGCCGATCGGCGCCCGTGTTCCACGGGTTTTTCGGATCGTACCGCATCACGCGGTACATCAACGCGGTCGTCAGATGCAGAATCGACAGGGCGCTCGAGGGATGCCCGCTCCCGGCGGCCGTGCACATACGAACCACCATCTTACCCAGTTTGATGACCTTACGATCCAGGTCGGAATATTGTCCCATCGTTGTCTCCGTCTCCAAAACCTTATTCAACTTACCGCGTCGGCCGCCGCGCACGGCACGGGCCTTGACAGGTGCCCGTCGCCGACGGCAGTTCCGCCGATCCGACATTCGGAGCATTGTAGTCAGTCCCCACCCGCCGGGAAACTGCAAATTCCCGACGCGGCCATCAAAATTTTCCGCGTGTTCGCATGACCGCCATTGGGATTCGTATTCAGGCGCGACCGGCCACAGGCCCCGCCAGTTTGCGTTGTAGGTCGTTGTGACAGGCGAAGCGTTCCGTCGCTCACACCGTCTCACAACGCAAACTGGCAGGGCCTGTGGCCGGTCGCGCCTGAATACAAGGTCAAGTGGAAAACCGCGGTGAAACTTGTCGCGGCGAGCCTGTCGGCCTTGCTTTCATTTGGTTTTCGTTATAGAAATGCGGCATGAATTCACTGCCATATTTTACAGGCCTCCTGCCGGGCATCGGCGGGCGGATCAAGGATGATGTGTCGGATTTCGTCGTCGAGGAAGTGCCTCTCTACGCCCTCAGCGGCGAGGGGACGCATGTGTACATGCAGGTGACCAAGCGCGGCGTGCCGACGCCGGCGGCTCTCGAACGCATCGCGCACCACATGAACGTGCCGCCGGTGGCGATCGGTTTCGCGGGCCTGAAGGATGCCCAGGGCGTCACGCGACAATGGATGAGTCTCGAGCACGCCGACGTGGAGCGGCTCAAGAACTTCCGCGACGGCCAGGTGAGCGTGGAGCTGGTCGGGCGGCACGGCAACAAGCTGCGGACGGGTCATCTGCTGGGCAACCGGTTTCGCATTCGCGTGCGTGGCGTGGGTGCGGGCGCGGTGGGTCGGGCGTCGGCGGTGCTGGACGTATTGCGGCGTCGCGGCGTTCCGAATTATTTTGGCGAGCAGCGGTTCGGCGCCCGGGGCGACACGGCCCGGCTGGGCGAACTCCTCGTTCGCAACGATCTGGACGCGTTCATCAAGGCGTATCTTGGCGGGCCGTTGCCGGGCGATCCTCGCGACTGCAAGGCTGCCCGCGAGGCGTTTGACCTCGGCAATTTCCATCGGGCGCTGGACCGCTGGCCGAGGCATTATGCTAACGAGCGGCGGGCGCTGTCGGCTTACAAAAAGCGCAAGCACGCCGGGCCCGCGGTGGGCGCCATCGACAAGCGGATCAAGCGGCTGTACGTGTCGGCCTTTCAGAGCGAGATGTTCAACGAGGTGCTGGTTGAGCGGCTGGCGACGATCGACCGCGTGTTTCCCGGCGACATGGCGATGAAGGCCAACGGCGCGGTGTTTTACGTGATCGACGCGGCCGCCGAAACGCCTCGGGCCGACGCGATGGAGATTCACCCCACCGGGCCGATCCTCGGCTTCCGCTCGCACTTAGCCGGTCCCGAGGCGATGCCCGCGTCGGCGTTTCGGCCTCGCGACACCGTGGAAAATCCGCCGGGCGACGACGCGGCGATCGACGAGACAATCGAAACGGATGAGACCAACGAGACGAGTGAGGCAACGGATATCGTTGATTCTTCCGGTGAAGTTGGCGAGGCCGTTGCGGCGGTTTCCGTCGCGCCGGGCGAGGTGAATCCTGGGCAGATCGAGCGCGACGTGTTGGCGAGGCATCGCGTGACGAGCGACGATTTCCGCCACGTCGGTACGTTGAAGGTCAAGGGCACGCGCAGGCCGTTGCGGTTCGCGATTACGGAGGTTGATCTTCAGGCCGGCAGCGACACGCGCGGCGATTACGTCGAGATAAGTTTCTTCGCCCCCAGCGGCTGCTACGCGACTGTCGTGCTGCGGGAGATCATGAAGGCTGAGTGAGCCAACGTGACGCGGGCGTCCCGCCCACGTGTGCGCTCCTTTGGGCAAGTCCGCGGCGGACGAGGGAACGATTTCACGTTCATTGCGACTGGATTCATGGAACACACAACGCGGGCGAGACGCCCGCGTCACGTTATGTGCCACGTTCACCGCCGTTGGCGTCGTCGGTTTCGGCGGATCATCAGCCAGATTCGCAGGCACAGCCAGACGGCCGTCACGGCGATGCACAGGGCGACCACGAAGGGCCAATTGTTTTTTTCCGGCGTCCGGGCGGCGGGTTGGGTGGTCCGAATGGTCGCGACGGTCGTGGGGCGGGTCGACGACTCCGCTGGCTCCACCAGTTCGAGCGTGCCGTTGACGAACGGCTCGGGATTGGCCAGGAAAAGCGCCAGCGTCGCCGACTCCGCCAGCGAAGCCTTGTGCTGCCAGACGAACTCCATGCCCCGGTTGCCGTATTTGCCGATCACGGCCAGCAGTTCGCTCGTCCGCCCGATCGCCGCCAATTCGCCGCGTTCGACCATCACGCCCAGTTGAACAACACGTTGCTCATCGAGGTGTTTCATGACCGCAATGCCGTCCGGGCCGAGTTGTTCGAGCACGCTCTCGAAGCCAGGCCGGTCGATCACCCCCGCCGCCTCGCGCGGAGTCGGAGCTGCCCCGCCCGCCGCGGAAAATGCCACCGCCAAGGCCAGTCCCATCGCAGCTACCCAATGTCCTTGTCGCCATGTCATACGAACCATCATACCATGCGGGCGCAACAAAAAACCCTCCGACGTCATTGTCGAAGGGTTTTCGTTTCACGTGCCCGAGACAGGATTTGAACCTGCAAGGGAAATCTCCCACCAGCACCTCAAGCTGGCGCGTCTGCCAATTCCGCCACCCGGGCATGCCGAACGACAGCCACATTATTCTATGCGGCCGATTCTGTCAAGAGTCCAACGAAAAACCTCCAGGGCGATCGCATCTAAAAAGGCCCATTTTTCGGCTGTGGGCTGTAGACTGTAGGTTGATTTTCCTTTGCGAAACATCTGTCGCAAAGGCATGCCTCCTACAGCCTACAGCCCACAGCCGTTTTCGCGAAAAAACGCGGAAATTTAGATGCGATCGCCCTGGAAAAACCTCTTGCTGGCGCGGCGTTGTGGCGGGATACTGCCTGCATTGGGCATCTCAATTGCAAAGGAAACGGTTATGCCGATGGACGACTTCGTTCGTATCACGCCGCAAGGGCAGTTTTCGCTGGCGGGCAAGCGGTGGATGTGCAGCTCGACGATCTATTTCGGCCGATGGCCCGGCGCGTGCCATAACAACTGGCTGGCGGATACCTGGTGGTCGAAAAACGAGGCGATGCTCGACTGGGATTTCGCCACCATGGCCAAAGCGAACGTCAATCACGCGGCCATTTTTTTCCCGTGCGACGAACTCTTCGACAACGGCCTGGTCACGCCCAAGGCCTGGGCGAAGATGGACCGCGTGGTCGAGGCCGCCAAAAAATCCGGCGTGCGGATCAGCATTTTCGTCGGGCCTTTCATCGACAACCCGGCCATCTATAAGCGAGTCACCGGCCTGGAGTGGCAGTACGATAACCGCTGGCTGCCGACGTTCAATCCGCACCTGCACGAAGCCTACGTCCTGCAAATCAAACCCTTCGCCGAGCGGTACCGCGACGAACCGACGGTGATGGCCTACACCGACCGCATCGACCGCTACTACAAGGGATTCGACAACGTCTCCATCCCCTTCAACCTCAAGGACGAGTGGCACGACTGGCTCCGCACGCGGTACGGCCGTTTTGCGAATCTGATGGAGGCCGTCGGCGGGCCCGGGCGGCTGGAGAATCATCCACAGGACTGGAAGGACGTGCTCCTGCCGCAGGAGAGCAAATGGAACGCGTCGATGAAGAATCCGCTGGCGTACGATTTCATTCTCATGCAGAAGTCCAACGTCGGCGACGCCCACGCGCGGTTCGACGCGGCCATCAATAAGATCGCGCCGAACCAGTTCTGCTGGACGCCCTTCGAGGGCAACACGCACACCTGGGCGATGCTCGACGGCTTCAGCCCGGTGCTCAAAAAACTCCAGGCGATCTGGATGGAGTATTACTATTTCGAGAACACCCGCCCGAGCCTGGTTCAGCCGGTGGAAGAGTGGGCCCACACGCCGGAAATGCTCCATCACCGCATGGCGCACGAGCTGCCGATCGTCTACAACGCCGCGTACATGATGGTGCGGTATCTCAAACGCGCGACGCAGATTCCCGTGGTCATGTGTCACGGCTCGATGGTCAGCCCCGCCCACGGCATCGAGAACAACGAGCAGGCGGCTGCCGTGATCGACCGCGTGAATGCCGCCCTCATCGCCGGCGACGGCGACGGGTGGCACTCGTGGTGCTGGCACGACGACTGGCAGTCGGGCGGCTCGCACCAGGCCGAGCAGTTGCGGGATACCACCGATTACTACTTCCACGGCGAGACGACCGGCTACATGGATTTTCCCGACTGCAATTTCAAGCCCGCGTTTTCGACGATTCTGCGGTACGGCGAGCAGTTGCAGCGGATCGCCGCGAAAAATCCGCCGCCCAAGAAGGGCGAGGTGCTGCTGCTCTCGTCGGCCGCCCGCATGTACAATTTGTTTCGTCGGCTGGCGTATCCGACGGCCGCGGCGATGTCCGGTGCGCTCACGCGGCTGGGCGTGGAGTGCGATTATCTCTGGACCGCCCAGGACGACGACCGCATCACGCAGGAGATGCTCGACAGTTATAAGCTCGTCGTGATGGCGGACAACATGTTCAGCCGCGATTTCCGCGACACGCCGGACAAATTGCTGGCGTATGTCCAGCAGGGCGGCACATTGGTTTTCGCGATGAGCAGGCCCGACCGTTTCGAGGACGAGCACGGCAACGAGATCGACTCGCCCGCGCTGCGGACGCTGAGCGGCGTCGATGCCAACGGGCGGAAGGATTGGCCCGGCGCGGGTAAGCGGTGCGTGAATTGGCCCGCCAGCGGCGACGCGGCCTGGGAACCCAACGCCGACGCACTCGCTTTTCCACGTGTCATTTGGGGCGTTACGCCGGAATTCCGCCACTTCGCGACGTATCCGATTCGCAACCAGTTCCTGGGCTTCCGCTCCACCGACGGCGACACGTTCACCGTGGTCGAAGGCCTGGTGGACAAGGCCGAGGTGATCGCCGTGGCGAAGTTCCCCGCCGGCAGCCGCCCGTTTGTCTGGCGGCATCCCGTCGGCAAGGGCTGGGTCTACGTCAACGCGTGGACGAACAATCTCTATCGCGACAGCGAGCGCAGCGCCGACTACGGCGGATGCGACTACGATTGGCTGCTGCACATCCCGCTGGTGCAGAGCAAGGTTGAAGACATTGACCTCACCCGCGGCGCGGCCCTGTGGCTGCGAAACGATTTTGGATGGTTTTGGAGGGAGAAGTAACGGCAGCCACTAGCCACAAGCCATTAGCCACCAGGGTTTGCGGTGTGTTTCGGTAAAAGCGTTCCAGACGTTCGAGAGAGTGGTCTTGTGGCTTCGCAGACTCGACGTTCGGTGAACAGAACAATGAGGTCTGAATCAGGACAAGTTTCGCCATACCTGGTGGTTAGTGGCTTGTGGCTAGTGGCTGGTATAAGCTACATTCTCCCATAACGTACAACCTCTCAGAAAGGAGAGACCATGAAACTCGGTGTGATGTCTGCGTTGTTCAGTCAGATGAAGCTTGACGATGCGTTGGATTATTGCCAGAAGGTTGGTTTGCAGGCGATCGAGTTGCCGGCGGGCGCGTACCCGGGCGACCCGTGGAAACTCAACGGCATCGCCAAGGACAAGAAGGCCGTCGCGGAACTGAAGAAGAAGGTGGCCGCTCGGGGCATGGAGATCGCCGGCATCGCGGTGCACGGCAACCCGGTTCACCCGGACAAGAAAATCTCCGCCCCGCACGTCGAAGCCCATCGCAACGCCGTGCTGCTGGCGGCCGAGTTGAAAACGGTGGTCATCAACTTCAGCGGCTGCCCCGGCGGCGCGCCCGGCGACAAGTGCCCCAACTTCGTCACCTGCCCCTGGCCGGATGATTTCTCCAAGGCCGCCGACTACCAGTGGAACGACGTGCTCATTCCGTTCTGGTCGAAGGAAAACGATTTCGCCAAGAAACACGGCGTAAAAATCGCCTTCGAAGCCCATCCCGGCATGACGCTGCATAACCCCGAGGACATCGTCCGCCTCCGCAAGGCCGCCGGCGCGAACCTCGGCGCCAACCTCGACCCCAGCCACTTCTTCTGGCAGGGCATCGACCCCGTCGAAGCCGCCCGATTCCTCGGCGAAAACAAGTGCATCTTCCACGTGCACGCCAAGGACTGCGCCATCGACCCCCGCAACAGCCGCATCATCGGCAACCTCGACATCAAGAGCTACGGCGACGTCAAAAACCGCGCGTGGGTCTTCCGCACCGTTGGCTACGGCCACGGCGACGACTTCTGGAAACCGTTCATCTCCATGCTCCGCCTGTACGACTACGACGGCGTGCTGAGCATCGAGCATGAAGACAGCCTCATGAGCCTCAACGAAGGCTTCGAAAAAGCCGTCACGTACCTCAAGGGCATCATGCTCACGCAAAAAACCGGCGCGGCGTGGTGGTTCTGAGTTCGCGGGGGTCTGACACAAAACGAAAAGCGGGCCGCCAACAACGCGGTCCGCTTTTCATTTTGAGTCAGACTATGGAACGACCACTCGATTTCGAAAAATGCTTCGCGAGGGCTTGCCGGTTTGCGTTTCTTCTGGCGATACCTCTTGCATACCGCGCGATTCCGTGCGATAATGCGAGGCAGTGGAATGACCCGTCGTTTTCAGCGATTAGGCGCATCATGACTACAGCCCAAACCTCCCAGCCGTCGGACCTCGCGGCGCTCGCCAAGTTGGAAGAACATTTGGCCGACCAACTCGCGAAAATTCAGTATGAACTCGATCACACGGATTGTTTCGATCCCGAACAGCGGGCGGAAATCTATACCATTGTGCAGGCCTTGCGGGAGGACACGCAGGCCCACCTGAGTTTCCTCGCCCAGGCCCAGTCGGCCGGACAGTTCGCGTCCGCGCGGGAGGAGTGACCCATGCTCGAACAGGCCCTGCTCCGCGAACAGATCCAAGCCTTCCTCACCACGGAAAACCAGACCCATCAGGCGTACGCCCGCCTGATGGAGGCTACCGAAAATCCCCAACTCCGCGAGCAGCTCGAACAACTCGGCAAAGAAAAACAACGCCACATCCGCCTGACCGAACAACTGTTGGAAATCCTGGAGTAGGCACCGACCGCAACGAGGGCAACAAGCCAATCGTCCAGAATGAACGCGTGTACGTTTTCCGGTTCTGCGTGTGACCTTCGTATTCAGCGCGCCTGGCCGCAGGCCCTGCCAGTTTGCGTTGTAAATCGTTGTGACAAACAAAACGCTTTGTCGCCCATAACGTCTTACAACGCAAACTGGCAGGGCCTGCGGCCAGGCGCGCTGAACCGGAACCTCGTGCGAAAAATGGGGACACACATGTGTTTGCGCTCAAGCCAAACCCGAATCCCGTTCGCGTCTTCCCGGCCTCGGCTCCGCAGGGCCGAGATTTCTGATGATGAAATACACGCCGATACTCGCCAACACCACGCCCCCCAGCGTGTCCACGACGTGATGGTTGCACAGCCATAGCCGGGAGAACACGACCAATGTCGCCACCGTCCCGCACAGCACGGCGACAGGCCAATACCGCCGCCAGTAGAACAACGCCAACGGCAGCGTCGAGATCAGAATATCCGTCGTATGCCCCGAAGGAAACGATTGATGCGGCGACCTCGGAAGGCACAGCACATTCAGCACGGTGCGATACCCCTCGGGCGCCGGAGTTTGTGGACTTTTGAAATGGGCCGGACGCACGCCCTCGACCCCAGGACGCGGGTAACCGAACGTATTCTTCAGGGCATGAACCACCAGCAGGCCGACGACGAGCTGAACGATAATGACGCGCAACACCAGTCGCAGTCGCTGAGCGTCCCGCGTCCGAATCGCGTCGATCAGCAGGACCGCGTAGGTGGCGTAGAACACATACACACCGTAGCTCGTCACGAACAAGAGCGCGCTCGTCACCGTCGCGTAGTGGGCCTTGTGCTCGTGAATGTGCGAAGATAACCAGACGTGAAAAAACACAATGCCCGCCAGCACGGGAAGCAGAAGCAGCAGGTGCTGTTTCCACGGATACGCATGCCGTTTTTTCGGCTCCGGCGGCGGTTTCGAATCCCGCTGCCGCTGTGAACCTCCGTCCTTGCCACCCACGCACGCCGAAGGCGCGTCGAAGCCGCTGGCGCCGTCCGGGCCGGAAAAAGCCAAACAGGGCTCCCCGCAGGGCAACGGCTCACGCGCGTCGGTGCGACGGGAAAAAAGGGGCGTCGGAATGAACCGGCGTTGTTTCATAAACTCGCGATGCCAAAGCGGCCCTTGTGCAGCCGCCTCCCCGCAACGACGGCGTGCCGCATCATAGGCGACAAACCGAGGGAAATCAAACGGATAGAAAAATTAATGTTTTGCCCGCGACTCTGTGGTAAATTCCTGTTCGATTAAGGAGAGCGTGATGAGCTATGAAAACGGCTGGGCGGCGTTGAATCTGGAGATGACCAAGCGCGTGGCGATGGAGGAGTTCGACGCCGATCGGCACTGGTCGCTGGTCAGCGCCGTCACGGGCATTCGCGTGGACGAGAACAGTCCGCCGGCGTTGCAGCGGCAGGCGAGCACGGCCTTTATCAAGGCGTGGAATTACGACCTGTCCCTTGGCGCGTGCATTCACGTGCAGGACCTCGGCAGCATCCGCACCGACATGGGCCACGGCGTGTACGAGCAGGGTGGCAGCGACCTGACCGCCATCGGCGAGCCGTTCTTCAAAACCGTTGAGCAGGCGATGGCGTTCGACCCGCTCGAGTCGCTCCCCCGGCTGGACAAGCAGGCCCTGATCCGCCGCTTCCAGGAAGCTCGCGATGGCACGTTGGCCTATTGCGGCGGCGACACCGTGCCCACCACAGGCACCTACATCACGCTGCTGACGGGCTTCATCTACATGTTCGGCTGGGAGATGCTACTGGAAGTCATGGGCACCGATGCCGACCGCTTCGGCGACCAACTCAACCGCTATCGCCAGTGGATGCAGCAATACTACGACGCCCTCGCCGAAAGCGACGTCCAGGTGATCTACAGCCACGACGACATCGTCTGGTCCGCCGGCGCGTTCTGTCACCCGGACTTCTACCGCAAGTACATCTTCCCGAACCTCAAGAAGCTCTACGAACCGGTGATCGCCGCGGGCAAGAAAATCATCTTCCTCAGCGACGGCGACTACACGGAATTCTTCGACGACCTCGTCGCGACCGGCGCCCACGGGTTCTTCATGGAACCCTACTGCGACCTGGCCTTGTTCGCCGAAAAACACGGAAAAAACAAGGTGTTCATCGGCAACTGCGACACCCGCGTCCTGTTGAAAAACGACAAAGCTGAAATCAAAGCCATGGTCCAGCGCGTCATGAGCATCGGCAAAAAACATCCTGGCTTCATCTTCGGCTGCACCAACATGATTCCGCACAACACCCCGATCGACGCGGCGATCTACTACCACGAGTGCTATTTAGCGAGCTGCACGCGGTAAAAAACCGCCGCGAATACCGCGAATTCCCGCGAATTTCTTTTTAGCGGGGATTCAGGGATTACGGAATTGATGCAAATATGGCTCTGCCGGTTTGCGTTGCGGGGCGTTGTGAACTACAGCACGTTCTTTTGTTCACAACGTTCAACAACGCAAACCGGCAGAGCCCTATCTATCCCCATTCTTTTCTACGTATCGGTTGTGTCCGATGCTTAGAACTTCCACAGCAGCGTGGCCATGGCGGTGACGGTGCGGTCCTCGTTTGCGCTGGAACCGACCTTGCGAACGGGATGGAGCAGGAATACGTCGAAGCCGATGGTGAGGCTGTCGAGCAGGTTGTACTCGGCGCCGATGACGTTGCCCTTGTGGTTGGCCTGGCGGAAGTCGCTTTCCACGAACGCGCCCGGCAGCGAGTTGGCCTCGATGTAGGCGTAGCGGTACTTGAGCGACCAGTCGCCCTTCTTGCGGTTCTGGCCCCACCGGGCGCCAACGGCGTAGGCGGTGTTCTGGCCTTCGAAGCCGGCGACGCTGCTATCCTCGCCGAAATTATAGGCGATGTCGCCGAAGAGGTTCAGCGGCTTGCCGAACACGTCGGCGATGTCGATCTGGTTGGACAGGTTGCCAACACGCATGCCGGGGATGGTGCTCAGCGGACTGCTGTTGCCGCCGGCAGCCACGCCGGAATTGGCGTATTGCTTCCACTCCTGGTAGTTGGCCGCCAGCGTCCAGCGGATGTCCTTGGTGATGTTCGTCCGCAGGCCCGCTTCCAGGATGTACATCTGGCTGTCCTTGGCGGCGGAGCGTTCCATCACCGTGAACCAGCCGGCGCCGACGAACGGCTCGATGGCCACCGGATCCGACAGGGTGATCTTGGGCATGCGATACTCCGCCCAGACGCCTTCAGGGTTCACGTTGGAACTCCAGAACAGTTCGTTCATGACCCAGGGCTTGGAAAATTTACCGCCGATGATGGAGAAGCCGTAGCTCTTGCCGTCGGCGTTCCTGGGCGTATAGCGGGCGTAGGCCTGATCGATCCAGAGTGGCTTCTTGGTGAAGCCTCCGCCCAGCGTCTCGCTGGTGGAGTTGGCGGCGTTGTCGGTGCCGCTGGCCAGGCGGAAGCCCATCTCCACCTGGTCGTCCGCCCACGTCTTGACGAAACCAAACCGCAGCCGGATGCGGGCGCGGTGGCGGTCCATGTTCTCGTTGCCCGCGGGCCAATTGAAGCCGTCGAATTGATACCGCAGCCGGAAGTCGCCGGAGAACTTCAGGTTGTCCAGCCAGCCGGGCAGCTTCTTGCCGTCGCCCGACGGGGCCTTCTCCGCCGTGGCCTTGGCCGTCTCGGCCAACTGCCGGGCCTCATTGGCCTGCGACGTCGCTTCGCGCTGGCCCTGCTCCAACTCCTCCAGCCGCTGCTCCTGTTCCCGAAGTTTCTTCTTCAGAGCATCGACGGTTTCCCGCATGTCGGAGATCTCTTCGGCCGTCTGGGCTCGCACCGGACCTGCGAGACCCGCAACCAACACGACGATCAAACCCAACGTCAACCAATTCCGCATGAGCTGTCCTTTCCGTATCGGCCGTTCGACGCCCTACGCCGGGCGGGAACGAACGTTCGAGCACGGATTGTCCAGTCCATCCGAAAAGGGAGGATAAAGAGAAGATTAACGCTACGTTAATTCCCCTACATGAATTCCCCTACATACGCATCGGGGATTCCTTGAGGACGTAAGGGTAGGCGAAACATGTTTACAGCCCCTGGCCGTTTGCGCTGTAGAACGAGCCCGGCGCCGGACTCGTCCTGCAACGCAAACGGCCAGGGGCTGTAAAAACATCCGACAGTCTGGAGAGCTGTCGTTTACCCGAATCGCCCCGTGATGTAGTCTTCGGTTTGCTTTATCGTGGGTGTGGTGAAGAGGGTTTTTGTCAGGCCGCACTCGATCAAGTCGCCCATGCAGAAGAACGCGGTGCGGTCGCTGACGCGGGCGGCCTGCTGCATGTTGTGCGTCACGATGACCATGGTGTACTCGTTTTTGAGTCCGATGATGAGTTCCTCGATTCGGCCGGTGGCGATCGGGTCCAGCGCGGAGCACGGTTCGTCCATGAGCAGCACCTGCGGTTTGGTCGCCAGGGAGCGGGCGATGCACAGCCGTTGCTGTTGGCCGCCCGAGAGGGCGAGCGCCGACTTGCCCAGCGTGTCCTTGACCTCGTCCCACAGAGCGGCGTGGCGGAGGGAGTTCTCGACCAGTTCGTCCAACGTGTCGCCGCGCACGCCCAGCAGGCGGGCGCCGTAGGCGACGTTTTCGTAGATGCTCTTGGGAAACGGGTTGGGCTTTTGAAAGACCATGCCCACCTGCTGGCGAAGGTTGACCAGATTGATGCGGCGGTCGTAGACGTTCACGCCGTTGACGGCGAGCACGCCCTCGGCCCGCGTGTCGGGGACGAGGTCGTTCATGCGGTTGATGCTGCGGAGGAAGGTGCTCTTGCCGCAGCCGCTGGGGCCGATGATCGCCGTCACCGACCGCGGGAAGATGTCCATCGAGATGTCCTTCACACCGGCTTTTTTTCCGTAATACAGGCAAAAGCCTTCGGAACGGATGATCGGCGCGGGCAGTTCCTTCGGCGCGGAATGCGGCACCGCCGACTGAGGGGTTGCCTGTGGAATCGGAACAGGTGTGTGCGTTGTCGTTTTTGTTTTTACGGGTTCTTCCATCATCAGCATTCTCATCTGCCTCTCAGTTTCCGCGCCATGCGTCCCCGGACGATGATGGCGGTGATGTTCAGGATCAATACAACGGCCACCAGCGTCATGACCATGCCAAACTGGTTATGCGGGGCGAGCATGGCCATTTTGTCGCCGACGGCCATGTCGTAGCTGCTGTAGGCGAGCGTCCGCGTCGGTTGGGCGATGGAGGTCGGAATCGGCCCCATGGCCACGCCGGCGGTGAAGAGGATGGGCGCGGTCTCGCCGGCGGCACGGGACATGCTGAGAATCAGGCCGGTCAAAATTCCTGGCATGGCAGCCGGCAGCGTCACGGTGACGAAACAGCGAAACCGGCTGGCGCCCAGCGCGAGGGCGGCTTCCTTGTACGACGGCGGCACGGAGCGGATGGCCTCCTCGCTGGCGCGGATGATCACCGGCAGCACCAGCAGCGACAGCGTCAGCCCGCCGGCGAGGATGCTCGATCCCTGCGGCAGGCCCAGTTTCGGCTGTAAATAAATGACGAAAAACGCAAGCCCGAACAGGCCGAATACGATGCTGGGCACGCCCGCCAGCGTGTTGACGCACATCCGCAACGCCTTGATCATCACCGTCTCGCGGCCATACTCCACCACGTACGCCGCCGTGATGACGCCCACCGGCAAGGCGAGCAGAATCGCCAGCACCGTCACCATCAGCGTGCCGAGAATTTCAGGCCCCACGCCGCCGAAGTAGTGCCCGCTCATGCTGTCGTCGAGAAAGTACCGCCAATAGAACGTCCATTCGGGACGCAGCATCGCCTCGGCGTTGTCGCGAACGTACGGGAACAGCTCGGCCAATTCCGTGCCGGCGAAACGCTCCTCCATCGGCGCGCGGGTTTTGACCAGAGGCTGACCGGGAACGACCGCCACCCAGGTCTCCGACCAAAGCAGATGGTCGAGGTGTTGCTGGGCCTGGTCCCACCGCGTCGCGCCGTATTGTTCCATTACAATGGCAGGCAGCCGCTCGCTAGACTGCGGCCCCAGCAGATTTTGCATAGCCTCTTTGACCTGCTGGAGCGAATCGAGGTACTCCTCGCGATGCGATAAATCCACACGGCCCACCACGTCGCGGTACTCGCGGGCCATGTCGAAAAACGCCGCGGCGAGCGTGCCGTGAAGCCGCCGCTCGTCGTCGGTGCGCGACAGAATCGTCTCCAGATGGCCCAGCGCCTCCGCGTTGTCCGACGACTCCAACGCGGCGAGAAACTCGTCTCGCAACTCGCCGGACAACTCGCGGAGGTCGAAAATGTCGTCGTCGTCCAGGTTGCGGTTGCGAAGCTGCGCGCCGAACTCGCGGTGCAACTGCCGGGCCTTGGTTTCCAGCCCGGCCGTGTCCAGTCCGGCGGAAAATCGGTCAATGATTTCGTACGCATGGCGACGAACCCCAGCCGCCCGTTCGACCTCCGCCCGCACGGCGGCGGTGTCGCCCCGCTGAAACTGCTCCAACTGCATCCGCCGAAACTCGACCGTCCCGCGAAACACCACCGCGCTGCCGCCCCGCCACAAGATCGGCAACAAAATCACCAGCAACGACGCCACGATCAGCAGCACCGACAGCAACGCCACCACCGTAAACACCGAATTGGCCCGCATCCGCCAGGGGATGTTCATCGGTTTCCCCCTTGGGAGCGGTTATTTTCACCACAGAGGCACAGAAGACCACAGAGGGCTTGGGCCGTACTCGAGTGTCCTTTGCGAAGGGCATTTCGAAGACGATCAAAACGCTCTGTGATTCTCTGTGTCTCTGTGGTGAAAATGATCACGCCTTCCTCCTTGATCTCGACAACAGCCATTCCGTCATCAGATTCAATCCCAGCGAGAACAGCAGCAGGATCAAGCCGACCGCGAACAGGGCGTGGCGGTGCATGGAGCCGACGGCGGCTTCGCCCATTTCGCCGGCGATGGTGGCCGTCATGGTGCGGACCGACTCGGTGATGTTCCACCACGGGCCTGGGATGCGGTTGGCGTTGCCCGAGGCCATCCAGACCAGCATTGTCTCTCCGACGGCCCGCATGACGCCCAGCACCACCGCGGCGATGATGCCGTTGTGGGCGGCGGGAATGACGACCTTCCACAGCGTCTCGGCCCGCGTGGCCCCGCAGGCGTAGGAGGCTTCGCGAAGTTCGCGCCCCACGGCAGAGAGTGAATCCTCGGCCACGCTGACGATGGTCGGAATGGCCATGACCGCCAGCATGAGCATGGAGTTGAATGCGTTGGTTCCGCTGGACAGTCCCAGGTGAGTCTGCATGAGCGGGGCGAGGATGAGGACGGCGAAGAATCCGTACGCGACCGACGGAATGGCCGCGAGGATTTCGACGACGGGTTTGACGGCCTGGCGGACGCGGAAGGGCACGATGTCGCTGAGGACGACGGCGGCCAGGATGCCCACCGGCACGGCCAGGATCATCGCGCCGGCCGTCACGTAGAGCGAGCCGAAAATCATCGCGACCATGCCGAACTGATCGGCGTTGCCCCCGTGCGGCTGTGGCTCCCACGCGGTGGAGCCCAAGGGTTCGGCCACCCCGCGCGACGCGAAGAACGGCCAGGCTTCGCGAACGATGAACACGAAAATCAACGCCACCGCCACGACCGACACGGCCGTGACGAGCATGAACAACGTCCGTCCGGCGTGACTCAACAGCCAGCCGCTACGGTTTTGAGAGGCCGTCAACAACAGTGGCCGCTCCAGCATCGGTGATTCGATTTTCGTTTCGGACTGTGTTGCCGTACTCATGTGGAGCGGCCTCCCCGGTCGCGCGTGGGAGTGCCGGACCACAGCCGCGGAGCGGCGTCGTCTATAGCCCAGGGCGAGCGGTACTCCGCGAGCCCTGGGGAAAGTTTCTTTATAACATTCAAGCCCCGTAGGGGCGTCTTACCGTACGATGACCGTCGGCGTGCAAGGCACAATAAGACGCCCCTATGGGGCTTGGCCATGAAAGAGTCGCGAACCCAGGGCTCGCCGAGTACGGCTCGCCCTGGGCTATAAACGACGCCGCTCCGCGGCTTATTCCCGGCACCCCCGCGCGAGTCCGGGGAGGCCAATCTATTGTTTTCCACACCAACCATGCACAGTCTCAATTTTCCTTCACTTGTCACTTGTCGCTGGTCGCTTGTCCCTCTCTGCGTTAGTAATTCGTCACCGGGATGAACCCCTTGGCGTCGATGATGCGTTCGCCTTTTTCGCTCAGGTAGTGTGTGCAGAACGCGTGGATCGGCGTGCCGAGGTCCGGGTAGCCGTTGGTGAACAGGAACAGCGGGCGACTGAGCGGGTATTTGCCCGACTGGATCGTCCGCCGGCTGGGCATGATGCCGCCGATTTCCAACGCCTTGACCTGCTTGTCGAGGAATCCCAGCCCGACGTAGCCGATCGCGCCCTCGGTGGTCGCGACACGGCTGTGCGCCTGCGGGTTCGCGTTGACGTACTCGGCCTTGTCGGACATTTTGTCCTTGCCCATCACGAACGCCACGAACGATTCATACGTGCCCGACGACGTGTCGCGGCTGATGAGAACAATCGCCCGGTCCGCCCCGCCGAGATCCTTCCAATTCGTGGTCTTGCCCGTGTAAATGTCTTTGAGCTGCGCGACGGTCAGCCCCTTGACCGGGTTGGACGGATGCACCACGACACACACGCCGTCCATCGCGACGGTATGGGCCACTGGCATCACGCCGTTTTTCACGGCCTTTTCGAACTCTTCGATTTTCATAAAGCGGCTGGACGTGGCGATCTGGCACCGTCCGTCGATCAACGCCGCGATGCCGTCGCCGCTGCCGGTCTTCTTGACGGTGATCGTGACGTCCTTGAAGTCCGGCGACTTTTTAAAGGCCTCGGTAAACTCATCGACAATCGGCCCCACCGTGGTGGAACCCTCGATTTGCAGCGTCGTTTTCTCCTGCGCCATCGCCGAAACGCCCAGCGCGCCACACAGTACCGCCGCCACGCCCCAGCCGATCATCCGCAACAAGTTTCGCATACGTTCTCCTTCATTTCGTGTTCACGCCATCGACCGCGGACACCCGCGGCACTTGTTACGAATTGTCGGAAGACTACGCTAAGCGCGGATGATTGACACGTTAAGAGATCGTTAATTTTCGGAAGCCATGCCCACGTCTCCATTGGTTCCATTAAGACTGCGTTAATTCGCATCGCCCGCGTTGCGAGAATCCACACCGACCTGTACGATGCGGGCATGTCGAAGAAACGCATTGTGATCGTCGAGGATGAGCCTGACATCGCCGATCTGGTGGCCGCCAGGTTGCGGCGCGAGGGCTACACGGTGGCCGTCGCCCATGACGGCACGGAGGGATTGAACCTCATCCGCTCCAACCCGCCGGACATGGTGTTGCTGGACGTCATGCTGCCGGGAATGTCTGGCACAGACATCGCCGCCGCCATGCGGAGCGACGCACGGACCGCCCGCGTGCCGATTATCATGCTGACGGCGAAAAGCGAGGAGAGCGACATCGTCGTCGGCTTGAAGTTCGGTGCGGACGATTACGTCACCAAACCCTTCAGCCTGTCGGTGTTGGTGGCGCGGATGGACGCCCTGTTCCGTCGGCTGGCGTCGGCGACGACGCCCGACAAGGACGTGCTGAAAATCGGACTGTTGGAGATCGACCTGCCGCGATGTGAGGTTACACTCGACGGCGAGGCCCTCGCGCTGACGCGGACGGAATTCCGCATCCTGACGGCCCTGGTGGCGGCCGAGGGCAGAGTGCTCTCGCGAAATCAGTTGATCGACCAGGGCATCGGCATGGACGTGATCGTGACCGACCGCAATATCGACGTCCACGTCACGATGCTCCGCCGAAAACTAGGCCCCGCGCGCGACACGATCCAGACCGTGCGAGGCGTTGGGTATAAGTTCGTGAGATCGGAAAGCCACTAGCCACAAGCCACTAGCCACAAGGTATGGAGAGTCGGTTGTAAAAAGATAGTGAAAGCGGGAAGGACACATGAATACGAGCGATCTGAATCGTGTGATTTGTGGCAGGATTTACCTACCTTGTGGCTAGTGGCTAGTGGCTAGTGGCTTTTTGCGAGGTTCCAATGCGGCACGGTGTTTTTCTAAAGCTGTTCTTGAACAATTTCCTGGTGATGCTCGTCATCCTGGCGTTGGTGGGCACGTTTACGTATTACCGGTTGGACGCGAATTATCAGCGTCAGACGCGGCAGGACCAGCAGCGGCTGGCACGGATCTCGGCGGAACACTTTCACGAACTCTGGCCGCTCGAACCGGCGAAGGTTGACGCGATTTGCAAGAAGCTCCTTCATGATCCCGCGTCGCGGCTGACGGTGATCGCCGCCGACGGCACGGTGCTCGGTGACAGCCGCGACGCCCCGCGAAATTTGAGCAACCACAAAACCGACGACCGACCGGAAATCCTCGCCGCCCTGGACGGCCAGGAGGGCTGGCACGAGCGGATCAGCGAGACGTGGCAGATACCTTACCGCTACGTGGCCGTGCCGTTGACGCGCGAGGGCGCTGTCGTCGGCGCCGTTCGTGTGGCGATGCCCGTCAAAGCGATCGCCGAGGGGGAGTCGCTCCTCTTCAGCGCGGTCTTCGGGTCGGCTCTGGCCGTGGCGGCGGCCGCGGTCGGCCTGGCGCTGCTGACAAGCTGGCTGTGGTACGCGCCGCTGCGCCGCGTCACGGAAACGGCGAAAAAACTCGCTTCCGGCGATCTGTCGCGCGCGACGACACGTTCCGACGGCCAACTCGCCGATCTCACCGACGCCCTCAACGGCATGCGCGACAACATCGGAAAATACCTCGCCCGCATCGCCGCACAGCACCAGGATTTCCAGACCGTTCTGGCCGCCATGCAGGAGGGCGTCATCGCCACCGATGCCGACGGAACCGTTGTGCTCACCAACTCAGCCGCCGCCGACATGCTCCGCCTCGATCCGCACAAGGCGACCAGCCAGCCGCTCTCGACCCTGCTGCCGATGCAGAATCTTCTGGAACTCCTTGCCTTTCACGAACGGGCGCGAACCGCCACCACGCCGATCCGAACCCAACTGGAACTCCACACCCCCACGGGCCTGCGAACCATCGAAGTGCACGGCATCAAGGTGACGCCCGGCGAGTCCGACATCGTATGCCTGCTCGTGCTCCGCGACGTCACCGACACCGCCGCCATGAACGCGATGAAGGCCCAGTTCGTCGCCAACGCCTCCCACGAACTCCGCACGCCCGTCGCCACCCTCCGTGCCGCCGTCGATTCCCTCGGCGAAGCCGACAGCGACGACGAACGCCAGAAACTCGCGTCCATCCTCGACCGCCACATCGCCCGGCTGGAAGACATGACCAACGACCTCCTGGATCTGCACCGGGTCGAGTCCGCCCGCTTTGCCGTGCAGTGGCAGGACATTCCCGTCAACGAGTTCGCCGAATGGCTCCAGGGCCAATTCGCATGGCAGGCACAGGAAAAAGGCGTGACGATGACCGTTTCCACGTCCACCTCGGCGCCGGCCCTGGCGACCTCCACCGCCTTCATTCAAACCATCCGCTCGGACCGCAAGCTGTTGGAAATGATTGCCCGCAATCTGGTGGACAACGCGCTGAAATTCACCGCCGCCGGCGGCCACGTCGAATGCACCATCGACGTGAACGATTCGCGCGCCTGCCTTCGCGTCCGCGATACCGGCTGCGGCATCGCGCCCGCCGATCAGCCGCGCGTGTTCGACCGCTTCTTCCAGGGCGACGCCTCCCGCACCGGCGACGGCCGATCGCGCGGCACGGGCCTGGGCCTGGCCATCGTCAAGCACGCCACCGAACGCCTCGCCGCCGCCGTTACCCTGCACAGCGAAGTCGGCAAAGGCACCACCGTGACCGTCACGCTGCCGCAGGAAACCAACGACGCGGGGCGATCGCATGGTACGTGACGCGGGCATCTTGCCCGCGTGTCTCGCGGGCAAGATGCCCGCGTCCGGCCTCAGAAACCCTTGATTTTTTACTGCATTTGCCGTGTGGAACGGTCCGCGAGGGCAAGACGCCCTCGTCACATACCACGCGTTCGCCCTGACCAACGACGCGGCAACGCGGTGATATTCATATCGTCACGGGTACGCGCGGGCGATTTCCTCTTCCGCGATTTTCGTCCATTGGTCAAAGCGGTCCGTTTGGCCGTCGCAGGTGTGGGTGTCTTTGAGGATCATTTCCAGTGTGCAGCCGTTTTGTTTGCACACGTCGATCGTGTGGCGGATGTTGTCGCGGACGGCTTCGGGGTGGAAGCCGCCGGCGACCTGGGCGGGATGGGGTTTCCAGGAGAAGATGGCCTGGTTTTTCAGTTGGGCGGCGCAGCGGTCGACGTCGGCCCAGGGGGAGATCGACACGCGGCGGATGTTGGGGATCGTCAGCACGTCGTCGAGTTTTCGCGTGAGGTCCTCGCAGCAGCCGTACCCGTTGAGGCCGAATTTCGCCAGCAGCGGCTTTTCGTACTGCAACGCGAATTCCGCGTGCATTTCGGGCGAGACCTGGGCGAATTCCTGCGTCTCAGCCGACGCCCACATGTCGCACAGCCGCACCGTGCCGGTGAAATCCTTCTGCGGCAGTTCGTCGCTGTAGCTCACGCCGCCGCTGTTGTGGTACGTGGCGTCGTTGTTGAGCGTCAGCAGGCCCAACTGCTCGTATTGTCGCAGCATCGACTCATACCCCGCCTGCATGATGGCCATCGCCTCGTGCAGCATGCCGGGGTTTTCGTACATGTCCATCATCGTCTGCTCCAGGCCTCGCCAGCCCGTGTACCAGTTCATGGCGTGGAAGGAGATGTGCGTGACGCCCACCGGCCGCACGGTGAGCAGGTCGCCGAAGAGGCCCTGGGCAAACTCCAGCGCTGCCCGCGAGGAGGCTTCGTCGACGGTCAGTTGTGGGGCCTGGATTTTTTTCAGATCCGCGGCCGTGTGGAGGATCGGGTTGAACGTGCGGGCGCCGGTGGCCTCGTCGGCGTAGTGCCACTGCGCCTCCAGCCCCCAGCCGGTCGAGCGGACGTGTTTCTGCACGGGCCAATCGGCTTCGATGGGTTTATCCTGGCGGAAATGCTCGTGTTCGTACAGCCGGATTCGCAGGGCGTACTCGATGCCGCGCGCGTCGGCGTGTTCGCACAGGAGCGTCTCCTCGGGCAGGAGTTCCCGCCACGCGCCCTCGGGGAACAGCAGAATCAGCGGCCTCTCGCCTCGCAGGGCGTTGTGCCGCTTCCACGCGTCGACGCGCTGGCGCTGAATCGGCATGGCGGCGACGTCAGCCACCCGGCGGGCAAGGTCACGAATCACGTTTCGGTCGACGGTTGAAATGGTTGTTGTCATGGCGAGACTGTAACACGGGATAACGGCAGCGACAAGTGACAACGCTTCTACAATGGTTCGTGAGAAAGCGACAGCACGGTATTATCGGGCGGACGCGTCATTGGCCGGTATGGCTGCGGCGGGGCATCGGCCTTACGTTGATTCTGTTGAGCATTCCAGGGATTTTTCTGCCGGTGCTTCAGTTTTGGCTTCTGGTAATTCCGGGCGTGCTGCTGTTGTTGGGGCCTGAGCATCGTGTCAGCCGCTGGCTGCTGGCCAGGTTCCGCCGCGTCCGCGCACGGCTCCGCCTTCGCAGGGCACGTCGGAAGAAAAGCCAATAGCCAGTAGCCATCAGGTATGGCACATGCATATGCCATACCTACTGGCGATTGGCTATTGGCTTCTCCGCGGGCAGTTCGAACCAGAACGTGCTGCCGGCGGGGGTGGTGGCGTAGTCGATTCGGCCTCCGAAGCGGGTGATGACGCGGCGGCTGATGTGGAGGCCCAGGCCTGTGCCGTGGGGTTTGGTGGTGACGAACGGTTCGAAAACGTCCGTGCCCTCGGGGACGCGGATGCCGCCGCCGGTGTCAGTAACGCTGAATCGGATGGCGTTGCCGGGCCGCGGGTCGGTGGCGAGGGTGAGCGTTCCGCCGTTGGGCATGGCGTCGAGGGCGTTGAGGACGAGGTTGAGGATGACGCGGCGGATGCGGTCGTCGTCGGCGCGAACCGCGGTGGGGGGGGCGAATCGCGTGACCGGCTGCACGCCTGTTGCCTTCATGCGTGGTCCCTGGAGCTGGAGCACGGATTCCGCCATGGCGGCCAGGTCCGCGTGCGGTGTGTCGGGGGACTCGTTGTCGCCGGTCGTTTCCGTGCTGGTTAAATCCATCAGTTCCTGGAGGTAGCGGTCCGTGCGGTCGATTTCGCGAAGGATGAGGTCGAGGCTCTGGTCCTGCATGCCTCGCCGGGCCATCTCGTCGGCCAGCACGCGGGCGTTCATCTTGATGCCGCTGAGCGGGTTCCGCAATTCGTGGGCGACGGACGCCGAAAGCTGCCCCAACGCCGCCAGCCTCGACGACCGCGCCAACTGCCGCCGGGCGTCGTGCAGGCGGGAGAGCAGTTCGTCGAAGGCCTCGCCCAGGGCCATCACCTCCGCCGGACCGCGACGCGCCCCGCGCAATTCGGAGAGCGAAGCAGGGGGGGGCCAATCCGCGTCGCCCGCCCGCGCCTGAACCGCCAAACCATGGATGCGGTCGGCCAATTTCCGCAAAGGCCTCGAGACCGTCATCGCCAACCCCAGCGTGATCAACGTCGCCAGCAGCGTCGCCGCGACCGTGTACAACGCAATCGTCTGGCTGACCTCTCGCCGGGCGGTTTCGATGCGATCTTCCCGCACCAGCAGGAACAGTTTCCGCCTCGCCGCTCCCGTCGACGAAGGCCCGATCTGCTCGTGTGACCTCAACACCGCCCGCCCGACGCGATGCTCTGCCCCGCCAAGCCGAACCGCGCGAAACCCGTCCGACGCCGCCAACGCCACCTCCAACTCCTTCCGCTGGGCATCCGGCAGCGACGACGCCGTCACCCGTGCCGACCCCGCCGCCCGCCACTCCACCGCCGCCAGCGGCGAACCGAGAATGATCTCCAAATGTTGCATCAGCGAATCCGTCACCGGCAACTCCCGCTGACCCACCAGCGACGCCGCTCCAACTACCGCCTCCTCCACCAGCCGCCGCTCAATCGCCTGCCCTGACACGCTGATCCCAACCCACGCCACCGCCACGCCAAGGGCAGCCAACACCAGATTGACCACCAACGCAAGCCGGATTGGAATGGACGTCCGCATGCGTCCATTGTGACGTAAAATTCGAAATCCTAAATTCGAAATCCGAAACAAATTCCAAATTTCCAAAGAAGAAAAATTCCAAACGCTTATACATGTCATACGTCAAGGCGCATGAAGAGCGCGAACGTTTGGAATTTTCTTCCTTTGAAATGTTGGAATTTATTTCGGATTTCGTGCTTCGGATTTCGGATTTCCGCGCGTCACGCCCCTCCGCCGTCCAGTAACCGATTCACCAATGGATCCAGCCCCACCACCGCCATGGTGGTGGATTCGTCCGCCAGGCTGTACGGGATGTATAGGTTGTCGCCGTGTATCATCGCGCCGCAGGTGTAGACGACGTTCGGGACGTAGCCTTCGCGTTCGGTGCCCGTGGCCTGGAGCAGCGGTTGGCGCAGATGGCCGATGACGCGCAGCGGGTCGTCGCGGTCCAGCAGCAACGCCGAAATCGTGTAGCACCGCATCGGGCCCACGCCGTGCGTCAACAGCAGCCAGCCTTCGCTCGTCTCGATCGGCGAGCCGCAGTTGCCCACCTGCATCAAATCCCACGTCGAGCGAGGCAAGACCAATTGCGAGGCCGACTCCCAGAAATGCACGTAATCGCTGTAGCTGATGAACAAATTTTCGCCGTCAATCCGCGAGCACATAAGATAATGCCCGCCCACACGACGCGGAAACAACGCCATGCCCTTGTTTCGCGAGCAGCGGCCATTGAGGGAGTGAACCTCGATCCGGCGAAAATGCCGCGTCTGCACCAGCATCGGCAGCATCCGCTCGCCGTTCCAGGCCGTGTAGGTGCCGTAATACGCCGCCGCGCCGTCGTCCTCGGTAAACCGCACCAGCCGCAAATCCTCCACGCCGCGGGCCTCCAGATCGCTCATCGGGTAAATCGCCAGCTCCGACAACGCCGAGTTGTGGCCGAGGTCGATGTGATAGTTACTGTTGGCCAGCCAGAGGATCGTTTCCAACTGCGACACGCGGGCCGAGTCCCCCAGCGACACGCGGGCAAAACGCACCGCCTCGGTCAGTTGCGCCACCGTGAACCGCTCGCCCAGGCCCGGCAGGATCGCGTCGATCACCGCGTCGTCGATGCCGATTTCCTTGAGCTTCCGCCCGAACAGCGGCGGATCGTAGTGACGGTCCATCACCATTCGCGCCCGCGACAGCAACGCCGCCGGCGGATCCACGCTCACGCTCCCGTCGGCGGCGATCAGGCCTGTGCGAAAGACGATCGACGACACGTGGCCTTCGCCGGTGGCCCGCAGACTCATCAGAAACCGCACCCCGCCGGCGGGCACGCCCGACGGGTCCGGGTGCTCCACGATCGACGGATTGAACAACGCCGTCGACTCCAGCGAGTATTCCATCGTCAGGTACGCGCCGGCCAGACTTCGCCTTGCCGCCGACCACGCCGGCGACAATCCCGCCAACGCCGAGTTCGTGACGAAATTCTCCTCGAACGTCGCGGCCAGATCGTGATGCCTCGCCGCGTACCCGGTCAGCACGTCCGCCAACGCCCGCTCGACGGTGGCTTCGTCCAGCCGCTCCAGGCGGTCAAAGAGCGACCGCACGCGAACCTCATTGCCGGGCAGAAATGGCAAATTGATCACACGACGGTCGTCGCTGGTGAGATGAATGTCAAGCCGCCGCAACGCCAGCCCCTCCGCAGCCACCACCCGCTTTGCCGACATGTCATCCTCGCCGCGCGCCGTCATTCGCTGATCTCCCCTCCTTCATCGTATGCGCCCGGCGGAGCCAACGGAAAAATCCGAAATCCGAAGCCCGAAATCCGAAACACATTGTGACTGTAACGTTACAGGCGTGTGGATCAGGCATTGAAGGTAGCAGAGTTGGCCTCCCTGGTCGCGGCTTATTCCCGGCTTCTCCACGCCGGGCCGGGGAGGCCGCTCAATATACCTTCAATGTCGAAATCACACACGGATGACGCTACAGCCGTCAATTTGTTGCATATATCGTATTTCGTGCTTCGGATTTTCCGTTGCACGCGAGGCGGCGTTATTTCCGGTACTTTTCCATCGCGTGTTGCACGCAGCGGGGGATGAAATCGTCGTTTTGTTGAATGTAGGCCGTTTTCAGGAGTTTTTGATAATACTCGTCCTGGAGGGCGCGGTATTGTTCGTTGCGGAGTTTGGTTTCGATGGTTTGTTGGGCGTTTTCGAAGCTGGTTTTTCCGCCTGGTTCGATGTTGGCGGGGCGGACGATGGCGAGGCAGTCGCCGTCCTCGATGATGTCGCTGGTCTGGCCGAGCGGCAGGTCGAACGCGGCGGCTTCCACGGCGGAGAGCCGGTGGCTGCCCTGGAGCATCAGTGGCCAGTGTCCGCCGTCGGCGGCGCGGGCGTCGGTGGAGTATTTTTTGGCCACGTCGTCGAAGGCGGCGCCGGCGTGGAGTTCCGTCTGGGCGTCCTGAATGCGTTGTTTTGCCGCCGCCATGGCCTCCTCCCGATCCGCCGCCGCGAGCGTCCGGGCGTCGACGACGATCAGTTGCATGGCGACGCGTTTTGGCGCGGTGAATTCGTCGGCGTTGGCCTGGTAGTAGTCCCACATCATTTTTCGGCTGACGTAGATGGACGGCTGCATGGTCCAGCGGATGTAGAGTTCGATGACGAGGGTTTTCCGGTGGTCGGTCAGGGCGGCGTCGAGCGTGAGGTTTTCCGCGGCGAGTTCTTCCTGGAGTTTTCCGAGCGAGCCACCGGCCCGGTTGATCATGTCCTGCCGGGCCTGGGCAATTTCGGCGTCGAGTTGTTCTTTTTCGTCGTCGGAGAGTCGGTTGGCGGCCTGGTCGTACAGCAGCGCCTGTCGCACGAGTTCGCGGATGCCTTCGGTCACGATGGTTTGGGTTTGCTGGCGGTAATTGGCTTCGTCGAGGGCGGCGGGCAGGGCGTGGAATTCCGTGTGTTTTCGTCGCATCACGTCGTCGATGGTGATGAAGGTGCTGTTGACCTGCATGACGGAGGCGGCGACAGTTTCCTGGCCTCGCGTCGCCGGCGTGTCGGTCGGCGCGTCCACGTCGATGGCCGTTGGCTCGGCCAGCGTGTCGACATCGCCGGACAGCAGCACGGGATTGCCCGCCATGGACTGCGTGATGGGAATGCCGCCCGAACCATTGCGCGTGCAGGACACAAGAAAACCACCCGCCAACATCGTGATGATCAGTACAACGTGCTTCATGCAAACCTCAGGACAGTCATTCTACCTGACAGTCTCTTCTAAAACGACACACCGATGGAGAATTGGAAAATCTGTTTATTGTCGCCTTCCTGCGAGACGATCGGGATGCCCAGCGACAGGTTCATGGGGATCTGGCCGAGGATCGGGATGACCCATCGCAGGCCCGGCCCGACGGAGACGCGGAAGCGGGTCAGGCTGTCGTCGACCGTGCCGGCGTCCGCGAACACCACGCCGCGAAGCTGGTTGCCCACCAGCGGGAATGTGTATTCCGTGCCGGCAAGGAGAATCACGTCGCCGCCGATCGGGTCGCTGTGGATCCCGCCGCGTGGGCTGATGCCGCGGTAGCGGAAGCCCCGGATCGAGCCGGGGCCGCCGCCGTAATATTTCTCGAACACCGGCGCGTCGCCGAAAATCTTCCCGCCCATTACACGAAGCGCCAGAATGTGCTTGCGGTCCAGCTCGTCCATGTACACCGTGAAATATCGGCGGTAATCGCCTTCCACCCTCGTGAACGTGTGATCGCCAAGCACCTGCTCGACGCTGAGGCTCAACACGTCGCCGCGGCTGGGCAGGATGCGGCTGTCCGTGCGGTCGCGGACGATCATGGCCCGGATGCCCGTCAGCAGGTGCGAGCCTTTGTCGTGGATGACTTCCGGGGCCGCGTCGGTCTTCACGTTCCGCAGGTTCACGCCTTCCACGCGGCTGGACAATTGGGCGTACCAGTCGTTCGGGAACCGCCGCCCGATCGCGTGCACCATGCCGATGCGCTGTTCGTCATACCGCTCGCGAGCCCGGTCGAACGCGTACACCCGGCTGAACCACGAATATTCCGACGTCCCGATGTACGGATTTTCCCATTCGATGCCCGCCCGCATGAGTTCCGTGCCCGGCTCGAGCCGGACGCGGAAGGTCTGCCCCGCGCCTTTCCAGGCCCCGCCCCGCCGGATCCCGTCCCAGCCACCCGGATTGAGGATATCAAAATTCCGCTGCACGAACATGATGTCGCCCAGCGCGCCGTCGGTGGTCGAATAGCCGATGCCCACGCTAAGCCGCCCGGTCGAAGTTTCCCGGACCTGCACCAGCACGTCGCGGGTCCGGCTGGTTTCGTCGTCGGGCGTCAGGGGCACGATCTCGACGCTTTGCGCCTCGAACAGGCCGCTCTCCTGGAGCCGGCGGCGGCTTTCCTCGATCGCCACCGTGTTGAACAGTTGGTTGGGGAAGAACCGCAGTTCGCGGCGGATCACGCGGTCCTGCGTGATGGAGTTGCCGCGAATGTCGATTTCGCCGATGCGATACGGGTCCCGTTCGACGACCGTGAATACGATGTTCAGCAGGGCCGGCTTGCCGCCGTCGACGTCGGCCGCCCACTCGGGCAGGTCCGCGTCGGGCGGGAGGAATTGCCGTTGCGGGCGAATTTCCGATTCGATAAACCCGATCTCGCCGTACGCGTTGTGCACCGCGCGGACCGACCGCTGCATCTTCAGGCTGGTGAAATGTTGGCCGGTCTTGAGGTCCATTCTGCCGATCAGTTCGCGGTCGGCGAAGACCGTCGTGCCGACGAATTTCAGTTCATTCACGCGGAACCGCGGGCCTTGACGAATGATGAACCGCACGGCCACGCGCGAGCGGTCGGGGCTGAATTCCAGCACATGGCCGACTTCGGCGTCGAAAAATCCCTCGGAAACATACAGGTTTCGCAGCGCGTCCTCGTCGCGCGGCAGTTGTTCGATGTCGAGATGGCCGCGGCGGAAAATCCAGACGCGCGTGGCCGTGCCGATCGTCCGCCGGAGCTTGAACGAACTGAAATAATCGTTGCCTTCGAAAATGATTTCCTGCACGGCGCACTGTGGGCCTTCGACGACGCGGTAGATCACTTCGTGGTTGCGGAGAGCGTCCTCGTCGAACGTGACGGTCGCGTCGAAGAAGCCTCGCTCGCGGTACAGGGCCAGCAGCCGCTCGCGGCCGGCTTCGACGTGCTGGCGGTCGAGCGGATCGTTTTGGCCAAACGGGATCGCCTGCCGGATTCGCGACATTTTGAATTCGCGGACGCCTTCGACGGTGAGCGTTTTCACCAGCGGGCGTTCGACGACGGTGAAGATCAACACGACGCCCTGCGGCGTGTTCTGCCGCACGGTGGTCACGCTGTCGAAGCGACGGGTCTGCAACAGCCGCTGCACGTCGGCCTTGACGAGCGTTTCATCGTACGGCTGCCCCGCGCGCAGGCGGATGTGCGACATCACGGCGTTGTCGGACATCTGCACGTTGCCGTCGATGCGAATGTCCACAATCGTCGGCGCCGCCGCGCCCGCCTGTCCAAACGCGGGCACGGCCACGGACGACAGAACCGCCATGGCCAAGGCCGCCGACAACAGGGATTTACCCGATACCGCTGAAAATTTGGCTGGACTCACAGTCGCTCCAAATCAAGGTGCCATCGAGCGTAATCATGGCGCGACGGAAAGTCAATCGTCCACAGGGATGGTACAGGGCAAACGCATGTGCATTCCAATGGTTCGCGCGACCTCCGGGTTTGGCGTGAGCCGACCGCATGGCTTGCCGTTTTGCGCTGTTCGAAACGTTCTATAGCGCAAAACGGCAAGCCTGTGATCACCCGGAGGTCGTGAAGAAGCGGTGTGCCGCCTCCCGTCATTTACCGGCAAGAATTTCCCGCAGGTCGGCCTCGGCGGTTGTGGTCGGCTTGATGGCGAATTTGTCGACCAGGACTCCGACGGCCTCGGGCTCCAGGAAGGCGGGCAGGCTCGGGCCAAGGCGGATGTTTCGGATGCCCAGATGCAGCAACGTCAGAAGGATCGCCACCGCCTTCTGCTCGTACCACGACAGCACCAGCGACAGCGGCAAGTCGTTCACGCCCACGCCGAACGCCTTCGACAACGCCACGGCGATCTGGATGGCCGAATACGCGTCGTTGGGCGGCAGATTGAGCGGCTTGTTCGGTTTCGCGTGGGCGGCGAAGCCATCGACGTTGTGACCTCGAAGTGGCTGGAAACGGTGAGTCCCGCCTTGAGGGGGGGCCTTGAGCGTATCAGACTTCTTGATGTCACTCGTGTTGCTGTACTGCGTCCGTTGGTGGAGCATATTGAGGGCACCAGTGACGCGCCTGGCTGGAAGCAGTTCCTTGCCGCCAAAGGGAACACCACTAAACACGTAGAAGACTACGTGAAGATGGTCCAGCGGGTTTTCAGGGGAACCAAGACGCAATTTTGGTCCGATTTGTCGGCTACCAAGGTCGCCCAGTCTGTCATGCGACATGGTGACATTCGGCTGACGATGGATACTTACAGCCACGTTCTCGTAGGGCAGGAAGCTGATGCTATCGCCGCACTTCCGAGCCTTGATATGCTGTCAATCTCACAACAAGCCAGGAAAACCGGTACCGGTACTAGCGATGACACCCTAATATCGCCACCGAAAAGCTTGCCTATCAGCTTGCCTATTGTTTCAAATTTGTTAGGCATGAGATCAGCCGCAGAAAACGAGAAAAATTTCGTCGTTGAGGACGTGAAAAATCGTGAAAACAGTAGCGAAATTGAAGAAAAACAGAAACTACACGAGACAGGACTCGAACCTGTAACCTTCGGTTCCGTAGACCGATGCTCTATCCAATTGAGCTACTCGTGCACGCGACAGACGTATGACTATATTGCTACCGTCCTCCACTGTCAAGAGTTCGTTCCCGACGTTATAGTATCGTCATGGACGCTCGGATGCGGGTTAGCGAGATTTTTTTGAGCTTGCAGGGCGAGGGCACGCGGGCGGGGTTGCCGTGCGCGTTTGTTCGGTTGGCTGGGTGCAACTTGCGGTGTCGTTGGTGCGACACCGTCCGTGCGTGGGACGGCGGGCGGGACGTGCCGCTGGGCGACGTGTTGCGGGCGGTGGCGGCGATGGGCTGCCGGCGCGTGGAGGTCACCGGCGGCGAGCCGCTGTGTCAGCCCGCCACGCCGGAGCTGCTCGCCCGGCTGTGCGACGCGGGATTCGAAACGCTGCTGGAAACCAACGGCAGCCTGGACGTGTCGCGCGTGGATGGGCGCGTCGTGAAAATCGTCGACGTCAAGTGCCCCTCGAGCGGCGAGGCGGAGTCGTTCCTTGTGTCGAACGTCGAATACCTCTCGCCGCGGGACGAGGTGAAATTCGTGCTGGCCGACCGGGCGGATTTTGACTACGCCCGCGCGATGCTCGACCGGCACGCGGGGCTGGCATGCGGCGCGGTGATTTTCTCGCCCGTCCTGGACCACCTCGCCGGCGCCGACCTGGCCGCCTGGATCCTCGACGCCCGCCTCGACGTCCGCCTGGGTGTGCAACTGCACAAACTCATCGGTGTGCCGTAGAAACGTAGCATGGGCATCTTGCCCATGCAAGGTATCCTAGTCTGGCCGTGTTTTGGATAGAATCGCACGTAAGGCGCCTCGGAACGTTTGCACGGGCAAGATGCCCGTGCGACTCACGGGCGGGACGCCCGTGCTACGGTGAACTATGCAAGCCGAGTTAATTAAAACGTTCCGGTTCGAGGCCGCTCATCATCTTGTCGGCGTGGCGGAGGCGCACAAATGTCGCCGTCTGCACGGGCATAGTTATCGCGTGGACGTGCACGTCACCGGCGAGGTGGATGCGGCCAGCGGCATGGTGATGGATTTCGGCTTGATCGTCGCGGCCGTCAAGCCGCTCATGGAGCAGTTGGATCATCGGCTGCTCAACGAGATCGCCGGCTTGGAGAATTCCACGAGCGAGTTGATCGCCCGTTACATCTGGGACCGCGTCAAGCCGCAGTTGCCAGGCCTGTCGGCGCTGACGATCTGGGAAAGCGACACCGCCCGTTGCGTGTTTCGCGGGACGTGATGGTTTCAGCTCAGCTTCCGAACAATCAGCGGCCCGAGGTGGCGTACGGTGGTGAGCGGCAGCCGTTTCCAGACTTCGACGGCCTTTTGGTATCGTGGGCTGTCGTGGCGGAGTTCGGGGAGGGTGTCGCCTTCGGCTAACAGGTATTGCCAGTAGAGGGGGACTTCGATGCTGCCCCATTGTTTTTTGAATTGGTAGGTTCCGCCGTCGCGTGTGCCTCGGCCGAAGTCGAACGTCGGGGCGCCGTCGCGGCAGCCGTGTTCGAGCATGGCCCAGTAGAGCAGCATGTTGGCGCAGAGGGGGCTGAATCGCCAGTCGCTGCCTGCCCAGGGGACGCGGAGGGCGTGGCGGTCGCGGAGAGTCAGCGAGGCGGCCAGCGGGCGTCGGCCCTGGTAGACCACGAAGACGCGGGCGGCTTCGGGGAAGTGCCGCAGGATCAGTTCGAAGAATGTCCGGCTGTGCGAGGGGCTGCCCAGGTCGCGCATCGTTCGCAGGTAGACCGTGTGGAACGGTTCGAGCAATTCGCCGCCGCCGTGGACGGCCCGCAGATCGGCCTTCTGGGCTTTGCGGATCTGGTTGCGGACTTTGGCTTTGAGTTGGTCCCACAGCACGGCGGGGTCGGCGGGCAGGGGCAGGTGCATGGTGACTTTGTCGTCGCGCGTCGGCAGTTTCGGCAGCGGGTTGGACAGTCGCAGCTCGACCCACCGGGAGGCCGTCTTTTCGCGCAGGTTCGCCGCCTGTGTCAGCAGCATGGCCGTCGCGTCGGGGTCGCGGCTGAGGATGTCGGCGGAATCGAAATACGGCAGGCTGCACAACCGCGTGCCGAAGACCGTGCTGGCCTGTCGCACCAGTTGCAACGCGGCGACAGGCTCGCGCCCGACGCTCGCGGTGAGGTAATACGGCTCGTTGCCGTATGCCTGCCGCATGACCACACCCCATCGCGGATCGTGAAACACGCCGGCGGCCTGCTGATCGAGCAGGGGCGACCACTCGGGCACTTCCCGCGCGAGGGAAATGGTGAGGCGTTTGGCCGCTGTCGGCGCGGCGGCAGGCTCGAGCTTGGCGAGCGTGTCCAGCACGAGGTCGGCGCGGGCGTCCCAGGTTTGGCCTTGGACGCGCTGGCGCATCGCGTTGGCCAGGGCATCAGAACGTAGCATGGGCGAGACGCCCATGCGACTCACGGGCGGGACGCCCGTGCTACATCCCAACGCCGCGTCCACCTGCGCGATGAACTGATCGGGCGAATCGTACAGCCGCACCACGTCGGCGAACTGCCGCAGGTCGGGAATGTTTTGCAGGACGGTGGGCTTGCCGACGGCGAGGCACTCGCGGATTTTCAGAGGCCCGCACTGGAGTTTTTCATCATCGGGCACGTAGGGCACGACGACGGCGTCCATGGCCTGGAGGTAGCCTGGCAGCTTGTCGTAGGGTTTTGGACCCAGCAGGTGCACGTTGGCGTGCGGCGCAAGGATGGAGACGTCCGTCTTTACGGGACCGATGAGGACGACGTGTACGTCAGGCCTTGCCGCCGCCAGCTTCGCCAGCAGGGGCAGGTCAATTTTTTCGTAAATCAGGCCGAAAAAGCAGACCCGCGGATGCGGAATCGCTGCCAGGTCGGGCGGCTCGGGCGCGGGCGTGGTGAAGTGGTCGAAGTCCACCGCGTGCGGCAGGAGCGTGCTTTTTTCGCACGCGGTTTCGCATAGCGCCTGCGTGCAGGGGAAGACCACGTCGGCGGCGTCGCGGAGTCGGCGGTCGGCGGCGCGGATTTTTTCCGCGTTTCCGCCCGGCCAGAGGGCGTAATTGTCCGTGACGTAATAGACGACGCGCGACTCGCCCAGTTGTCCGACGTAATCCACCGCCGTCGGCACCGACGTGAACATCACCGGGTCGCGAAAGCCCAGCCGCGTCGTCACGCGACGAATCGCCGTCGCGACCAGCCTGCCGTTGACGCGCGCGAGAAAATCCTCGCCCGCCGCCGGCAACATGATCGGCGCGAGCACCCACATGTTCTCGCTCACCCGCCGCAACGGGCGCGCCCATTTGCGCAATTTTTCGAGACCCCGAAACAGCGTGAACGAGTCCGCCTTCGCGCTGCGCAGACCGATCGTGTCCACCCACAGCACCCGGTGCCGTCGGCTGATGCGGCCAAACAAATGCTGACAACTCGACGGGTGCCGCCCCCAGTCGTCGCTGAAAACAATAAATTCAGGCCTCGTGCGAGTCATGCAGTCCCCGTACGTTCACTACGCTGTTGTGGCGACAACGTTCGGACAAAAGCCACCAGCCACCAGCCACCAGCCACAAGCGACAAGGGTTTGCGGTACTTGTCGGTAAAATTGCCCATCCAGTTCGAGAGTGCGGTCTCGTAGCTTCGCTGACTCGTGGTTCGGTGTCATGATCATCTCGACAGTGTGTTCTGATTCATGGAAAACATTTCCTTACCTGGTGGCTAGTGGCTAGTGGCTTCTTTTTTCGTCCGCCGATCCCCGATCACTTTCGCCGGCACGCCCGCCACGATGGCGTAGTCGGGCACCGGGGCCGTTACCACGCTGCCGGCTGCCACGATGCAGTGATCGCCCACGTCCGCCAGGATCACCGAACGGGCGCCGATCCAGCAGTCCGCGCCGATGCGGATCGTTTCCAGCCGACCGGGCTGCTGACGGATCGGCACGTCCAGCCGCTCGAAGCCGTGCTGGTGGGCGCCGCTGGGCACGAGCACGTGGTCGGCGATAAGCGTGTCCTCGCCGATCCGCACGTCGCCCAGCACGCAGTACGCGCCCACGTACACGCCTTTCTCCAGGCACGCGGTCGGCTTGCTGAAGAGGCTGCCAAACGACACCACCACCTCAGGCCCGACCCGCGCGAGCACGCGCCGCAACAATGCCAGCCGCAAACTCTCGCCCATGGGCCCGGCCCATTTCGCCGCCGATTGCGACACCGCCTGACACGCCCGCGCCGAACCCAACACCGCCCGCAGCAGCCCATACCGCACGAGCACCGGCAGGACCGCCAGGGTGCAGAGGCACGTCGCGAGTTGTTTGAGGATGGATTTCATTGTTGCAGTCAGAGCCACAAGCCACTAGCCACAAGCCACCAGGTATGGCGAGTTTCACCGCGAACAGAATCATACTGAGCATTGGAAAATCAACGTCTGATTTTTTCGCGATTCTTGCCACAAACGTATTAATTTTTCGCCTTTGCCATCGTCGTTCCATACCTGGTGGCTAGTGGCTTGTGGCTAGTGGCTTTCTTCCAACACCATTCGGTATAACCGCACGACCCGTTGCATTCGGCTTTCGAACGTAAACTCCGCGTCGACGCGGGCGGCGGCGTTTTTTGTCATGCGGCCTCGTTCGTCGCGGTTGGTTGCCAGTTGGGCTATCGCGTTGGCGAGGGCGTCGCTGTCGCGTGGCGGGCACAGCAGGCCTTGCTCGCCGTGACGGATCATTTCCGACAGTCCGCCGACGTGGGTCGCGACCACGCCCACGCCGGCCCACATCGCCTCCAGCACGCTGTTGGGCATGCACTCGGTCCAACTGGGATTGACCAGAATATCCGCCTCGGCCAGCAGGGTGTCGACGTCCGCGCGGAAGCCCAGAAATTCCACGCGGGCGGGCGAGGCCGGGTCGTCGGACAGCAAATTCGTCTCGCGGGCCTGCGATTCCAGCGCCGCCCGTTCCGGCCCGTCGCCGGCGATGGCCAACGCGAATCGCACGCCACGCTCCCGCAGCCGCGCCGCCGCCGTGAGCAGATTGGCGACGTCCTTCTCGGCGCTCAGCCGACCGAGATACAACAGACGTACCAACGTGTCGCGGGCGTCTCGCCCGCGTGTCGCGTGGGCATCTTGCCCACGCTCCGGAGGCGAAGGTTTGGCCTCCTCTGTCATCGAGGCCAGTGGATCGGTTATCGCGGGCGACCCGTCTTCGCTCCGCTTCGTCGCGGCAAGGACGCCCGTGCTACGTTCCTTCGGCTTGGCGCGGCCTGTCGTTTCGATGCCGTTGGGGATCACGTGCAGCCGCGATGCCGGCAGGCCGAAACCCCGCAGCAGCCGCCACATGTCGCGCGTGGGGCAGATAATCGCCCGCACATGCCGGAAGCACGCCCGCTCCAGCGCATAATACAACGCCTCGCGGCGCGTCGTTTGATTATAGCCGTGCGCGGTCGCGATTACGCGCCCGCCGTGCGCCACGCGCGCCAACTGCGCGATCGCGTTGGACTTATAGTCGTGCGTGTGCAGGATGTCGAAAGGCCCGCTGGCGAGCACCCGCCGCAGCCGCCACAGCGTGCCGGGCGAAAGCGGCGAACGTTCCAGGGCAACGTGCATGGGTACGCCCAGCTCGGCGGCGAGTTGCTGGAGACGCCCGGTGTCCTCCCGCGCGTCGAGCATGTAAAACGCCTGCGCGTCATGCCCATGACGTCGCAGCCAGGCACAGCCACGAAGTGTGGTTTTGTCAGGCCCGCCGCCCGTGCCGCGAACCACGCGCAGATGCAGAACGCGAAGAAACTCACGTACCATACGTGTTTTCCCTTCGAGACAAGTGTTGGTAAATCTTGTAGTATCGTTCGTGCATTCGCGAGCGGAGGAATTGGTCGTGGACTTTCGTCAGGCCGGCCTGTCCCATGCGGCGGCGCCGCGTGTCGTCGCGCAGCAGCGTGACGAGGTGGGCGGCCAGGCCCGCGTCGTCGCCGCGTGGCGCGAGCAGGCCTGTTTCGCCGTCGGCGACGGTTTCTGGAATGCCGCCGACGGCCGTCGCGACGACCGGCAGCCCCGCCGCCATCGCCTCCAGCAGCGAGACGCTGTGGGCCTCCGACAGGCTGGTCATCAGCATCACGTCGCCGGCCGCCAGCACGTTGGGCACGTCGCTCCGCGAGCCAAGCCAATGCACCGACGACTCGATGCCCAGCTCCGCCGACAGCGCCCGGCAGGCGGCCTGGTCAGGCCCGTCGCCCGCAAACGCGATCCGCGCCGCCGGCAACTCACGCACCACGCGGGCAAACGCTCGCAACGCCGTCGGATGATCCTTCACGCCCCGCAACGTGCCCACCTGCACGACAAGGGGCCCGGCCGTCGGCAACCCCAACGACGCCCGCGCCGCCGCAGGCGACGGCAAGCCCTCAAACCGCGACGGATCCACGCCGTTGTATACCACCTCGATCCGATCAGCCGCGATGCCTTCCTTCTCCACCAGCCGCTGCCGCGTGAACTCGCACACCGCCGTGATGTGGGCCGCCTGGGGCACGAGCACTTTATTCATCAGCCTCCGCTTACCGCTGACGAGGTCGGGATAATGCCGCCCGTGCTCGGTGAACAGCAGCGCGGGCCTGCGCCGACGCCCGCCCGGCGACAGTCCCATCCGCAGCCGCGTGAGCGAGCCGTAAAAAAACGGCGTGTATTGATGACAATGCAGCACGTCGGGCGCGAATTCGGCGATCGCGTCGCGGATCTTCGCGGTCTGCCCCAACTCCATGCCCGGACCGCGTCGCGTGAAATACACCGGCACGTCCATCGCCCGCAGTTCGTCGGCCAGCGGCCCGAGTTGGTCCAGGCACAGCGCCGCCGTCGCCAGCCGACCGCGATATCCCACGGCCATCTCGACCATCAACTGCTCCGCCCCAGCCCGCATCAGCGTGTGCAGCACGTGCAGCACACGCAGCGGCCGGGATTCGGTGGACGAGTTGTCGTGCCTTGTTGTCATGCGCTATTCGAGTTCGAAAGTTTTTTATTGCATCCACCACCACACCGCGGCGGCCGCTCCTGCGGCGACGAGTGCGGCGATTCCCGTGGCGAGGAGTTTGGCTCGGCGGAGGGCGACGGGTTTTTGCGGGCGAAATTTTGCGGGTCTGCCGAAGTCCGCGGGCGTTTCCGTTGGCTCGGCGGCGGACGCGTCGGGGTGCAGCCGCAGGTGCTGGCACATCAGCCCGTTGGTCAGCAGGAGCACGACCGGGCGGGCGAGCGTTCGCGTGGGCATGTCCGTCAACCGCGTCACCGCGTCGCGGAAGAAAAATTCGCACCGCTCGCGAAACGCCTCCCGCTCCTCTGGCGGCGCGTGACGGACGGCGTACGCGAACACTTCGCTCTTTCGCATGTCTTGGGCCGCCCAGGTTTCCGTGGGGTATTCCAGTTTTTCGGGCTTGTCGAGATACGGATATTCGTTGGCGGCCATCCATCGCGCGTAGTGCAGCAGCGACGCCTGCGCGTACGCGTACATGTCGTCGAGTTGGCTGAGGTCGGCTTTGTAGTCGAGGAATTTTCCCAGCGACTGGAGGAACATGGTGTAGAACCAGCGGCGTTCGGTGTCGAGCAGGTTCCGCCCGGCGACGTCGTCGGCGGGGTGAATGCTTCGACGGATCAATTGCTGGGCCTTGTCGAGGAAACGCGGCTCGCCGCAGAGTCGGTGGGCGTCGATCAGGGCGTTGAGCGAATTGGCGCTGGCCCGGCCTGGGCCGTGATAGTCCGGCGCGGACTCGGTGGCCGATCCCGTGTGGCGGTTGGCGAGGTGTCGGAAAACGGTCTTCGAGCCGTCGTCGCAGTCGATGACGAACTGGCCCAGTCCGATGGCCGCCTGTTTGGCGGAGCGGTCGCCCGTCAGCCAGTAGTAGTACATCAGGCCGCTGGAGTACAGATGGCCGGGGCTGGGGCCGCCGCCGCGTTTGGATTTGGCGGGGTAGGTGCGATGGCCTGTCGTGTCGGCGTCGATGTAGTGCACCGTGTGCCAGAACATGCCCCCGTTGTAGGCGGACTTGTCGCCGGCGGTGTGGTAGATGTCGATGTCGATGACGTGCCGTGCGAGTTCTGCCATGGCCGTCAGCCAGCGGGCGTCGCCGCTTCGCAGGCCTTGGAATAGCATGCCGAACACGGCGTCGTATTGGTTGTTGTAGTGCGAGACCAGGGGCGCGGCGGTTTTGGCGAAGACGGCTTCGTGATCGCCGTAGATGTCGCCGAAGTGCCGCCAGCCGTATTCGTCGAGGACGTCGCGTTTGTGGTCGAAGGTGTCTTTGCCTTCCATGGCGGCGTCGACGAGGGCGGCGTATCCGGCGTCGCCGTCGGCTTTGGGGACGAAATTCGGCAGCGCGCCGGTGGAGGCGTAGTATTCCGGTTCGGCGGTCACGACGGCGCGTTCGCGGCACCAGGCGAGCGAATCGGCGGCCATGGATTCGTCACCGGCGGCCCAGTGGAACGTCCAGGTTTTCTGTTCGCCACCGCTGAGTTCCTGGGCGTCGGGCATTTGCGGCGGGAAGAGGTGGTAGAGCAGGTTGCCGTCGCGGCATTCGATGCTTTGGGGGAAGTTCTGCCAGAAGTCACCGACGGCCAATCCCAGCGACGCGCCCGCGCCGCGGACGACCGCCAGCGGCATGGCATGCAGGCCTTCACGCGTGCCCTTGGCCGTCATGAGCCGATAGCCGCGGAAGGGCAGCGGCACTTCGTGTTTGCGGTTGTAGTGGTTGGTGCTTTGCCAGTTCGGCTTGCCGCTGGAGGCCTGCCAGAGTGTCCAGTTGCCCTCGACCTTTCCGGGCGGCAGGTCCGGCTGCGTCGAAATCGCCGTCAGTCGCCACGGGCCTCCGAGCGCGACCGTCAGTCGGCGGAAATGGACGGCCCCGTCGTTGCCGAGGTCCCAGCACCCGCCCGGATGCGCCGCGGGGCGGGGATTGCGAATCGTCAACTCCACGCGGCAAACGGGCGATCCCGCGAATGTGTGCAGCCGCAGTTCCGTCTCCGCCAACTCGCCGCCGGGACCGGCCAGATGGCCGGTTGCATGGATCGAGCGGCGCAGCGGGCCGTCGGTTTCTTCGCAGACGTCGTTCCATTTGGCCCAGAACGTATCGCCGGTCTGGTCCTGGGCTTCGACGATCAATCCGCGTCCGTCGGCCAATCGGACCGCCGACCAGGGCTTGCCTTCGGTCGGCAGAAATGTCGCGAGCAATGGGGGCTTGTTCGCCATCGCGATAGCGGCGTCGAAGGCGGCTTCATCGCTGTCGACGGGCGGCTGGGTTTCGCGTGCGGCGGCCAGTTCGCGTCGGGCGGTCGCGGCGGCGGCTTCCACGTCGGCCGACGCGTCCGCGATTTCTTTGGCCATCACTTTCATCAAGGCTGCCGTCACGCTGCCCCGGAAAGGCCTGAACGATCCCGCGTCGGGCGGCGCCTGCGCGATGGCAGGCTGTGGTTGCGTCGCGTCGGCCTGCGTTTGGGCCGTGGCGTCGGCAGGTTTTTCGTCGCGGTCAGCCTGCGGTTCTTCCGTTGGTGCCGGCTCGCTCGTTGTTGTCGGCGAGTCGGAGGCGGGCACGCGGATGGCCACGGCCACTTCGTTCGCGCCGGCCGGCAGGAGCCAATCCAGCAACGCCCATCGGATCGACCCGTCGGGCCAACGCTCCAGCACGTCGCACTGAAGCGGCAGCGAGCGTGTCATGTCCGCCGACAGCAGCGCCAGCTCCGCCGCGTCGCGCACGCGGCCGGCGGGCAGCGGCAGCCCCGTCGTGACCGGCTCGGCGCTTCCATGACGCACGCCCCCACGCCGAACGTGAAGCCCGCACAACCGTTGTGTCGAACCGATGCTCATCCTTGCGATTCCTCGTCACCCATCAAAACGTCTTTTGTCAAAACACGCCAAGCCCAGGCCCAGCCGGTCCTGGCCTCTCCATATATACTATATGATCGGTTATTTTGGCGTTCGCGCTCATTCGACTTCGCGAAGACCGAGCGGGATTACACGGATTAACAGATTACAGAATTACCGTACGGAACGTGTGATACGCATGGAAAAAACTTAATTTTTCAATCCGCGTAATCCCGCTCGGTCTTCGCGAAGTCGAATGAGCGAAAATTCTTGCAACGATGCTACCGTGTCCGTTTTATGCGGTTTTTCGTGCTTCACGACGCCGCTTCCGCCTCGGGGATGGCTTCCAGGATTTCCGCTTCGGGCGTCGCGTCGGTCATGCCTTCGGCGAGTTTCTGCGACGTGGCGGCCATCACGATCAGCAGGTAGGGCGGCTCGAACGTCTCCATCGACAGGAAGAACGAACCGACCAGGAACAGGCCCAGGCTCCAGAAACACGCCAGCGAGATGTTGTGGTGCCACCGTTGTTCGGAGGTGGTGTGGTTTCGGACGAGGGTGGCGCCTTTCCATGCCCAGATCATCGCCGAGAAGTACAGCAGCAGGTAGATGGTCACGCAGGGCAGCCCGCTGTCGGCGGCCATCTGGATCAGCAGATTGTGGACGGTTCGGCCTTCCATGTCGGCGCCGTACATGTAGATGATGCCGTTGCTGTTTCGCAGCCCGACGCCGAAAGCGGGGTTGTCGAAGGCGATTCGCATGCCGGCGGCCCAACTGCCGAACCGCGACTGCGCCGACTCGTCGTGATCGCGTTCCTTGATGGACAGGAAGCGTTCGCGCACGCTCTCGCCCGCCATCGACAGCATGAGGAAGCCCATCACCAACGCCATGCCGATCGTTTTCCAGCGATGCTTCTTCTGCATGATCACCATGCCCGCGCACGCCAGAATCGAACTGAGCATCGCGCCACGCGAGTACGTCAACATCACCGCGTGCGCCGCCGGCAGCAGACAGATCAGGAATCCCCACCGCCACCAGCGATGCTCCGCCTGGAACAGATAATAACAGAACGGAATCACCATCGCCATCATCAGGGCCGCGCCGTTGTTGTCCAGGCCGCAGAACCCGGTGGTCAACACCTGGAGCCTGCCCTCGAACACGTACATGAAGTTGATGGTGTAAATGATGTAGATCAACGAGCCGAATATGACAAACGCCAGAACGCGAAGGTGCTTGGCATGGGTGATCAGCAGCGCCGCGAGCATCATCATGACGAGAATTTTGGCGTATTCCCGACCCGGCTCGGCGGCCACCTCCGCGTTGCGCGCGGTGAGATAACTGCCCAAAATACACATGCCGAATGCCAGAAGCAGCGGCACGAAATTTTTGTTGACCTTGGGCTGGTCGAGATGACCGAACCGAACGACCGTCGCGACCATCGTGACCAGGGCGGCGATGAGCGACCACCGCATCTCCGGGTAGTCTTGCAGCGCCCAGTCCCAGACGAACTGCGGGCGGAGAACGCTCCACAGGTAATACAGGGCCACGCCCCAGAAGGGGTCGGTGATGGACCTGTAGGAACAGATCAGCGTCGTCAGGGCTAGGAAAATAAAATGCTTCATCGTATGGATGCCAGAATGGCGTCGTTGGCCCGTTTGGCCACGATAGCCCAGTCAAACTCCTGTTGTGCCCGCTCCTGCCCCTTTCGGCCATGCGCGTGCCGAAGTTCAGGATGATCGTAATACGTCGCCAACGCGGAATAGATCGCGTCGATATCGGTTCCGTCGACGACGAGGCCTGTGGTGTCGTGGACGACGGCTTCGCCCGATCCGCCCGCGGTGCCCGCGATGGCGGGTTTTCCTGCGGCGGCGGCCTCCAGGAAGACGATGCCGAATCCTTCGATCGAAGGCCCGTGTTGGACGCTGGGCATGGCGAAGACGTCGCACCGATGGTACAGCGCGCGGACGTCGGCGTCGGAGACCTCGCCCACCAGCGTCACGTGGGAGGCCATGCCCGTGTCCGCGACGGCCCGTTCCACGGCGTCCTTGCCGACGCCCGTGCCGGCGATCACGTAATGAATGTTATATCCCTCCGCGACCAGTTTGGCGACTGCGTGAATCACGCCGACCTGATTTTTTCGAGGCTCCAGTCGACCGACCGTGACGACCACCATCGCGCCCGGCGGAATCGGCCAGGGCAGCTCGCCGGCGGGCCTGGGACGCAGCGCCGCCGAGTCCACGCCTGGCGGAATGACGATGCACCGGTCGGGGTTCGCCCCGGCCTGTATCGCCAACTGCCGCGTGTTGCTGGAATTGGCGATAACCAACCGCGCGCCGCGGTACGAATAACGCAGCAGGGACTGCAACTTCCGCGAGGTCAGGCACGTCGTGATCTCCTCGCCGTGCGCCAGGCTCACGTACGGCACACGGCCTACCCAACGTGCCGCCACGCCTTCGGGGATGCCCCGGCCGCACAACACAGCCGCTGGCCTGTCGGCGCGGATCTCCCGCTTGAGGGCCCGCGTCGCCGTCCAATAGGACTTCAGCGAGGTCAGCGTGTCGGGCGCCCAACTGGGGAAATTGAACGGGATGCGGCGGATCCGGTTGTCGCCCTGGCGCTCGTCCGTGCGGAAGAGTGGATGTTCCTGGCACAGCGTCGTCACGGGGCCTGGCCAGGCCTGCACGAGGCGGTACATCCACAGCCCCGACCCGCCGACGTGGGGCGGATAGACCTGCGAAAACGCCAGCAATCGCGGGCGGTCCGTGCAGGGGTCGGTGTGGGCGTTCGACATCAGCGGCCTCCCTTCGCCCGGCTGGCTATCGCGAGCCGATAAATCGCGAGCATCTCCTGCGCGTGCCGCTCGATGGTGAACTGTTGCCGCGCGAACTCGTGCGCGCCGCGGCCCAGCGTGACGGCCAGCTCCGGTTGGGCCAACGCCTTCGCCATCGCCGCCGACAACTGCTCGGGCTGGCCGCCGTCCACCAGCAGCCCCGTCTGATTCTCCAGCACCATCTCGGGAATGCCGCCGACGCGGGTGCCGATCACGGGCCTGCCCGACGAGAGCGACTCGATGACCGTCGTGCCCAGAGGCTCCACCAGCGACGGCGAGACGCACCAGTCGCACGCGGCGATCCACGTGGGCACGTCGCGACGATAGCCCGGAAAACGAATCCACTCCGCCACGCCTTTGTCGCGGGCCAACTGCATCATGTTTTCGCGATACACGCCGCCGGTCTGCACGTCGTCGCCCACCGCGCACAGCAGCAGGCGGCTTCGCAGGGCCTCGGGCAGCAGCGCGACGGCCTGGATCAGATCCGGCAGCCCCTTGACCTCGTTGAACTGGTTGGCATAGAGGAATACGAAGCGGTCCTCGGGAATCTCCAGCGTCTGCCGGG
The DNA here is from genome assembly GCA_009783465.1 of Phycisphaerae bacterium. GTDB lineage: Bacteria > Planctomycetota > Phycisphaerae > SM23-33 > SM23-33 > WRDM01. Next base: position 50,008 of record WRDM01000001.1, on the reverse strand, counting down.
CGAGGCGTTTGGCGTCGGCGTCGGCGGGCGGACCCACGGTGATGCCGTCCAGCGACACGCTCGTCCTGCCCTCGAACACCGCCGGCGACGTCTCCACCAGGTGACGCTTGATGTACTCCGACACGGCAATGACATGATCCGCGCCGTACTTGAAGTACCACTCGGGCCCGCCAGGCTTGACCGTCTGCCGGACGTGCACCACCACGGGAATGCCTTCTTTGCGGCACGCACAGCCGAGCGGCTGAATCGTCGAGAGATCGTTGGCGTGGGCGACCTCCACGCGGTGCGTCCTCATGATCTTCCGCAACGCGCGAACACTGCCGAAAAACCGTAGCGGATGACGCCAGTCCGTCAGGTGCAGATCGACGCCCTCGACCGTCAATTTGTTGTCGGCGAAAAATTCGTACGCCTTCGAGCCGGCCGGGCAGACGACGCACACCGTGTGCTCCAGGTTGGCCAACTCCTTCGCCAACCGCAGCAGCATGGTCTCGCCGCCGCTGACAAAGGCGGTTCGTGTCGCGATGCATAGTCTCATGAATCGTCTCTCGTTGTCGGGCCCTGGGCCTCGATGTCGCCCGGGTCGTCGTCGTGCCGCGGCGCGTCGTGAAGCTGCCGCAGGCCGTCGATGTCGCCGGCGCCTTCGTGAATCGCATTATAAAATTCGCTTTTTTCAGCCAAAAATCGCGTCTGGGTCAAATGGTGAAAATACACGTCCGGGCGATAATCCACCATCCATGCCCGCCGCCAGTTTTGTACGAACGACCGCGGCCGCTCGTGCACGGGCCGCACCCAGCGCTCGAGGCGGTGATGGAGGCGGTACTGTGGGTCGTCCATCGCGTCGCCCGGCAGGGCGTGGCCGTCCACCAGCGTGACGCGCGGCACGCCGATCGTCAAAAAACCGTGGCGCTCGCCCAGGGCGGTCAGATGCGGCAGCGCCGCCAGCATGGCCGGCGAGGGCCGCTCGTCGGCGTCCAGGTGAAGCACCCAGTCGCGCGACGCCAATCGGGTGGCCGCGTTGCGCTGCGCGGCGAAATCCTTTCCCAACGGCCTGGCGAACAGCTTCACATTCGGCGCCCGCGACATGCCCGCCAGCGGCTCCAGGGACGCGGGCACGGCCTCGCCGTCGAACAGCACGACCGTCTCGGCGAACGCGGGGGCCAGTTCCAGCACCATCCGCATCGTCTCCTGCGCGTCGCGATCGCAGGACAACGTCACCAGGCTGATGCCGCCCGTATACGCGGGCCCTTCGCCGCGTCGCACGCGGCAGCGCAGGCGGGGCAGGCGGCTGCGCCAGCCGCTCGTTCGCAGTTCCGCGCTCCAGCCGCCGCCGCGTTCGATCGTGTGCAGCAGCGCGCGGGGCGTGAACATCCACCGCGTCGTCGTCGGATCGCGGTGCAACGGCCAATCGCCGTTGGCGGTGTCGATCGCAACCTCTTCCGCCCCGGCCAACCGATCGCGAAGCCACGCGAGTGGCTCGCGGCAGTTGGCGATATCCTCGGTGTGATCTCGGCCTTCGGCGGCGGCATTCCACCGCAGCCCGCACGCGGGACATTTGCCGCGCGCAGCCTCTCCGCCCGCCGCGGGGAGCGGCGACGCACAGCCCGCGCACACGGCGGATTTCGCCGAGGCCGGCTCAAGGACAGTCATGTCGCCGTCGGCTGCCACGGGTCACCTCATTTAGTACGTCGCATAACTGCCCGGTGAGCACGTCGCGGCGGAATCGGCGGACGTGTTCCGCCCGCGCCTCCGCGCTCGCGCCGCCGGCCAGCTTGCCCGCCTGCCAGTCGTCGAACACCTGATCGAGCAATGCCGCCATTTTTTCCGGATCGCGCGAATAACAGAAGCGGCAATAGCCCATCGGATGCAGCAGCTTCTCCATGCACGCCCCCTCGGGAATCGTGCCGATAATGGGGCGGTCCATGACCATGTACTCGAACATTTTTCCGGGATAGATATATCGGCTGTGGCCGTTGATCGGCACTTCGAACCACAACACATCGGTTTCCTGCGTGATGCGCATCGCGTCGTTTTTCGGCAAAATCCCCAGGTATTTGATGGGGGCCACTTCCTCCGCGGACGGGTGGCGCGGCTGCGGGCCGATCCAACGCATTTCGAACTGCTCGCGAAACGCTTCGCGGCGCTGGCATGCCAGGCGGACGGCCTGCGTCACCTGGTCCAGTTTTTCATACGACATTCCGCAGTACGTCACGATCAACCGTCCGTCCGGGACACGAACGTTCCGGGGAAGGATATCCTCTGGATCGAACCCGTTGGTGATACACCGCAGTTTGCCGGTAAGTTCCGGGTACAGCCTCGATAGATCCGCCGTTTGCATCGGCGTGACGGTGACGATGCGGTCGCACCGCCGCAGGCAGCTCTTTTCGACCCACTCATCCACCCCGCGGCGAAACCCACGCTGGGTGTACTGAAACTCCTGTGTCCAGGGGTCGCGCAGATCCATGATGATCGGCTTCGGGCGCAGCATCGCCAGCACGGCGGCCACCAGGGTCAATTGCACCGGCGGCGCGGTGACGTACACCGCGTCGAACCGGTCGCCCGCCAGCAGGTCCATCGCGTTGGACAACATGGGTATCATCCAACGGTTGCACGACGTGCCTCGGTCAGGCCACTGGAGCGACCATGCCATCCGCCACTCGAGCGCATCCTCGACCCACTGCCGGTTTTTGCCGAGGAGTTTTGCCATCGGCCAGACGGCCCAGCTCATCGCTCTGGCCAGCGTGCGGTCAGAGTTCGGTTCGACCCGGATCACTTCGCACGGCGGAATGTTGTCTTCGCGCACGCAGGGCGCGTCCTTGTCGAGCGGAAATTTCGCGGTCAGCACCGTCGGCTTCCAGCCGTGCTGGGGCATGTACTTGGCGAACTTCATAGGCCGCCAGATGCCCGACTGGTACTTCGGCGGCCAAAAAAATGTCAACATCAGGACGTTTCGCATATTTACTTATCGGCTGTCGACGGTGGGCCATCGCATCTAAATCGTCCGTTCTTCGGCGAAAAGGCTGTGGGCTGCAGGCTGTGGGCTGTAGGGGTAGGCTTATGAATGATTAGGCCAAATCCTTCATAAACCTGTCCCACAGCCTACAGCCCACAGCCTACAGCCGAAAAATAAGCCATTTCGGCGCGGTTTCCCTGCGTCATCTCCGTCCCGGCAGTTTGGCTTTGATCATGGCGCGTTCGTCGGGGGTCAGCAGGAAGAACCAGACCAGCGGAGCATACACCGCGACGGCCACAGCGATCTTGGCGGCAAACCACAGCCACGTGCCGTGGGGCATCCACGTGACCACCACCCAACACGCTGCCCCAAACGCCGCCGCCAGGGCCGCCCACCACGCCAGATACGATTTCGCGAATTCCTTGAATCCCGAACCGATCCAGTTCAGCACGATCACCGTGCTGAGGATCGCGAACAGGGCCCGCGGAATGGCGCTGCCCGCCGCCACGCCCACCAGGCCAAGGCCCACCAGCAGCAGCGTCAGCGTCAAGGCCACGTTCACGACCGCCTGGGCCACCATCAGCATCGCCGACAACCGAACGCGGTTGAGTCCGCTGAACACGTGCCCCAGCACGATCGTCGAGGTCGATGCCAGCTGCGCCAACGCCAACACCGCCATCACCTTGTAACTGTCCTGATACTTCGTGAACGTCGCGTACTCGTCGCCCTTTTTGCTGTCCATCATCCACAGCCGGATGAACTCCTCGCCGAAAAACACAAAACCCAGGAACAGCAGCACGCTCAGGCCCATGACCATCGCGGTGGCCCGGGCGGCCAATTGGCGGATGTTGGCGAAATTCCGCGTGGCACAATCCTTGATGATCTGCGGGGCGAACGGGGTCGAACATTCCGTGACCAGCCCGCGTCCGTAAATGACGAACATGCCGCCGATGGAGTACAACGTCACCATCGCCGGCCCCAGGACCACGCCGATGATCAGCGTGTCGAACCAATACAGCACCTGCAAGGCCACGCTGCTGACCGCCGCCCAGATGCTGAACGCGTACAGCTCGCGGAAACACGCCCGCGACGCCAGCTTCGGCGAAATCCGCAGCGCGGGAAAGATCCGCCACGCCGCCCCCGCCTGCGCCACCAACTGAATCACGCCCGCGCCCAGCGTGATCCACGCCAGCATCAGCACGCGGCCACCGTCGTCCATTCCCTCGTACCGCAACAACACCACCGTCGCCGTCGCGCGCAATAGCAGCACGCCGAGATTGATGCCGTTGGAAATCTCGAACCGCTCGTGGGCGGCCAATACCTGCAAAAAGGCCGCGCAATAAAACGAAATGAACAAATTGGCCGCGATCAACAAAATCGCCAGCCGGGCGCTGCCAAGCATCTCCGGCGGCGTCTTGGGAAACAACTGTCCGAAAAAATGCCCCAGCGTCAACGCGGCAATCAGCAGCAGCACGCCGCAGCCGAGAAAAATCACCATCGCCGTGGAGATGATGCCGTTAACCTTGTCGGGCTCTTTCTTGCCCAGGTAATAATTGACGAACCGCCCCATGCCGTTGCGGACGCCCAGTTCGACCAGGCCCATGTAGCCCGTCAGCAGGACCAGCAGTGTCCAGACGCCGTAGACCTTGTCGCCCAGCGTGGTGATGACGAAGGGCGTGAGGAAAAACATGACGGCCAGATTGGCAGCATAGCCGAACCAGTTGGCGAACACGTTGCGGGCGTAGACGCGGGCGTTACCCATGTCCGCCCCTTTCGTCGCACAGGTCCGCCAGCAGCGAGACCATGCCCCGCAACTGGGCGGGCCAGGAGTAGTGCTCCAGAATCCGCGTCCGTGCCGCCACGCCGGAGGCCTCGCGACGCGGGCCGTCCGCCAGCAGCGCGGAGACGCGCTCGACCCACTGCGTCGGCTCGTCGGCCTGAAAAACCTCGTGTCCGACGCGGGCGTCGATGCCCTTGAGCGTCTCGCCCGTCGCGACGACGGGCCGGCCACACGACATGGCTTCGAGAATCTTGTTCTGTATGCCTCGCGCGGTGCGGAGCGGCACGACGGCGACGCTGGCGGTTCGCATGAACGGGCGAACGTCCGGCACCGAGCCGGTGACGTGGACGCCCGCCAGCTTGCTCAGCGCCCGCACCGGCGGCAGCGGATCGCGACCGACGATGTGCCATTGCAGCGCCGGCCAGCGCTCACGCAGCGCCGGCCAGACGTCGCCCGCGAACCAGCAGACCGCCTCGGCGTTGGGGCGGTAATCCATCGTGCCGGTGAAGACGATCGAGGGATGGTCGTCGCCGACGGGATGGCCGGGGCTGAAGTAGTCGCTGTCGACACCGTTGCCGACGACGTGGACGTTGCCGGCGGGGGGCAGGAGGGCGGCTTCGCTGTCGCTGGTGACGAGGACGGCCTGGCAACTCGACAGGGCCTGCCGTTCGAGCGCCGCGACGGCGGTGGATTCGCGGCGGTACAGCCAACGCATCGGCCCGCGGGCGGCCTGGGCGTAGCTGCTCCACTTGGCGCTGTCGATGTCCACCAGGTCCAGCACGCGCACGGGGGCGTGCACGGCCTGCATGTACGGCAGCACGCTGGAGCAGTAGCCCACGACGATATCGAATGGCGTCTGTCGGCAGAGGTCAGTCAGCGCGGCCGTCATCGTTCGACTGGAAAACCACAGTTCTGTCAGCGACGCCCCGCGGGCCAATCGCCAGGGATGAAGCACGACGCCCGCTTTGCCCGCCGCCGGCGCGACGACGACATGCTGGCACCACGTCGGCAGCGGCCCGAGATCGGCCCCGTCGGCGGGGCCGTGCCCAAGCGTCGCCAGCGTCACCTCGAACCGCCGCGTCAACTCGCGGATCTGATGATACGCCCGCACGCGCTCGCCCTTATCAGGCGGATACGCGGGCCGATGCGAGATGTAGAGCAGTTTTTTCACAGAAGGCTGTAGGCTGTGGGCTGTAGGCTGCAGGCGCGGGCTGATGAATCAGTAGGCCTAATCCATCCTAAGCCTGCGCCCACAGCCTATAGCCTACAGCCTACAGCCGTTTTTTGCTTTGGTTTTCGCGTGCGGGTTACGAATACTTGTAAATGTAATTCGGCACGAAGTATTTCTGATGCGTCAGCACCATGCCGGCGATTTTTACGTTGGCGGCCTTGAGAAGCCGGACCGCCCGCTCCACCGATTCCCGGTTGGTTTTGTTCATGCGGACGATCATGAGGGCTTCGCCGACGGCGTGGCCGAGCACGCCGGCGTCGGCGACGGAGTTCACCGGAGGCGCGTCCATCAGCACGTGGTCGAATTGCGTCCGCGCCTGGCTGATGATATCTTCCAACTCGGGCCTGGCGAGCAGTTCAGCGATCTCGCCGCGCTCGCCCGTGCCCGCGGTCACCACGTACAGATTGGGGTAAATGGTTCGCTGGATGCATTGCGCGAGCGTGGCCTGGCCTCGCAGCATGTCGGTCACGCCCAGCATTTTTTTGGAGCGGAACAGCGTGGTCAGCGACGCGCGTCGCAGGTCGCAGTCCATCACCAGCGTGGTGCGGTCCTGGCGTTCGGCGAGGATGATGCCCATGTTCCCGGTGCTGACGGTTTTGCCTTCGCCCGGATCGGCGGAGGTTACCATGAGAACGAACCGCTGGTCGGGGTACTGCGACATCAGGCTGGTGCGGATGTGCCGGAACTGCTCGGCGATCGTGCCGCCTCGGTCGTGATGGGCCGACAGCATCGGGTAATGCCCGCCCGAAAGCAGCTGGGTGTCCGCGCCGGCAGGGATGCCCAGCACGGGGGTCTGCACCACGCGGGCTTCGGGCACCGGCGGATCGTACGCCGCCACGGCGGCGTGCACGGGCTCGTCCCACTCCATCGCCACCGGCGCCGACGTCGGCGCCGCCATCGGAACATCATGCTGTTCCTGCTGGGCCCGCTTCATTGCTCGAAATACATTGGCCATGCGAACTCCTGCTACTCCGAAAACGCGGCCGACGCTGACGACGCGCGCAAATCCCAACATGTCATATCCCGCAACACTTCCGCCACGATCTCACGCCCGAGCACGTCGACGCCCTTGGCGTATCCCACCAACAGGGCGTTGTCGCACAACACGTTGATCAGCCGCGGAATGCCGTCCGTGGCGGCGTGAATCTCCTGCAACGCCTCGGGCGTGAACATCACCGTCGGGCCGCCCTCGTTGGCGGCCACGCGGAGCCGATGCGGCACGTACGCGACCGTGTCGGATGGCTGCATGTGCCCCAGGTGATACGTCAGCACGATGCGCTGGCGGAGAGGTTCCCAGTGAGGCTGGCGGATCCGCTGCCGTAACTCCGGCTGACCCGTCAGCACAATCTGCACCAGGCGGTGCCCGTGATGTTCCCAGTTCCACAGCAGGCGGATCTCTTCCAGACTCGCCGGCGTGAGGTCCTGGCATTCGTCGAGCATCAGCGCCACCAGCCTGCCCCTAGCCTGCATACGAACCAGATGCTGCTCGAGTTCTTCGATCAAATCCAGCTTGTCCATCGACGCGCGGACGCTCATGCCCACCCGCTGCGCCAACGCGCGAAGCAACTGCTTGCCCGACTGCGGCGGATTCTTCACCAGCACCGACAGGCAGCCCGACCCCAGCCGGGCGGCCAGCAGATTGCTCAAAAACGTCTTGCCCGATCCGACCTCGCCGGTGATCAGGACCATGCCCTTGCGCTGCTGGACGGTGTACATCATGTTCGCCAGCGCCTCGGCGTGGATGGGACTTTCGAAGAAGTACCGCTCGTCGCACGAAATCGCGAAAGGAAACTCACGCAGGTTGTATTGCTTTAGATACATTCATCCTCATATCTTGGACGAAGAAAAGACGCCTTTCACCTGGTCCACCACGTACGTTATGGGCGCCTTGCGCCACTCCTCTTTGTGCTTGGTGGGCTGCTTGAGCCATAACACCGTGTCCAGGCAGGACGCCCCGATCACGGTCACCACGACGATGGCGATGATCGGCGTGATGACCCAGAGCTTCACCCGCCGCCACGTGCGGTCCTTCGGCGTGGAAATCTCGCCCACCGCGCCGTGCAGGGGGATATTGAAATACTTCATCGCCTCATCCGTGGTGCCGACCGTGCGGTCCATCCCGTTGGCCAGGAATACCAGCAGCCCGCCGAAGGCCAGGCCTCCGACGATCGCCACGAGCAGGATCAGCGAGAGTTTCGGCGAAGAAGGTAGGTATTGCCTCTGCGGCTCCTGGACGACCTTGATCATCGTACGTCGTTTGGCCAGTTCGGCCTTCAGGTCCGCCTCCACGGTCTGGTACGACTTCTGCAGGCGATCGACGGTCTCCTGGCAGGTCTGCTCGTTGTGGCAAAGGGCCAGGTAATCCTGACGAATCTTGAGGAAGTTATTCATCAACTCCTTCGTCCGGTTGATCGCCTGCACCAGCTCGGTCTGTTCGTCGGTAAAGTTCTTGATGCGCATCTCGGCGTCGGCCACCTGCATCTGCGGCAGGGTGATGCCAGACGGAGCGCTCGCCTTGATAAACCGTTCCTGTATCCTGATCTTCTCCGGTTCCGCCTCGATCTGTTTTTTGAGTTCCTCGATCAGTCGCACGATCTGCTGGTAGGTCGGATGTTTTTCGGTCATGCCCGCCAGCTTGGCCAATCGCAGATTTTCCTCGATATCCTTCAGCTTATCCTGCAACTGCCCAAGCTTTGGATTGATGCCCATGAGGTATTCGTCGGGTTCCGGGTCGGCGTCGGCCGGCTGCGACGTCGGGTCTCCGGCGAGTCGTTCGCCGCCGGCGATCTCTTTCCATTTGTCCAGGCGGCTGCGTTCCAGCGCCAGGTTGCGTTCGACCCGGTCCAGGTCCTTGTTCAGCGTGTTCAGGCGGTCCTGGAGTCCCGTGGGAAGATGGGGCATGGAGTCCTGGTACTCCAGCTCAAAGCGATTCTTCTTCATGCGGGCTTGTTCGAGCTTGGCCTTTTCGGCGTCGAGTTCTTTTTCCAAGCCGTCTTTGGAATGGCTCAGACGCTCGTTGAGTTCGTTGATCGTGGAGGTCTGAAACATCTCGAACAGGGTCCTGGGCAGCCGCTCCGCCACGTCGCGGTCGGCGTGTTCGAACTCGATGGATACCACGTCCATCAGGTCGCTGCTGGTGATGAAGAGGATCCGCAGGGCCGGCTGAATCTCGCGGACCAGGGTATCCATCTTGGCATGCCCTTCGGACGTGAGCGTGCCATCCGCGTTGCGGGGGAACGTCCTTGCCAGACCGATCTCGTCCCGTTGGAGCGCTTCCTTCAATACCGTCGGGCCGCCCAGACGCGTTTTCAATATCGGCCGGATTTCGTCGAACGTGCCCGCGCCTTTGATTCGGCTGGTGCTTCCGACGTCGTTGGTTCGCTCGAAGGTCAGCGAGGCGGTGTACTTGAGGGGCATCCAGTGCGCGCCCCACAGCACGATGATGGAGAAAAACGCCGCGCCCAGCAAAAAGAGGGTCTTGCGGCGGAACAACATGTGCAGCACTTCGCGCGGTGTTTTCGGTTTACCCATTGGGCCTCCTCGTGCCCCTGCGTGTCCAGTTTCGGTGCCTCAATACTTCCTGTGATACTTCCTGTATCCGCGACAAGTTCGACGGACTGTCAGATTGTCAAGCGCATTTTTCACATGCCGCGCCCGACAATCCGACAGCCAGCGTCTCGTCACACCCGCGGCCGGGGCTACTTCCCGGCGTTGGAGATATTGGCCGGCGCACGCACCGCTTCCAGGACCGGCTGGACCGGGAACAGCAGCGCCTGCAAGGTCAAGCCCACCTTCGCGAACGGATGGGCCTGCACGTAGATGACGTCGTTGGGCTGGAGGTACACGTTGTGCGAGAGGTCGCCGTGCTTGACCATGGCCCACATGTTGACGATCATCGTCTCGCGAGGATGCTCGGGCGTTTCACGCCATTCGCCCCAGCGGCGGAAATAGGTCAAATCCTCTTCAGAGGGCGTGACGCTGGGCGCGTACCCGCCATCCTGAGGCCGGCTGCCGCGAACGACGATGATCCGCTGCTGCCAGGCCAGGTATGTCGGCTGAACGATCGCCAACGCGTTCAGCAGCGTGTCGTGACCGGTGTACGGCTGAGGCCCGGGCGTGCCGACCTGTCCGAACACGTAGAATTTTTTCGAGTTATACGCCGCGACCGTGACGACGGCGTCGGTCTGCTCGTAATACTCCTTGGCCGCCTCCATCATCGCCAGTTCAACCTGGCGCGGGGTTTTGCCCGCGACCGTGATCTCGCCAATCAGCGGCAGGTTGATTTTGCCGTCAGGCCGGATGACCTGTGTGATCCCGTTGATCTCGGGCACTTGCCTCGACGTAATGGACAGCGCGTCGGGAGGCAGGAAAACATACTCCTCCGACGACACGGGCGATTGCGAGGTTTTCAGAAACTCGTTGACCGCCTGCGGATCGTAACATCCGCCCAGCGCCAAACAAGCCACACCGACCGTTAACACCATTGCCAGTTTTCGCGTAACCATCATCATGTAATTACCACCCCTGTGCCGTCACGGATGACTCAATGACACCCGTGCTGATAGCACCATCGGGCAAAACCTTTCTCGCCTTTCGGAATTTCATCACTCGATCGAACACCTGAGTATATCCTCGTTTCGCGGGTAAAACCACCTATTTGCCGCGAAGAGGGCGTGCTACCATACGTTCATCATCGGCCCGATCACCCCTGGGCCTGAATACGGACTTCATCCCCACCTGGATCCTATTTATCATACCCATGTTCGCTATACTGCCTACCCCAATTTTTGGGAGAACGCATTCCGCGGCCCAACGGTAAAATCGCATCGCCAGTTCGAGGGAACACTTCCGTTAACTCGTTCACTGGATAACTCGTTGACTGGCGGGGGTTCCCGAGTCAACGAGTCGATGAATGAACGAAAACGTTCTCTCGAATCAACGGAACACGTTCACCCAAGTGTCCAGTGTGCGCGTCTGCCGTCTGGCGGGGGCACGATCAAACACTCCCGGCACCGGGTCAAATCGCTGCCGTTGCGTCGTTTTGGAAACAATACGATACAAAAGCATCGCCGCCACGATGCCGATAAGAAAGATGCGATAGGAAAGATTGTATGGCCTCCGTCCAGTTGGACAATCTGGAAGTTCCCGTGCAGACGCCGCCGGCCGATGAGGCGCCGCTGCTGGACGCCGTCGCGCGCCGCTGCCGGGTGGACGTGCTTGCCCGTCCCATTCTCCCTGGCGGGCCCACGCGACTGCTGAGCCATTTCCTCGGGCAAATCGACGACCATCTCGTCATCGCGCCCCCGCAAACCGCCGAGGGCGATAAAGTGTTCCTGCCGAAGGATTGGGAACTGGGGCTGTCGTTCGAACTGGAATCGGTGTGGGTTCAGGGACGAACCGCCGTGCGCGACCACATGTTCTTCCCGCTGCATCCAGGCCGATGGGTCGACGGCGTGTTGTTGCCCCGGCCTCGGGAACTGGTCGTCCGCACCAACCGCCGTGTGGCGCGCCAGCGGCTGCGACGCAATCAAATCGTCATCGCGGAGTTGTGGACGCGAGGCCAGGCCGTCGACGAGCTCACCCCGCATTCCTGCGGCCGCGTCACCGATTTCACGAGCGATTCGCTTGGCATTTATCTGGATCAGGACATCGCGCTGCCGGCGCAGACGGAACTGGTCATCCGCCTTCAGCGGCCCGGCGACGCGCAGAGTCTTCAACTCCGTGCCCATCTCCGCCACTGCACGCGCCAACCCAGCGGCGCCTGGCTGCTGGGCCTGAGCGCCGTCGGAGAAATCACGCCAGGCCAACGCCCGGAGCTGGTCCGTTTCTTAGCGCTCACATAAACGCGTCGGTGGCCGCGAGGCTTTCGAATCGCGTGCAGTCGGGCAGGAAGGTGAGTTTGACCAGGTCCGTCGGGCCGTTACGCTGCTTGGCGACGATGAGTTCGGTGACGTTGGTGGGCATGTAGTCCGGCTCGCCGCGGTGATAGTAATCCTCGTTGTGCAGCAGCATGACGACGTCGGCGTCCTGTTCGATCGAGCCGGATTCGCGGAGGTCGCTCATGCGGGGGCGGTTGCCCGTCCGCTCCGTCGTGCCTCGATTGAGCTGGGCAGCCGTGACGACCGGCACGTCCAACTCGCGTGCCAACGCCTTGATGCCGCGCGAAATCTCCGTCACCTGCTCCTGCCGGTTGTCCGCCCGTCCGGAGTAACTCATCAACTGGAGATAGTCGATAAAAATGGCCTCGATGCCGTGGGCGGCCTGCAACCGCCTGGCCTTGGCCCGCAGTTGGAGAATCGTCAGCACGGGCGAGTCGTCAATGAAAATCGGCGCCGACTCCAGATCGCCCGCCGCCAACTGCAACTTCGTCCAGTCCTCCGGCGCGATCATCCCCCGTCGCATCTGCCGCAGCCCGAACCGCGCGTGACTGGCCAGCAGACGCTGGGCCAACTGCTCCTTGCCCATTTCCAGCGAAAAAATCGCCACAGGCCTGCGTTCCACCACGGCCATGTGCTCGGCGATGTTCAGCAGGCAACTGGTTTTTCCCATCGAGGGCCTGGCGCCGAGAATCAGCATCTCGCCCTTTTGGAATCCGCTGGTGATTTCGTCAAGCTTGTGATAGCCCGTCGGCAGGCCCGTGATGAGTTTGCCCTCGCTGGCGTGCAGGTCCTCGAAGGTTTTCTGGAGGAGGCTTTTGATGTCGCAGGCGTCCTGGCCGATCTGGCTTTGGGCGATTTTGAAAATCGTCTGCTCGGCGGCGTCGACCACCTCGGCGGCGTCCTGGCGGCAGTCGTAGGCTTCGCGAACCATCTCCGTTCCCGCGACGATCAACTGCCGCAGCATCGCCTTGTCGCGGACGATCTTGGCGTAATACTCCACGTTGGCGATGCTCGGCACGCCCTCAGCCAGCGCGACGATGTACTCCACGCCGCCCACCTGCTCCAACTGCTTGCGCTGGAGCAGCTCGTTGCGGACCAGCACCAGGTCGATGGGCTTGCCGGCGTTTCGCAGATCCACCAGGGCCTGGTAGATCAGCTCGTGGGCGGGGCGGTAGAAAAATTCCGGCTGGAGGGCCTGCACCACGACGTCGATGGCGGTGGCGTCGAGCATCATCGCGCCGAGCACGCAGGCCTCGGCTTCGATCGACTGGGGGGGCACCCGCCCGAGATTCACTTCCATCGCCACCGGCGGCTGCGACGGCTGTTGCGACGCATAGGATGCGGACTCGTACGACGTGTTCATTGTGCTCATGCGTGTGGGCTCCAAGGGAGAGCATCATGGCCATTGCCGCATGAAAATCAAGCCCGCATCGTCGTGGCGCGATAAAGTCCACACGCCGCCCGCCGCCGTTACTTCCCCAACCGCCCCAACATGCCGCCGCGCGAAAAAAGTTTTCCACAACGACCGTTTTTCAACATCTACGTTTTCTCTCTGTATCCTCCGCGTCTCTGTGGTAAAAAGAACGCCACACAAGGAGACCGTCCCATGGCCATGACCAGTCGTGAGCGTTTTTCGCGAATGTTTGCCCACACCGCCGCCGACCGCGTGCCGATTCTCGACAGCCCGTGGGGGACGACGCTGGAGCGGTGGCATCGCGAGGGCATGCCCGCGGGCGCCAACTGGCAGCATTATTTCGACCTCGACTGGGCCGTCGGCGTCGGCGCCGACAACGGCCCGCAGTTCGAGCAGCGCACCCTCGAAGAGACCGACGAATACACCGTCGTCGAAACCTCCTGGGGCGCGAAACTCAAAAACTGGAAACACATCGCCTCCACGCCGGATTTCATCGACTTCCGCATCCACTCCGCCGACGCGTGGCGGGAAATCAAAAAACGCATCACGCCCTCGCGCGATCGCGTCAACTGGGCGCAACTCAAGAAGGACTACCCCACCTGGCGGCAGGCCGGCGCGTGGGTCGAAGCCAACCTCTGGTTCGGCTTTGACGTGACGCACTCGTGGATGGTCGGCACGGAGCGGGTGCTGATGGCCCTGGTCGAGGATCCCGACTGGCTGGTGGACATGTGGAACACGCAACTGGACACGCACATCGCCCTGTTCGAGATGATGCTGGCCGAGGGCTACACGTTCGACTGCGTGACCTGGCCCGACGATCTGGGATACAAAGGCCATACGTTCATGTCGCCGACGATGTACCGCGAGCTGCTCAAGCCCGTGCATGGCCGGGCGATCGAGTGGGCCCACCGCCGCGGCATGAAGGCCCGGCTGCACAGTTGCGGCGACATCCGCTCGCTGATCGGCGACTTCCTCGACATCGGCCTGGACGCGCTCAACCCGCTGGAGGTCAAAGCCGGCGTGGACACGCTCGACGCCAAGCGGCGCTACGGCGACAAGCTCGTGCTGCACGGCGGCATGAACGCGGTCCTCTGGGACCGCCTCGACGCGATGGAACAGGAAATCCGCGAAAAACTGCCGGAACTCAAGAAAAACGGCGGCTACATCTGGGCCACGGACCACTCGATCCCCGACAACGTCAGCCTGGAAGACTTCCGCCGAATCATCGCGATCGTCAAGGACGTGGGAGCGTATTGAGGCCGAAGCCGGAGGCCAAGTCTTCGCGACGTGTGGGCAAACACGAACCGCATGTTCGAGGGAACCTTTTCGTGAACTCGTTAACTCGTTGATTCGTTAGCAAATCCGCGAGTTAACGAATTCACCAGTTAACGAGTTAACGAAAAGGTTCCTTCGAACATGCGGGACGGCTTCACCATGGAGCGACGAAAACCGTGTTCTGCCGTCCTACCGTTCCTTCGACTGCTTGCGATAATACGTCACGTGCCCGTCGCTGAAGCCGATGTTTCTCTCCAGCGGCAGGCCTTCGTTGAATTTGTAGTACAACGTGCCGTAGCCCACCAGTTGGAACCCGCCGTGGGGCGTGTACGCGGAGCTCTCTTCCCACCATCCGCTTAGCCCTTCGCCCAGCCACGTCGGGCAGGTGAGCATGGGAATCGTCAGTTGCGGCAGCGGCGGAATGATGTCATGTCGTGGCTGCTCGCCGTTGGGCGTGAACGACAGCGCCGTCCGGCTGTAAAACAAATCGCTCAGTCCCTTGTACCAGAGCGAGAGCATGCCGAACGGTTCGTCGTTTTCATTGGGAATGTTCGTGCCGGGCATGACCGCCTTGTAGTACGGCTGTTTTCTGACGTCCCAGCTCCAGGTCGGGTCGGCGTTTTCGATCCACGACCCCTGGCGCCACCGCAGCGGCAGTTTGTTGATGGACGGCTTGAGATCCGGGCTTGGACACATGAGCGAGTTATTGGTTTCGAATCCTTTCGGATCCACCTGCTCGGCCCAATACGCTGTCATGCCGCTCAGCAGCCGGCTGTGGCTGGTGATCGTCGCGTTGTTCCAATTCGGATGGGCGCGGACGTCGGGGAAGCTGCTGAAATCCGCCGCGTAGATTTGTGCCAACAGCAGGCTGCTGCGCATGGTGACCTGGCACGAGGCGACGATCGCGTGTTCCTTCGCCTTCCTGAGCGTCGGCATGAGGATCGACACCAGCAGCGAGATAATGGCGATGACGACGAGGAGTTCAATCAGCGTAAACCCGCCGCGCGGGGATGGTGACAAGGCACGGGCTGTTCTCGATGAAACCATAATGCGACTCCTCAAATAGTTTATCGCCTTTTTGCGGAGCGGCTAACAATTTTTGGCGGTTTTCGCTACCACAGAATCTCTCTCGCGTCGAAGACCGGGCCGTCGGTGCAGCAGAGGGTGAAGTTCCAGCCGCGTTCGTTGTCGTCGCGGATTTTTACGACGCACGACTGGCAGGTGCCCATGCCGCAGGCCATGTGACGCTCCAGCGCGAGGTGGCACGCATAGTCGCGATCGAGGCAGATCTCCGCCGCCGCGCGCATCATCGGCTCCGGGCCGCAGGAGTAGACCGCCAGCTCGTCCGGCGCGGGCACGTGGGCGTTGAGGTAATGTCGAAACGCTTCCGTGACCGTCCCGCCCACACCGACCGACGCGTCGTCGCTGGCGACGACCGCTTTCACGCCAAGTTCCGCGAACTCCTCGAGGCACAGCAGCGGCTCGCCGGCCGGCGACGGCGCCGTGCCCGCGACCACGCGCAGCGGCATCAGTCGGGCGCTCCGCGCTCCGCAGAAGGCGACCACCTCGCACCCCGCCTCGCGAAGTGTCCTGGCCAAAAACAACATCGGCGGAATGCCCACGCCGCCGCCGATCAACGCCGCCCGTCGACCGGCCTGCCCAACGGACTCGGCGGACGGGATAGAAAACCCGTTGCCCAGAGGCCCAAGCACCGACACCTCCGTGCCCGCCCCAACCGCACCCAGCCAACTCGTGCCCACGCCCACCGTGCGGTAGATGATCTCCAGCTCCACGCCGTCCGCCACGCGACGGCAACCCGCCAGACTTAACGGCCGACGCAGCAGCGGCTCCTTGTCCGTCAGTTCCGGCTGCGACAGCGCCGGCCATTCGCCGGGGGCCCACTGGCCCGCCGCGCCGCCCGCCGGCTCGCCAAGCCCACGACACAGCATCTGCACAAACTGCCCCGCCCGCGCGACGGGAAATTCCGCCAACGCCAGCCGCAGTCGATAGTGCTCATCGCACACCTTGCGATTCTCCGCCACCCGGCCGACATACATACCACGCTTGTTCGTCGTCATGCACATGCCACCATCGTACGGCGGTTTTGATCCAATAGCCAGTAGTCGCAACCGCCCTGGCTTGTTACCATGAGGGCATGAGCACGAAACTTCAAGTGGCGTTGGATTTTCTGGAGCTGGGCCGCGCGGTGGCGGTGGCGAAGGCTGCCGTCGCGGGCGGGGCGGACGTGCTGGAGGCCGGCACGCCGCTGATCAAAAGCGAGGGCCTCGACGCCGTCCGCCGGCTGCGGGACCTGTTTCCCGACACGCCCATCGTCGCGGACATGAAAACGATGGACGCCGGACGGATCGAGACCGAGGCCGCCGCCAAGGCGGGGGCGACCATCGTCACCGTCAGCGGGACGGCCACGCCGTTCACCATCCGCGAGTGCGTGGAGACGGGCAAACATTACGGCGTGCAGGTGGCCGTCGATCTGCTGGGCGTCGCCGACCCGGTGACGTTCTCGCGTCGGCTGGCCGAGTGGGGCGTGTCGTGGGTGGACGTGCATTGCGCCATCGACGCACAGATGCAGGGCGAGGATCCGCTGGAATTACTAAAGCAGGTCCGCCGCGTGACGGAACTGACGCTGGCCGTCGCGGGCGGGATCAACTCCGAGACGGCCGCCTTGGCGGTTGAAGCCGGTGCCGACGTGGTGATCGTCGGCGGCGCGGTGACGAAGGCGGTCGATCCGCGGTTGGCGACGGCGGCCATCCGCCGCGCGATCGACAGCGGGCAGGCCGTCGCGACCTCCCTGTTCAAACGCTCCACCGCCGCCAACCTCCGCGACCTGATCTCCCAAGTCCGCACGAGCAACCTCTCCGACGGCTCGCACCGTCAGCCGTGCCTGGAAGGCCTCTGGCCGCTGATTCCCGGCAAGCTCGTCGCGGGGCCTGCCGTCACGGTGCGGACGTTTCCGGGCGACTGGTCCAAGCCGGTGCAGGCGATCGACGTCGCCCGCGAGGGCGAGGTGATCGTCGTCGATGCGGGCGGTCAGCCGCCGGCGCTGTGGGGCGAATTGGCTACCGAAAGCGCCGTCGGCAACGGCCTGGCGGGACTGGTCTGCCACGGCGCGGTCCGCGATACGGCCGACATCCGTCGGCTGGGCTTCCCCGTCTGGACCCGCCACGTCACCAGCCATGCCAGCGACCCGATGGGCGCCGGCGACATCAACGTGCCGATCGTGATCGCCGGGCAGCGGATCGAGCCGGGCGACTGGATCGTCGCCGACGACGACGGCGTGATGGTGCTTCCCAAAGCCCGCGCGGTGGAAATGGTCAACCGCGCGCTGGACGTCCTGGAATCGGAAAACCGCCTCCGCGACGAAATCCGGGCAGGCAGCACGCTGGCGAAAGTGGCGAACCTGGCGCGATGGGAAAAGAAGTAGCCACAAGCCACATAGGGCTTACGAGGCGTGTGGGTGAAAGTGAGCGATTTGTACGATGGCGTCTTTTCGTTGACTCGTTAATGAGTTAACTCGTTGACTCGTAGTTCGGCAAACTGGTTAACGAATTAACGAGTTAACGAAAAGATTCCCTCGAACTGACGGCACCATTTGCCGTTGAGTTATGCAGGCCCTGTGTGGCTTTTGGGAGTAAAACGATGTCCACGGAAAAAGATGCCGTTCAATTAGCGGGTCAACAACTGCTTGACCGCATTGCCGGCGTGATGCGGCGGGTGGAGTGGGCGGATTTTCTGGAGTTGGCGGATCGGCTGCCTCGGGCCCGGCGGACGTTTGTCTGGGGCGCCGGACGCAGCGGGCTGGTCGCGCGAAGCTTCGGCATGCGGCTGATGCACGCGGGGCTGACGGCCTACATTCCCGGCGAGACGATCACGCCCGCCACCGGGCCTGGCGATCTGCTGGTGGCCATCAGTTGCACGGGCAAGACGGGCATCAGCGATTATTTCGTCCAGCGTGCCCGGCAGCTTGGCGCGGCGGTCGTCGTCATCACCTCCGACGCCGCCAGCCCGATGGCGCACGACGGCGACAAAACCGTTCTCGTCCCGGCTGACGACGACGACATCGTCTTCCGGGCGGCCATCTTCGAACACGCAACAAGCCTCTGCCTCGACGCCGTATTCAACGTCCTCTCCGAACGCCTCAAACTCGATCAGACTGCTTTCTGGCAGCGGCACGCGAATCTGGAATAAATGGTATGAAAACAACCTCCCCACAACGGCGATTTAAGTTTATCGGGTGCGAAATCGTCTATCGCGAAGCCTGTCACCTGGCCGCTTCCACGCCGCATCAGGTGGACGTGGAGTTTCTCCGCAAGGGGCTTCACGATCTCGAGCGGGCGGACATGGTCGCGAAGATTCAGGCGACGATCGACGCGGTGGGCGCTTCGCAGTACGAAGCGATTTTGCTGGGCTACGCGCGATGCAACGACGGCGTTGCCGGCGTGCGGGCGAGGCAACTGCCGCTGATCCTGCCGCGCGCCCACGATTGCATCACGTTGTTCTTCGGCTCGCGCGCGAAGTACCAGGCGTACTTCGACGAGCATCCGGGCACGTATTATCTCACGACCGGCTGGGCGGAGCGGAACCTCTACGGCACGGGCGACTACGCGCAGCCGGCGTACGGAAAAACCGGCGTGATGGGCAAACTCGGCCTGGCGGGCACGTACGAGGAAATGGTCGCCCAATACGGCAAGGAGAACGCGGATTTCATTCTCGAAAGCCTTGGCGATTGGCGGGCCAATTACAGCAACTGTTTGTATCTCTCGATGGGCGTGTGCGACGAGACGACGTTCGTAGAACAGGCCCGCGCCGAGGCAGCCAAGCACAACTGGCGGTTCGAAGAACGGCCCGGCGACATGACCCTGCTCAAAAAACTCTTCTGGGCCAAGTGGGACGAGGATTTTCTGATCGTCCCGCCCGGCGCGGCGATTACGGCGAGGAATGATCGCGATGTGGTGGGCGTGGAGGAGTGAGAGGCAACGCATGTGTACTCCTCTTTTTCGCACGGGATTCATGTTCCGGCGCCACTGGCCACAGGCCCTGCCAGTTTGCGTTGTAGATCGTTGTGGCAAACGAAGCGTTCCGTCGCTCACACCGTTTTACAACGCAAACTGGCAGGGCCTGTGGCCAGTGGCGCCGGAACACAACGGTCGCGCGGAAAACCAAAAAATGCACATGCGTTTGCCCTGAGGCGTGAAGCGAGAGACTTGACAGCCGGTCGATTTGGGCGTAGGAATAGAACCCGTTGAATTTCGCGGCGACCCTGCGGAGTTCCTGGCATGTCGGCGAGGCGACCCCGAGCCGGCGAACTATCCTAATGGCCGCATCAGGCCCCCGCCGTGCGGCGTTGAGAGTGACATGAACATTTTTGTCGTGAATTGTGGCAGCAGTTCGATCAAGTATCAGTTGTTCGACATGGCCGACGAAAGCGTGCGGGCCAAGGGCGTCGTCGAACGCGTGGGGTCCGACGAAGCGTTGCTCACACACACCGTCGGCGGGCAGAAACACACGCGGACCATCGTGGCCCGAAATCACACCGAGGGGATGAAGTACATTCTCGCGCTGTTGGTCGAGCCAGGGATCGGCGTGCTCGCAAGCACGGACGAAATCGACGCCGTCGGGCATCGCGTCGTGCATGGCGGCAAGCAGATGTCCCGCACCTGCCTCATCGACCAGGGCGTCATCGACATCATCCGGGAGAATTTCGTGCTCGGGCCGCTGCACAATCCGCCCAATCTCATGGGCATCGAGGCGGCGATGACCGTCATGCCGGGCACGCCCAACGTGGCGGTGTTCGACACGGCTTTTCTGGCGACGCTGCCTCCCAAGGCGTATCGTTACGCCGTGCCCGCGGAGTGGTACACCAGGCATCACGTGCGGCGGTACGGGTTCCACGGGACCAGCCATCGCTATGTCAGCGTGCAGACGGCGGCGCTGCTGGGCAAGCCGGTGGAGCAGCTCAACGTCATCACGGCGCACCTGGGCAACGGCTGTTCGATGACCGCCATCGCCAACGGACAGGCCGTCGATCATTCGATGGGCATGACGCCGCTGGAGGGGCTTGTCATGGGCACGCGCAGCGGGGACATCGACCCGGCCGTCGTGTTCTACATGACCAGCGTGGGGCTGCCGCCCGGCGAGGTGGACAAGGCGCTCAACAAATCCAGCGGCCTGCTGGGGCTGAGCGAATTCTCCAACGACATGCGCGACCTGTTGACGGCCGTGGAGGGCGGCAACGAAAAGGCGCGGCTGGCCGTGGAGTGTTTTGTGTATCGCATCGTCAAGTATATTGGCGCGTATTCGACGATTCTGCCGTCGCTGGACGCGGTGGTGTTCACCGGCGGCATCGGCGAAAACAGCACGCCCGTCCGCGGCATGGTGGTCGAGGGCCTCTCAAGGCTGGGCGCGAAACTGGACGTCCAGCGCAACGACGCGACGCTCCGCGGCGTGTGCGGCCCGATTACCACGCCCGACAGCGCCCTGCCCGTCTGGGTCGTGCCCACCAACGAAGAACTCATGATCGCCCGCGACACGGAAACAATCGTGAAGGCGTTGTAAAACGTACCTGCGGGTAAATATAAACCGTTTGTTCGAGGGGACGTTTCCGTTAACTGGTTGACTCGTTAACTCGTTAATTCGTGGATTTTCCGACGAATCAACGAGTTAACCAGTTAACGAGTTAACGAAAATGTCCCCTCGAACAAACGGTTTGTATTTACCCGTGCGCTACGAAATCCCAACCCCGCGTATTCGCAGTGAATTCCCCACGACGCTCACGCAGGAGGCGGCCATCATGGCGGCGGCCAGGAGGGGGTGGAGTGCGCCGGCCGCGGCGGCGGCGAGGGCGACGGCGTTGTAGGCGATGGCCCAGGCGAGGTTTTGTCGGATGACGCGTCGGGCCTGGCGGGCCAGTCGGATGAGGCGGGGCAGGGTGGCCAGTTGGGCGTTGAGCAGGACGACTCCGCCGGCGTGTTGTGCGAGGTCGCTTCCGTGGGCCAGTGCGATGCCGACGTCGGCCTGCGCGAGGGCGGGAGCGTCGTTGATGCCGTCGCCGACCATGGCGACGGCGGCGCGGCCGCGGGCGGCGGTGACGGTCGCGGCGGCTTGGGCGATGAGGTCGGCTTTTTCGTCGGGGCGTTTGGCCGCGTGGGCGTTGTCGGCGTGGATGTTCAGTTGTTTCGCCAGCGAGGCCGTCGCGGCGGTGGAGTCGCCCGAGAGCAGGCTGACGGTGATGCCCATGCGTTCCAGTTCGGCGACGACGGCCTGTGCGTCGCGCCGCGGCGGGTCGCGAAACCCCAGCCAGCCCAGCACGACGCCGTCGCACGCGACGAACATTTCCGTGACGTGGGCGTCCCGCCCGCGTTGGATTTGCCGTAACGGAACGCCTTGTTCATTGGCTGGCGTTGCCGAGGGCGGGACGCCCTCGGGACGCGCGGGCAAGATGCCCGCGCCACGGGAAGGCGTCGACAGGCTTGTTTCGGCCAGCAGCGACGCGCTGCCGAGAACAACATTTCGTGACTGGCCGTCGACGGTGACGACGCCTCGCACGCCCAGGCCCGGCAGTAACACGACGTCCCTGGCCGGCAGGGGCGGCAGGCGCCGCCGCTTCGCCTCCGCCACGACGGCCCGCGCCAACGGATGTTCGCAGCCGGCCTCCACCGCGGCGGCCAGTTGCAGCACGGCCTCATCCGCCGGGGCCGAGAGCGTGGGCAGGCCTTCGGTGAGCGTGCCGGTTTTATCGAAGAAGACGTGTCGGACCAGGCCGAGCGATTCGAGCACGTCGCCGCCGCGGACGAGCGCGCCGGCGTCGGCGGCTCGGGCGATGGCGACGGCGGTGGCCAGCGGAGCGGCGATGCCCATCGCGCACGGGCAGGCGACCACGAGGACGGCCAGGGCGGCCAATGCGGCGCGGGACGATTCGCCCGCCGCCAGCCCGCCCGCGCCGGCAGCGACGGCGATCAATAGCACGCCGGGCGTCATCCACGAGGCCGCCCGCTGGGCCTGCCGTTCGAGTCGGCCGGGACTTCGCTGTGCCAGCCGCACGCGTTCGACGATCCGGCGGAGCAGCAGGTCGTCGTTAACGGCGCGGACCCGCACGGTCACCGCGGCCAGGCCGTTGACGGTGCCTGCCGTCACGTCGCTTCCGGATCCGATCTCCCGGCCTGCCCATTCGCCGGTGAAGGCGGCCTCCTCGACGACGGATCGGCCCTGGAGGACTTCGCCGTCGGCGGGGAATCGTTCGCCCGGTTTGACGAGCAGGAGATCGCCGGGCCGGAGTTCGCCACGCGGCACGTCGACGGGCAGGCCTTCGCGCAGGCACGTCGCGCGGGGCGGCAGCAGCCGTTCGAGGGAGTCGAGCCATTGTCCCGCGCGGGTCTTCGCGCCGGCTTCGATGAGTTTGCCGAATGTGACGACGGTCAGGAGCATGGTGGCGGTGTCGAAGTAGACGTGGCCGTCGCCTCGGACGGTCGCGATGACGCTGACGCCCAGGGCCGACAGCGCCCCGGCGGCGATGAGGGCGTCGAGACTGAGCCGTCCCCGGCGGATTTCGCCGCCCGCCCCGAGCAGGAACGGGTAGGCCAGCAGGGCCGACGCGGGCAGCGCCTGGGCGAGCATGATCCATCGGAAGGTGTCGACGAGGTGCCCTTCGACGCTGCCGGAGTACAGCAGCAGCGCAGTCATCATGACGGCCATCGACAGCAGCGCGCCGACCGCCAGCCGCAACACGCCCCATGCCGACGCGGTGAGCACGCCCTCCGCAGCCGCCCCGCGCACGATGCGGCTGGCGAGGAAACAGCCGGTACAACAAAACACGTCGCCGCCGCGCGACACGCCGCCGCCAACGGGCAACCCACAATGTGCGCAGTCCGCGCGGAACATGGGGGATTATAGGCGACGGCATGGGCGGCGGAGCGGCGGCGAAAATTCAAAATCCGAAGCACGAAATCCGAAACCAATTGAATTTCGTGCTTCGAATTTTGAATTTTCATTCTTCCGTCGTCGCCGGGCCGGTGGTTGGCGTGGGCGTTTCTTTCACCGGCGTTTCGACGGGCGGCGGCTCGGGCGGTTCTTCGAAGGTGAAGCCCAGCAGGAACCGTTCGCCGTTGAGTTCCATGTCCACGGTGAATTTCCCGATGGAGATGATCGTGGCGCCGTTGATCTCGTCACCGACGTACAGGGTTCGCCCGTTGATGGTGGCGGCGGGGCCTTTGCTCAGTTGGGCGATGCTGTCCAGCCGGAGATCGGACGGCGGCGCGCGAAGGATCATGGGGCGTTTCGGGGCGACGACGGTCGGCGTGATCGCCTTGGGGGCCTGGGGCGCCGGATCGTCTTCGGTCTCGAACGTGATTGTCTTGCCGCTGAGCCAATCGTCCGGGATATCGACGTCGGCGAACAACGGATCGTCGCCGTTGTCCGTTCCGTCGTCATCCGTTTCGTCATCGACGTCGTCATTCGTTTCGTTTACGGGCTTGACGATCGGCGCTTTGTGTGTCTCCGCGTTCGCCGGTTTGGGCGCGGGAGCATCCACGTTGAGCCACGTCCACAGCGCGTACATGATCGCCAGCAGGACCAGTCCGCCCAGGGCCGGCGAGGCCACCTTGATGTAGTGTATCACCTGGGAGGCCCGTCGCGGCTGCATGGGCGCCGTCGGAGCCAGTTCCGATTCCTGCTGCGATTGCGAACTCCACGCCTGCATGGCCTGGGCGCGAATATCAGACAGATTGGGCGTCGCCGCGGGCATCTCCCACGGTTGCGGCGCCTGCGCGGCCGGCTGTGCTGGCGCGGTGTCGGCGGGCGCTGACGCGGGCATTTCCCATGGCTGCGGTGCCTGTGCGGCTGGCTGTGTTGGCGCGGTGTCGGCGGGCGCCGGCGGCATTTCCCACGGTTGGAGGGCCTGCGTGGCGGGTTGCGTCGTTGCGGCGGGTTCTGTTGTCGTGTTGTCGGCTGGCGCGAACGGATTGACGAGCGTGGGATCATCCGCCGGCACGGCGGGCGGCATCATCATATCCGGCTGCGTCATCATGTGCTGCCAGGGATTCGTCGGTTCGTCGGCAGCGGCTTCGGGCATTTCCCACGGCGCGGGCGTGGGCGAAGGTTCCGGTGTTGCGGGCGCGGCATCGGCCTGGGGTTCTGGCGCGGACAGAGCTTCCATTTCGCCGGGGATTTCCCATGGCTGCGGTGTCGCGTGTTGCGGCGTTTCGGCTTCGGGTGTTGCGACGGCGTGTTCAATGACGTCGAGCGGAGCCTGTATCTCGGGCGGGGCCTGCACCTCGGGCGCGGCGGGCACGTCGGGTGTGACGTGCGCCGTTTCATTCGCCGTGTCTCGCGTCGTTTCCGTCGCGTCGGCGGGCGGCGGCATATCCATCGTCGCGCCATCGGGCGTCGGATCGTCAGGAGCGGTCAAGCCCATACGCGTTTTCTCGTACGTGCTTTTCCCCGTTGACGCGAGGGGGTGGCTCAGTCGGCCTGCCACCAGGTTGGGTCTGGATTTTTTCATGGTTATTTCGGCCCGACAACCTTACGGAAAAGCGATCGCAGGCCTCCACTTTTTCGAGGCTCTGTTGTGGTTTGCGGCGAGGACTTCGCGGGCAGTTTCCCGTCCTGTTGCATCTGTTTGAGGTACGCGCGCAGGGCGGGGAAATTGTCCCCGTTCCCGTTGGCGTTTCCATTGGCATTTCCATGTTCGCCGTGTTCCGTCGCGGGCGGCGGCGTTTGGGGTTTCTCGCTGGCCGGCGGAGGCGGGGCGACGTTGGCGGGCGCTGGCGCGGGTGCGTTGGCGGGCCTGGCGTCGACCGGGGCCGCCGGGGCGGCGGCTGCCGGCATCACGGGCGGCGGCGTGTCCGCCTGCGTCGGTTTTGGCGGCGGGGCGCTGGGCGGCGTCGGCGCGTTGAGGGTCGGCATGTCCGTCAGGCTTGGCAGCGCCACGCCCGCTTGCGGCGTGATTGGCGCGGGCGTCGCCGGCGCGGGGGCCGCGCTCACGCCCGCAAGAATTTCCATCATGCTCAGTTCGTTTGTCGCCGCCGCGGGCGCGGGTTTGTTGGCAGGCGCCGGCGCGAACGCCGCCTCCGAGTGCGCCGCGGCGTTCGCCGCCCCGTGCGAACCGTGCAGGCTGCTCGCAACTTCCGCGACGGTTTTCCCGGCGCCTTCCGGCACCGCGGTGGCCTTGGCCAACAAGGCCGCCAGATCCATCATGGGCGCGGGCGCCGGTTCGGGCGTAGGCGGCGTTGCGTCCGCGGGCGTGATCATGGCTGCGGGCGCGAGCGCGGGTTCGAGTGGCGCCACCGGCGCGGGGACCGGAGTCGGCGCCGGTACGGGCGCCGGAGCGGCCGGCATGGCCGGCGCGGCCGCCGTGCGGAAGGCCGGCGGCGGTTCCGGGATCATGTTCGGAATCGTCAATTCGTTGACGGTGGCGGCCCTGGCTTCGGGCACCGGCGCGGTCGGTGTGTGATGCGACGCCGATTCCGGCGGCGCGATGCGGGCGGGCGTGGCCGCCATCGCGGGCGCCGTCGCAACCTCGTCGGTTTCGATGTCGGGCGGCTCGTGGCTTGCCGGATCCGGCTCATTTGCCGTTCCCTGCGAGGTGATGCGTTTCTCCGCCGTGGCCAGTTGATCCAGCCATTTCGCCAGCGCGTCCGTTCCGCCGTCCAGCGGCGGAGGCGTGGGGATCTGCTCCTTGGTGATTTCCGGCGGGGAGTCCTGTCGTTTCACAGCCGGCGGAGTGTACGCGACCGCTGCTTGCGGCGCTGGCGTGCCGCCGCCCGTCGCGGCCTCGTTTACGCCCGCGGGTTCGTCGCGCATCGGCGCCGCGGGCGTGTTGTGCACTGCTGGCGCGGGGGCCGCCGCCATGGCGGGTTGCGGCGCCTGGTCGGGCGTGACGATTTCCATGGCCGTCGGGTGATCCAGTTCCTGGTTGGGGTCGAGATGGTCTTCTTCGACCTCCAGCGCGGAGGGCGGGCCTTTTCGCTGCCCGTCGAGCAGTTTGTCGGACGTGTTGTTACGCAGATTTTCCACGCTGTTTTGTCCGGTGGCCCGCTCGGCTTCCTTTCGCCATGCCTGCGGAGGCGCGAGCAACTCCGCGGCCAGGGCGCGATAATCCGCCGCCGCCGAGCTGTCGGGCGCGAACGTCAAAATGGATTGCCCGCTGGCGGGGCACTCCCGCATGCGGACGTTTTCGCGAATGACGGTGTTGAAGACCTTGCCCGGCAGCGCGCGGCGGAGTTCTTCGAGCACCAACCGGCTCAGCCGTGTGCGGTAATCGTATCGGCACGCCAGCACGCCCGCGAGCACGAGGTTATGGCCGAACCCCTCGCGAATGTCCTCCAGCGTGGTGAGCAGAATCTTCAAGCCGTCCAACGCGAGAATCGACGTTTCCACCGGCACGATGACGTGGGTGGCCGCCAGCATGCCGTTGGCGATGAGCCGGTTGCCAAGGCTCGGCGGGCAGTCGATGATGATGAAGTCGAAATCGTCGGCCAGTTCGCCGAGGAGTTTTCGCATCTGCCCGCCCTGCGTGGGGCGCAGGTCGTGGGCGATGCTGTCAAGCCGCCCGCTGGCGGGAATCAGCGAAACATTGGGCAGCACATTGGGAATGGGCTGGAGCTTGGTGCCGCGCGTCATGGCGTCGGCGAGGCGGTTGTCTTCCTCCACGCCCACCCATCGCGAGGAGGCCGCCTGACCGTCGAGATCCACCAGCAGGACGCGTTGCCCCAACTCGCCCAAGGCCGCCGACAAGTTCACCGACGTGGTGCTCTTGGCGGTCCCGCCCTTCTCGTTAATAATCGCTATACACGTTCGAATGGCCATCGAATACCACCTAATGCCGTACGTTCCGGGCGGCTGTTCCCTCGCCGCCATGCAATTACGGCCCATCTTTTCTTCGGCAGCCCAAGGAGGCCGCTTCAACAACGGAAACAAATCGCCAAAATAATATTTGAATGGTTTACGAAGGGAGTGGAGCAAGGGGAAAGCGGCAGACATCAGAAGTTGCGGTGCCCGTTGGTGAAATTGTACCGTGAAGTCAAAGGAGCCTTTTCGTTAACTGGTTAACCGGTTGACTCGTGAATTCGGCTAGTCCACCAGTTAACTAGTTAACCAGTTAACGAAGCGATGCCCTCAAGTCTGCGGTATGATTTCACCAATGGGTATCGCAATCTCGGTGGCTGTCCGCCGTTTTTTTCTGTCCCATGCACTCTGATTGGTCGATAAATTATTTGGAAAATGATGGAAGCGCCTAGTCGGATATTTAGGTTTTCGGTAAAATGACCTTAGTTCTTGTTTTTTTATACTTTTGTAGAAGCGATTTGCACGAGCGTCGATGAGTATCAGCCAAACATTGGAGGTGCCGGGCTATCAGGTTGTTCAGTATCTTGGCAACGGGGCCCGAAGCACGATCTGGCAGATTCGCGACAATCAGTCGAATGAGCGGTTCGTCCTGAAGCGCGTCGTCAAGCGCACCATGGCGGACATGCGGTTCATCGATCAGGCCGTCAATGAGTTTGAGGTGGCCAGCCGGCTGGATCATGACAACATCCGCCGGGTGATCTCGATCCGCAAGGTCAAACACTGGCTGGCGGTTCGCGAAGTGCATCTGATCATGGAGTTCTGCGAGGGCGCGACCATTCAGGACGACCCGCCGCGGGATATTCTCCAGGTGGCGGAGATTTTCTGTCAAGTCGCCTCCGCGATGGCCTACATGAATTCCCGCGGGTTCGTCCACGCGGACATGAAGCCCAACAACGTCGTGGTGGCCCCGTCGGGGCTGGCCAAGGTCATCGACCTCGGCCAAAGCTGCCCGCTCGGGACGACCAAGCAGCGCATTCAAGGCACGCCGGATTTCATCGCGCCCGAGCAGGTCCACCGCGGGCCTCTCGATGCCCGAACCGACGTCTTCAATTTCGGCGCCACGCTCTACTGGGCGCTGACGGGCAAGCCTATCGTCACCGCGCTGCCGAAAAAAGGCATGCTGATGGTCGACATGATCGTCCAGCAGCCGCAGGAACTCAACCCGCTCGTGCCGATCCCGTTTTCCAAGCTGGTGATGGACTGTATCGAGATCAGGCCCTCGCGACGCCCGTCGTCCATGAACGAAGTGGCGTCCCGCCTGGCGCTCGTCGCGCACTCGCTGCGAAAGGCGAGGAAAGAAAACAGCCACTAGCCATCAGCCAGTAGTCAATAGGTATGGAACGACGACGGCGAAAAACAACGAAAGCGGGAGTGGGCAGGAAAGTGACGATTGTTTGGATCGGAGTAATTCACGGCTGGCTTTGCCATACCTGATGGCTATTGGCTACTGGCTATTGGCTTTCGAAAGAGTGACGTGTCCAACGCATTTGCTGAAACCTTCACGGCGGCGGCGAGGTTGAATCGCCAGGATGCGCGGCGGCGAGGCAATCTGTTGACGCTCGATGCCGCCACGACGGACGTCGTGCTGGCGGGCGACATCCATGGTCATCGCGGCAATCTCGCGAAAATTATCGAGTACGCCGCGCTGGGGGCGAATCCCGGCCGCGTGCTGGTGTTGCAGGAGATCATTCACGGCCCGCCGGACGCGAATGGGCGGGACCGCAGCGTCGAGTTGCTCGCGCGGGCGGCGAGGTTGAAGGTGGCCCATCCGACGCAGGTGATTTTTCTGTTGGGCAATCACGATTTGTCGCAGGTCACGGGCAACGAGATCACGAAGGAAGGGCGGGGCGTGTGCAAGGCTTTCACGGCGGGCGTGGAGTACAGTTTCGGCCCGGCGGCGGCGGAGGTCGGTCCCGCGATGGTGGATTTTTTGACGTCGCTGCCGCTGGCGGTGCGGTGTCCTAACGGTGTGCTGTTGTCGCATTCACTGCCGTCGGCGTCGCGGATGGACAAGGTGGATTTGGCGTTCGCTCGTCGCGACTACGCGTCCGAGGAGATGTCTCGCGGCGGGATGGCCTACGAGTGGACGTGGGGTCGGCAGCAGACGGCCGAGCAGTTGCAGGAGATCGCCCGGCGGCTGGGCGTGAATTTTTTCGTGCTGGGCCATCGCCACAGCGGCAACGGATGGGAAAAAATCGCCGACAACGCGATCTGCGTCTCCAGCGACAACGAGCGCGGCCAACTGTTGCACATGGACGCCCGCGAGGCGGCGACGTACGACGGCATCGTCGCCCGCTTGCGGCCTATCGTTGCACTGGGAGCTTCCAATGGTTGAATTGACATCGCAACAGAAGACGTATTTTCGCGGGCGGGCGCAGCGGATCGGGGCCACTGGCGCCGTCGGCAAGGCCGGCCTGACCGACGCGGTGGCCGGCACGATTTCCCGCCTGCTGGATCGGCACGAGCTGGTGAAAATCAACATCCCCGCCGGCCCCGGTGAGGAACGGCAGGCGATGGCCGACGCATTGGCCCAGGCCACCGGCGCGGCCCTGATCGCCGTCGTCGGACGCATGGTGGTGCTCTATCGGCCCAAGGCGGACGCGTCAACGTGACGCGGGCATCTTGCCCGCGTGTTGGCGAACGATATGGCGGGGTTGGCTTGCCGTTTTGCGATGTTTCAACAGCGCAAAACGGCAAGCCAACCCGTCGCGTCACGTTGTCCGCCGCGTCAGGCTTCCGCCACCGCCCCCGACCCCGAGGTTCGCATCACGTTTTCCGCTTTGGGGCCTTTGGGGCCGTCGACGAGTTCGAACTCGACGGCTTCGCCTTCGAGCAGCGTGCGAAACCCCTCCGTCCGAATTGCGGAATGATGAACGAAAACATCGCGATTTTCGCCGTCCATCATGATGAACCCGAACCCCTTGGTGTCGTTGAACCACTTCACTTTGCCTTTTGACATGGCCCTGTCTCCGTCTCCGCACGCAAAAAAGTAAAACAAAAACAATATGGTCAGTCGCCCATTGTAGGCGGCCTGTTTGCGTCGTCACGAAATGCAAGCAACTTTTTGGCGTTCGTCTGTTACACGGGTTGGATAGGTAACGCGGATGCTGGCAAAACAGACGGCCATGTATAACAAACACTGTACCCCGGATTGGCGAAATGACAAGGGAAAAGGTATGCGAAAAATGTTTCGCGATGGATTGCCTCTTTGCGCGGTAGGACGTTCCGGCCGCCTAATGAGTGTTTATCCGACTTCGCGAAGACTGAGCGGGATTACACGGATTAACGGATTTCAGGATGGCCGTATGGAACGAAAAATCCCCAAATCCTTCAATCCGTGTAATCTCGCTCAGTCTTCGCGAAGTCGGATAAGCTATATTCTGTCTCCAGGAACGTTCGGCAACGCAAAGAGGCAAGCCAACTCTGCGATTGGACGAATGGCCGCCACTACGCCTCTGGCAACTGGACATCCTTGAGTCGCAGTTCGACGTTGGTTTGGCCGTTGAAGGTGTTGAGGGTGATTTCGGCGGCGGCGTCGATGTGGGTGATGCCCACGAGGTCGTCGGCGAGGTCGCCCATGCCGAATCCCACCGCGCGGACGTTGGCGCCGTTTTGTCCCAGCACGAGGCTGACATGCGAGCCGGCCTTGCCGATCCGTCGCGGCGCCGCCAGCACGCGGACGTTGCGGAACGCGACGACCGGCGCGGGATTGCCCTGGCCAAACGGGGCGAGCTTTTCAATGTGTTTCGCCAGACTGACGCTCAACTCGCCGACGTCCGCCGACGCGTCGATCCGCAGGGCGTGCTGAAGCTGTTCCGGCGCGATGTGGTCGGCCGCGTACGCGACGAAGGCGTCGGCGAAGGGTTTCACGTTCGCCGTTTCCAGCCGAAGCCCGCCCGCCATCGCGTGTCCGCCGAAATTGATCAGGTGCTCGCGACAGGCGGACAGGGCGTCGACGAGATGGAACCCGGCGATCGACCGCCCGCTGCCGTGGCCGCTCGAACCCGACAGGGCGATCATGATGGTGGGGCGATGGAACCGTTCCGTCAGCCGCGACGCGACGATGCCCACCACGCCCGCGTGCCAGTCGGGCGACGCCAGCACGATCGCCCGGCCTGCCTGGGCCTGCTGCTCGACCATCCGGCAGGCTTGCTCGTACATCGCGCGCTCCACCTCGCGGCGGCGTTCGTTTTGTTGAATGAGGTACGCGGCGATTTCGTGGCATTTTTGCGGCGGCGCGGTGGTCAGCAACTCCACCGCCAGCGCGGCGTGTCCCATGCGCCCGCACGCGTTGAGCCGCGGCGCCAGCACGAACCCCACATGGTAGGCGTCCACGTCCTGCCCGGCGAGGTTGGCGCTCTCGAGCAGCGCCCGCAGGCCGTGGTGCTTGGTCTGCGGCAGCGCCTTCAGCCCGTATGTTGCGAAGACGCGGTTTTCGCCCCGAAGCGGCACGACGTCGGCGATGGTGCCCAGCGCCGCCAGCGCCGTTGCTTCCAGCAGAAACTCGCGAAGCCGGTCGCTGACACGGTCGGTCCCCTCCGCCAGCCGGGCGACGTGCCAGGCCAGCTTGAACGCCACGCCCGCGCCGCAGAGATCACCGTTGGGATAGGCGGGTGAAAGTTTGGGATGCACCGCGGCCACGCACGGCGGCAGGGAAGCCCCGGCGGCATGATGGTCGGTGATGATGACGTCGACGCCCGCCCCGGCTGCCCGCGCGAGCGGCTCGTGGGCGGAGATGCCGCAGTCGATCGTGATAATCAGCTTTGTGCCCGCGGCGATGAGCTTGTCCACCGCCTCGGCGTTGACGCCGTAGCCTTCCTCCAGGCGGTGGGGCACGTAGTAGTCCACGTTCGCGCCCAGCAGTCCCAGCCCCGCTCGCAGAATGGCCACGCCCGTCATGCCGTCCACGTCGTAATCGCCGTAAAGCGTGATCTTTTCGCCGTCGCGGACGGCCCGCAGAATCCGCTCGGCGGCCACGTCGATCTGCTCCAGCAGGCCTGGATCATGCAAGTGCGTCAGCTTAGGATCGAGAAACTTTCGGGCGGCCTCCACGTCCGTCACGCCGCGATTGTGCAATAGCTGCGCCACCATCGGCGCGGTATTCAACTGCCGGGCAAGATCCGCCGCGCCGTCAAACGGCGGCGCCACCTGCCACACCCGCTTCCCAAGTCTCCCAGCCCGCGTGGTCACGTCGTCGATCCTCCTCCCTCGTGTCACTTACCGCTTGTCGTTTTCCTCGCGCCACGCGGTTTTCGCCGTTTTGGCGGATCGGAAAACTTCACGCCACGGGCCCGCGACAAGGCTTCGCGCTGCCGCAGATGTTTGACTAAGGCCTCAAGGGTGGGAAATTGTTTGGCGCGCTCGGCCCGCATTCTGTGAATTTCTTCGACGATGGGATCAATAAGGATCGGATCTTTTATGGGGTCTTTCATGGCAACTCTCCTATGGGAGATTTTAAAATTTCCTCCGGAGTCGCAATCAGCGGTGGCCTATAGTTCGCCTCCACAATCGTAACTGACGACGCTTGTCTCGATGTAGACTCGTGGTTTTTTCGATATCGAATCCATCACCGCTCCAGCGTCAACTCGCCAAGCCGCTGGTTGATCTCCTGGATTTCCTTGGGCGTCAGGCGGAAATTGGCGGCGGCGGCGTTGGCGCGGGCTTGATCGGCGTCGCGGGCGCCGACCAGGGCGGCCGTCACGCCCGGCTGCTGGATCGTCCAATTCAGCACCACCTGGCCGATCGTCGCGTTGTGCTCTTCGGCGATCGGTTCGATGCCCTTCAGGAACGCGTTGACGCGGCGGATGTTTTCGGGCTTGAAGTGCACCGCGGAGGCCCGGTGGTCGCCGGGGGCGAACTGATGGGCGGGGTCGAATTTGCCCGTGAGCAGGCCTCGCTGCATCGGACTGTAAACGATGGTGCCGATGGTGTGCTCGCGGCAGTAGGGCAGCACGTCGGCTTCGATCCCGCGTTCGACCATGCTGTAGGGCGGCTGATTGCTCGCGATGGGCACGACCTTGTTGGCGGCGGCGATTTCCTCCGCCGTGAAGTTGCTCACGCCGGCGGCCCGGATCTTGCCCTGCTTGATCAGCGCCGCCATCGCCTCGGCCGTTTCTTCCACAGCCGTCGTGTGGTCGCGCCAATGGCACTGGTACAGATCAATGTACTCGGTGTCGAGGTCGCGCAGGCTTCGCTCGCACTCCTCCATGATGCTCTTTTTCGAGGCGATTTTCCAGATCGGATACGTCTTGCCCTGGTCCTGGAGATCGAAGAAATACTCGCCCTGGCCGTAGTGCTCGCGCAGGCCGAACTTCGTGAGAATCTGCACGCGGTCGCGGATGCCCGCGACGGCCTTGCCGACCAACCGCTCGCTGGCGCCGAATCCGTACAGATAGGCCGTGTCGATGGTCGTCACGCCCACGTCGACGGACGCCCGAATGGCCTCGACGGCCTTCGTCTCATCCGCCCCGCCCCACATCGCCCCGCCAATGGCCCACGCCCCGAACGTGATCACGCTGACCTTCAACTCGCTTGTGCCCAACGAACGATATTCCATGACAGTCTCCTTTGGTTTTTTCCGTTGGCATCACTATACACACCAAAGCCACAAGCCACTAGCCACAAGCCACAAGGTATTCGAAATTCGATGTGATTGATTTATCCTGTGTGATGCGATGTGCCAGATTTTTCGTGGAAAACAACCGACTGTCCTTCCCGGCCCCGCGCGGAAGTCGCCGGCACATAGCCCCAACGGGGCGTCTTGGGTAGCCCCCTGCTTCGCTCTTCGAGCTACGCAGGGTGAGCGGTACGCCGCGAACCCTGGGTTTTCGGGCGTTTTTGGTTTTTTCGTGCCTGACGCCACTGGCTACAAGTCACACCGTCGTGTGAATTCGGCATCGAACGACATGCTATGTCCCTGTGCGCGTCGTTCGATGTCGTACTCGCATGACGGTGCGCCCTCGGCCAGTGGCGTCAGGCACGATGAAAGGAGAAACGAAAAACTTATCCCCAGGGTTCGCGGCGTACCGCTCACCCTGGGCTACCCAAGACGCCCCGTTGGGGCTGTATGCCGCCGGCTGTCACGCGGGGCCGGGGAGGCCCGGTCGCTTTGTATTCCACACCGAAACGACACACCGACAACGCTATAGCCTCAACAAAATTTCAACGCTCCAACGCAGAAAATTCCAAACGCTCCGCGATCCAAATGTTTTGGACGGCGGAGCGTTTGGGTTTTTCTGCGCTTGTCGTTTGCGATTTGTTTCGTATTTCGTGCTTCGGGTTTCGTATTTTTTCCGCGCGTTACCGTTTCCGCCGCAGCAGTGCCAGGCCGCCCAGTGCCAGCAGCGTCATCGTCGCCGGCTCGGGAACCGGAGCGCCGTAGACGTAGAGCTGTTCTATCATGATTTGGCTGTCACTGCCGCCGCCGCTGACGTCAAACCGAACGCGCTGGGCGTCGAAGGTGAGGGGGCTGCCGGATTCGTCGACGAAGTCAATTTGGAAATAGCCATGAGAGTGCCAGTTGGGCGTCAGGATCCCCGTGGCCTCGATCCATTCGTTTCCGGAGAGGTCGGGCGAGATGAACACCTGGACTTCCGTTGCCCAGGTATGGGTGTATCCGTTGACCGACATCGCCACCGAACCGACCGAGTACAGGTCGTCCAGGGTCACAATCATCTCGATGGGGCCACCCGCGTAGGAGAGCCAGGCGTTGTGGTTGCTGCGGCCGTCGAAGTTGTCGATGAGGTTCGGATACGACTGGCCGTTCACGGTCACGGAGGTGTTGTTCCATGCGGACTGCGCCAGGGAAAGGTTGGGTGTCACGGGCAGGGTGTTCGTGCCGGTGATGTTGGCCAGGCCCAGGCAGATTTCACTATAGCCTTGATGGTCCAGAATCGTCAGCCGCACGCCTTTGGCATCCACGCCTCCCGGCGCGAACGAACCGGTCAGCCAGGGATTAATCCAATCGTTATCCCCGTTCGTCATCGCGATCGGGCCGGTCTGATCCACCCAGACCCATTCGCTTCCGTCAAACACGCAGGCCTCGACACGATACGTGAGGCTGGTGTACTGGCTGGCGATGGTGAAAAACTCGTAGTGTTCCACATTGTACGTGTTCTGGAACTCGACCTGCCACCATCCCGGAGCGTCGTCCTCCCCGAAGCGTGGGGCGAAACGAGCGTCCCAATTCACCGTTTGGTAGAGCACCTGACCCCCGCCCGGGTTGCCGTTCGCCGAAGCGACATTGTCGCGAAGGGAAACCAGGTTGATCCCCGAACCGTTTGCATAAACCTCACCCGCCATCGCCGGACCGGCGAACACCACGGCCGCCACCGCGGCTACGATCAATGTACGTTTCATCCTCTTCTCCTTGTTCCTTCTCTTTACGAATGAAGACAATCAAGACACGAGCTACTCCGTCGTCGCCGGGCAAACACCCCGGCACGATACCATGAGCATATCACAGTCTGCCGAAACGTCAACGCTTTCCGTCACAGTTCCAGGGCAATCGCATGTGACGTGACGCGGGCATCTTGCCCGCGTCCGGCTACGACATGCTGTATGTTTCCATGACGTCAGCCGTGCGGAACGGTTCGCGAGGGCAAGATGCCCTCGCCACACGCGGGCGAGACGCCCGCGTCACGCTCCATGCATTTGCCCTGTCACAGTTCGTATCGCGGCGCGCCGGTTTCGTCGAGGCAGTAGAATTGGCCTGGGACGAGTTTGACTTTGTTCAGCGCCATTGGCAGGCGGGACTGGAGTTGTTTCAGCAGCCCGGCGGCCAGGAGGGTCTGGAGCTGGAAGCGATGGCTGGCGCTGTCGACGGTCACGGTGAGCGTCCCGCCGGAAAAGCCTTCCAGGGCGGTGTGGTCGCGGATGGTGGCGGGGACAAGCTCGTCCCAGACGCTCGCCAGCGCGCCCAGCTGCCGCACCCGCTTGGCGAGCGAACGCTTCATCAACAGCGACAGAGGCCCACTCAACGGCACACCGCCGCCCGAAGCCCTCCGCTGCTGCCAGATCGTTTGCAATTGCGCGTCGTTCATGGCCGTAGCATGGGCGTCTCGCCCATGAGTCCCACGGGCGTCCCGCCCGTGGTGAGATTGGCTGGAGTTTCACAGTAACGATATTGTTGCCGCCCACACGGTTCCAGGCGCCCCTGTTGTGGCATCACACCTGCATGGGCGAGACGCCCATGCGACTCACGGGCGAGACGCCCGTGCTACGTTACGTCAGATCCACCGGCATGAGGACGTACAGAAAGTCGGCTCCTGCCCGGAGGATGGCGGGTTTGTTGGAGGCGGACATTTCCAGCGTGACGCTCTCGACGCCGGTGACTTTGAGGGCGTCGATCAGGAACGTCGGGTTGAAGGCGATGTCGACGGCCTCGCCCTCGAGCGTGGCGGGGCATTCGAGTTCGGCTTCGCCGCTTTCGGGCGCCCGGCTGGTGAGTTTGACGGTGTCGGAGGCGAAGCTCAGCCGCACGCCGCGGCTTTCCTGGTTGGTCAGCAGGGCAGCCTGGCGGATGCGGTGCTCGAATTGGCCGACGCTGAGGGTGGCTTTGCGGTTGAACTCGCGGTTGATCAGGTCGCCGTATTTCGGGAAGTTGCCCTGCACGAGCGAGCTGGCCAGCGTCGCGCGGGCCGAGCGGATGAGGATCTGGTTTTCGAGCAGTTTGACGTCGAGCATCTCGTCACCGCCGCCGGCGATGCGTGAAATCAGCCCCATCAACTTGCCCGGCACGATGGCGGTGGTGTCCCGCCCGGCGGGTTTGTTCAACTGGCCGCGGGATAAGGCCAGCCGATGCCCGTCGGTGGCGACGAGCGTGAGTTTCTTGCCCGATGCCTCCCACAGCACGCCGCTGATGGCGTAATGACTGTGCGCCTTGGCCGTCGCGAACAGCGTCCGGTTGATCATGCCCGACAGCTCGCCCGCACGAATCTGGAAGTCGCCCTCCTCGGTGAACTCCGTGATGGCGGGATACTCCGCCGCCTCGTAGCCGAAGATGCGGAAATGGCTGCCTTTGCCCTTGATGACGAGGGCGTCTTTTTGTGTCTGGAGGGTGAGGCTTTCGTCGCTGGACTCGCGCACGATGCCCATCAGGCGGTCGGCGGGGACGAGCGCTTCGCCTTCCTCGTCGATCTGGACGGCGGACAGTTGAAACCGTCCGCCGGCCTCCAGGTCGGTCGCGAGCACGGTCAGCATGCCCTCGGCGGCCACCAGCT
The DNA here is from genome assembly GCA_009783465.1 of Phycisphaerae bacterium. Taxonomy (GTDB): domain Bacteria; phylum Planctomycetota; class Phycisphaerae; order SM23-33; family SM23-33; genus WRDM01. The sequence goes on along the minus strand of WRDM01000001.1, from coordinate 12,401 downwards.
TGACGCACTGCAAAATCGGCTTGGGCGTGCGCGTAGCCACGATATTGCCCGCCAGGTTCAACGCCTCCTGAAGTGCCGCCGTCTGCGCAATGATCTTCATAGAACCTTCCTTGAATGAAGACTGATTTTATACGCACGCCGACGCGGGAAGGCAAGGGGAAATCGAGGGGTTTTCCGCTCCGGGGTGTGCGTCACGCTTGTAGGTGAAACTTATCGCAAAGCCTGGTCTGGCCGCAGGCCCTGCCAGTTTGCGTTGCGAAACGGTGTGCAAAGCGAACCGTTCGCTTGGCACACCGTTTTACAACGCAAACTGGCAGGGCCTGCGGCCGGGTTGGGCGACTTCCACCTGCAAATGTGACGTGCACCCAGACGGTCAGGCTGTTAGACTGTTCGGCGACGACTTACGGGAGATCGGGCCTGATGTTTCATAAGCCTCTCCCCACGGTCGAAAGGGAGACACACATGCGATGGTCACGGATTGCGGTGGCGGTCGTGGCGGCGATGGCGTGCGGAGTTGGCGGCGGGGCGATGGCGGAGGACAAGGACTCGCCCGCGGAAAAATCGGACGGTATAAACATACGCATGGATGGGGAGATGGCGGGTTACGTTCGCGGGATGAACGCGTTCGGGCTGAAAATGTATGGCCAATTGGCTGGCGCGGAGGGGAATGTCTTTTTCTCGCCGCTGAGCCTTCACACGGCCTTGAGTATGGCGAGTGTCGGTGCGCGGGGCGAAACGCACGCGGAGATGGCGAAGATATTGGGGCTTCCGACGCGAGAGCGGGGCCCGGCGGAAGAGGTGGTTGCCCATGTGTATCATGAGTTTTTTGCCACACGGTTGAACACGGACGCTGTTTCGGGAGGGGCGAAGGAGTTGTCCGTCGCCAACGGCCTGTGGGTGGGCCAGCGGAAGCAGTTGGTTGAGAGATATGCCGAGGTGATGAAGCAGCATTTTCAGTCCGAGTCCTCCACGCTGGATTTTTCCAAGTCGGAGGCCGCCGCGAAGGAGATCAACGGCTGGGTCGCGAAGAAAACGAAGGACCGCATCCAGGACATTGTGCGGGCGGACATGTTCACCGACAACACGGTGCTGGTGCTGGCCAACGCGGTGTACTTCAAGAGCGACTGGGCGGACAAGTTTACCACGGACTGGACCAAAGACGGCGACTTCCGGCTTGGAGGCGACAAGACGGTCAAGGTCAAGATGATGTTCCAGGAGGGCAGGTTCGACTACGCCGAAACCGACGACGCCCAGGTGCTCTCTATGCCGTACAAGGGACGCAAATTCTCGATGGTGTTCGTGCTGCCGAAAAAGGCCGACGGACTGGCGGAGTTGGAGAAGAGCCTCTCGGCCGATCAACTGGAGGCCTGGACGAAGTTCACGCCGTCGGAGGTGTGGGTGACGCTGCCGCGGTTCAAGGTTACGCGGGAGTTTGACGCCATAAAGCCGCTCCAGGCGCTGGGCATGAAGCAGGCGTTTGTCGCCGGCAAGGACGGGGCGGATTTTTCCGGCATGGTGGCCGACGAGCGGGTGTGGATCCGTGTGGTGGCGCACAAGGCGTTCGTGGACGTGAATGAGGTCGGCACGGAAGCGGCGGCCGCGACGGTCGAAGCCATGGACAGCGCAAGCGACGACGAAGAAGAACCCAAAAAATTCAAGGCCGATCATCCATTTCTGTTCATGATCCGCCACAACCAGACTGGCGCGATTCTTTTCCTGGGTCGGCTGGCGGACCCGACGAAGGAATGACGCGGGGCAGGGCCATATCCAAAACTCGCGCCAAACCAGATTCTTATGCGAAAAATGGGGAATTTTTGATGCAATCGCCCTGTACGATACGGCCCGGCGACTATTGGGGCCATTGTGGTATACTACGCCCATGCAGATCATCGTAAACGGACAACCGCAGACGCGTGAAACGTCGGTGACGCTGGGCGGCCTGCTGGCGGAGATGAACCTTCAGCCTCGCCGCGTGGCCGTCGAACTCAACCGGCAAATCGTCCGCCGCGCCCAGTACGAGCACACCCTGCTCCGCGACGGCGATTGCCTGGAGATCGTCACCCTGGTCGGCGGAGGGTAGCGACGCGAAGAGGGACATTGACCGCGGTAAAACGCTTCGCGATGGCCTGCCTTTTTGCGCTGTGGGGCTATGAAAGGCGCCGCTTCGCGGCCCCGCGGTTGCGGGCATGGGGTTTCGGCGGAGCGCCATCGGTCGAGCCGCCTTCTTCTTGCAGGACCTGCTCCCGCGCGTGGGATAGAATGCTTTCGCGGGCGGCGGCAGGTAGCCGGCGGAAGTCGGCCAGCAGCACCTCCTCGTCGCGAGTCATTGCCGCCAGCGAGAGCAGCATATCGGACGAGCCGCGAGTCATCGCCTCCCGGCACTGAAGGAGCGCGTCTCCCGGCAGGCGCATGACAATCCAAAGACCCAACTCGGCCGCGGCGTTCTTCTGCATGCCGACTGTCTCGATCCACTGTTCGAACCGCTCGATAAACGCGGGATCAAACTCCCAGCCACGCTTGATCTTTGACTCGCTCATGTTCCCCAACGGTCATCGTATGCCCCCGAAACCGCAATGAAGATTTTTATAGAAAATTGAAGATTTTATTGTTGACGCGTGATTTCATGATGGCGCATCATATATACGCCATCGTTCAGTGCCACCTAAAGTGGCACTGTCCGGTGTCAGCCTATTGACACTGGGCGGGCGGTGTTGCACAGTTTGGGGATGCGGACTGGGTTTACGCTTGTGGAATTTCTGATGACGCTGGCCGTGATCAGCGTGGTGGTGGCGATTGCGGCGCCGGGCCTGTCCGGTGCCCGGTCGGCGGCGCGGCAGGCTGCCTGTGCGGCCCAGCTGCACCATGTGAGCATCGCGCTGGGCGTGTACACGGCCGAGTCCCGCAACCACCTGCCGCCGTTCCTGTTCAGCGATTCGGGCAGTCCCAACCTGCCGCTTTCGGGCCATTACGGCGGCGCCGAATCGGGCAGTCTGTTCCGCGCGGGCGACCGCGACGTGAACCTCCACGCTCTCCGCCGGCAGGGGATGATCCGCGAATCGCAACTGATGTGTCCCGGCGCGTCCGCCGCCCTCCAGGACGGCAGGGCGGGGTATTTCCCCAAGGGGCGGTTCAGCACGTACGGCCTTCGCATGCCGTATTCGCTGGACATTTGGCCGACGCGCACGCCGCCGCACCCGGACTGGGACGCGTTGACCGTCTACCTCCATGCCGCCGGCGGGCAGACGAAGACGATGTTCAGCGTGGAGGTCACTTCGCCGCAGCTTCGCATGGACTACCAGTACAGCGAATGCCCCAGCGGCGGTGTATTCGATCCCTCCGCGGACGCGATCGTCAGCGATATGTTCATCGATCAGGACACCCGCGCGGCCGGGGCGGTCGAGCGCCGCTGGTGCCATGGCCGACGGTTCAACGTGCTCCTGGGCGGCGGCGCGGTCCGCCTTGTCGAGGACGACGGCACGGTGTTGGCCTACAGTTCGCCGCCCGGCGCGATATCGGCCATGTACGGCGAGTACAATGCGCTGCGGGCCGAACGGGTGTGGCAATTTTTCACCGCCACCGCCCGCGGAGAAAAACCCTAGATACTCACCGGAGCGGATCGCGTGCGAATTCTTCTGAGCAACGACGACGGCATTGCCGCGCCGGGCCTGGCGGCGCTGCGGCAGGCCGTGGCGGACCTGGGCGAGGTGACGGTGGTCGCGCCGGCCGGTCCGCAGTCGGCGGCGGGGCACTCCATTACGCTGACACATCCGCTGACGGTGCGGCGACTCCGTGTCGCCCACGTCCAGGCCGCGTTTGACGGGCTGAGCGTCGACGGCCGACCCGCTGACTGCGTGCGATTGGCCATTCGCAACCTCCTGCCCTCGCCGCCGGACCTGGTCCTCTCGGGCATCAATGCCGGTGCCAACGTCGGCGTCAACGTCTTCTACAGCGGCACGGTCGCCGCCGCTGCCGAGGCCGCCATGTTCGGCATCCCCGCCGTCGCGTTCTCCGCCGCCCTCCACGACAACCAACCGCTCACCCCCGAACAATTCGCCGCCGTCGCAGCCCACTGCCGACGCGTCCTCAATCAACTCCTCGCTCGAGGCCTCGCGCCCGGCGACCTCATCAACGTCAACATCCCACCACTGACAGGACAACCGCATTCTCGTGACACGGTTGTCTTGCCCGCCGTCCGCGTCGTGCCGCCTTCCCGTGGCGCGGGCGTCTCGCCCGCGCTGTGCGATCCATTGGGCAAACCTGAGGAAAACATTGTGCCTGTTTCCTCCCCCGCCGTCCGCGTCGTGCCGCAATCCACCTCCGGCGTCGACGATGAATACGTCCTCATCCCTAACCCCGCCAACCCAGACCAGGATCAGGACACGGACTGGGACCAGCATATGGATCAGGATCCGCACACAAAACGCTACCGCCTCGGCGACACCTACGCCCACCGACCCGACCCCACCGACACCGACGTCACCCAACTCGCCGCCGGATACATCACCATCACCCCGCTCCACACCGACATGACAAACCACGGCAGGCTGAACGAAATGCGACAATGGATGAGGGACGAACGATGAACGGCATTCGCATGGAAACCCCGATTGGAAAATTAACCATCGTCGCCGCTGGCGAATACATTACCAATGTATTTCACGGTGACATGCCGGGCATTTGCGACGTGTCCGATTTCGCGGGCCATCACAACGCGACTACGCAGGTTTTACACAGGGCGGCCATGCAATTGCTGGAATATTTCACGGGCGAACGTAGAACGTTCGATGTGCCGTTGAAACCAGCGGGCGGCGAATTTTTCCAACGCGTGTGGGCAACCATGCAACGTGAACTGCTCTACGGAATGACGATCAGTTACTCCGCGCTGGCCGCCCTGGCGGGCCATCCGAAGGCGGCACGGGCGGTCGGCATGGCCAATCACCGCAATCCGATCCCGATTCTTATTCCCTGCCACCGCGTGCTTGGAAAAAACGGCGCCCTCACGGGATTCCGGTCGGGTTTGAAGAACAAAGAAACACTTCTCCGCCTGGAGCAACAGTTCGCGGAAAAACGTCCGCGTGTTTCATTGCGGCATTATCACGAAAACGACGGTGAATTTCTTGCGCGGAATTTTTATACCGGAAAAACACGCGAAGAAATTCTGGTGATGATTGGAGCATGGCATACATCGACGTATGAAGGCTCGTATTTTGAAATGTTCGCGATTCAAACAGATTCGGGGCTGGCTGGCGATGTGTCGCTGTATGAAAAGGAAAAAAACGCCGTGAGTGTCGGCGTGCGCGTCATTCCCGAGTACCGGCGTAAACATGTGGCCTCCCGGGCGTGCGCGGACATGTTGCGTCATGCCCAAAAGCTGGGCTATGCGACAGCAACCGCAATGGTGCGGAAAGACAATACGCCAAGCCTAAAACTGGCGGAGAAACTCGGTTTTTGCATTGTTGGCGACGGAGTATCGTCCCAAGGGGGCGACGTCTTCATGCTGGAAAAACCGCTCCGCGATTGACGTTTCCATTCTTTGCAAGAATAATCAATACGTGTTCATTCTGTTGTCGAAACGAAAAGGAGCCAAACCATGGCGAGCAAACTGGTGTTTTCCAAGCCGTTTACTGTGGCGTATGAGGACCTGCCGATTGGGGAGCCCGCGGCGGGACAGATGGTGGCGCGGACGGTGTTGTCGGCGATCAGTCATGGGACGGAGTTGGCGTCCTATCGTGGCGCGACACCGTTTATGACCCGCACGATGAACGAGCATCGCATGTTCATCGACAAAGGCCCCGACGCGCCGCCGTTTTATCCGTTCCGTTACGCGGGGTATGACAACATCGGCGTGGTGGAAAAGGTAGGTCCCGGCACCGAGGGCGTCCGCGTGGGCGACCGCGTGTGGTCGGTCGCGCAGCATCAGACGCACGCGCTGCTGACGATGGGGTACGAGATGGCCGTGTTGCCGGAGTCGGTGCCGAACGAGTCGGGCGTGATGGTGAGTCTGACGGGCGTGGCGATGGTGGCGGTGAACGACGCGGACATTCACCTTGGCGACGTGGCCGTGGTGTTCGGCGGGGGCGTGGTGGGTCAGATGGCGGCGCAGTTGTGCGCGTTGCGTGGCGCGCGGCGGGTGTTTATGGTCGATCCGATCGCGGAGCGGCGAAAAATCGCGGCGGACACGGTGGGCGCCATCGGCGTCGATCCGTTGGCCGACCTGCCGGGGCTGACCATCCGCCGCCTCAACGACGGCAGGCCTCCCGATGTGATTATCGAATGCTCGGGCACGACGCGCGCCCTCGCCCAGGCCGTGCAGGCGACCGCCGTCGGCGGCACGGTGATCGCCGCGGGCATGTACCCTGACGTCCACGCCCACATCAACCTCAGCGAGGAATTCCTGCACAACCGCGTGACGCTCAAAGCCTCCATGGGCGTCTGGGGCTGCCCGCTCCGCCCGGATTTCTGGGACCGTCCCCGCGTCATCCGCGAAGTGGTCAACCTCATCGCCGCCGGCAAACTCAACTTTCGCCACTTTACGTCAACCACGGTCCCGTTCACCCAGGCCCAGCGGGCGTACGAAATGATCGACAAGGACCCGCAAAAATATTTGAAGGCGATGCTGAGTTACGAGTAGCGACGACGTGGGAAACCGCATGGGCATTATTCGGTTTGCCGCGTGACACTCCTGTTCAGGCGCACCTGGCCGCAGGTCCTGCCATTTTGCGTTGCCGATCGTTGTGACAGGCGAAGCGTTCTGTCGCCCACATCGTCTTACAACGCAAACTGGCAGGGCCTGCGGCCAGTGGCGCCTGAACAGGAATCCCGTGCGATAATGAGGAATGTGCATACGATGGCCCTGGCGTTGCGTTTCTGGCGTCTTGTCGTTACGCCCGTCCCCTCGTACAATCTGTTTTACCATGAAAACCTGTAATCAGATTCGGCGTGAGTTTATTGAGTTTTTTGAACAACGTGGCCATGTGTTTGTGCCGTCGAGTTCGCTGTTGCCGGCGGAGGATCCGACGCTGTTGTTTACCAACGCGGGCATGAATCAATTCAAGGATATTTTCCTAGGCCGCGAGAAGCGGGCGTATAATCGGGCCGCGAACAGTCAGAAGTGCATCCGCGCCGGCGGCAAGCATAACGATCTTGAGGACGTGGGCAAGGATCATTATCACCACACGTTTTTCGAGATGCTGGGGAATTGGAGTTTCGGCGATTACTTCAAGAAGGAAGCGATCGGCTGGGCGTGGGAGTTGCTGACGGCGGTGTGGGGGCTTGACCCGAAGCGTCTCCACGCGACGTATTTTCAGGGCGATTCGAAGGAGAACCTCGCCCCCGACGACGAGGCCCGCGCGTTGTGGCTGCAGTATTTGCCGGCGGAGCGGATTCATCCGGGCAACAAGAAGGATAATTTCTGGGAGATGGGCGAGACAGGGCCTTGTGGGCCTTGCAGCGAGATTCATTACGATTTCACGCCGGATTTTTCTGGCGGGCCATTGGTGAACGCCGGCGACGCGCGCGTCGTTGAGATCTGGAATAACGTTTTTATGCAGTTCAACCGCGACGAGAGCGGCAAACTCAGCCCGCTGCCTGCCCGCCACGTCGACACGGGCATGGGCTTCGAACGCATCAGCCGCGTGTTGCAGGGTGTGGAGAGCAACTACGACATCGACGTGTTCGGCGGCATTTTCCGCGCGACGGAAAAACTCGCCAAGGCCCGCCCGTACGGCGGGGCGCTGGAGGACGTCGGGGACATCGCCTATCGCGTGATCGCCGACCACTCGCGCACGCTGACGTTCGCCATCGCCGACGGCGTGATCCCGTCCAACGAGGGCCGAGGGTATGTGCTTCGCCGCATCCTTCGCCGCGCGTGTCGCTACGGGCGGCAATACCTGGGCATGGAAGGGGCGTTCCTCAGCCAGATCGTGCCGACCGTCGTCGAACTGATGGGCGAGAGCTTCCCGGAAATCCGCGCCCGGCAGGCGTACGTGATGGAGACGATCCGGTCGGAGGAGGAATCGTTTGGCCGAACGTTGGATCGCGGGATTGACCTCTTCGACAAGCAGGCCGGCAAATTGCAGGCCGACGGCGGGAAAACGATTAGCGGCAAGCTGGCGTTTGATTTATACGCGACGTACGGCTTCCCACTGGACCTGACGCAACTGATGGCGGCAGAGCGAGGCCTGGCCGTGGACGCCGAAGGCTACGACGCCGAAATGACCCGCCACAAAGCCACCAGCGGCGGCGGGGAGCAGTTCAAAACGGCGGCGATCGTCGGCCTGCCGGCGACGGACGATTCGGCGAAGTACGCGGAGCAGACGATCACGGCGAAGGTGCTTGGCTGGGTGATCGGCGACGAATTCATTCGCGACGGTGAACTGGCCGCCGGCACAAAGGCGTCCGTTGTGTTGGACAAGACCAACTTTTACGCCGAGCAGGGCGGACAGGTCGGCGACACGGGCGTGCTGTGGTTTGAGGGCGGCTTGTTCGGCGTGGACAACACGATTCAGGCTGGTCAGTGCGTGCTGCATGTCGGCACACAGGTGGACGGCACGCTGCGGGTGGGGCAGGACGTACAGCCGGGGCACGACTTGAAGCGGCCTGGCACGATGCGGAACCACACAGCCACGCATTTGCTGAATGCTGCGTTACGAAGTGTGCTCGGCGACGAGGTGAACCAGGCCGGCAGTGAGGTGTCGTCGGAACGGTTGCGATTCGACTTCACGCACGGTCAGGCCGTGACGCGGGAGCAACTCGACTGCATTGAGTCGCGTGTGAACGTCAGCGTGCAGGCGAATGAGTCGGTGATCGCGACGGTGATGCCGCTGGCCCAGGCGAAGGCCATTCCTGATGTGCGTGCGATGTTCGGTGAAAAGTATCCCGACCCGGTGCGCGTGATTACGATCAGCAATGAGGAATTCGTTGACGCGGTGGAGTTTTGCGGCGGCACGCACGTTAAGGCCACAGGGGAAATTGGATTGTTCAAGATTGTCAGCGAAGAGTCGGTGTCCAAGGGTGTGCGGCGAATCACCGCCGTCTCCGGTCCCGCGGCCCTGAAGCATGTGCGCGAGCAGGAACAGGTTCTTCGTGAACTGGGCGCATTGCTGCGTTGCTCCGCGGAGGAACTGCCCGCCCGCGTCGAGGCGATGCAGAAGGAGATCAAGGAGTTGCGGAAGAAGCCGGCCTCCGGGGGTGGGAATGATTTGGCCGTGGTGGCGGCGATGGAGACAGCCACGGGCAAGGCGGTGATTGCCCGTTCGGCGGCCGGCGACACCGAGACGCTGCGGACGCGGTGCGATCAGTTGCGGCAGCAGGGGCACGTCGCGATTTTTGTCGGCGGCGTGGCGGAGGGCAAAGTTACCCTCGTCGCGATGGTGGATGACGCGCTGGCGAAGTCGGGCAAGATCAAAGCGGGCGACTGGGTGAAGGCGGCCGCCCCGGCCGTCGACGGTTCCGGCGGCGGAAAACCCACTCTCGCCCAAGCCGGAGGAAAGAAACCCGAAGGTCTCGACGACGCGCTACGCCTGGCCGCGGAATACGCGAAAGAAAAACTCGGATAAACCACACGATAACGTAACGGATTCACGAGCAATACATCATGACAACCGAATTAGCCAAAGTGTACGACCCCAAGAGCGTCGAGCAGCCGATCTACGACCTGTGGAAACAGCATGCCGCATTCGACGCCGATCCCGCCAACGCGGCGGATTCGTACTGCATTGTCATTCCGCCGCCGAACGTGACGGCCGCCCTGCATCTGGGGCACGCCCTCAACAACACGCTTCAGGACGTGCTGATCCGCTGGCGGCGAATGCAGCAGTTCAACACGCTCTGGATGCCCGGCACCGATCACGCGGGAATCGCCACGCAGACCGTCGTCGAAAAACGCATCCTCGCCGAAGAAGGCCGACGACGCACCGACTTCGAGCGCGCCGAATTCGTCGGCCGTATCCAGGAATGGAAAGACGAATACGAAGCCCGCATCCTCGGCCAGCTCCGCACGATGGGCTGCTCCTGCGACTGGAACCGCACGCGCTTCACCATGGACGACACCTGCGCCGCCGCCGTCCGCGAGACGTTCTTCAAACTCTTCGCCGACGGGCTGATCTACCGCGGCAAGCGACTGGTCAACTGGGACCCCGCCACCCAAACCGTTCTCGCCGACGACGAGGTGGAACACGAAAGCGTGGCTGGGCATTTCTACTATTTGCGGTATCCGTTGACGGAGCCGGTGGTGATTCGTGACGCGGGCATCTTGCCCGCGTGTCCCGAGGGCGTCTCGCCCGCGGCAAACGTGCCAGACGACCACTATCTCGAAAAAAACCAAGGCCGTTACCTTCCCCACTGGACACGTCCGGGCGGCACGTATGCCGTCACTTTCCGCCTGGACGACGCCATGCCCAAGCACGTGCTGATGGGCTGGAAACAGGAGCGAGAGGACATCGCTACGCGAGCGAAACAGCAACAGCGTGAACTTACCGCTCGCGAGGAATATGAGCTTGACAAGCTCTACAGCGACCGGGTCGAGAGTTTCCTCGACGCCGGGGCCGGCGAATGCCTCCTGAAAAAGCCGGAAATCGCTCAGGTTGTCGCTGATGCACTGAAACATTTCGATCTGGAACGATATGAGTTGCTTGCCTGGTGCGTCATGCCGAATCACGTGCATGTGGTCATACACCCGCTGGCGGACCATAGTCTCCAAGACATTCTGCATAGCTGGAAATCATTCACAGCCAAACAAATCAACGCGATGTTGGGACGAACCGGCACACTATGGCAAGATGAATATTACGACCACCTGATTCGCGATGAGGAAGATTTCAACCATGCCATAAATTATGTGGCGCAAAATCCGGGGAGAATCGGTTTGCAGAATTGGCCGTTCGTTGGCGGGAACGCACAGCGAGGGCGAGACGCCCTCGAGACACGCGGGCAAGATGCCCGCGTCACGTTAACGCACGTGACCGTCGCCACCACGCGCCCTGAAACGATGCTTGGCGACACCGCCGTGGCGATGCATCCCGCCGATCCGCGGGCGAAATATCTTGTGGGAAAAACCGTGCGGCTGCCGATCGTGGGACGAATCATTCCCATCATCGCCGATGAACACGTCGTGCTGCCCGATCCCGAATCCGCCGACGAAAAGGCCCGGTTTTCCACGGGATTTCTCAAGGTCACGCCCGCGCACGACACCAACGACTATGAAATCGGGCGGCGGCACGAGACGACAATCGCACGCACCATCGCCCCGACGAACTATTCCGGCCTTTTCGCGCCGTACGTGCAGATCAACGTGCTTGCCCCTGACGGCACGATCAGTCACAAGCATGGCTGGACGGACTGGGAGACGATCAAAAATCCCGACGTCGAGGCGTTCATCGGCATGGACCGCTTCGAAGCCCGCAAGGCCATCGTCGAATGGTTCCGCACGGAAAAACTCCTCGAAAACGTCCGCGACTACACGCACGAAGTCGGCCACAGCTATCGCAGCCACGTGCCCATCGAGCCGTATCTCAGCGACCAGTGGTACGTGGCCGTGAACAAGCCCCGTGACGTGGGCATCTTGCCCGCGTGTCCCGAGGGCGTCTCGCCCTCGGCGGCAGATTCCGAAGGCAATTCTTCGTCCTTCAATGGCTTGGTTCATGGAACGCACAACGCGGGCGGGACGCCCGCGTCACGTGACAGCCTCGCCGGTCTGGCGCTCGCGCCGTTGCTGGACGGGCGGCTGAAATTCACGCCCGACCGCTACGCCAACAACTACCGAAACTGGCTGGAAAACCTCCGCGATTGGCCGATCTCCCGCCAACTCTGGTGGGGCCACCAGATCCCCGTCTGGAGCCGCGTCTGGCGCAACGATGAGACGCCCGACGACCTGAACCAGCTCGCACCGACGAACGTGCTCGCCACCCGCTTCGATAACGAAAAACGCTGCACCTACATCTGCGTCGCGCCGGGATACCCGGAGATCGAAGCGAAACTCGAGGCCATGGGCTACACCCGCGATTCCGATGTGCTGGACACCTGGTTTTCTTCGGCCCTTTGGCCGTTCTCCACGCTCGGCTGGCCGACGCAAACGCCGGAACTGAAAACGTACTACCCTGGCAACGTGCTCTGCACCGCGCGCGAAATCATCACGCTCTGGGTCAGCCGCATGGTCATGATGGGACAATACTGCGTCGGCGACATCCCCTTCTCCGACGTCTTCATCCACGCGATGATCCAGGACGGCGAAGGGCGAAAAATGTCCAAAAGCCTCGGCAACGGCATCGACCCGCTGGATATCATCGACAGCCACGGCGCCGACGCCATGCGGTTTACCCTCGTCAGCATGACCACGCAGACCCAGGACGTCCGCATGCCTGTCAAGAAAATGACGCTCCCCGATGGCCGCGAGGTCAACAGCT